>JAQBNO010000002.1 GCA_028288485.1 Segetibacter sp.
AAATCATGTTCATTGCATATTGTTTTTTCCAAATGAGGATTATGATTTAAATAAAACAGTAGGTAATGGAAAGAGGTTTATGGCATATGAATTAATTAAGCGATTACAGGAAAAGGGGCTAACCAAATACTTTTACAATTAAAAGAAGGATTGACTGAAAGAGATGTTGCAAGGAACCAGAAGCATAAAGTATCCGAAGCGCTTTTTTGATGCAAAACCGATTAATCACCGAAAATTTCTTTTACTAAAAATAAATGACATCGATCTTAATTGTGTACGCGGAAAATGGAAATTAGTCGAACATTGGGAGGATTACGAGTATAGTAGGGCAAGGTTTTATGTGAGAACAAATTTGACGGTTTCATGCCCGTGCATTATGAAGAGTTAAGCTAGGAAAGTTTGCATCATCAGCAGTTCAAAAATGCCGGGGTCCGTTGGCTATACACAGAGCTATAAAAGGAGACCCGGCAGGACGAAAATATTGAGGTGAAGTATTTCGGTTTCGTACTATAAAATCACGAAAGCGATAATCTACAAAACCAGGTGCAAAAGCGTAATAATAGTAGGGATTATACTCAACCTGTATACCTTTAATACTTATATTCTTTACCGACAATTCTGAATAATCAACGACACTTCTTCCAATCGTAAAAGACCGAAGACCTAATAAATTTTTATAACCTCTAGGCAAAACTGAATCGGGCAAATTGCTATTAGCCAATTTCCTTTTGAATGTCCTCGAATCTTTTAATCCTTCAATTTCGTTTCTTGAAAATGCTGTGGTTTCCTTAAATTTTTCAACAGCTTTTCCTGATATATCTAATTAAGTTTTATTAACTCCACTTCAATTGGACTAACATCCCTGGATGTTAGTAATGTGAAAATGAAAAACGTGTGTCATGGAAAGAGCATACAGAAAAACCACCGAGGATTCCTATCCTCAAAAAATCTATGCTCATCAACTTATAAGTGTAGACGATTTACAGCAGTTCAAGAAAGAATTATTGGAGGAACTTTTGGCGCATTAAAGCCTGCAACAGGTGCAACAACAAAAAAATGGCTGAAGTCGCATGAAGTAAGGAGGATGCTAAAAATATCTCCCGGTACTTTGCAAACACTTAAATCTTCCGGGGTTATCCCATACACTAAAATAGGTGGCGTTCATTTTTACGATTACGAAGAAATACAACATCTACTTGAGGCCGGAAAGACTAATAAGCAGCAATAAAAGTTGTTTACGGGGGTAGGATAATTATCGTTATTTGTCATTGAAAAAGGGGCAGAAGAATGGAAGACGAAGGCTAAAAATTAATAAGAACAAATGAGTTTATCGGTATAGTGATGCAAGAACCTTTTGCAAAAGTCTTATCTTATTCTCCACTGTACCATCCGTTTCCGCAACCATATTTCTTATAAAGACGCTATTTTCTTTCAAGGCAATATGATTCTGCAAGATTTGTCTCAACCTTTCAAGAAGCGATTGATTGGTGGAACAGATTTTTTTCAACTCCCGCCCAATTACAATAGCTGAAATTTCTTCTAACGTTTGATCCTCATTACCAAATATATCGTTGTGTTCATTGTATATTAATTCAGCCTGGAGATCAAAAAAGTGAGCAAGTATATTTGCGACGTCTCTCGCATCCTTGGTTCTTTTTTCAGGCCTATCGTCAAACGCAATTAGCTTTAGTAATACGATTGATGGTAAGGTAGCTACTTTGAATTGATGACCTGTTTCTGTTTCAATTTTTTCTGTACCAGAAAGGTAGACTTCCATAAATCCATTCACTTTTATACTTGTCAGCCCCCCTCCTTCTACATCTACCCTGTCATCAATTTCAATTGCTCCAAAAGGAAGAATATCTATTTGTATTCCTTCTGGTGCCAGCATAACAAATGAATTACCTTTTGTATCCTGGAAGTTTTTATTTTCCTTTAGATATTGCTTTACTGCTTCATATTCCAACTTACTTCCAACCAACACAGCAAAGTCTACATCTTTGGTTTGCCTGAATATCTGGTCGCTTCCTGAATACCATATATCTCTTGCAATTGCACCTATAAGATAATAATCTATTCCTATGGCCTTAAAAGCCTCTTCCAAAGCATCGAATACCTCTTTTAAATCACCTCCCCTAACTCTTAAACTCATTTTTTAAGTATTGGTCATAAATCATCTCGGCAGTTTCCTGGCACCGCGGGTCACCTGTTAATAACAAATCGGCATAGACCAGCAGAGGTGGTGCGTATTGCGTTTGTTCGGTTTCATCGTCTTTCCAGAATTTCTTATATAACTGCACATTCCCTTTTTCATTGGGTATAAGCTTCCATTGCTTTAGAATAGCAGCTTTATCCTGGTTTGTATATAAAGTTAGAAAGGCAGGTTTTAGATAATTAGTAAAATGGTCTGCTGCAGGTTCGCTACCCCAAACACTTTGTCCTTTCTCAATAGGCAATTCCTTCCAGTTCCTTAATTTGTCGTCATTCAAAAGGCGAAAGTTACCAATATGCAACGAAGGTTTCAGGCTTTCTCTATATCCGGTGATCCATCTTTCCAATAAGGCCCTCTTATTTTGTAGCTTTCGTTTTGAATCCGCTACCTGTAATATAAACCCGGAATCTTTAAGTCCCTCCATTACATTTTTTATATTTCCAAGGGCTACATCGGTGGCATCGGCCAGTTTTCTATGAGGCATATTGATGGCGTCATCGTGAAGAAGTAAATAGAACACCGTTTTTAATCCTGTTTTGGTAAAGGCCCGGTTGGTGCCTGTCTTTTTCTCTTCTGCCGGCTTATTACCATCAATCCAAATAAAGTGTGCTTCAGTATTAATGAAAATATTACCAGCCGTATCCAAATAACTAATTTTCTTCTCCCTCAACATTTCTTTAATCGTCGGAAATATTTTCTCCGCTATCACCATGAAGGGATGATATTTTTCTGCCATTTCAAATATCCTGGCAAGGTGGTATTGTCTTAATTCTTTTTTCACCTGAATAACAACCTTTATATTATTCTTGCTAAAGGTGAAATCTACCGTTCCATCTATATTTTTTGCGGGCTTCCATTTACCTTGTACCCCAGTCTTTGCCGCCAGGCGCTCTAGCGCTGTCTCTATTATTTGACGTTCGTTCATAAATACTGCTCGTTCACGCAACGTGAACAATCAAATATAATGAACATTTACAAAAATAGCAAACAGGCTAACGTTTGATTAAATACAGACTGGATGAATTGTAAAAGTGTAAGCAGAGTAATGTGTAATAGCGGCTAAAAAAAACCAGGCGAAAGTTAAATCAGGATGCCATAAAATGGCTTTAAAAAGGCGATTTTCAATTCGATTTTTTTCGATTAATTTTGACCGAATCTGTAGGTGCCTTAATCGCGTACCTAGGGTATTAAGTTCTTTTGAATCCTTGCTGGATAAGCATTTCAAGATAAAGTTCGAATCCTCACGCGGTCAGAAAATAGAAGAAGCAGTTATGATAAAACTCATAGCTGCTTCTTTTTTGCTTTGTGTCGTTGAATGTGACTTCAACCAAAGCAACGACTACTATACGTTAGTATTTACTTACATCTACTTCACAACAGCTACCAGATGGAAATAACAAACCTGCTTCTGAAGAACTTGCTGAAACTTTTAAATTTAATTTCATCTAAATGCTTCGGGAGTTATCTGCTATTATAGCACGAAAGATTCAGAACCGAAAGATTCGGTAGAACGAAACCTTAATATGAAGGCAAGCAATTGGGAATTACCTGTTCATCCCACTAAAACATGTAATCATTTTTTGGCTATCTGATCTTGTATTCTGAAATAATCAAAATCGACAGAACCTCCTACGTTCTTAGTAGCATAATTAAACAGCGCAAAACGGTAACCCATAAAGTGAGGAAGGGTGTATGT
>JAQBNO010000048.1 GCA_028288485.1 Segetibacter sp.
ATCAAGGCAAAGAAAGTGACAAATGCTTAAGAGAGATAAAAAGAATAAATATTATCACAGCAGATTGCTTCGTTCCTCCAATAACAAATGCAAAAATCACTTCAATAAACTACACCTTTATCATAACCCTTCAATAAAAAACCACTGCCCAATCCAAAATAGTACAAAAGCCTAATCAGCGAATCAAGATGGGAACCGGCTGTTATCGTTCCCGTCTTGATTTTTCTTTGATTACCACAGCAGATTGCTTCATTGCGCCAACCTTAAAACCTATCAGTTCCCTCGTTAGTGCTTGTATTCTCCATATGATCACCTGATCCTCCCGCTGCATCCCCTCTTCCGCTAAGTGCGCCCAGATCCTGCACATCAGCTATATCATCTGCCTTCAAACCTGTCTGTTCAGCTATGTCTTCTCTCTGGCCGGAACTAACAATTGTTGATGAAATTGTTTGATCATCCCTACCCTGTCCCTTATTTTCGGCACTGCCGCTACCACCTTGTCCTTGCCTGTTACTTTCCATTGTATTGTTTTTTGTTGTAAATGAATGATGAAAACATCTGTAAATAAAAGTTGGAGTCCATTAGATAAGTTATCAATATCGTTGCCAAAAATTATATTTCTACAAAACGGCTTTAGTACCTGCACGCAGGAAAACAATAGCAGCCTGATTAATGCAGTAACGAACCCTGGTGGGAGTAAACTTATTTTCAAATAAATGTCCTAAGTGCTGCCCGCAATTATTACACAACAATTGAACCCTATGCCTTCCATAAGTATCGAGGCGGTTCAGCTTTACATGATCAGCAATATGTAACCAAAAACTTGGAAAGCCACACCCTGCTTTAAACTTTTTATCCCCTTCAAATAACTCGAAGCCGCAGGCTGAACAAACAAAAGCTCCCGGCACATCAGCTTGCGGATTAAAATCAATTTCCTTTTTAACAAACATAACTCACATAAATAATTTTAATATCCCTGAATTCTTCACTGCTATCTTTTTATCCATCACTCCCGCAAACGAATCTCCTTTCTTTTCAATTCGTTCCAGTATGTTATTCATGTCAAACTTCAACGGATCAAGTTTGTCATTTACCTCTTTCCATTCAAGCGGGGTTGATACAGACGGATGATGAAAAGGCCTTACTGAATAAGGTGCAGCTACGGTATCAGCCTCATCGTTTTGATTAGGGTCGAGATACAGCTTATTTCCTCTTTTTGAAACAGTTACTTCAGTAGTGGTTATTTCAGGTACGAGCGCATGTATCTCTTTACATATTCGCTCTGCAATTTCTCTTGCTTGAGGAAAAGTAAAACCTTCACAAGGCACGTAGAGATGGATACCAGTTTTACCGGATGTTTTAGGGAAAGCCTTCAACTTATGTTTATCAAAAACTTGCTTAGCTGCTTTTGCAGTTTCAATAACCTTTTTAAAATCATCATCAGAAGGGTCAAGGTCAATGATGATAAAGTCAGGGTATAAATACTTACTTGTTCTGGAAGTCCACGGGTTAATATCAATGCAACCAAGATTAACCATATAAAGAAGGGTTGCTTCATTATTGCAAACAAGGTAATCAATTACATCCCTCTTACCTTTCTTCTTATGTTTACGCTTCACAGTAAAAATATCAGCACAAGCAGGTTGTCGACCTTCCATGTCTTTTATATACAATCCAGGTGCTGTTGGTTTTATATGTTTAATATGTAACGATTGTCCCCTGTCTTTCAAATACGGAAGTATATAAGGAGCAATGCTATGATAGTACTGAATTAAATGCGCCTTCGTTATTCCTTCCCACAATTCCTTTTCAACATTAGTAAGCGTCATTTGACAATCTTCAATATCAAACACTTCACTGCTCGTTATTTTCTGACTTTCGATTTCAGGCCAATTACTATCCTCTGACGTTTCAACACCTACTTTAGTCACTTTAGCAACAGGTTTTTTTTCTGCCTGTTTTTTAGTCGATTTTACCGTTGGTTCCTGCTGTACAATTTTTTCTTCCTCTTTAGTTGATAGCGGTACTTCCCGTACTACATCTTTAGCATCCTTATCGTCTCTAAATCCAATAAAAATCGCAGGCTTTCGTATTTTACCAGCTGCCGTCCATGTTGAAAATTTAAAGTTGGCTACTAATTCAGGCTTTACCCAATGTGGGGTTGTATCATGATCAACTTCATCAACAAAGGGTTTCCTTTTTGTTTCAAGTGGTCTAAGCCTGTTCATTATTTCTTTCATCACTTCATCCTTAAATCCACTTCCTGAATGACCGACAAATTTAAGCTGGTCATTTTCATAAGCACCAAATACAATTGATCGAAACGGCCGGCCACTATCACTTTCAGTCCAGCCGCCAATTACAAATTCCTGCCTTATTTCAGTAGGTAACTTTAACCAGTCTTTAGTTCTCTTGTTTTGCTGATATATGCTATCCTTTTTCTTAGCTACGATGCCTTCCAGATCCATAGCTTTTATTTGCTCCCACAGAGCAGGGCCATCGTCAAAATGCTCACTGTATTTTATCGTTTCACTCTGGGGCAAAAGTTGCGACAACAGGGTTTTTCTTTCCAACAAAGTTAACCGGGTAACGTCATATCCATCAAACCATAGCAAGTCAAACAGGTAATAAACGAGCGGAACAGCACCGTTGTATGCCTGCAGCAGGTCGAAATTTGGTTTGCCCTTTTCATCAAGTGCTACTATTTCACCATCCAGAATGGCATTGTAAGGAAGCCGCTGCAGTTCGTTTACTACGGGTTGATAATACTTTGTATAGTTCTGCCCCGATCTTGTTTGCAAGGTCACTTTGCCATCTCTGATCAGTGCCGCAATTCTGTAACCATCCAGTTTTAGTTCATATACCCAACGGGCATCATCGAAAATCTCCTTGATCAACGTTGCATTCATCGGATGTACAACTTCAGGCATTTCAGCTTTGTCGCCTTTTTCTAAAAGTTGCGTATCTAATCCCGTTGCTGTTGCTGTTTCTTGCGCATCCTTGTTTGCTCTATTGCTTTGCCATTTCGTTGCTACTACGTTCGCTGCCATTTGTTCTATCGTCAATCCTGAAACAACTGATTTATCTTTTTTAGTTACGTCAGTTTTTGATGCATGTTTGTCTTTTACTTTCAGCAGGTACCATGACTTATCATCTCTTCCCGATGCTTTAATGATTGCGAATTGTCCCTTCAGCTTTTTACCTTGAAGATTGATTAACATTCCTCCTTTATAAAACTGGCCTGTTAATGCATGCTCCTGTGTTTTCTTATCGTTCTCATCCACATCAGGAGTAGTATATGTCCCTTCGTCCCAGATTATTACTGTTCCTCCTCCATATTGTCCTTTAGGTATTATGCCTTCGAAGTCTTTGTAATCGTATGGATGATCTTCTGTGGCCATTGCAAGCCTTTTTTCTTCCGGGTCTAATGAAGGACCTTTAGGTACTGCCCAACTTTTCAAAACACCCTTTAGCTCTAAACGGAAGTCGTAGTGTAGGTGAGATGCTGCATGTTTTTGAACAACAAAATGAAGCTTTCTGTCCACTGCTTCCCCACCTGATGGTTCAGGCGTTTCATTTAACCTTCTTTTCTTCTTGTATTCGTCGAGCGGCATGCTAAAGCCTTATTCTAAAGCTATGCCATGCTGACCGGCAGGCTTACTTTTTCTTTGCTCAAGAGAGACAAAAAGCACAAGTACACAACAGCAGATTGTTTCGTTTCTCGCATGGTTGAAAGGCAGGACGACTACCGAGGCAAATGAGAACTTAGCCTCCGCTATTCGATTACATCAGCTGTTTAAACGCACGACAGCAAGATCGGACGAACCGGTTTACTGTTTGCCGCTGCAAGTACGGTAGTACAAGAGAGTGACACAACGATGATGAGTTAAGGACAAAAGCTGGTCAACAAAATCTCCGCAGTCCGTTGTAAAAACAGGAACAGCGTAATTGCCTGTAACAACATGCCTGAAAACAGTAGCGGCTTTCTTGTTATATTCTCTGAAATTCTCCCTGTGAACAGCTGGCCTGTTTGTTGAAGAGGTTTTTCAGACAAACAATCCGGAATATTGCAGGATCTCTCACCCAAACCTTCACCTTGACTCAGTCCAAAACGGGACCCGCTGTTGTTGTTCGCGTTGTGATATTTCTTCGGTTATGTTTCTTAAGAAGCTTAAAATACTTGAAAGCAAGTTCGAGTTATTACTTGACCGGCCACGAGTATTTAATAGCCTAAATTTACCACAACAGGATAATGGTCCGACAACTTTTGCCGAATAACATTATAACTCAAAATCTTAAAGAAAGGATTTGCCATTATATAATCAATCTGGAAGTCAGGTAAACCACCATTAAAGGTTACGGTATATCCCCTTCCCTTTTCACGAAACGCATTTTTCATTCCGCTCATAGTATAGTTGACGGCGAACGAAGAAGGTGTATCATTGAAATCACCAGCTATAATAAATGGATACGGGCACGTTCGGGTATGTTTTTTCAGCAGTTTTACCTGTTCGCTTCTGTTTGAAAAGGCTACTGAAAACTTGTCTTTAACTTTAAAGAGGAATTCTAATTTTCCAATTATATCTGCGTTTCTCCATTCTTCATATTCATGCGGCTGAAAACCTAACGACTCAAAATGCACGTTGTATACCCTGATGATTTTTCCATTTTTATTAATGTCGGTGAAGAGAGCCTGGTTTGACTTTGAAATTTTTGACAACACAATAAAACCTGTATCCACAATAGGATATTTAGAAAATGTAGCTATTGAATTTGTAGGAAAAAGTTTCGGATCTGCCGGTCCCCGGTAAAAATTGACGGTTTGCAATATAGTCTTAATTGAGTCCATCGTATTATTGGCTCTCTCCGTTGAAAAATCCTGCACACATAGAATTTCCGGCTGTTCATTTCGAATCAACTGCAGTATAGGAGCCTGTGCACTTTGGGTTAAATCGTTGGCGGTCTTAAATGAGTGTACATTGTAGGTCATAAATTTAAGGGTATTGCCTCCTTCACTCGCTGCGGCAGATTTAAAATAATTCAGTCCAAACGAATTAAGAAAAATATTTAGTGTGCACAAAGCGGGTATTAGAAAAAGGAGTGTTTGCTTGTTCCGCTTCACGAAAACGTAACAAACAAATACCAGCAAATGAAGTAACAAAAGAAACGGGTACATCAGACCGAAAAAAGCAGGCCAATCAAAACCTGAGGGATCTATAAACGGAGCAGCAGCGGCAGCAAACAGTGCAACAGACGTTACTATTATTACAATACCAATTACACTCCTGACTACCTTTTTTATTATCATCACTTCCTTTATTGCGTTAAATCTAAATTTTCTCTTAAGTAAAAATTCAGGCCATTATTGAAGCAATCGCAATATTGTTAAAAGGGCTCTAATCAATAAGGCATTAAAAATAAGACAG
Source organism: Segetibacter sp. (assembly GCA_028288485.1). GTDB lineage: Bacteria > Bacteroidota > Bacteroidia > Chitinophagales > Chitinophagaceae > Segetibacter. The sequence continues at coordinate 5,427 of JAQBNO010000048.1, forward strand.
GGAACCCACTTTTAAGGAAAAGAATTAATTTGATAAAGACGTCTTAACTAATATTAGCGATAAATAATTTAACGTCTTACTTATCAATCGTTGCACAGCCTGAATGAAAAGAAACAGTATGGCGGTAGCTGCCAGGAGTGACATCACCAAAGGATTTATCCGGACAACAATGTTGAATAAATTTCTACTGTTGGTTTCACAACAAAAATTATTCATACTTAGGAGAAAACCATTAAACATGGTGTGTACCTGAAAATTCCGCTACGTCTTCCGGCGTTTGCCACCTCGCACTAACTCCTGGTACTTTTTATCTCGCCTTCCTTTATCTGTTCATTTGTTGCACTGCCAGCCTGGGTTACCTTTACAAAGGCTTCTTTACCTGCTACTTGCTTTTTATCTTTTTGCATTGTCATTTTTTCAACGAGCCGAACCTGATCATTCAGCCAGCTTTTTTGCTTTGTACTTGTTCAGGTTCATGTAGACTAACTTCTAATCTTACGGCATTTGTTATAACCGCTCGTCTAAAATCAAAAACCGGGATAAGTTGGAAATATTCCTTATTTTAGTTTCGTTCTGCTTGTATGAAATTTATAGCAATTGCCATATCTATTTTCGTTACCCAATCCCTCGTAGGGCAAGACTCAACCCGTATCCTTATTCCGGCGGGTAGCATATTTTCTGACGTAGTCACTCCCGCTGTTATGTTTCGATATAAAGAATTCAAGCCAGGGAGGATCCTTTTAAAAGATGATGTTTTGTACCAGGCAAACCTGAATTATAACCTCTTTAATGCGGAGATCATGTTCGCTGTACCGGGCGGAGATACTATGGCAATTGACAAAGAGAAAATGCTTAATATAAAACGTGTTACAATAGACACAGATTTGTATGTTTACAATAAAGGTTACCTGCAAATTGTGAGGGAAAATAAAAACGGAACGCTTGCGAGAAGGCAGCAATATCATCTTGTGTCCAGGGAAAAAATTGGCGGGTATAATTTTGCCTCTCCACAAGGATCAATCGACTCATACAATTCTTTTTCTGACCGGGCAAATAACCGCCATGACCTTGTAGTAAGAGAAAACATATCGCTACAATTAAAAACCGAATACTTTATAGGCGATTCATACAAACTTTTCTTGCCGGTAAACAGGAAAAACCTGGAGAAAGTCTTTTTTAAGAAGCGAAATGAGATTACGTCCTACTTTAACGAACACGTTGTTGATTTTAAGAACGAAAAACAGGTTACAGGATTATTCATTTTCTTAACCGAAAATTTGTAGTACGGCAAGCAGCAGCACGTTCGCGACGAACCACACTCGCAGGCTTCTGTTGAGTTATTAAGGCGCAGCCACAGCCATCTTAGAAAATGTTTCTAAAACCTCCGTCCCCTCGTTCGAACTGGTACCGGTCATATCATCACCACCGGCGCGTGCAGTCTCTTCCACTTAGCGCCCCCTATTTGCTGAAGATCGCCTATATCGCCTGGCTTCAACCCCGTGTGACCGGCAATATCTTTTCGTTCCTAGTCACTTAATTGTGCCGCCTGTGTCTTTTGGCTTTCCCTGTTGTCACCTTTATTCCCGGCGCTCCCGCTGCCGCCACCGCCTTGCCTGTTAGTGTCCGTAATCGTAGTTTTTAGATTAAGACAATAACAATGATAGTGCAGCGCCACAGGACGTCCTTACCTATTATTTAAGCCGGCTACTTTTTACCCGGAGGGCAGAATTACAAATTTTTGATCTTGATACTCCTGTAACTTACAGAATTACCGTGGTCCTGTAATAGTATATACCCTTGTGGAGCTTCTCCAAAATTTTTAACAGGTTTAAATTTACTGATCTCTACCAGGTCACGAAACTCCTTCGAACCTCGCTGATACTCCAAAACTTTATAGCCGTTCAAATAATGTTCTACTTTATTGCCCGGATATACTACTACCCTTCCAACGTTCCATTGCCCGATTGGACGAACAGAAGCAGCAGGTTTTTCAGCTTTAATTAAATCATATAACGATGAAAGCGTACGGTTACCGTTGCGGCCTAGTTTAGCATCAGGATGCAACACGTCATCCAGCACCTGGTACTCAAGGCCAAGCGCCGAACCAGAATTGTTTTCGGCCAGTGTAACAAAATATTTTAAACCACTGTTTGCTCCCGGTGTCAGCTTAAATTCAAAAGAAAGATCAAATGCTTTAAACTGGTCTTTTGTAACGATGTCACCGCCGTTTGCAGCTTCTCTGCCTTCTGAAGCCAGCACATTAATGGTTCCATCTTTTATCTCCCATCCTTTTGAAGGAAATCCTGTTTTCCGAAAACTCATCCAGCCGTCCGACGTTTTGCCATCAAACAGTAAACGCCATCCCTCTTTCTTCTCATAACCCGTTAAACTATTTGGCTGGTAATTCACAACGTATACGCCGGCAGGAAACGGTGTAGGCGTAATGCCGGAAGTCTTAATACGAATATTTTTAAACCAAACTTTTTTGCCCACCTGGTCAGGACTGCCCACAGCATGAACCTGTAAGGCAATAAAACCTTTCTGATCGATGGTATCAACCAAATAAGCAGCAGGTACGCCGTTAAACCACGTCTTCATTTCGTTTCCAATACACTCTATTTTAATGCGGTTAAAATCGTCGGCCTTGTATGCATTCTGCGCTTTGGTATTTAGGGTTAAAGGATACAACCAGTTTCTCCTTCCCTCATCATAAATTCCACCGCTCCACTTGCGTTCTGACGGGTCCACCTCAACCTGTCTTCCAAATACTCTCCCCTTGCCATCCCGGGCTTTTTCGTCAAAATGACTCCGCGTTTGGATGCCTGAATTGCCTTTTTGGCTTTCCAGCTTTACATCTGCCTCTAAAACAAAATCTCCGTATTCTTTTTCCGTAGCCAGGAAGGTATTGCCTGTATTTGCTGCTGTAGTGCCTACAATCACCCCATTTTCAACTGTAAAAGTTGCAGCACCGGCAAGGGCCTTCCACCCTTTTAGCGTTTTGCCGTCAAAGAGGCTGGTCCAACCTTTAGGTGAGGTCTGAGCGTGAGCTGAAGAAGTAAACAAAATGCCTGTAGCAAAGGAGCATGTTATTGCAAGGCAAACGATTTTATTGGTTGTCATTAATAAATATTTCAGAATAATTTTTAAAGATGAATTTAAGAGAACCGATATTTTCGGTGTATAAGATTTATCGCTCGCTAACGTATTTTTTAATACCAACACTCCATTTCATAGCGTCATCGTTGCTACGCTCAGTTCAACTTTTATCCCTTCTGTCGTCAGTAGCGTAGTAGTTTATCCTGAGCGAAGTCGAAGGATCGCAATCACTTCGTCTGCAAACCTCCAGGCATCTTTAGTCTTCATTTTAAACTTCTTTCCGGTTGTCTAAATGCTCGATAATCCAATGCTTTATTTCTTCCGGTAGAGTACTAACCTTTTAAGCTTTTTATATAAGCGATGGTCTGTGGAACCTGTACCACGATATTACTGCTTTCATCCTCGATATAATAATGCTTTATTTTGGCTTTTTTAGCTGCCTTCAAAACAGCAGGAATATCAATTTGTCCTGTTCCCAGAGCAACATCATTCTCCTGCGAAGTTCCGCCCGACATATCTCCCTTCACACCTTTTTTGAGATCCTTTAAATGCATGGTTTTGTATCGCTTTCCATATTTTTCCAACATAGCGGCAGGGTTTTGCCCGGGGAAAAAAGCCCAGAGAATGTCGAGTTCAAAACTTACATACTTTGGGTCAGTTTGCTCCATGAGGTAATCGTACAAGGTTCCTTCTTTATAAGGTTGGAATTCAAAACCATGGTTATGGTAAATGAAGGTGAGATCATATTGTTCCTTTAATATTTTCCCAACGGCATTAAAGTCGTTCACAGCCTTTTGCATTTCTTCAAATGTCATCGTTTTACTATGCGGAATGCCTGCCACCCTAACATAGTCAGCGCCTAAAGTTTTCGCGTTTTGGGCTACTTCTGCCGTTTTGTTTACCAGGTCACCATAGCTCACTCCAAAGGAAGAACATTTTAAACCTCGCTCGTCCAGCAAAGCTCTTAAAGCCGGCGCTGTTTTTCCGAAAAGATTAGAGAATTCGATATCCTTAAATCCAACCCTTTTAATCATATCCAGCGTTGCGGGCACATCCTTCTCGAAATATTTACGATAAGTGTACGATACAACACCCGGGTGGCCTTTGAAAAGTCGTTTTGCATCGGCTTCCGTTATGGTAGCAAGCAGTATAAATAGAATGAAAATCTTATATATATTTTTCAAAATCGAATTAATTGAGGTTATTTGATTGATAAGAAAGCGGCTGATTTACTTTCAGGAATATATTTGAAACAAGAATTTAGTTTGAAAATTGGTATTGAAAGTTGATTGTTGTTCTTTTTTTTTGATCTCATGTCTATTATAATGCGCATTACTCAACGCTCGATTGTCAACTTTTAATGGAAGAAGGTTTTAACTAAATGACACTCTTTAAAAAGGTATAACCTGCAAGAACGACTTGCCGCTTCTTCGTAATACAGTACAAGTGTGCGACGCAACAATGTATATATACATTCTATGGCCTGGCCCAAAAGAAAAAACTTCTTCTATACTTTAGGCTCCCATCCTTTCTCGTAAGTTCTGCGCCAGAGTTTCATTGCGTCCTTGCTGTTTGTAATATGACCGTTGGTGGGGTCGCAATGTAAAGTTTCACCAGTTCGCTGGGCAATATTGGCAAGATGGCAAAGTAAGACAGACTTGGCAGCTTCATCTACAGGCGCTGTAAGCTTCGCTTCGCCCCGGATGGTGTTTACAAAATTAGCAAAATGGTAAATTTCAATATCACCGCTTGCGCTCACCGTATTGTTGGGATCAGCTTCCACTTCTGACTTTACCTCTTTTACCAGCTTATTTTTTACATCGAAAATCTTATAATCGCCGCCGCCTTTATTTACCAGTGAACCCTTGGTACCATAAATAATAAAACCACGGCTTGAACCTTCGATCGGGTAGTTATTACAACTGCGTCCTTCCCATGTAATTGTAGCTTTGTCTCCAAATTCAAAACTGGCCACTTGTGTATCCGGCGTTTCCCAGTCATCTTTAAATGCATACCGGCCACCTGAAGAAGTTACTTTGGTAGGAAAATCAACGCCTAGAAACCAGCGGCAGCAATCCACTTCGTGTGTACCATTGTTACAAGCTTCACCTGTTCCCCAATGCCAGAACCAATGCCAGTTGTAGTGGACAAGATTGTCTGTATAATCTTTTCGTGGTGCAGGTCCTTGCCATAGCTCGAAATCAAGTGTAGACGGAACGGCAATTTTCTTACCTGTACCGATAGACGCTCTTTGATTTGTATACCAGGATTTAGCCATATACGGGTCGCCGATTACACCTTCTCTTACCGACTTAACTGCTTGTTGCAAAGATGGAAAAGAACGTCGCTGGCTGCCCATTTGTATGTGTTTTCCAAACTTGTGATAAGCTTGCGACACCAACTCGCCTTCATATGGATTTTGGCCGCACGGCTTTTCAACGTATACATGCTTACCCGCAGCGGCGCCCATGATAGCTGCAGGTGCATGCCAATGATCAGGCGCTGCCACTATCAATGCATCAAAGTCTTTTTGTTCTAAAAGTTTACGAACATCTTTAACGACAGTTGGTTTCCTTTTAGCATCCTTAACTGCATCAAGACCTTTCTTAATAGCCCCATCTTCAACGTCGCAGATATAAGCCACTTCAACATTGGGTAACCCTGCAAAGCTTTTAGCCAGGTAATTTCCCCGGCTGTTGACACCCATAACTGCAACCACTACTTTATTACTGGGGGCATTTCTACCAAATATTGGAAAATTAAGAATGGTAACACCAGCCGTTGTAAGCGCAGCATCTTTTATAAATTTCCTTCTTTCCATGAAGTTATTTTAAGATAAATAATCCTGTTTACTGTTCAAAACTTACAATGTGTAAATGTTTCGAACAGTAAACAGGACTGTAAAGGAGACAATCAGGTAATAAACGAAGCTATTATTAAACACCGTATTTAAACGACTTACCTCCAACCATTACTTCCTGAGTTTTTTCATCGAACGTAGCTTTCATGCCGGTATGGCTGGCAGCAGTGGTCATGGCAATGGCAATGGAATGACTGTAACCAGCTTCAACAGGAGCGTTTGGTTGTTTGCGGCTTCTGACGCACTCCATCCAATTTCTAACGTGGTTCGATGTTAACTTATCACCGCCTGTATTTGCGGAAGCTATTACCTGTTCGGTATTCTGTAAACTTACCTCGGGCAGCAGGTTTGGCTGGATCTTCATTTCATCGGCAAACCTTTTTGTTAAGCCTCCTACAGGAGATACTTTATTGGTATTCAGGTTTAATTCACCACCATTTGAGTAATATATTTCTGCTGGTCTTTCATCACCGTTGTGCATGCGCGAACCAAAAGTGACCTGGAAGCCTTTAGAAGGGTCATCTGCAGGACCATAGTCAAAAACGGCTGTAATAGTATCCCAGTTACGACGACCATCTTTCCACTGGTAAATGCCGCCGTTAGCTACAACACTTCTTGGATGCTTTAAGCCCGAAAACCAATGCACGGTATCAATCTGGTGGCTCATCCACTGCCCGGGAAGACCCGAAGAATAAGGCCAAAACAAACGGAACTCCAAATATTTTCTCGGATCAAATGCTTCTTTAGGACGGTTCATTAAAAAGCGGTTCCAATCCGTGTCTTCCTCTCTCAATTGCGCTACTGCAGCCGGCCTGCGCCACCTGCCGGGTTGGTTCACATTCCATGTTAATTCAACCATGGTTATAGGACCGAACTTCCCTGATTTTATAAATTCCTCAGCAGCAAAATAGTTAGCACCGCTTCTTCTCTGCGAACCAATTTGCACAATTTTGTTTGAGGCTCTAACAGCTTTTAATGCTGCACGCGCATCTTCCATTGTTTCTGCAAACGGCTTTTCCACATATGCGTCGCAACCCGCGTTTACAGCTTCAACTGTATGTAATGCGTGCTGAAAGTCTGCGGTGCTTAGAAATACTGCATCCACCAGCTTCTTGCTATACATTTCTTCATTGTTCCTGCAGGCAACAACATCGTGTCCCATTTTGGCTTTCCATGTTGCAGCACCTTCTTCCCTTCTCTTGCTCCAGATATCTGATACTGCTACCACATCAAAATTTAGTTCTTTGTAATGGTTCATGAAACACGGAATATGAGAACTGCGGTGGCGGTCGGAGAAACCGACTACTCCAACCCTTACACGGTCATTTGCGCCGGGTATGCGTGCATAGCTTTTTGCACTAAACCCCATGGCACCAACGTATAGCCCGGCAGTTGCTTTAGCCGAGTCCTTAATAAAATCGCGGCGAGAATTTGACATATGGCATTGATTTGTTCAATACAAAGGTCATCCTTTATATTATTATCGAAAAAAATTGTTTTAGTTCAAAAAGTGTGATTACTTCCTTTATTAAATGGGCAGCAAATTAAAACCTTCTTAATTATCAGAAATTTTAAGCCGGTTTTTTTTGAACCGGCCGAAAATATGTTTCAGCAATTGTTGCCACGCTCGCTTGTACGGTAATGCATTATTCAGCGTGGCAGTTTACCCTGCACTTGCCGAAGGGCCTCACGCTTGTACTATTTACCCCTATGGGATTAAGAAAGCAAGGCTGTCGTTATTGCAATTTTACAACTTGCAATAATGCCCTGCTTGTTATTACTCTATTTTATCAAGGGCAGCAACATTGTTCTCAAAACCAACATAACCCTTATTTTGATTAATCCGCCCGTTACTGTTTCCGTTAATTGAACGGGTTGGAATAGGCCATAAGATGTGGTATGGACTCATCGTGTATTTATCGCCGTGATTGGTAACCAATCCAAGCTTATAGAAATTATTTTTCGCCATCACCCTGTCGTACAAGTAATTACTTTCCGATATATTAGCTAATGAATAAGTTTTCCCGTTTTCAGCAGCTTTACCTGTTTTTGCAAAAAGGAAAGACATCCTTGTCATTTCTGTTTTACGATTTTCTTCAAAATAAAGCTCTCTTGCTCTTTCATCCAGGATGGTTCCCATATTAACATCAGTTGAACTTATTGGAGAACAGCCGGCACGGGTTCTTACAGCATTAATATCGGCTGCGGCTAAACCCAGATCGCCTTTCCAAAAATATGCTTCAGCCCTTAATAAATATGTTTCGGCCAACCTGAACATGTACCAGTCGCTATGACCGCCTTGTTTAGGTGCGTTCTCGTTATCATCCACAAAAACTTTGTACTGTGGCCAGCCGTACCAGCTCCTGATCGTGTCAGTACAAAGCAAACCACCGGAAGCGTTTCTAAGTTGAAGATTTTTGAGGTAATTGGGGTCGTTGGTCGCTTTTAATCCCGGGTCGTTATAAAGAAGATCTTCCATTCTCATCCAGTTCCCCTTTGCATGCCTCAGGTCATTCGGGTCGTTCCAGATTTCGTATTGCGCATAGTTACTGGGGCGTGTTCTGCCGATACCTCTACCTACGAAGTTAGATTGTACTAACTCGGCGGTCAGGTTATCATAGGTTCCTTTTTTGCCACTTGGCGAATTAACATTCGTTCCCCAGAAGGCAACTGCCTGGCGCATGATAGTCATACCAGTCCCAAACTGCCCATCGCCAAACCTGTCGATGATCATAAACAAGCCTTCTTTGTTAGCGCCTATAGATTTATTTTCAGGACGATGAAGATCCCATATTACGTTATGAGGTAGTTGAACGGGAGTTGGTGAACCGGGTACAAATGAAACAGGTGCCGGTGAATTTCCGAAATTGCTTTTCATTAAACTGTACACGCCACCATTGATAACGGAATTTGCTGCAGCAATAGCGCCGTCAAAATCACCAAGGGCAAGATTTACTTTGGTAAGCAAATGAGCTACTGCACCTTTGCTTACATCCCCCTTATTAACTGCATCAGATGTCCATAATAAAGCAGAGTCAAGATCAAGCTTAATTTTTTGAAGAATAACCTCTCTTTTGGTCGAATAAAAATCAAGCTTAGGAGCTGTTATTTCCTTCATTATTGCCGGAACATCTCCAAATTGGTGCACCAACTTATAATACCGCAGCGCCCTGTGAAAATAAGCAGCACCAAGTATAGCATTCCTTTCAGCAGTAGAAGCATATTTGGCATCATTGATCCTGGAAATAACGGTATTTGCGTATTTAATACCCTTATATCCTTCATCCCAATAAACGTATATTTTATTATGGTCGTCATCGTTAAACTGAACACCATCGGGGGTTATTAGCAAGTTTAAATCCTGCGCTGGTCCCGATTTATCAGTGATGCCCTCTACTGCGATTTCAGTAAACAGCATTTCAGTAAGAATTGCAGGATTACCTCCGTAATATTCGAACCGTAAGTTCCTGGCGCACGATGCCAGCGCAGCACGCATGGCAGTAGCGTCAACATACGTGGCGGAAGGCTCGTAAAATGAAAGCGGCTGAGGCGTCAGGTATTCTCTTTTGCACCCTGTTGTGGATCCTAGAATGGTTGCAAAAAGCCCTATAATTATTAGTGATCTCGATTTTTTTTGCATGGTTAATATTATTTATCGTGTAATTAAAGGGTAAGGTTTATTCCAAATGTGAAATATCTTGGAGGTGGGATAATTGCACGGTCAGTTGGAGGATTTACTCTAAACTCGGCATCCCAATATTGCCACTCCGGTTGATATACCGCGACATTATTTACATTCACATAGATCTTCAGCCCTTGAATCTTAGCCCTTGATAACATTTGTTGAGGTAAAGTGTAGCCGAGAGCAAGCGTGCTTAGCCTGATGAATGCTGTGCTTCTGTACACGCTAAAGTTGGCACTACCATTACTGGAGAAAAGACGGGCGAAGTCATTGATAGGGTTTTCAGGAGTCCAGTAAGGAACTATATACGAATTTTGCCTGTCAATAAATCCAGCATTGTTTTTTGCCTGGTTATAATCTTCTTTCTGTCCCCAGCTTGAATACATCATGAAAGAGAAATCAAAACTCTTATATGTAAAGTCATTTCTTAAAGTCCACTGAAATCTCGGACTTCTATAGCCTAAAAATTGCCTGTCTGCATCAGAAAACTTTCCGTCAGCATTTACGTCTTCAACTTTAAAGTCTCCCGGGCGAACACCAAATTTTGCAGCCGTTGCCGCTTCATCCTGTTGCCAAACTCCCAATACTTTCAAGTCCCAGATTTCATCAATTTCATGCCCTATAAACCATCTGTTAGCTACATCATCCTTTTCAGACTCACCAATTACTTTTCCGTTTGCATCATATATTGGTGTTGGCCCGTATAAATGCATGATCTTGTTGCGGTTCAGTGAAAAGTTAACCGTTGATCGCCAGGAGAAATCCGGCCTCTTCATATTCAAGGTGTTAATACTTACTTCAACGCCCTTGTTTTGTACTTCTCCAATATTATCCAGCACATTTGCAAAACCGATAACATCGGGTAAGGCGCGATTAATTAAAAGATCTTTAGTCGATTTCCTGTAAACATCAATGGAACCGCTGATCCTGTCTTTTAAGAGGGAGTAGTCCAGTCCGAAATTGTAAGACTCGGTTCTCTCCCACTTAAGACCCGGATTTTGCAAACGATTTACATATAATTGAGAAACCAGGATAACCTGCCCACTAGGTGTTATGAACTGGTACTTACCGGTAGCAAGGTCTGAAAGAGCGAGATACCGACCAATGTCGCGATTGCCATTTATTCCCCAGGATGCTCTTAATTTGCCATATGTTAGCCAATCCGGGGCCGCAAATTTTTCTTTTGTAAATACCCATCCTATGGCAACAGAAGGAAAGGTTGCCCGGGGGTTTTGAAGACCAAATGCCGAATATCCATCACGACGCACAGAAGTGGTAAGCAAATATTTATCCTTGAATGAATAGTTTAAACGACCCATTAGGGCGTCTCCTGTACTTCTTTCGTCATTGCTGCTAATAACCGGTTTTATTCCCGCTCCAATGTTATGATAGCTTAAATTATCATTCGGGTCAAAGCCTTCATTATCCATCTGGGTGTTCCATCTTTGAAACTTCTCAGCATTAACAAGGAAGGTAGCGTCGATCCTATGCTCGCCGAATGTTTTATTCCACATTAACAGGTTATCCATTTGCCAATTGAAAGTGGTTTGATCTCTTCTTGTTGCAACTCCTTTTCTTACCGAAAACCGGAAGTCCTTCGCCGAAATTCCGTTGAAGAACCTATAAAATTCAAAATTCGGAGTGAAATTGGTTTGGTAAGAAAAGCCAAAAGGCAAAGTACCTTTTGCATAAATACTTCCGAACAAAGTATTTGTCTTTTGAAGACGATTGGTATAGGTGTTATCAAGAAATGGATTGAGGTTATTACCGACGTCATCATTAGGACTGTCTCTTAAGGTAATTCCATCTGCTTTGTAAACCTCGCCGTACGGAGAAGCGTTTACCATTTGCCCCCATTGTACCGGCACCTGGCTTTCATCACGATCAGCAAACTGCATATTGATGCCTACAGTCATAAATTTTGCAGCTCTTGCTTCGAGATTTATGCGTGTGCGAAAGGTTGTAAACTTATCTCCTACTATATAACCTTCATTCCTGGTATAATTGGTAGACATATAATAGGAAACGTCTTCTTTCTTACCGGAAAGACTGATCGTATGGTCGTTTCTTATACCGGTATGAAACATCATATCGTACCAGTTGGTCGTTTTACCGTTTCTATAGTTTTCGCGCTCGACTGGCAACAACTTTAGCCTTGTTAACCAGATGTCGACCGGGTCGCCCTGCGAATTATCATAACCCTTCCATTGGTCTACTGTAATATTTGAAGGCAAATTTCTTGGATCGTCAAACTGGAACGGTTTTGCATTGGAGATGTTTGTACTTTTTAAAACATCTGTCCTCCATTGTACGAACCCCGGGCCATCGTATAACGGCTCATTCATTGCTAATGTAGCAAGGCCCATATTACTATTAAAGGTAATGCTAGGTTTGTTACCGGCTCCTTTCTTTGTTGTAACCAGTATAACTCCACTTGCAGCTTTTGCACCAAATACTGCAGCAGAACTTGCGTCTTTCAGTACATCTACCGTAGCAATATCATTAGGGTTAATATCCGATAGATCGCCGGGATAAATAACACCGTCAAGAACAATTAATGGAGAGGTACCTGCATTAATTGAAGATCTTCCTCTAACCATCAGGTTTCCACCTCCTTTAGCGTTCGGACTTGTTGTAACACTTAAACCTGGTACATTACCCCTTAACAGATCCTGCACACTCTGCGGGTTCTCATTTTCCAATTGCGTAGCCTTTACCTGCGACACCGCACCTGTAACATCCCTCCTTTGGCGCGTGCCGTACCCCACCACCACAACATCACTCATAGCATTAACCGCTTCGACTAATGTTACATTAATCGAGGCTTTACCATTCACTGAAACTTCCTTTGGAGTAAAACCAGTGGAACTGATCACTAGAGTAGCCCTGTCTGGAACGTTATTAAGCACAAAATGACCATCCGCCCCGGTCACTGTGCCTCTTGTAGTTCCCTTCACGGTTACACTTACACCCTGAAGAGGTACATTTTTACTATCCAATATATCTCCTGAAACGGTCTGCGAGTTCGCTTGGGCAGTCACTACAACAGGCAGGCAAAATGCGAGAAAGAGAATACAGCTGGTTCGAAAGATACCTTTTACGTGAAGGTTACGTAGTAGAATTTGCTTCATACAGCGTTTTTTAATTGAAAAATGATTGCAGAAACCCGTAATAATTCCTGGCGGAATCTACCGGGGCATGTGGATAACAGGGGTTTGAAGGAATCGTTAGGATAAAAATAAGGTAACAATTTAGAAAGAAACTTTAACAATACCGCGAATACTTTTGTCCTCAGCCGCCACGGTTCTGTTCCTTGCAAAATAAATTTTCGCAGGCTAAAACTAACACTTGTTAGTTGATACAACGATGAGGCTGAAAAGTTTATTTGAGGCAAACGAGTGCCCTTTTAATCATTCCTTCACTTACAGGATGTTATAGTTGAAAGTTTAAACGCACATTGCAATAGTAGAAGCGGTAAAGAAATATTTTTTCTTCAATTTTACTGCAGTTTCCTGCTGTTCCGCTCGTCATAAAGTCACTTCATTCTACTATATCAACTACGCATATATCTATATAAAATGGAAAAATTCTAATGTTTAGACCTTAACAATTAGGTTTAGCTAATAAATTAAGAAACACATTGATAGAACTGCTGCAATGAAAAGATGGGGTACAAGGGAGTGACACAACCGGAGCTGCAAAAAGGGACGATGTTGACTGGAAAAAAGAAAAACTAAAACCGGAGAAATAAATTGTAAATGAAGAAGTACAATTGAGAAAACAGAAAGAAATTTAATTGCACGCGAGTAAAAAATGACTGAGCCTCTTAATATAAATTATAACGACCTTGTTTACTCCCCGCAACTATTGCGAAATTGAGTGGTCGGTCGGCACGTCTTCGCCCGACCAGATCTTTTTTTGTGTCCAGGGTAAATCTTCTCCTTGCCAAAATGAATCAGTTTCGGGAAGGCCTAATATGATAAAGGCTTCAGAACACAGGTAAAGACTGCCTGTTGAAATGTAGCTTTCTCCTATGCCTGGCTGGTGACCATAAAAGCCGATCTGTAGCCATCCGTTTTTATCGAATGTACCCGGTGCTTCAACCTGCCTTTTTATGACTGCATACAACGCCGCTCTTACCTGGGCGGGTTTTACTTCAGGTGGCAAAGCATGCATAAACGCAATTTTTGAGAGTAACTGCAAAGCGCCAAAACGGTAAGCAAGAGAGCGGCCTACCGGAGGGAAAGTAGCTTCGGGAGAAATAAGTCGTTCCTGGATAGCGGCATATCGCTGGCTTCTTTTTAAAAGTATGTCGTACAACTTTTTATCCGAGTCTCTCCTATCAGCATTGACAATCGTTTCCATCACTTCCAGTAACATGGGCTGAATAACGAAACTGTTGTAATAGTCGAAATGAAACTCGGGACCATCTCCGTAGATCCCATCGCCTTTATACCAGGCAAGGTGTTGCTTAATAGCATAATCGATTCGCATCCTGTCGCCAGTACCTTCAAACTTCAGCAAAGCAGCTTCTACAGTGGCGCTGAATAATAACCAGTTAGAATAACCGGGTGTTATTACCCTTGAAGATTTTAAAGCATTCAAAACATTGGCCTGCGTTTCTTTATCGAGCCGGGCCCATAACTGTGTAGGGGCACGAAGCAGTGCCTGGGCAAAAAAGGCCGCGTCGACCAAAGGCTGAGACCCCTTATTAAAATTTAAGAAGTCGGCTGATTTCGGATCTACTGCATTTCGGATACAGGCAACAGAAAGGTCAATGTATTTTTTACGAAGTTTACCTTCAGTGGTATTATCGGCACCCAATTCTAACCATGGAGCCATTCCCGACAGCAAACGCCCGAATGCTTCAAGGTGGGTAGATGTGCTTGCTCTTGCAACATCTTTTGCTTCTACAGGCATTTGCTTTTTAAGCTCGTTCCTACTTAAGGCGTTTAAAACAGGATCGGCAATCCGCGTTAAAACATCCATACAATACTGTCTTTCGTTTTTGCCCGCGTCACTTGTGTTAGCTGTAGCTTTAGACTGAGCAAACAGGCTACTTTTGCAACCCAGCAAAGCAAGGATAGCTACAATTACAACAAGCTTATTAATTTTCATATGATCAATTATGCGTTATCACTTCAGCGGGGGAACCGAACACCGAATAATACCCCGCAAATTAAAAGCTTAATTGTTTTCCTACACCAGTTTTTTGGCGTTTTGCAATTCGCCGCGATAATGAAAGCATTTATAAGGTAAAGAATAAGACAGATTTTTATTGACCCATCATTTTATTCGCTCCTATCTTTTGTTGCGTCGCACTCTTCAACTGAAGTAATTTTTATGAACACAAAGCGCCAGGAAAAGTGGATTAACTTTCCGGGAATGATTTTATTACGTCACTAAACGCTTTCCTTTGCGAAACGTGAAAGGCCAAATGTCAAACGTCGACTCCCAGCCCGGGGATGAACTTTAGGTATACGGTAGGAAACAAAACCGTGTTACCCAAAACCCGAAACTGGTAACGGGCAACTGGCAACCCGCAACTTATTAATATGGACAAACGAAAACGCTTTATACTGATCCTTATTCTTGGAATGCTCAATGCCATCGGGCCATTTTCCATTGATATGTATTTACCCGGATTTCCATCTATTGCTGCTGATTTGCACACCAGCGTGGACCAGGTCGCTTATTCATTATCAAGTTTCTTTATTGGTATCTGTGTGGGCCAGTTAATTTGCGGTCCCCTGCTTGACCGTTTTGGCAGGAAAAAACCGCTTTGCATAGGTCTTATTTTATACATCGTTGCTTCGATAGGATGTGCAATGTCGAAATCAGTTGAAGTACTAATCGCGTTTCGTTTTCTGCAGGCATTAGGTGGATGTGTTGGTATGGTAGCTCCAAATGCTATTGTACGCGATGTATTTCCTGTTGAAGAAAACGCAAAAATTTTTTCGTTATTGATCCTGATCCTTGGCGTTTCACCTATCCTGGCGCCAACGGTAGGAAGTTACCTTATCGCTGCTTTTGGCTGGCCGGTTGTATTCATCGTGCTTGCAGTGGTAACCGCTTTAATTCTGTTAGCAGTTATTCTTTGGTTAAAGGAAAGTAAGGGCCCAGATCCATCATTTTCACTTAGGCCAAAACCCATTCTTACTGGTTTTGCCAATGTTTTGCGGGAGCCGCAGTTTTATACTTATGCCTTTGCAGGAGCTATTGCATCAGCAGGATTGTTTGCTTACCTGGCGGGTTCGCCTTTTGTGTTTATGCAAATGTATGGCGTAAGTGAGCAGCAATACGGCTGGATCTTCGCTTTGATTGCTGCCGGCCTTATTGGAAGCAGCCAGTTAAATAACGTTATTTTAAAAAAGTATAACAGCGGGCAGGTCATGCGGTTTGTATTGGTCTCCCAGGCTGTTGTTGGCCTTATCCTGGTTTCAGGAATTTTCTTTGGCTCGCTGGGTTTGTATAGTACCATATTCCTGATTTTTCTTTTTTTAAGCTGCCAGGGATTTACCTTTCCTAATTCGGCAGCACTTGCAATGGCGCCTTTTACCAAAGGTGCAGGTAGTGCTTCAGCTTTAATGGGAGCACTTCAAATGGGTTGTGGTGCTGTTGCCTCTGCAATGGTTGGCTTATTTTTTAACCACACCGCTGTACCCATGGCAGCCATCATGGCTGCTTGCAGTTTCATTGGTTTAATCATCCTTATGATAGGAAGACGCAGAATTAAATACATAGCACGGAAGGAAGACGTTCAACAGCAGTGCCTTGAATTAATAGAAAAATACTAGGAACAAATGTTTCGATATCGGATGGGTATGCGTTGCCGAATCAGTGATACATTTCCAATTGCAGTCTTGTTTCTTCCAGGTCAAGCTCCTTTTCAATCTTCCTCAAAATTTCTTCACTTGTTTTACCCTGGAGGTGAAGCTGTTCTACCTTTTTCCGCTCAACTGTTATAAGATCCATTTGCAGTTGGGTAAACTCGTTAAAAATGTTACCTGCCAACGTTTTTCCGGCACCAAAGTAGTTGGCGGGCAAGTCGGTTTTCTGAAGCCTGTTGTATTTTACCTCATATTTGCTCTTGATGTTGTTCAACAATTCATCCTGTATTAGCGATAAATTTTCTTCGATATGTGCAATGGTTTCAGCTAATACATAGGTACGCACCTCGTATTCTTCTGCGGCAATGGAATAGGGCTGTAGTTTTAATTTCTGAATGATCCAGGGCAATGTAAAACCAAGCAATATTAATGTAGACAATATAACACAGAATGTAAGATAAATCACGAGGTTCCTGTGAGGGAACGGCTGATCGTTTTGCAAGGTCATCGGTAATGCCAATGCCGCAGCCATCGATACTACACCCCGCATGCCTGCCCATCCAAATACGACCATATTTCGCCGGTCGAATTTTTCTTTGCTAAGCGTTTTCCTGCTAAAATACAGTGGAAGCATTGCAGCTGGTAAGATCCATATAAATCTTACCAGGATAACAACTGCGCTTAACACGATTCCATATAGTGCCAGGTCACCTGAAGCATAATTGTCTATACCTTGCATTACGCCCCGCAATTGCAGTCCGAGCAGAATGAAGATAAGACTGTTAAGTATAAATATTATTACCTCCCAAACAGAGTAGATCATTATCCTGCTCTGGTTGCTAAATATCTGGCTCGACCGGAAAGAAAGATACAACCCTGTTGTAACTACTGCCAGCACTCCTGAAAAATGAAAATGTTCAGCAAGTAAGTAAGAAGCGAAAGGCGTAAGAAAGGTGAGCGTTACTTCAATAATAGGATCGCAGATAAATTTCTTATGAACGATATATAAAAGATATCCAATTGAAAGTCCTACAGCAATACCAGCAACAACTACAATCAGGAAATTTAACCCGGCTTCCCAGAACACAAAATTGCCTGCAGCTATAGCTGCAAGAGCATATTTATAGGCAATTAACCCGCTTGCATCATTAACCAGGCTTTCACCTTCGAGTATGGTAATAATTTTCGGATGTAATCCTAAACCTTGCGTCAGGGAAGTAGCTGCTACTGCATCTGGTGGCGACACAATTGCGCCAATAAGAAAACATAAAGGCCAGCTCAAGTCGGGTATTAACAGGTGTGCAGCCAATGCGACTAATGCGGTAGTAAACAGAACGAGTCCCACAGCAGCCATGGTAATCGGTCTTATAGAAGCTTTGAAATTGTGCCAACTGGTATTCCAGGCGGCAGCGTATAAAAGTGGCGGCAAAAAAATGATAAATACAATAGACGGATCAAGTGCAACAACGGGGAGACCTGGAATAAGGCTTATGGCAACTCCCGCAAGCACCAGCACTATTGGGAAAGGGAATTTGTATTTTTTACTTAGTATACTCAAGAAAGTGATGCCAAACAGCAGTATCAAAATAATGCTAACATTTTCCATGGGGTAAAAATAAGTATGAGAATGGACTTGAGACGCGCTGTATTTACGGAATTAAAGCGAGGAAGAATTTTAGCCGCTTGATTTCTAACGTTTATGTACCTGCTTTTTGTACTTTTCAAGCATTTGGTATTTTTTATATCCTTAGCTTTTTCACTCTCATTAAACATTGTTCCTGTTAACGTGACAGCTAGTTCACTCACTTGTGCGCCAAATTATTATTGGGCTTTTCCCGTTGTTATTAGTAACCCTGATTTAAGGGGTTGGGATAAGATTTGATAAATAATCGGGTGAATTGTATTGCACATTTGTGATTGCACATTTGGGACTACACATCGGTGGCCCATTGCTGCCGAGGAATAAGAATAAAATTTTAAAATTAAGTTGCGCCACGAACTCAAGGTACAAGAGAGTGACACAACGATGAATCAATAAGGATCATACAGCTTGTCTCCAAAGTCTTCCTGCTTAGCAACTAGTTTAAGATGGGTCGTCAATAAGAAGACGTAAATCACGAATCGCAAGGCGCAAGTTGTGCATCGCGAATCGCTTATAGCCGTGGCTGGCCTTCGACCTTCTTTTACCTAAAACGGGGCAACCTGTAACCGGCAAGCTGTAAACACTAACCTGCCTCCTGCCTTCCGCCGCTCTCACTGGTACCCCATTGCCTGCAGCCTGAATAATTCAGCATACCTTCCCTCCTGCACTAATAACTCTTCGTGGCTTCCAGTTTCAACCAGTTGACCTTTTTCAAGAACTAATATCCTGTCTGCCATACGCACTGTTGAAAACCTGTGTGATATCAATACTGCCGATTTGCCTTTTGTTAATTCGGCAAAACGTTGAAATACTTCATATTCGGCACGCGCATCTAAAGCGGCTGTCGGTTCGTCTAAAATCAGCAATTGCGCATCTTTCATATAAGCTCTTGCCAGTGCAATTTTTTGCCACTCTCCTCCTGACAAGTCTATTCCATTATTAAAACGCCTCCCCAACATCTGGTCGTATTTATTGGGCAGTCGCTCTATTAGTGGTGCAGCCATACTTTGAACCGAGGAAGTTTTTATAAGATCGGCATTGCCAACTTCTTTAATATTGCCAACTGCGATGTTCTGGCTGACGTTCATCTGGTATCGTATATAGTCCTGGAAAATAACGCCAATCTGGATTCGTAACTCGTCGAGGTCATACTCCCGAAGATCGATTCCATCGAGTAAAATGCGCCCTTCGGTGGGGTCGTATAAACGCGCCAACAATTTTACAAGCGTCGTTTTGCCTGCCCCGTTTTCGCCCACCAACGCAATCTTCTCACCCGGGTGAAGCGTAAAACTTACATGACGATTTGCCCACCGATCTGAATTAGAATATTTAAAACCGACATTTTCAAATGTAAAACCTTGCTTAACCGGGTTGGGGAACGGGAGCGGGTTAGCAGATAAAACAATCTTTGGTTTAATCTGGAAGAACTCGAAAAAGTCCTGCAGGTAAACGGCTCCCTGGGATACGCTGGTAAAGCGGATTAAAATCCCCTCCAGCAAACTCCTCAGTTGCCGGAAAGAGCCGGCAAGAAAAGTGAGATCACCAATTGATATTTTGCCCCTGACAGCTTCCGCAATCATAAAAACATAAGCCCCATAGTAACCTGCACTTCCCAACATGGCGAACAACGTTCCCCAAATCGTTCGCCTGATCGCCAACATTTTGTTGTCGCCGTAAAACCGGTTAGATAACTGCCGGAACCTATTAATAATAAAACCCGATAAGTTGAAGATCTTTACTTCTTTCGCTGTTTCATCGCTTGCGCCTAAAAAGCGAACATAATCCAACTCCCTTCTTTCAGGCGTTTGCCTGCGGCTAAGTGCATATGTTTTATCGTTAAAATAGGCCTCACCTAAAAATGCAGGTATAATAGCAAGAAGTAACAGTATGATGAGCCACGGGTTGAATGCGAGCAAACCAGCTGCAAGAAAGGCCATAGTGATGAGGTCCTGCACCTGGCTCAATACCTGCGAAAGCAATATGGTACGGCCCACTGTTTGTTGCCTTGCCCGTTCGAGTTTATCGTAAAAGGTAGAATTTTCGAACTGGTCAAGATCAAGCGTTGCTGCATGACTCATGATCCTGATAGAAGTATGATTGGAAAACAAGTCGCCCAATAAACTATCCATTAAAGTGATGGCGCGGCTTAAACTATCCGACAAAATCGCAAGGCCAAATTCTATAGCTACAAGTGTCCAAAGATGATTGGCAGAAACTCCCGCCTTTCCCTGGCTAAAAAGGACGATCTGGTCTATAATTAATTTTCCGACATATAGAATAGCCAGGGGGGTTGCAGATTTTAATATACGTAAAACAGCGTTAACGATGGTCATCCACTTACTCGTTTCCCAAACGAGTTTGAAAAACCGCGGCAGGTTACGAAGTGCTGAGAGCCGGTCCTTAAGAGTTAATTGGTTGTTTCCCGGTTTGCTGTTCTTGTCTTTACTAAACAAGTTTTTCCAAAAAGTCATTTGTAAAAGTAAGGGAGATTTGTACTTTCGAATTTAACGCGTTTGAAAATTTGCGACAATTGATACATCGCAAAAAACTACATGCGGTTGTTGTAAACAAAGACAAAGCAATTGTTTTACTTTACACGGTAATAACTATAAATATTTGAACACCTCCATTTTAAGGCAGAAATAAAATCGAACTACCTGATTTGACCAATATGATTGTAACGAAAAAAAGCATCCTTCTGTTAATTACGATACTTCTTGTTTCTAGTATCGTAATCGCGCAAAAGAGAAATTCCAGTGACGGCTATTTTAAAAAAGAAATGACTGCTCTCAGGTCGGCAATTCAAAAAAATTTTTACGACTCGGCTGCCGGGTATTATAAAGAGGTAGTAACACCTGAGAAAAACCATAATCCCTATTCATATTTATGGCCGATCTGCGCTATGTACCAGGCAGCAAATGAAATTGAAAAGATTGAACCGGGTGTAAATCTTCTTCAACCAATGCTAACTATTATTCGCGATTATTATGATCCTGCTCCGCCCAGGCCCGGCTATGCTTCTTATATCATGAAACTCAAAGGTGGCGATCGTTTTTACGACGACAACCAATGGCTGGGCATTACTTCAATGGATGCTTACACAAGGAAGAAGAACAAAACCCACTTAAACATTGGCAAAGAGATTTATGATTACATGATGACGGGGTTTGATACAGTTTTAAACGGTGGAATATATTGGCAGGAAAACAAAAAGATTTCTAAAAATACCTGTTCAAACGGCCCTGGTATTATCCTCGCTCTTCAGTTATATAAAGCGACTAAAGACAAAGCCTACCTCGATACAGCCTTATTGTTATACACCTGGATGAATGAGAACTTAAAGTCTCCTAAGGGCTTGTATTACGACAATATCAACATCAAAAATAAAAGGATCGGCAAAGCGCAGTACTCATACAATACAGGTACGATGCTTCAATCGAACGTGTATTTATATGAATGCACGGGGGATAAAAAATATTTAAAAGAAGCAACTGCTATTGCTGATAGCTCTCTTTCATTCTTTTACGGCAATAATAAGTTCAGGGATAACTACTGGTTTAATGCGGTCTTGTTAAGGGGCTACCAGCATCTTTTGCAACATAACAAAGACGTTAAATACATTCTTGGTTTTAAAAAATGTTTAAATCCAGTTTTGCAGAACGAGAAGAATGAACAGGGATTGTTTGGCAAGGGCAAGGTGCTTGATTTGGTAGCACATGCAGGTATGTTAGAAATTCTTGCCCGTTTTGCATTGTTGGAGAAGAAGTATCATCTAAATCCTTAACAAACCTGACTCTGTGTTCCTACAACGGGTTTTTAATCAGCAGGTTTCTAAGTAGAAGAAGCGCGATGTGTTCGATTGGCGGCACTCAGAGACAATTAGGTTCAATATCATTCGCAAAAACAGTATGTTTATAATAGTAGTAGTTATTGCATTAATGAGTTCTACCCCCCGTCGACTCTTCGCATAGATTTGACAATTTTGAAATAGTTCTCAAATCTACCTCGCTCCTCATAATTTTGCGGAAACACCAACCGTTCGCCGATGCACCCCCATCAACGTCCAATATTCCTGATCACACTGTTGCTATGTATTATTATCAAAGCTAACGCCCAACAACCTACCACCACCATATCGATAATTAACACCACCAAACAACCGATCCCTTTTGCTACCGTAAAAGCTACCGCAACCGATAGTTTAAAAAGTATTACAAAAATCACAGACAGCAGCGGGATTGCGGTTTTCCAGCTATCACAAAACTTACAATATGTTATAAATGTAACCTCGGTCGGTTACAGTGCAACTGAAAAGAGGATCACAATAACCGGTAACAATACGTTCACCATTACAGCCAAACCCTCCCCAACAGCTTTAGGCAACGTTACCGTAACTTCAACACGACCAGTAATGCGACAGGAAGATGACAAGACAATAATAGACCCTGAAAACCTTGCAAACAGCAGTACAAATGCATTTGAAATCCTGGAAAAAACACCCGGCTTATTTGTTGACCAGGATGGAAATGTTTACCTCAGCAGCACCACACCAGCTAAGATTTTTATTAATGGCCGCGAACAAAGAATGGGCACTTCTGATATCGCTACCATGCTCAGGAGCCTTCCGCCTAACTCTATTCAAAGCATTGAGATCCTTCGCACCCCGTCTGCCAAATACGATGCAAGCGGCGGAGGTGGAATTGTAAATGTTGTGCTTAAAAAAGGCGTACGCATAGGACTTACCGGAACCGTAAATGCAGGCCTCAACCAGGGTGTTTATGGAAACCAGTTTGCCGGCATGAACCTGAATAACAGCGCCGGGAAATTAAACACTTACATTAACCTGCAGTATAGCAGGCGAAACAACTACGACCAAATTAAAACCGATCGCTTGTTTGCTGCCGATACCATTTTAAGCCAGGATGCTTTCACCCGTTACCCCCAAAATAGCTTTTATGTTGGTGTCGGCTTTGGATATGAACTAAGTAAAAAGTGGGAAATAAGTTACGATGGCAGGCTCAACCTGAACAACGCTAAAAACAACACCGTCAATAGCTCCGATATAACCAAGCTGAGCACAAACGAATTAATTACGAGCAATGTGGCTAACGTACAAAATAAGGCTAACAGCACCTCCATTTCGCAAAGTATTTCCACCAAATATAAAATTGACAGCTCCGGCAGTGAATGGACCAATGATCTTTCTTATACAGGCAATCCTAACACAACCAGCCAAAACTTTGCTACCGGTTTTATGGTTCCCAATCGCTCCCCTTCTGCAGGCGATGGCGCCGTCACAACAAAGTTCAATTTCTATAGTATAAGTTCAAATGTGTTGTGGAAGCTGCCAAAGAAGTTTACAGTTGAAACAGGTATTAAATCAACTTTTGTAAGCTTCAGTAACAATGCTGATTATTTCAGGGTAATCGAAGGAAGCCGTACAGTTGACAATTTCCGCACAGCAGCTTTTAATTACCGCGAGAATATCAACTCCGGGTATTTGCAGGCTTCCAAAAACGTCTCCGGCATTGTTGTAAAAATGGGTGTACGAGCGGAAAATACGAACATGGAAGGAAATCAACTGGTACCTAAAGACACCTCGTTCAACATACACCGTACCGATTTGTTTCCGTACATCTACATTAGCAGGAACCTGATGACGATCATGAGTTACGAACTGAAGGCCTACCTTGTTTATCGCCGCACCATCAGCCGTCCCTCTTACGACCTGCTAAACCCTTTTCCGCGTTACATCGATCCGTACCTTTTCGAAACCGGCAATCCTGCTTTACGCCCACAGTTCACACAGAATTACGAGGCGAACATCTCGGTGAATGAAAGACCGATTTTTGCTGTCGGCGTAAACAATACCAAAGACATCTTTACGAACGTAATTTACCAGGCCGACAGCAGTAAAAGTTTGGCCTACCGAACTTACGACAACCTTGGAACCAATAAAGAGACTTACTTCAGGATATTGGGTGCTATACCACCGGGAAGAAAATATTTTATAGTGGCCGGCTTGCAGTACAACCACAATTTTTACAACGGACTGTACGAGAACAAACCGCTAGGGTTTAAGAGGGGCAGTTTCTCCATCTTCACCTATCAAACCCTTAAAATTAGCCCTACCACCCAGTTTACCATTAACGGCTTTGCCAGGTTCAACGGACAGTTACAGTTTTACGAGTTAACTTCTTTTGGCTCCCTCAACTTTAGCCTGAACCAACAGTTCCTGAATAAAAAACTAATGATTTCCCTAAATGCTACCGACGTTTTGTTTACCAATAACAACAGCTTCAGCCTGCAACAGGGAACTGTAAATGCAAGCGGTTACCGCGAAGCCGATACCAGGCGCTTTGGAATTAACGTTCGTTACAATTTTGGTTTTAGGAAAAAAGAGGAAAATAATATGTTTAATATAGAGAGCCCCGAAAAGGGAAATTAGCAGATCTTTTCGGGGACAAGCAATCATATTGCTGTCTGCACTTTTTGTCGCTTGTAATTTTATATACTGTTCTAAATGAGCGGACGAATGCGGTCCGCTTCTTTTTTCATTATCCACAATCTTTCTAACCCGAAAATTAGCTTTTATCTTTGGGATATGTCCGAAATTTCAATTGGTGATGCGATTAAGGCTTTTTTAAGGAAAAGCAAGCTAAAAACAGGGATCCAGGCGTTACAGATCGAACAAGTGTGGGAAACGCTGATGGGAAAGACTATTGCAAAATACACGGAAAAAATACAAATTGTCAATCACACCCTTTTTATACGTACCAATGTTGGTCCTTTAAAGCAGGAACTCATGTACCAGAAGGAAAAAATTATTGAAAGGGTGAATGAGGCCTTGGGTGAAAAAGTTATCAAAGAAGTAGTTATTCAATAAATGTTCGTGAACCTGCCAATCAGAACGTAATATAATAAAGTACCAGGGATGTAATGGCGGCAATAAATGTATTTAGAAAATTAACTTCATTATTATCAAGGTATTTCTTTCGTTCAAGGGTTGCACCTAAAACAGAATCTGCCAGATTTCCAATTGTCCCTGCAAGAACGATCAGGAAAAAGCTTTCATTCCATTCGTGCACCGTAACATATACAACCGCGATAACTCCACTTCCAATTACTCCCAACAAAGTTCCTTCAACACTTACTACACCGTCTAATCCTCTCTTGTCTTTTTTAAGTGTTAGTATGTTGTAAAACTTTCGTCCGAACACATTACCCAGTTCGGACGACAATGTGTCTGCTGTAGCCGAAGCGAGGCTGGCAGCAACCATTAGTTGAAGAACAGCTGTTTCGCGGGGAAACAATACCATTAATAATCCAAGTATCCCTGCTACTCCCGCATTAGCAATTACTTGTCCGGCTGTTCGTTTGCCTTTACCTGTTTCAGCTAAACCCATTCGTTGTTTAACTGCAAAACCTACCGAAGTAGCCACGGTAGCAAGAATAAAGAATGTAGCCATCATTGCCACTCCGGCATAACCAGTTCCCATAAAAACCAGGAGTCCTATAATCCAGCCTGCCATTCCACCACCGGCTGTAAGCTTGCCTGCGCTAACGGCTGCAAATGCAGCAATGGTGAGAATAACAAGAATTAACGAATATTGTGAGAACATAGATTTAAAATAAACCAGCGACCGGTTTGAAACATAACAAATAATGAACCGGGAAGGGATACCATGGAAAGATACAGTAGAAGTGAGTGACACAACCGGGGTTGCACAAAGGAATTTAGCCGGAAACCAAAAGATCCTTCTCTTCTTTACACCAGCTGTAAATAGTATCTGCAGTAATAATTTTACTATTCGCTGTTATTAGCGCGCATGCTTATGTGTAGTTTGCTTTTCATCAATTCTTCTCTGCACCTTTGCAACTTACTTTTGAACAAGCAAACCTATACCAGACAATGTCAGCACCCGTATTAGAAAGACGACTTGGCCTTGGACACGCCACTGCAATTAACATGATAGACATGGTGGGAATTGGGCCGTTTATTACATTGCCGATGGTAATAGGCGCTATGAACGGACCGTGGTTTTTGTACGCATGGGTAGCGGGTGCAGTTTTATCTTTTATTGACGCGATGATCTGGAGTGAATTAGGAACAGCCTTTCCTAAGGCAGGCGGTAGCTATAATTTTTTAAAAGAGGCTTACGGAGCAAATGGGCCCGGAAAACTGATGAGCTTCTTATTTGTGTGGCAAACCATGATACAGGCACCACTGGTTATTGCATCGGCAGCCATAGGTTTTGCATCCTACTTTTCTTACCTGCTGCCGCTAAACTACATTACAAGCAAAGTAGTGAGCGGAAGTGTTGTTATTTTAATTGTTGTGTTACTATACAGGAAAATAGATGCCATTGGCAAAATAAGTGTACTGTTGTGGACCGGTGTTATCATTACCATGTTTTGGATTATTGGAAGCGGAATTGCGCACGGCAACTTTATTTCACCTATACTTCATATAAACGATGGGCTAGTGGTAAACTATGCATTTATTTCTGCACTCGGCTTTGCCAGCGTAAAAAGCGTGTATAGTTACCTTGGATATTATAACGTCTGCCACCTGGGAGGCGAGATTATTAATCCGTCGAAAAATATTCCGCGCAGTATGTTTTTGTCGATTGCAGGGATTACGGTTTTATACCTGCTGATGAACGTTAGTGTTGTTAGCGTAATACCGTGGCAAGTAGCAAAAGAAAGTGAATTTGTTTTAAGTGTTTATATGCATCAACTGGCCGGTAGTACTGCTGCGAAAGTTATTACCTGCCTTATTTTATGGGTAGCGTTTGCGTCGGTTTTTTCTGCCACGTTAGGCTATAGCCGAATTCCTTATGCAGCAGCAGCTGACGGAGCATTTTTTAAGGTATTTGCAAAACTTCATCCCACCAAACACTTCCCTTATGTCTCACTGTTATTCCTGGGAAGTGTAGCCTTTGCTTTCAGTCTTCTCTTTAGATTAGGTGAAGTGATAAGTGCGATTCTTGCAATGAGAATCTTAATTCAATTTATAGGTCAGGCCATCGGCTTATTGCTGCTGCGGAAAGCACGAGGTAAAAGTATCTTTCCTTATACCATGCCTTTTTTTCCAGTACCTGTTTTTATCGCAATCGCTCTCTGGTTATTCATTCTGTTTAAAACAGGCTTAGAATTGGCTGTTTACGGATTAATAGTAATTGCCACAGGAATAGTAGCATTCTTTATTAAAGCAAAAGTGAATAAAGAATGGCCGTTTAATAAAAAATTTAGGGAATAAGAAACATGTTTCCTTATTCCGCAAAACACCGAGAAGCCGGAAATGAAATTGTGGCTTAACTATAAGCTATAAAACCTTTATTGATAGAACTGATTTTTCTGCGAAGCTCAAACACGCCGATGCCATTTCGACTTCCGCCGGGGTTACTGTTGCCTTCTATGGTATGAATAATACCTCCTTCAACTTTTTCAACCAGGCCGGTGTGTCCCATTCCTTTGCCGTGATCCATGATAAAAATGTTTCCGGGCTTAATAAGTGAGGGATTGTTGATTGCTTCGGCAGTCGGAATTTTGGTGCCGCTTGTGTTCTTCCAGTGGAAAAGACAACCGGCAGTTTTACATGCAGGATTTGGTACTCCCAGCTTTTCAGAAGCTTTTTTAAAGCACCAGTAAGTAAACGAAGCGCACCAAAAGCTTCCGGGAGGGCAATTGACGGACGAGAGAAACTCATTTACCTCTGGTCCGCTATTACTTCCCGCCGGCTTTTCCATTACACCTACCGTATCTTTTGCAATTTTTAGGGCTTCTTTAGAAATGCCCGTTTCTGGTATCACCTGCTTTACTACAGTTTCTATTCCAAATAATGCTGCCCATGTAAGCGATCCTACTTCTCCATCAATTTTTAAGGGATTACCAAGTTGGTCGGTGTGTAAAGATTGAAACAGTTTTACTGCAGCTAAAGTCTTTGGTCCATAACTCCCAAGCCCGTCAAATGTTCCACAACCGTTTTCGGTAAGTTTCTGCTGTATAGCTAAAATAATTGAACTGTCCTGCTCCCCTTTTTTAATAATCCTGTTAGGGTAATTCATATAAAATGATTTTAATGAAATGTTGGATTTGAACTATTATTACCCCGAATCTAATATTTAATCTTCACGTCTCATAGCCACTACAAGTCTTTTTACAGGAATTTCAACAAATAAACACCGGTTTTTAAAATTGGACTAACAATAACTTCGGGGTAACGAGGATTAAATCAAGTGATTATCCAGTAATAGACAAGGGCCAGGCATAGCAGCGTTTCCAGTATCCAAATCAAAAAAGTCTTCTTTGAAATATAAAACTTCAAAACAATATCTAAGAGAATTATCGCCAACAAAAAAAAGAAAAGCCGTAGAACCAGTGAAAGTCGGAAACCTTCAGTACCGCCTTTTTCTACAAGCAGACTGTATAGAATGATAAAGGACGTAATAACAGAAATTATCACAAAAGGAGTTGTCCTGGTGAACCATTTTTTAATCATCTTGTTGGCAAAGAAATTAGGCAATGCGAAAATACCATAAATGTAATGGCGAAGAAGTAAGGCGAGGTTATCAGCCATAAAAAAAGCTTTCAAAAAATGAAAGCTTAGTTGTACAGAGAAAATTATTAATAAAGGTTACATCACCTCTGCCATATTAGGGATCTTTTCTGCTTTATAAGCTCCTTTATCGAGCTTTTTCTTGGTGTCTTCAAAAGCTTTTAACGTCAGATCAATGTCTTCATCGCTGTGGGCAGCGGTTGGAATGATCCTGTAAATAATATCTCCTTTAGGAATTACAGGGTAAACCACGATAGAGCAGAAGATATGATAATTTTCCCTTAGATCCATTACCATTGAGGTTGCTTCCGGCACGTCACCTTTCATATAAATTGGGGTAACAGGTGAATTTGTTTTGCCAATGTCAAAACCCCTGGCCTTTAAACCTTCCTGTAGTCGGTTTACATTGTGCCATAGTTTTTCTCTCAGTTCCGGCATTGTTTTAACCATTTCCATTCTTGCAAGCATCCCTTCAACAATCAGCAATGGTAAGCTTTTGGCGAAAATCTGGCTGCGGGTATTGTAACGTAAGTATTTAAGAACATCTTTAGGCCCGCTGATAAAAGCGCCAATACTACCCATACTTTTAACGAATGTGGAAAAGTACAAATCTATTCCGTCCTGGCAACCCTGGGCAGAATCGGCCCCGGCACCGTTAGGCCCCATATAACCAAAACCATGTGCATCGTCTATTAATATCCTGAACTCAAATTTATTTTTAAGCTCCACGATCTCTTTTAATATTCCCTGTTCTCCATCCATTCCAAATACCCCTTCTGTAATCAGCAAAATACCGCCTCCATTTTTGTTAGCCATTTCGGTTGCACGCTGTAACTGCTTTTCACAATCTGCTATATCGTTGTGCTTATAGGCATAACGATGTCCCATATGCAACCTCACACCATCTACTATGCAGGCGTGTGCCTGCCCATCATACACAATTACATCACGGCGATTAACAATGGCGTCGATACAACTCATTATACCCTGGTAACCAAAATTTAAAAGCATCGTATCTTCCCGGTTAACAAATTCGCTGATCACTTTTTCAAGCTGATCGTGTTTTGCCGTGTTTCCACTCATCATACGTGCACCCATCGGGTTACCCATCCCGTACATCGCTGCTGCTTCTGCATCCACTCTTCTAACCTCAGGGTGATTTACCAGCCCAAGGTAATTATTCAAGCTCCATACGATCATTTCCTTGCCGCGAAACGTCATTCTTGGTCCAAGTTCGCCTTCAAGTTTAGGAAAAGCAAAATACCCGTGAGCCCTATCCATGTGCTGACCTAAAGGACCTCCATCTTTCACCAGCTTTGCAAAAACGTCTGCCATTTCACTTATGATTTTTAGTTTTTATTTTTGGTACCGGGCGTTGCAATACTATTGAACATCGTTGCGTCGCACACTTTTACCACAAACCGTTATTGAACAGGTAAATAATGATGTGGAGCGCAAGCAAAAAATCTCGGCGATTGCAAATCGCCGCAAAGTTAAGGCTTTGAAATGAATAGATAGTTTAGGCTTAACAGAAATGCAAACTTGAAGCTTTCTTTAAAAAGAGGGAGGGTTATCCCTAAAAAAAGCCCTCAACATTGAAGCATATTCAGTTTTATCTGATTGACTTTCATGCAAATATCTGTTCACTAAGTTGCGGGCTTGCTGCTGTAAATCAGGATAAGTATCTGGATAACCTATTGCTAAATCGTAAATATCCCTAATCATATTAAATGTTTTTCGACGTTGCTCATTTAATAACTCACCGTCTAATCGCAGCTTTGATATATTTTCAATGCCTCTTTCGTTTCCATTACCTGCAATTGGAATCTCTTCCCGGAAAGTGATGAAAGTTTCGCACTCTTCATTAGCAGGATGTATAAAAACAGGTTGCTCATTTTCAATTTTACTGTAATGAGACAATGCTCTTGAATAGTTATTTACAAGAGGAAAATAATTTTTCTTATATCGCTGGTTACAAAGCTGAGACGAAAGCAAAAGATTATCTCATTCATACGCCAGCCAATAATAACCAGGCTTGTTGAGTTTCTCATTGCCCTGAACCCAACCTGCTTTAGGTCGGTAATGTTCTACGTCTCCATAACCTATATGTCCTATTTTTGATTCACAAAAACAACATTTGTAGTTTTGAAGTGCTATGAGACAGTTCTTAACCTCTGCACTACCGTAGATCTTGCTATCGAAATCTCTACTTTCAAAATCTCTTTCTCCATTATCATAGCGGTCCTTCAAAATATTTGTAGCAACAAGGCCAGCAGTTTCTAAAGTGGAGGGTGCAGGTGCCGACGACTTGTTTCTAATCCTAATCATTTGATGCCTGAACTTTTTTACGCTTTACATATTCAGCCGCTTTGCGAATGATCTCCATTGCCTCAATATCTTCTGTATTATCAGCTGTAGGTAATTGGTATGCTTTTTTATTTAACTCCTCTAACCTCATTTTCTCTTCTGCTGTAAGCGCTTCTTTTTGTAGCAATACTCTGCGCTCCTCTAACCACTTTTCAGTTTCAGGCCCTCTTGAGCTGTCAATTCCAAATAAGTCGCTGCTCATTATTTGGTCCACCCGCCAGTTTTGTACAGACTCAGAGTGAATCCTACTGCAGCTTCACCCCCATCTTGTCACCAACTCCTTTCAAATCCTCCACCACAGCATTCAACAAAGGAATGCCTTCTTGCCTTCTCCGCACTTCCATTTCCCTTTCCACATCTCCGGGTATCAAAACTTTTTCCTGTCCTTTTGCCGGTTTTGCCGATCTAAATCTTCTGATCCAGTTATCCATATGTTCCATAAACTCTTCCTTTGGCCTGAATGCGTCGACCCGCATGGCGCCAAAAAAATGACCTAATCCTTCGCCCGGCATATTTTGAGGCATGGGCACATAAGCAGGAAATGGAGGTGCCCATGGACCGTAGCTGGCGCCGCTGAGAACAGCAGAAAATATGTCAACAATACTTCCGAGGGCATAGCCTTTATGACTGCCGTGTTCCCTGTCGCCACCCAAAGGAAGTAGTGCGCCACCTTCTTTTAATGCGTTTGCATTTGTTGTTGAATGGCCATCTTTGTCCTGTACCCAACCTGCAGGTGCTTCTGCATTTTTTCTTTGCAGAATTTCTAATTTACCATTTGAGGCTGTTGTTGTTGCAAAATCTGCTACAAAAGGCTGTTCATCGCCTGCAGGAACCGCAACGGCAATTGGGTTAGTTCCGAGCATTTTTTCTACCGAAAAAGTCGGAGCAACCAACGCACTGGCATTAGTCATTGAAATACCAATCATATGATGTGGCAAAGCCATCATTGCGTGATAGCCGGCTATTCCATAATGATTACTGTTTTTTACACTTACCCAGCCTGTTCCTACTTTTTCAGCTTTTTCAATAGCTACCTGCATGGCAAAAGGCGCTACAACCAGCCCTAATCCAGCATCGCCATCTACTACTGCTGTTGAAGGGGTTTCATACACAACCCTTATATTAGGAGTTGCATTAATTCTTTCTGCTTCCCACAATCGTATATAGCCACTTAACCTTGCTACTCCGTGGCTGTCGACACCGCGAATATCTGCAGACAGTAAAACTTTCGCTGCTAAATTCGCATGTTCCCCAATACAGCCCATCTTTGAAAATACCTGATGTACAAACTCGAAAAGCTGGTCGTATGTAAATATTGTTGTCATAATGTAGTTTTCCTCGTAGCCACACCTCTTTTCACACGCATTGGTGCTGGTGATTATTTCACTGCATGCTGCCATCTTGGTATCCACCAAAATAGGTGGAATAGAGTTCTTAAAAGCACAAGAGTGCGACGCAACGGCTGTTGCAGGATGATTTGTTGCCGGGGCAACAAATTTTTCCCGGGCTAAAAATAACAGCGCCAACCCGAAAAGGGCTGGCGGCTGCATTGTTTTTAAATAGTTATTTGGCTAGCGACATACTTGCCGGCCCATCTATAGCGGTAATACCAAATTTAGGATTAGGCCTGCTCCCCATTTTTATTTCGAGGATGCCACCCACCATAATATCGTGGTGCGTAATGAAACTTTTAGTATAAGGCTTGGCATTTAAAGTAATCGATTGAATGTATTTGTTTGTAGCACTATTATCAAGAACATTTATACGGAAAGTACTGCCCGAAGGCAATAGAATGATACACTGGTCAACCAGGGGGCTTCCAAATACGTACTCGCCGCTTGCAGGATTTACCGGGTAAAAACCAATAGCACTGAAAATATACCAGGCACTCATTTGCCCGCAATCTTCGTTTCCCACTAGCCCATCTGGCGTATTGTTGTAAAACTTCGACATTATTTCCCTCACCCTGTCGGCAGTCTTCCACGGCTTTTGTAAATACGAATACATATAAGCAATATGATGACTTGGCTCGTTTCCATGCGCATATTGGCCAATTAAACCCGAAACATCGGGAGGCGTATTTCCGGTCATTTTGCTCGAAACCGTAAATAAAGAATCCAATTTATTTTCAAGACCATCAGGAGTTGAATATATTTTCCTTAAACCTTCTACATCGTGGGGTACGAAAAAATTGTGCTGCCAGGCATTCCCTTCAGTGTAAGGACTAGGGATTGTTGCTTCATACGGGTCGAAGGGCCTTACCCACCTGCCATTCGTGTTTCTCCCCCTAAAGAAGCCTGTTTTTTCATCGTACACATTTTTCCAATACCCCGCTCTTCTTGTAAAAGAGGCGGTGTCTTCATACTTCTTTAACTTCTTCGCGACCTGCAATATGCACCAGTCGTCGTAAGCATATTCCTGGGTAATCGTTACACTTTCAACCATTTTATCCGCGGGAATAAATCCAAAGTTCCGGTATAGCTCGGTGCCACGAATGTTTTGCATAGCGCTTCGCCGCATCGCTTTATACGCTTTTTCGTAATCAAAGCCGCGAATATTCTTCATGATGGCATCCGCTACTACCGGAACGGCATGGTAGCCGGTCATAGTATTGGTTTCGTTGAAATGGAGGTCCCAGACCGGCAGGTAACCATATTGGTCGTAAAAAGCAAGAAAGCTGTTTACCAGGGAGGGTACCATTTCGGTTTGGGTAATGGTGAGCAAAGGGTTAGCGGCCCTGAAGGTGTCCCACAAAGAGTTAACCGATAATACCATTTTACCATTATACACCTCGCCCTTCACGCCCTTATAATTACCGTAGCGGTCGCTGAAAATTGTTGGAGCGAGATAAGTGTGATAAAGAGAGGTATAGAATATTTGCTTTGTCTTTTTATCTGCGGTGTTGATTTGTAATTTCCTTAATTCTCTTTCCCAAAGGTCGGCGGCACTTCTTCTAACCAGGTTAAAATCCCAGGTACGAATTTCGTTCAGGCTTTCAACAGCACCTTCAAAATCGGCAAAGCTGAGGCCCACTTTCATCATAATTGCTTCGCCAGCTTTCGTATCGAAGTTTAAATAAGCAAGAACGTCTCTGCCCGTATATTCAGCCTGTTCTCTTTTTTTCTTGTCCACAAAAACGGTGGTACTTTTTACAGGCTTACTTAATCTTACCGCAAAATATACTTTTTGGTATTTGGCCCAGCCGGTAGAAAAACGATAACCAACAAAGGTGCTGTCGTCTATTTTCCTGAAATAACTTTCTGTGGTTTTGTCGCTATTTATTGCAAATCCCAGGTTAAATCTTATCGTTGAACTGGTACTGGCGGGGAAGGCGTAACGGTGCATTGCACAACGAAGAGAAGCAGTCATTTCAGCATAAACACTAAAATCGCGTAAACGAACGCCGTAAAAACCGGGGCTTGCCCGTTCTTCGCTATGGGCAAAACCGCTTCTTACGATCGCAGTATCGGGTGTACCTACCATTGGCATAACAGAAATATCACATAAGTCGCCAATTCCGGTACCGCTTAAGTGGGTATGACTGAACCCTGCAATTGAAGTATCAGCGTAATTGTAGCCGCTGCTCCAGTCCCAGCCCTGGGTTCCATTGTCAGGACCAACCTGAACCATTCCAAAAGGCAATGTAGCTCCGGGGTAAGTATGTCCGTGACCTCCTGTTCCTATAAAAGGGTTCACAAAATCCACCAGTCTCTGCCCTATGCCCCCCATTACAAAACACAACAAAAGACCGGGAATCAAAAAAACTTTTTTCATTTATAACTATTAATCTAAGTGCAAATTAAAAGAGGATGGGCCAAAAAAGCTCCATCCCCTTGAAAATCTTATCTATTTTAAGGTAAGACTCACTAAAAAGGAAGATCGTCGGAAGGTTCGGTAATTTCATTAGCCGCTACCCCCTGTTGTGAAGAAGGCTGGTTGTAAGATGGCTGGTTATACGATGGCTGCTGATTTTGCTGGTACGAGCCGCTGCCTGATTCGCCCCCTTCGCCGCGGCCACCTAATAATTGCACCGAACTAACGCGCAAACTTAAAGATGAGCCTTGTCCGCCATCTTTTGTCGTGTAACTCCTTATATCCGGCTGACCTTCAGCATACACCATCGTACCTTTTTTCAGGTAGGGCGCTACCGCAGTGCGGTCTGTCCAATAGGCACACTCCACCCACACGGTTTTATCTTTTTGAACACCTTGCGCATCTTTAAATTTTTCGGTGTGTGCCACACTGAAGTTAATTACGTTTTTGCCATTCACATTATTTACCACACAGTCTTTTCCCAAATTCCCAATTATCTGAAGCTTAATCATATGGAGAGGTTTTAATAATAGTATCAGGCAAAATAAGCGAAAAAGTTTTAGAAATGGAATGGGGTAAGGCCGCGGGTGGATAAATAGATTACAACGTTAGGTTTCATTCTATTGCCATCTGGTTAAGTACGTTTTGCGGATAAGCATTAGTGCCTTTACTCGTCATCGTTGTGTCACTCACTGGTACTAACACACCGATTGGGAGCAATTATAAGACATTTATTTGCGTAAATTCATTGCTTACACAGGATGAGGTAGTATATCATAACAGATTTTCTTATTTATTCCTTAAATAACCGCTTTATTGCAATACCGTGACGTTGTAACATCCTATAATAAAATCTGTTATAGTAATTTTGCCGGCTAAAGTTTTTATTAATGAGCCGTAAAGGAAAGGTTTTGGTAGCAATGAGTGGCGGTATCGATAGTACCGTTACGGCTCTCATGCTGCACCACGAGGGTTATGAGGTTATTGGTATCACCATGAAAACATGGGACTATGCCAGCGCTGGGAGTAGCAAAAAAGAAACCGGCTGTTGCAACCTCGACAGTTTCAACGATGCACGTGCTGCCGCAGTTCACCATGGGTTCCCACATTTTATTTTAGATATACGTGAAGAGTTTGGGGGATTTGTAATCGAAAATTTTGTTGATGAGTACCTTGCCGGACGTACTCCCAACCCGTGCGTAATGTGCAATACGCATATTAAATGGCGTGCTTTACTTAAAAGGGCGAATGCTTTGGGCTGCGATTATATTGCAACCGGCCATTATGCAAAGGTGAGGATGCATGATAATGGGCGATACGTTATAAGTAAAGGAAAAGATGAGACTAAAGACCAGAGTTATGTGCTTTGGGGACTTGACCAGGAATTACTGAGCCGTACAATAATGCCGTTGGGTGTGTACCATAAGACAGAGATCAGGCAGATGGCGCACGATATGGGGTATCCGGAATTGGCAAAGAAAAGCGAGAGCTACGAAATTTGTTTTGTTCCGGATAATGACTACCGCGGCTTTCTGAAAAGAAAAGTGGAAGGACTTGAAGAAAAAGTAGCAGGCGGGAATTTTATAAACAAGGAAGGAAAGATTTTGGGTAAACATAAAGGCTATCCTTTTTATACGATTGGGCAAAGAAAAGGCCTGGAAGTAGCCATGGGAAGACCGGTTTTTGTAACCAAAATAATTCCTGAAAGTAATACAGTTGTTTTAGGTGATGCAGAAGACCTGGACGAAAACAGCATGAAAGTCATCAAGCTGAATATGGGGAAATATGAAACAATCACTCCCGGAATGGAAGCTATCGGGAAAATAAGGTATAAAGACAGCGGGAGCCTTTGCAATATTTACCCTGAAGATGACGGGGTAAGAGCCGAATTTTACGAAAATGTGAAAGGTATTGCACCGGGGCAGAGTGCTGTTTTCTATGACGGTGATGATGTAATTGCCGGCGGCATTATTCAAAGAAGCAGGGTGTGAATGGTGAATGGTCAATCGTGAAACGTAAATGTGAAACGCGAAAAAGTTCAAATGTTCAAACCTCGAAAATGTACAGGTGGTTTTGGAACAGAAATATTAGTGCAAAGTCGAGCGGTTTTCCACTCATTGATCGGATGAGGTTTCTGACATGAAAAACACGTGTTGGCTTCCGAATCTCTCGTTTTAAAACTTTTACAATTTGCAATAGTGTTCAAGCCGCTGTAATATCGAGCGGCTTGCTTCGTTTTTGAAAGGGAAATCTATATTAGAAACTATTACCTTACAGTTGAATTTACCGAATGAAAAAAATATTTTCTTCTTCAATTGTTGCAGTTTTGCTTATAGTCGTTTTCGTGGGCTGCAAAAAGGAATCTGAAACTTTAAACGCGGCTTCCTTAAGCGATTATTTTCCATTACAAACGGGCAAATCTTATTTATACCGGATGGACTCTACGGTGCTTGCCTCGTTTGGAACTTCGCTCGTTGTAAAAAGCTACCAGGCTAAAGACAGCATCGAATCGACTTTTACTGACAACGAGGGACGGCTTTCTTACCGCATATTCCGGTTTACAAGGGATACTGCCGGGGTACAACCATGGCGTTTTATTGCTACTTATGTGGCCACTCCAACGTTTGAACAAGCGGAGTATGTAGATAACAACTTAAGATTTCTAAAACTTCATGCCCCCGTCACTGAAGGTTATACCTGGAAGGCGCACTCGTTTATTGATACAAAATCTTTGAACACGACTGTCGGTTATTTGGACGAATGGGAGTATGAATACCGCGACGTAGGAAGCAGTTACAAAGTCTTTAATACTACTTACGACAGCACCGTCACTGTTTCTCAACAGGATGAAACTACACCTCCCGGTCCGTTTGACCGAAACAATTATCAACAAAGAAACTACGGGATTGAAGTGTATGCAAAAGGCATCGGGATGGTGTATAAGGAGTTTTTGCACTGGACGTGGCAAACAACCCCTGCACCTGCTAAATATGAAGACGGCAGCTATGGGGTAAAACTCAGGCTGATCAGTCATAATTAAAGGCGATGGTGGAATGAGTGTGAATATTAGCGTAACGATTAATCGGGTTGAATGAAAAAGTATTTCCTTGCAATTTTCTTAGTTTCCTTTATTTTAAAAGCAAATGCGCAGTATCCAAAGCTCATTGTTCAGCTAGCTGACAAGAACAGGAGTAATTATACTTTACAAAACCCTGCTCAATATCTATCTCAAAGAGCCATTGAAAGACGCGGCCGCTATAATATTCCAATAGACAGTACCGACCTTCCTGTAAATGAGAGCTACCTGGACAGCTTTCTACTTGCGGGCAATGTAACGGTCCTGAGCACTTCTAAATGGCTCAACCATGTATTAATTGAAACAACCGACCGCGCCGCTATTCGTAAAATATTATCTTATCCGTTTGTAAAGTCGGCGAAGGAAATCGGAAACAGGATGTCAAATAATGGCCGGACCACAAAAATTAAAAAACTCAGGAACCCGGGAAACACAGGTTCCTCTACACGTGCATCTCGAACTGCGGCAGATACTTATGATTATGGCAGGAATTACAACCAGGTGCATATTCACGAAGGCGAATATTTGCATAACAAGGGCTTTCGTGGAGAAAAAATGCAGATAGCGGTTCTGGATGCAGGTTTCTATCAATACAAAACCATAACAGCATTCGATAGCATCAGGGTTAACGGACAAGTTTTAGGTGAACGCGATTTTGTAACATTCGACAATAGCGTGAACGAAGATGATGCGCATGGCATGTATTGCCTGAGTGTTTTATCAGCCAATTGGCCGGGACGAATGGTCGGAACCGCCCCTAAAGCAAATTATTGGCTGGTACGAACAGAAAACGCTGGCAGTGAATACCCGGTTGAAGAACATAACTGGGTTGCAGGTGCAGAATTTGCCGACAGTAGCGGTGCCGACCTGGTATCTTCTTCTGTGGGTTATTACGAATTTGATGACCCTGCTTTTAATCACAGCTATTCAGAGTTTTATAAAAATGCTGCAATTGTTTCAAAAGGTGCGGCAATAGCGGTGAGAAAAGGGATGATTGTGACCAACAGCGCGGGCAACGAAGGTGAAAATAATTGGAAGTACCTCATATTTCCTGCTGATGTTGATAGTGTATGCACTGTTGGTGCGGCAAATACTGCCGGCGAAATTGCAGGGTTCAGCAGCTCTGGTTACGAGGGCAAAATGAAACCAAACATTGTCTCGGTGGGGCTCGGAACTGTTGTGGCAGGTGTAAACAACCAGCCTACCTCATCAAACGGAACCTCGTTTTCAAACCCTAATATCGCAGGATTGATTGCGTGCCTCTGGCAAGCCTTCCCGAAGTTGAATAACATGAAGATATTGGACGCAGTATATAAAAGCGCCAACAGGTATAATGCACCCGACAATCGTTACGGTTTTGGAATTCCAAATTTCAGAACTGCATATCAGCTGCTCAAACACGAGGAAAACACGGCACTGTATGGCAGTGAATGGCTTTTTGTTACCCCCAATCTCTTTACAACCAGCATCAATGCAAAATTTCTTGGGCGGGTGGACGGGCCAGCGCGTCTTGAATTGCTGAATAGCTTAGGCAACGTAATAACCACTCAAAATTTTATTACCGAAAAGGAAGAATTATACAATTATACATTCGCTAATACCGGAACCCTGCCCGCCGGTTTTTATACCATAAAATATACTGACAACACAACAACAAGATCCATTAGAGTACAAAAAGGTAATATATTTGAAAGAGACTGGCTGGTAGTCGCTCCTAATCCTTTTATAAACGATGTAGCCGTCAACCTGAGGGCGCCGGAAACCGGTGAAATAAACCTGCGGTTAGTTGATGCAAAGGGAAGTGTAGTGGATATGATCACTAAGCAGGCTACACAAAATGAAGCTATCTTTTTTCGCTTCAATAATGTTTCAAAACTACAGGCGGGAGTTTATTTCCTGGAATACCAAAGCAAAACACAAAAGCGAACAATTAAATTATTAAAGGGATAAAAGGCATTTATGGGCCAGGCAGCAGGTATTTATCAAGCTTTTGTTGCGTCGCACACTTATACAGTAACAAGAAAATCAGCTCCTTCATGTTACATCGCTTAAGGTTTTTTGGCTGTCTCTGTTTTTAAACAATGCTGCAAACATTGTATCAGCTTTAATTTCATATCCCTTCAATAGTTGCATTTTCATTAAGGTCAGTCCACCTTGTTTTTGAATAAATTCAACCACCTCTTCATTTTCCTTTTTAAACACCGAGCACGTGATATATAGCAGATAACCCCCTTTTTTTAAAAAAGGAATTGTATTTGCAGCGATACTCTTCTGGAGGTAGCTGTACCTGGTTATTTCGTGCTGCTTAAAAAACAAAAGCTGTTCGGGAGTACGACTCCAGGTTCCTGAACCGCTGCACGGAGCGTCACATATTATTACATCAAACCTTTTACTTCCTACAGAAGTCTCCAGGTTTTTTTTACCGGTAAGATCAGCGATAAAAGACTGGTAACCTTTAATACCTGCTTCCTTAAACCGGCGTTCAAGATTATGAATAATAGATGGTCTGACGTCTGAAACGGTAAGTTCAATACCAGGAAGCAGATCGCAAGCCATAATTGATTTACCGCCACTTGCAGCACAACTATCCCACACTTTTACAGGCTTTTGCAGATCTGTTGCCCTAAGTAACTCTCCTACTCTTTGCGAATTCAAATCCTGGATGACAACTTCGGTATTAATTTCCAACACTTGTTCCAGCTTTGTTCCGTTTTCAAAAGCAAGACAAGTTTCATCAATTTCTTCGAAAGTGATTTTTGCAGCAGCCAGTTTCTTTTTCACAATTGCCCCTTTTCCCGGCCTTACCCTTGCAAATAATTTCGGTTGAATAAGGAATGAAGTATTAAACGTCCTGGGGTCTATGCCTTCAGATAGTTCATTATTAAAAGGAAAAATAGTTTCTACATCAATACCTGTTAGCGGAAGTTTTTCAGCAACAGATAAAGAGGTTATCTCATTCCATCCAGGCTTTTCGTTTTGCAACAAATCATTTGATTGGTCTGTCGCCAAAAAAAGGCCCGCTAATATTTTCTCCTCAAAACTTTCGCTCTTTATGGCCCCACCCGTCCTGAAATAATTATAACATAACGAACTTATGGTTCTTCTGTCGCGTGAGCCGTATTTTTTTTCTTTCGAAAAAAAGTTTTTAAGAAAAGCACTCAAAGGCATCTCACCTTTGTATTGTTGAAGAATTGCTATAGCTGTATTAAGGTGAGAGTAGAATCGCGACATAGTGGTAAATGCAATAGTACAATAATGTTTGAAAAGAATCGTAGAGAGAAAACGGTGAAGAGAACACCGCGGTTGCCCATGGTATCGATTTGGTGATCAATGAACCCAATAGTGATTCCTGCTTTAATCAATGCATTTCCAACCACCTCAATATTATTTATCTGAAAGTGCCATCGTTGATGCAATTCGACATAATTCAATGTGCAACTTGCCCGATACAACCCGAGGCGATAAAATTGATTTTTGGATTCTCACAGATAACCCTTTTGATCAATCACGATTTTCAAGAAAGTATAAAGAGGATTTGTCGGTGATGATAATGGCAGTATCTTCTCCTGAAGACACTATTTCGATGAAATCCCGTTGGGCCATTCTTTCAGGAGGAAGTGAAAAACAATTTATTGATGCTTTACGGGTATATGAAGTGTAGTATGAAAAACGGGATTTGAATGATATTGAAACACGGGTTAAGAAACTCAGAACATAAAGTCTTTGGGAAAGACTGAAGAGAGAAGCAAGGCCTATTATGTAGTCTATATTATTTCAAAAAAGCTTTCTTTTTAACACATCCGTTCTTCCCTTCGTGCTGAATTGGAATTGCACAAAGAACCTGAATTAGTCCATAATAAGCGATCAAGCGATTACTCACCCTCAATCTTCACCCTTCGCAATTCCAATAAATTCAAAGCATTTGGCCTCATATTCTTAACATTGGTGTTTACCAGGTGAATGGCCATGTCGTACCATAAAGGAACAACCGGTGCATCATTTATTACCATCTGGTCCATTTGCCGGTATAAAGCATAACGAACGCTGTCATTCACTTCAAGCAGGGCTTTCTCGTACAGCACGTCAAATGCAGGATTTTTATATTGGGTGTAGTTTGGCGGCGCAGGATTTTTACTATAAAACATGGCCATGTAATTTTCAGCATCCGGATAATCGGCCATCCAGCTTCCCCTGAAAAATGCTGCCGTAGACTTCGCTGTATGTTCAAGTAGTAAACTCTTCTGAATAACCTCTACCTGCACTTTTATCCCTGTTTCTTCCAGTTGCTTTGCAACAAAACTTCCAATGTCGGCATAAATAGGGATGGTGAGCAACGTAATAACAGGCAAACCTTTGCCATTTTCAAAGCCTGCCTCTTTCAATAATTGCCTCGCCTTTGCAGGATCATATGGATAACCTTTTACCATTTCTGCATTCCTCGACGGCAAACCGCCGGGAACAAATCCGCCTTCAGCCGCTGTCCCGATCGAGTTGCGCATGTACATCGTCAGCTTATCACGATTAATTGAACTGTTAATTGCCTGCCTAAGGGCTTTTATTCTCAGCGGCGAGTTCTTCACAACGGGGTTATTTTCGTCAACAAGGATTCCGAGGTACTCAGTGTTCAAAAAGGGATGTTTTTGTAGTATGATCTTTTGCTGCCAGTCTTTTCGAAGCTCGCCAGCCTTTGTAAGCACTTCATCTTTAAAGGAAGGATCGATATCATTTACAAAACTTAACTCCCGCTGCTGGAAAGCAAGAAACTCAGTAGCCTTGCTATCAAGAAAGGAAACTTTAATAGCATCTAAATAAGGTAACGGTTTTCCCTGTTCGTCTTTTTCAAAATAGTGCGGATTTTTATGCAGTACGAGTGCCTGTCCTTCCTCCCAAAAATGAAACCGGAAAGGACCTGTGCCGCAGGGATGGCTTCGAAAATCTTTACCGTACTTTTCCACGACCTCCTTTGGTACAACGCTGCAGTATTGCATGGTCAAGATTCCCATGATAGGGTGAAAAGGACGAATGAGTGTAAGTTGAAAGGTAGAATCATTAACGGCGGTAAAACCATGAGTGGAATCCACCCTGTTATTAAAGATCCATGCTCCGCTGCTCGCAGTGGCTTTATCCATGATCCTGCTAAAGCTGTAGACTACGTCAGCGGCATTCATTTTCCTTCCTTTACCATTATCGAAGGCTTCGTTGTCGTGAAACAGAACGTCGTTACGCAGGTGGAAGGTATAAGTAAGCCGGTCGTTGCTTACTTCCCAGCTTTTTGCCAGGGAAGGAACAATGTTGAGGTTACTATCGGTTTCAACCAGCGTATTATATAGTTGGTGAGCCGCCCATATCGGGGCCTGGCTTTTTGCAAATGCGGGGTCTAACGTAGCAATGCCTTCCTGGACATTATATGAAAACACCTGGAGTTGATGGCTACTTCTGGAAGCGCAGCCGCAAAGCAAATGGCAAAGAGATAGTATGAGAATGAGAATTTTGAACAATTTGTTATTGTTTTTGCAAACATAGACAATTGCTATTTTGTATGAACCGGGAGCTTCGGGATTAGTAAGATTTGTGATTGGCTGTTTGAAAAAGAGGCTCTCTGCTTTGACGTACAAGTGAGTGACACAACGATGTCGAAAAGAGTTAATGTTGCCGGCTACATAATAAAGTTATAACTACAAGCACTGGTCGCCATGCATCGGTTAAAAAAAAATCTGTCATCCGTCATCCTTACTCACATTCCCACACAAATCCCTACTTTTAAAAAATGAAATTGAAAGGCATTATTCTAATTACCGGAAGTTTGTTTTCATCTGTCTTTTCAAAAGCCCAGCTTATGGACGGAAAAAAACAATTTACAAAAGCCGACACGCTTAGGGGAAGTATAACCGATTTCCGGAAAGGGTGGGATGTTTTAAAATATGACCTCACCGTTCAACCGGCCTTCGAAAGCAAAACTATTACTGGTAAAAACACAATCACCTATAACGAAACGCTGCCGGTACGTACTATGCAGATCGATCTGCAGCAACCCTTAATAATCGACAGCATCACAGGCCCAAATAATACCAGTTATACATTCAGAAGGGATGATAATGTTTGCTTCGTTCATTTGAGGGATAGCACGGCAAAATATAAATTTTTACCAGGAATAAGAACACTCACTATCTACTATCATGGCGCGCCAAAGGAAGCAAAAAGAGCACCGTGGGATGGTGGACTGGTTTGGCAAACAGATATAACAGGTAGTCCGTGGATTGCTACTGCGTGCCAGGGGCTGGGCGCAAGTGTATGGTGGCCGTGCAAAGATCACCAAAGCGATGAGCCCGACAACGGTATGACCATAAATATTATTGCTCCGGATACTTTATGCGCCGTCAGCAATGGCAGGTTAAAACACGTTTCTGCCGCTCGAAAAGGCAATAAGACATGGACCTGGGAGGTGAAAAACCCAATAAATAATTACGATGCTACGATGAATATTGGCAAATACACACACTGGAACGACACACTTATGGGTGAGGCTGGAAAACTTGATCTTCAATATTGGGTGCTGGATTATAACCTGGACGTAGCGAAAAAACAATTCGAACAGGTGAAGCCGATGCTGCACAGCCATGAGCACTGGTTTGGAAAGTATCCTTTTTACGAAGATGGTTATAAACTGGTTGAAACACCTTTTTTAGGCATGGAACACCAGAGCGCTGTTGCTTACGGAAACGATTACAAAAACGGCTATCGCGGCACCGATCTGAGTGGCACCGGATGGGGATTGAAGTGGGATTTTATTATTATTCACGAAAGTGGCCACGAATGGTTCGGAAATAATATCACTTCAAACGACCTGGCCGATATGTGGCTGCACGAAGGTTTCACCAGCTACAGTGAAACATTATATACCGAAAGGATATTTGGCAAGGAAGCGGCCGACGCCTATTGCTACGGCCTAAGAAAAAATATTAAAAACGACGCAACGATCATTGGCATCTACGGTGTTAATGAAGAAGG
Organism: Segetibacter sp.; assembly: GCA_028288485.1. Lineage (GTDB taxonomy): Bacteria > Bacteroidota > Bacteroidia > Chitinophagales > Chitinophagaceae > Segetibacter. The sequence continues at coordinate 50,362 of JAQBNO010000048.1, forward strand.
CAGCGGCGACATGTATTATAAAGGCGGAAATATGCTTCACACAATCAGGAAAGCCATAAATAATGATGAAAAATTCAGGGAAATTTTAAGGGGTTTGAACAGCCATTTTTATCACCAGGCTGTTACTACCCGGCAGGTTGAAGATTACATTTCTACTCGAAGTGGCATCGACTTTTCCAAAGTATTCGATCAGTATTTGAGAACCACCCAAATTCCTGTTTTAGAATATTACTTTTCTAAAAACCGGCAGAAAATTTCCTTCAGGTGGAGTAACTGCGTGCCTGGTTTTAATTTACCCGTAATAGTGCGTAATGAAGATGCAGAACTTAGCTTGCCTGCAACAGAAAAATGGAAGAGCGTACCCGTAACAAAAGAACAAACCCGGATGCCAATTGTTCCTGTTACAGAAAAGAATTATTATATCAGTGTAACTGCGGTTAAAGCTAAAGAATAGCTTTTTTTGACCAACAGTTAACCTTTGTGCCGATTGTTGCCCGGATGATCTCTTTGGTGATATCACTCACGTTTACTGTAGGATCATTATTCATCCTTTCTTTTCTTCGAGAAGCATGATTGACACCGCTAAGGAATAAATGCAAAATAGCCGACATTCATCTGGTCATATTAAATTGATATAGCTCCTCCTGCGATTGGCTACATTATTGCATCTTCGCATTTTTCTGGCACTGAAACCATTAAAATTTTTATCAACTAATAAAATTTGATAACGTGAGATTAGCCGCAATAGATATAGGTAGTAATGCCGCCAGGTTATTAATTTCAGACGTGATTGAAGGCGTAGGACATCCACCCGAATTCAGCAAGCTTAACCTTGTCCGCGTTCCTTTACGTTTGGGATTTGACGTTTTTGAGACAGGCGAAATATCAGAACATAGAATAAATATGATCCTGGAAGGAATGAAGGCATACAGCCATTTGCTTAAGTTGTATGAAGTTGAGCACCTTATTGCTTATGCCACCAGTGCCATGCGGGATGCGAAAAATGGAAAGGAGATCATCAAAAAGGTAAAAGACGAAACTGGCATTGGTATCGAAATAATCAGTGGCGACCTTGAGGCTAATATCATTTACGAAACCCATGTGGCTGAAAATATGGATGTCAACAACAGCTACCTCTACATAGACGTTGGCGGTGGAAGCACCGAATTAAATTTTTTTACAGAGGGCAAATTAATTTTCAAAAAATCGTTCAACATTGGCACAATCAGGTTGCTGAAGAACCTCGTAGAGGAAAGGACGTGGAACGAAATGAAAGACCTTGTCAAAGCCAACACCAGGGGATATAAAAAGATTATCGCCATAGGAACGGGTGGAAATATCAATAAAATATTTTCGATAAGTAAGAAAAAAGACGGCAAGCCACTGGAACTGAACTTACTGAAAGATTATTACAAAGAGTTTTCCAGCGTTTCGCTGAAAGAGCGCATCCGGCTGTTTAAGTTTCGTGAAGACAGGGCAGATGTAATTGTTCCTGCTTTACAGATCTATATTAATGTTATGCGCTGGGCCGATGCCGACGAAATACTTGTACCTAAAATTGGTTTGGTAGACGGACTTGTGCAGCATTTGTATAGCGAGTTGAGAAAGTAAGAACCGTGATTTGAAAATTAAAATGATAATAGAAAATAAAAAACTGTTTGTTTGATCTTCCCATTTCGGAGTGATGTAGAATAAATGGGATGAGTAATACATAATTTTATCTGTATTTTTGCGCCTTTCCGATGGGTTCTATTAGAGCATGTTTTATTCTAACGTAGAGCCATACTCCCCTCCCATCTCGAATTTCGAAATTTTATACAATTTCTAATACAAAGAGATGTCTGTTAATAAACTAATCAAAAAAGTAACTACCAATACACTTCTACGGCTAAAGGTAAACGCGGAAAAAATATCAATGATAACAGCATACGATTTTTCGTTTGCGAAATTGTTCGATAAGGCGGGCATCGATGTAATTCTTGTTGGCGACAGTGCAAGCAATGTAATGGCCGGCCATGATTCAACTTTGCCCATCACCTTAGACCAGATGATCTACCACGCAGCTTCCGTTATTCGTGGAACGGAAAGAGCGCTTGTTGTTGTTGATCTTCCATTTGGATCTTACCAGTCGAATAGTGACATTGCTCTTGCTTCAGCCATCCGCATCATGAAGGAAACAGGCGCTCACGCACTCAAGCTTGAAGGCGGCGAAGAAGTGGTTGACAGTATAAAACGGATTGTCAGCGCGGGTATCCCCGTAATGGGGCATTTGGGTCTAACGCCCCAATCTATTCATAAGTTTGGCACCTACGTTGTGAGGGCCCGGGAAGAAGCCGAAGCGAACAAACTAAGAAACGATGCACTAATACTTCAGGAAGCCGGCTGCTTTGGAGTTGTGCTTGAAAAAATTCCTGCAGCACTGGCTAAAGAAGTAACTGAAAGCCTTGTGATACCTACCATTGGTATTGGCGCAGGTATGCATTGTAACGGCCAGGTATTGGTAATGCACGATTTGCTGGGTATAAATACCGAATTTAAACCCAGGTTTTTACGCACCTACCTTAATATGGCCGAACAGGTTACCGACGCAGTAAAACAATATATCGCCGATGTAAAAAATAAAGAGTTCCCCAACGAGACTGAACAGTATTGATGTAGGGTTACCAGTTACCCGTAACTGGTAACTGGTATCTTGCAACTTCTTTACCTTCACCGATTCTCCATCCCCTTTTGTCCATAATGTTCCCAATTTATACTCATCTCCCCTAACTTAGTATAAACCTATCATTTTTGAACAGACGATTTCTCACCATAATCATTCATGTTGCAGCCTGGGCCTGCTTCTTCCTTCTGCCCATCGTATTTTTCCCTCGTCCAAGAGATTCGAATTTTCAAATGAGTGAGGCCACGGTAAGGATGATTGTTTGCTTAGACGCTTTCCTTGTTGCATTTTATTATTTTAACACCAATGTTCTGATACCAAAGCTGCTCACCAAAAGAAAATGGTTTTGGTATGCACTAACAATTATTTCTGTCCTCTTTCTTTTCCTTTTACTACCAAAGTTTTTCGAGAGTGCTATCGTGTCTGAAATGTCGGAGAAAGCAAGATTTCGCTATTTGAAACGCAGACATCCGTTTCTATATCCTTTTACCGGTTCAACCGCAGTGTTCTTTTTGGTGCTAACAGTTAGTACCTGTTCAAAGGTTATCCAGGAATGGCTTGGCATTGAGAAAAAGAAGCAGGAAATAGAAAATGAAAAGCTGGCGACCGAATTATCGTTTTTAAAGTCGCAGATCAACCCGCATTTTCTTTTTAACACGCTTAATAATATTTATTCGCTTGCCCTTGTAAAAAGTGATGCCACACCTGATGCTGTCCTTAAGCTTTCATCCATCATGCGGTATGTTTTAAATGAAACCAAACACGATAAAGTTTCACTGGAACAGGAAATCCAATTCATCAGGCATTATATCGAATTGCAAAAAATGAGGCTGACAAATAAGGTAAGTATTGATTTTTTATTAGAAGGCGAAATAGAAGGCAGGCAAATCGCCCCGCTGGTATTAATTCCGTTTGTTGAAAATGCATTCAAGTACGGCATAAGTACCAAAGAAACATCAGCCATTTTTTTTAAAGTAAAAACAACAGAAAAAACCCTTGAGTTTACATCTCAAAATCATATTGTTACTACTAATAAGGAGCGGCCCGAAAAAACAGGAATTGGTTTAGTAAACACTAAACGGCGACTAGAGTTACTATATCCTCAAAAACATATACTTACTGTTACCGAAGAAAACAATCAATTTTTAGTTCACCTCACACTTTTTAATTAATGCGCTGTATTGCTATAGATGATGAGCCACTTGCCCTGCAGATAATAGCAGAATACGCGTCCCGTATTCCATTTCTTTCGCTTCAAAAAACATTTACCGATCCTGACGAGGCTTTGGTTTGGCTAAAACAGAATGATGTTGACCTTTTGTTCCTCGACATTCAAATGCCCGATATAAATGGCCTCCAGTACTATAGATTGCTGAGCAAAAAACCGCCGGTTATTTTTACCACTGCGTACAGCGAATATGCAGTTGAAGGGTTTAATGTAGATGCAGTAGATTATTTACTAAAACCATTTGAGTACGACCGATTTCTTAAAGCCGTTTTTAAAGCGCGGGAGTACATCGATTTTTTATCGAACCAGGACTTGCAATTGGCTTCTATCTTTATTAAAGTAGATTACCAGTTGATGAAGATCAGTTTGAAAGACATCGATCTTATCGAAGGGCTCGATGATTACATCCGTATTCATACAAAGCCTAAGCCCGTCCTTACTTTAATGACGTTAAAGAGCCTGCAGGAAAAGTTACCCTCCCACGAATTCGTGCGCCTGCACCGCTCGTACATCGTTCCCGTGAGTAAGATCGAAAGCTTCGGCAAGTCAAAAATAAAAGTAGCCGGTAAAGAATTACCGGTCGGAAGCAGTTATGGAGAAGCTTACCAGCAGCTTTTGAAGGACAAAGGCCTTGAGCCGTAAACTTCCGAAAGAGAGTTTGAATAAGATCATCGTGTTTGTTTTGTTCTATTTTTTTGGGGACTATCATTGGTTTTCTTGGCAACTCCGGTTGTGTCACTCACTTCTACCGCATCTTTTCATGGCATCTTTTATAAGTGCATACGTGTTAGCGTTAATTAAATGCTGACACAATTATTCGCTCTTTAACTGTTGACAGAGTTGATTGAAGTTGTACCCGGTTGAAACAGGTCTAATCAATTACACACATCTATCAGCCCTACCCTTACAATAATTATCTTTGAACCGTAAGGATATTACTTCACTTTATAAATATTCTCATGAATTTGCTGCAGCAATTAAATATAAACGAACACAATCGTGGCGTTTCAACCGGGCTGAAATGGTTAGAAACTAAGGGTGAAACAATACAATCCTTCTCGCCGGTTGATGGAAAACTGATTGCCTCAGTTACCGCAACAGATAAAGAGAGTTATGAAGCTGTAATTCAAAAAGCAAAGGATGCGTTTATTGAATGGAGAATGTGGCCTTCACCTAAACGTGGAGATATTGTAAGGCAGGTAGGTGAAGCTTTAAGAAGCAACAAAGAACCGCTTGGCAAATTGGTTAGCTACGAGATGGGCAAAAGCTTGCAGGAAGGTTATGGCGAAGTGCAGGAAATGATAGACATCTGCGATTTTGCTGTCGGCTTATCCCGGCAGTTGCATGGCCTAACCATGCATAGCGAAAGGCCGGGCCACCGAATGTACGAACAATGGCATCCGTTAGGGATTGTTGGAATAATTACCGCTTTTAACTTTCCCGTTGCAGTCTGGAGTTGGAATACGATGCTTGCACTGGTGTGCGGCGATGTCTGCGTTTGGAAGCCCAGCGAAAAAACACCGCTCTGTGGTATCGCCTGTCAAAAAATAATTGCCGAAGTTTTTCAAAAAAATGAAGTGCCTGAAGGCGTATGTTGTTTGGTTCAGGGAGGACGCGAAGTTGGGGAATGGATCGCAAACGACGTAAATATTCCCCTGGTTTCAGCCACTGGTTCTACCAGGATGGGTAAAGCAGTGTCAGGTGCAGTAGGCGCAAGGTTGGGAAGAAGTTTGCTCGAACTTGGCGGAAACAATGCGATCATCATCAGTAAAGACGCCGACCTGGACATGTCTTTAATAGGTTGTGTTTTTGGAGCGGTAGGAACAGCAGGCCAGCGTTGTACGAGTACCCGCCGGCTTATTATTCATGAAAGTGTTTATGATACTTTTAAAGACAAATTGGTAAAGGCGTACAGTCAATTACGCATCGGCGACCCTTTAGATGAAAACATTCACGTGGGGCCGGTAATAGATACAGAGGCAGTTAAGATGTACCAGGCCTCGGTCGATAAATGTAAACAACAGGGAGGTAAGTTTCTTATCGAGCCTGGGGTTTTGGAGGGCAATGGTTTCGAAAGCGGTTGTTATGTGAAACCCTGCATTGCGGAAGTTACCAAAGAAATGGAAATTGTGCAACAAGAAACGTTTGCCCCCATTTTATACCTGGTGAAATATACTGAATTTGAAGAAGCTGTTGCAATTCAGAACGGAGTACCTCAAGGACTCTCTTCTGCTATAATGACGCTGAACCTTCGTGAGGCAGAACAATTTTTATCATCAGCAGGAAGCGATTGTGGCATCGCCAATGTGAACATAGGAACAAGCGGTGCCGAAATTGGCGGCGCTTTCGGCGGTGAAAAAGAAACCGGCGGCGGCCGCGAAAGCGGCAGCGATGCATGGAGAATTTATATGCGTCGCCAAACCAATACCATTAATTATTCTACAAAGCTTCCATTGGCGCAGGGAATAAAGTTTGATTTGTAACTGAAGGATTATTACAAATTATCGCCCGGTCATCTTAAAACCATCAATTGAAAATACACCGTCAAAACGGAGCGTCGCAACGATGATGCTATAAAAAACATCTGACCGATCACAAAAAAAAGAATAGGTTCACATTTTAATTTTCCACCAAATCCTCGAAAAAAAAAATCAAAATAATCCTGATTCTACCAATTAATTATATCCTAAAGTTATCCCGGTTCTTTTTTAAGTTAATTGTATCACTCAAATTTGTAGACTAAAATTATTTAATCATAATGCGCATTGGTAAAAGTATTCTTCTGGCGGTTTCATTGCTTGTCAGCTCTTTCGGTTTTTCCCAGGCAGATGGTTTAAAAGGATGGCATTTACTCGATGCCCAAAAAGATAGTCTTCACGGAATAAGCATAAATAAAACGTACGAATTTTTAAAAGGCAAAAAAGGTAAACAGGTAATTGTAGCGGTAATAGACAGCGGCGTAGATACCACTCATGAAGACCTGAAAAATATTTTGTGGCGTAATCCCAAAGAGATTCCCGGCAATGGTATTGATGAAGATGGAAATGGTTACGTAGATGACGTTTACGGCTGGAACTTCTTAGGCGGTAAAGACGGGCGCAATGTAAAAACAGAATCTGCGGAAGCTACCCGTATCTACCATCGCTACAAATCGAAGTTCGACAATAAACAAATTAATGAGGCAGCATTAGCAGGAGAAGACAAAGAACAGTACGAGCTTTGGAAACAGGCGGGAGAAATTATTAATGTAAAGCCGGAAGACCAAACCGAATTAATGTTTCTTGAAATGGCTTATAAAGCTGTAAAAAGGCATGAAAAGGTACTGCGGGAAGAAATGAAAAAGGACACCTTTACTGTCACCGAGCTGGAAAAATATATGCCGGAAACTCCCCAGGGGCAAAAGGCAAAAATGGGTTATATCACCTTCATAAAACTAACCCAGATAGAAAGTGATCAGACCAATACCAGCACTTTTTCTGAACTGGAAGAATATATTGACCAAAAGAAGAAAGGCTTGGAAGCAAAAGAAGTTGCACCGGCAAATATCAGGGCAGAAATTGTAAAAGACAACTACAATAATATCAACGACCGGTTTTATGGGAACAACGATGTGATGGGGCCGTCACCTATGCACGGCACGCACGTGGCTGGCATAATAGGTGCGCAAAGGGGAAACGGCATTGGTGCCGATGGAGTAGCGAACAACGTGAAAGTGATGATGATAAGAGCCGTACCCGATGGAGACGAATATGATAAAGACATTGCCCTTGCTATAAAATATGCAGTCGACAATGGAGCGAAAGTGATCAATATGAGCTTTGGAAAGGGCATTTCGCCTGAAAAGAAATGGGTGGATGACGCAGTGAGGTACGCAGAACAGAAGGATGTGCTGATTATCCACGCAGCCGGCAACGATGGAGAAAATACAGATTCAACCGGCAATTTTCCTAACCCTGAATTAAAGCAGTTGAACCGGAAAGCTTCCAACTTTATAACCGTTGGTGCAAGCAGCGACCCAAAAGTAAGCGGCGATTATGTTGCCGACTTTAGCAATTATGGAAAAAATACTGTTGACGTTTTTGCACCGGGAGTGAAAATTTATTCAACTCTTCCGGGAGGAAATAGCTATGGATTTTTAAAAGGTACCAGTATGGCGTCCCCGGTCGTTGCAGGCGTTGCTGCTGTTATTCGTTCCTACTTTCCTGAATTATCTGCCCGCCAGGTTAAGCTTGCGATTGAAAAGTCAGCTGCAATGGATACAATCATCAGAGTAACCAAACCCGGTACCAAAGATCTTGTTCCTATTAACCAACTTTCTGACGCCGGAGGATGGATAAGCGCTTATAATGCAGTAGTATTTGCCGCTACCTTACAACCTGATAAAAAGGAAATTAAAAAACCAACGTTACCTAAAGCATCATTTAGTAATCGCCAGGTAAAACAATAATATGGCCAATCTAGTTCCGGGCAGCTATCCTGCTTATGCTGCAGGTTACATTAATCTTGTAAGTGCAGATTCAGTCACCGAAGCAATTGAAAAATATAGCAGTATTCTACTCACTTTTTTCAAAAACATTCCTGAAGACAAGATTGCGTATCGCTATGCTGAAGGCAAATGGAACCTGAAAGAAATGCTGCAGCATATTATTGATGCAGAAAGAATTTTTGCTTATCGTGCTTTAAGAATTGCCCGTCACGATAAAACTCCTTTAGCTGGCTTCGACGAGGGTACTTATGCCAATGCAAGTAATGCCGATGCCAGAAGCTGGGAAAGCTTGCTAACTGAATTTGAAGTCGTGCGAAAATCAACAGACCTTTTATTGCAAAGTTTTACAGAAGACCAACTGGCTCAAACAGGCATAACGAATGAACAACCTAACACAGTAATTGCCCTTTGTTTTACCATTTTCGGTCATATCCTTCACCATATTAATATTGTAAAAGAAAGATATTTATGAGGTGTTCCGGGTGGCAAGCCTGATAACTTGTTGTGACTTCTGTTGCGTCGCACACTTGTACTTATAAAGCTTTATTTAGCTGTTAAAACATATTAATAACCCTCCGTAGTTTATGGAATGGCTAGAATTAACCGCGTGCGGCTCTCCTCAATATCCATCTCTATAACCACAACGTAAAGCTGAATATTAAAAGTTACTCCTTACTTTAACTCCCTCCCCATCCATCATTTTACACGTGGCACACAAATTATGCTCGTACACAATCAAAGCATAATTTAACCATATATGGTAAAAAATACAATACTTGACGATAAGCTGCATTGGTATAAAGATGCCATCATATACGAGCTTCATATAAAAGCATTTTGCGATGGAAATGGTGATGGCATTGGTGATTTTGAAGGGTTAATGACCAAGCTGGATTACCTGCAGGAACTGGGTGTAACAGCTATTTGGGTATTACCTTTTTATCCGTCGCCGCTTAAAGACGATGGTTACGACATTGCTGACTATTTCAACATAAACCCCCGTTATGGAAATATCAAACAGTTCAAGGAGTTTATGGATGAGGCACATAAACGCAACCTGCGGGTAATTACCGAATTGGTAATCAATCATACTTCCGATCAGCATCCATGGTTTCAACGCGCCAGGAAAGCTGCAAAAGGTTCGCCCGAAAGGGACTTTTATGTTTGGACCGATAATCCAAACCAGTGGAAGGACGTCCGCATCATCTTCACCGACACCGAAGCAAGTAACTGGACGTGGGATCCTGTTGCTCAACAATATTACTGGCACCGTTTCTTCCATCACCAACCCGACCTCAATTATGATAGTCCTTTAGTGCAGGAAGAAATTTTGAAAGTTCTGGACTTCTGGTGCGAAATGGGCGTGGATGGTTTCCGCCTCGATGCTGTTCCTTACTTATTCGAGCGGGAAGGAACAAACGGCGAAAACTTACCGGAAACGCATGCGTATTTAAAGAAATTACGAGCGCACATTGATCAGAAATATCCGGGCAGAGTATTTCTTGCCGAAGCAAATATGTGGCCGGAAGATTCCGCTGCTTACTTTGGCGATGGGGACGAATGCCACATGAATTACCACTTCCCTGTAATGCCGCGTATGTTTATGGCCGTGCAAATGGAAGACCGATATCCCATAACTGATATTTTTGACCAAACTCCTGCAATACCCGAAACTTGCCAGTGGGCGATGTTCTTACGTAACCACGATGAATTAACGCTGGAGATGGTAACTGATGAGGAACGGGATTATATGTATAAAGTATATGCAAAAGATCCAAGGGCCAAAATAAACCTGGGAATTCGCCATCGGCTCGCACCGCTGATGGGTAACAACCGCCGGAGAATTGAGCTAATGAACTGCCTTTTGTTTTCTATGCCCGGTACACCTGTAATTTATTATGGAGATGAAATAGGAATGGGAGACAACTTCTACCTGGGAGATCGCGATGGTGTACGTACACCAATGCAGTGGTCGCCCGACAGGAATGCCGGTTTTTCAAGCTCAAACCCTCATAAGCTTTATTTGCCGGTTATCTTAGATCCTGAATATAATTACGAATCGGTGAACGTGGAAATGCAGCGGGCCAATACATCTTCTTTGTTCTGGTACATGAAGCGCACCATAAACCTGCGTAAAAGATTTAAGGCCTTTGGCCGTGGAGATATGAAGTTCATCAATGTTGCGAACCCGAAAATTCTTGCATTTACCCGATCGTACGAAGATGAAACTATACTGGTAATTGTAAATCTGTCTAAATTTTCCCAGTCGGCGGAGTTGGATTTGGCAAATTACGACGGATCGGTCCCGGTTGAGGTTTTTAGCAAAAACCGGTTTCCGATAATTAAAGAAGACAAGCCTTATTTCTTTACATTAGGAGCATATGCGTACGAGTGGTTTCTACTAGAAAAAACGTCTTCAGAAGCGCGGGAACCAACAAAGCTTGCCAAATTACAGGTTAACAGTTGGGATGAAGTATTGCAAAGTCGAATAGTCGAAGCATTGGAAAGCAATATCCTGGAAAAATATTTTTTAAAAACAGAATGGTTTGTAGGTAAAGGACGAAAAATAGAAAATGTTGTTATTACAAACCGTACTTCAATTCCTCTTAATGAACACAACGTAATCCTGCTACTTATTGAAGTACAGTACGAGAGCGGTTTGCCCGAATCTTACCAGTTACCAATAACTTTTGCTACAGAAAAATTAGCGCACAGGCTAGGACAAAATTGCCCGGAATCGATAATAGCAAACCTGAGGATTGGAGACGAAGATGGAGTTTTGGTTGATGCCTTATTCACCCCCGAATTGCAGCATGAACTGCTTGTAAAAAGTGCCGGCAATGATACTATCACCCTGGACAAAAGTGTTATTGAATTCGTGGGAAATGACGAACTGAGAAGCCAGTTGCACCAGCACGCTGAGGTGAAATCAAAAATTTATACCGAGGATGGGTTTACCGCTATTAGTTACGACAATGGTTTTTTTCTTAAAATGTACCGGAAGATAGATCCCACCACAAACCCCGATCTTGAAATTACCCGGTATCTTTCAGAAAAAGCCAGGTTTGAATATGTTCCGCGGTTTTCAGGATCAATTGAATGGAGGTTTGAAAAGGATACCATTGCATTAGGTATGCTACAGGTACTGGTAGAAAACCACGGCGACTGCTATAACTTCATGCTGACACGCATTAACAATTACGTGGAAAGAATACTTGCCAGGACTGGTGATAAACTACAACCTTTTGAATCTATCGGCACCTTCACCGACCCTGTCAGCTTTGATGAACTTCCCGACGAAATTCAACTTCTTTTAGGTACGACCGCAAGTGAGCAAGCCAGGTTAATAGGTATTCGAACAGGTGAAATGCACCTGGCGCTGGCCGCCGGCACAGAGTTAAAAGATTTTGCACCTGAAGATTTCTCGCTGCATTACCAGCGTTCGTTATTCGCTTCTATGCAATCACTGGTCAGGCAAACCACGGAAAACAAGGGCACAAAACTGCAAACTGTTCCCGATTACCTGAAAGAGGACCTGGAAGAAATTATAGATAGAAAAGATGAAATTCTTGATCTGCTTAAACGGATTTATGCGAAAAAACTGGATGTAATAAAGATTCGAATACATGGGAACTATAACCTTGAACAGGTACTATTTACAGGAAAAGATGTAGTCATTACCGACTTTGGTGGCGACCCGGTTCGAAGCTTTAGCGACAGGCGATTGAAACGTTCGCCCCTACGAGATGTTGCTTCCATGGTCCGCTCGTTCAGGAATGTTGCTTTTGATGGCTTTAGCAAAACTACCCAGGTTCAAAAGGAAGAAATTCCTAACCTTATTCCATTTGCGAGGTTATGGGCACACTACATGGTGGGGTTCTTTATGAAAGCCTACCTGGAAACTGTAAAGGAGACGTCATTTATGCCAGCGGATAAGGCCGACCTTCAAATGATGCTGGAAACATATATGCTCGAAAAGTCGCTACTGGATCTCAATTATGAATTAAGTAATAAACCTGAAAGAGCAGTTGTTCCAATAAGGGTGATTAAATCAATACTGGGTTAAGCACCCAACCGTAAACGGGGCTTTACAAGCCGAAAAAGCCAGTCACTACTCCTAAGTACCTGACTGGCTTTTTCGTTTCAAGCGTTAATGACAATTACATTTACTAATATACGCATCCAATATTTTCTGAAACGACACGGAAAAAGTTGCTCGAATATAAAAAGATGAACGTATTGCGACCCTTCGGCTTTGCTCAGGGTAAACTGCTACGCTCAGTTCAATTCATAACTAAAAAGTTGAACTGAGCGTAGCAACGATGTATTATGAAAGAACAACAGCTTGTCACAAAAAAATTACTTCAACGCTTTCTGAAGCGCCGCTGCAAGAGCCTCGCCTCTAAGATTACGGCCAATAATTTTTCCTGAAGGGTCTATTAGCATATTTGCAGGAATGCCGCTTATTTTATACAATTGAGCAGCCTGGTTTTGCCAGTATTTCAGATCGCTTACCTGTGTCCAGGAAAGGTTATCAGCGTGTATAGCCTGGATCCATTTGTCCCTGTTCTGGTCTAACGAAACACCAAGGATAGTAAAATTTTTATCTTTATAAGCCTGGTAAGCTGCAACTACTGCGGGATTTTCGTTCCGGCAGGGACCGCACCAACTTGCCCAGAAATCAACCAAGACATATTTTCCTTTGAAAGAGGAAAGAGCTACGGGAGTATTAGCAGTATCGTTCTGAACAAAGTCTACAGCTTGAGTTCCTTCTAAACCTATCTTACTATCCGCAATCATTTTGGCCAGTTCGCGACCATAAAATGTTTCTTTTGCCACCGGTTTTAACGACTCATACCTGGCTTCGAGAGCATTTATATCGTTGCTGATGGGGCTGGTGACGTAAATAATAAAAGGAGAAACCGGCGATGCAGGCTTGCTCTTAGCAAAGAGCTCAACCTGCTCGAGTACTTTTTGCTTATGTTTTTCAAATACATTGATCATTGAGTCTCTTTTACGACCTTCCTCGGTTTTATTGATCGTAGCTACCAGTTTGTTCAACTTTTCTTTCAGCGGCTCAAATTTTGCGTTATATAGCTGGTAATCCTGTTGAGCAACCGAACCGGTAACTACCAGTTTTTTTAGAAATTTTACATCTCCGGCTATTGTAAGCTGGGTCGGAGTTAAAAAAACATCGTATTGATCGGGGAAGCCGATAAAAGATAACTGGTAAATATCGCCATCGGAGACTTTTCCAAACAAGCTGAACTTTCCTTTTTGAGAATAGCTGGTGGCCAGAATGTTGGAAGGCTGGCCCGGGTGTGCAAGGAAAACCATGGTGCTGTCGGGCAGACCTTTTATAGTGCCATTAATTAAAAAATCACCAGCGAAGGTCGGCTGGATGGTGGTTTGAGCTATAGAAAAAACGGGAAATAATAAAAGTACAATAAGGTTTTTCATATTATTTTGAGTGGCGCTGTTGTAAAATCTCAATAACATTCTGCAATTTATAGCCTTTTGCGTTAAGTAAAATCAAATAATGGAACAGCAAATCGGCCGATTCGTTCAAAAATAGCTCCTCGTTATCATCCTTTGCCTCTATCACAACTTCCACGGCTTCCTCACCAACTTTTTGGGCTATTTTGTTTAATCCTTTTTTAAATAATGAAGACACATACGATTTTTCCGGGTCTGCCTGTTTGCGTTGTTCTATAACGTCTTCTAACGTATGTAAAAAATGATTATTGTTATTGGTTTCGTTAAAACAGGTATCGGCACCGGTGTGGCAAACAGGACCGACAGGATTGGCCTTTATAAGCAACGTGTCGTTATCGCAATCCAAAAGACACTCCTTTAGTAAAAGGAAATTACCACTCTCCTCTCCTTTCGTCCAAAGTCGTTGTTTGGTTCTGCTGTAAAAGGTGACTTTTCCAATTTCACGCGTTTTTGCAAATGCTTCTTCATTCATAAATCCCAGCATCAAAACCTTACTTGTTTCATTATCCTGTACAATTGCCGGTACAAGCCCGTCGCTATATTTTGCAAAATCTATATTCACTTATTTTTATTTTTTTGGTAGTCGGCACTGGTGACTTTGTTGTACAACTGTTGCGTCGCACACTTGTACTGGCAATTATTATTCATCTTTTCATCGAACCACTACGACACAAAGAAAAGAAGTTTCACAAAGGCCTGGTGTTGCTTGGCGTTCTTTGCGACTTCGTGGTTTAAAAAATCAGATGCGTACAATAACGCCTTTTTCTCTTAAATAACCCTTTAAATCAGGTATAGTAATTTCTTTAAAATGGAAGATACTTGCTGCCAAAGCTGCATCAGCCTTTCCCTGTTCAAATACATCGGTAAAATGTTCCATTGTACCGCCACCTCCTGATGCAATTACAGGAACAGGTAAACTGGCAGAAAGCTTTTCGGTAATATCCAAAGCAAACCCTTTTTTTGTCCCGTCATTATTCATTGAGGTAAGTAAAATTTCACCTGCTCCGCGATCTACAGCTTCCTTTGCCCAATCGAAACATTTGGTTTCGGTTTTCGTTCTTCCCCCGTTCAGATACACATACCATTCACCATCTTCTTCCTGTTTTGTATCAATCGCCAACACCACGCATTGAGAACCAAATTCTTTAGAAAGCGCATTCAGCAATTGGGGATTTTTATAGGCTGCAGTATTTACTGAAATTTTATCGGCACCGTTTTGCAATAATACGCTTACATCTTCAACACTGCTTATTCCGCCCCCAACAGTAAATGGAATGTTTATTTTATGCGATATTCGGTTAACAAGTTCGCTTAATGTTTTCCGCTTTTCAACGGTGGCTGTAATATCAAGGAAGACCAGTTCATCTGCACCTTGTTTAGCATATAATGCGCCTAGTTCAACCGGATCGCCTGCGTCCCGGATGTTTTCGAAGTTGATTCCTTTTACGGTACGACCGTCTTTGATATCTAAGCACGGGATAATCCTTTTAGTTAGCCCCCCCAGCCCCCTAATTGGTAAGCCGGCAACAGCGTAATCGGTAGTTTTCGCTTCTTTCATTTTACTTTCTGTAAAAATTGTTTTAGATCAGCTAGGCCCTGAATTGTTTTAACTCCAATAGCGAGATCTTGTTTTCATAAATAGCTTTCCCGATTATCACCCCTTTACATCCAATTTCCTGCAATTGGTCAACATCTTTTAAGGAGCTCACCCCTCCACTTGCTATAAAATGCAGATTGGGGAATTTGGAAATAATGTTTTTATATAAGTCGGTACTTGGACCTTCCATTTTCCCGTCTTTACTTACATCGGTACAAAAAATCTGTTGAACCCCTTTGTTGATATACTTCTCAATAAAATCGTAGATCCAGATATCAGTCGTTTCAAGCCAGCCCGATACCGCAATTTTTTCATCTTTTACGTCAGCTCCTAAGATAAATTTATCGGCTCCAAACTGTTCGAGCCAGGTGGTAAACGCTGTCTCGTCTTTAACAGCAATACTGCCAACAGTTGCATAAGCAGCACCACATTCTAAAACGATGCTTACGTCTTTTTCGGTTTTTATTCCCCCTCCAAAATCAATTACCAGTTTCGTTTTACCGGCAATTGCTTCCAGCACTTTCCAGTTTTTAACTGCCCCTTCTTTTGCTCCATCCAAATCAACAAGATGAAGTCTCATTATTTCAGCATCCTCAAATTGCTTTGCAACATCTAAAGGATTTTTATGGTAGATCGTTTTTTTAGAATAGTCACCTTGTGTAAGCCGCACACATTTGCCATCAATTATATCTATCGCGGGTATAATTTCAAGCCCCCCCGCCGCTGAAGGGGAGCGTGTAAAAGGTTTACTGTTTGAACTGGCAGAATTGATTGCTGCTTTTATTCTTTCTATCGTAGCCGATATGTCACTTAAAACTACGCTGTTGTCAAAACGTAGGATAGTAATTCCTAATTCTTTTAAACTCCGTTCTCTTCTTTCATCATGTCTTTTGACATCTTCCAACGCATGTATGCTGCCATCCAATTCTATTGCCAGCTTAAGCTCGTGGCAATAAAAGTCTAACACATAAAAAGATACCGGGTGCTGCTGCCGAAATTCTACTCCTAATTGACTCCCTTTTAAATAGTTCCATAATAATTCTTCGGCAGGAGTAGAAAGATTTCTCAATTCTTCTGCCTTTTGAAATATTAAGTTGTCAGCACCATAAAACATTTCTTTTTTCACAAAAATCACTTTAAGTTAATTGTATCATCTTTCTCCTCCCTTTACGGTTGGGGCTACAGTTCCAGGAAATTTTTTAGAATTTTTTCACCTGCATCTGCACTTTTCTCAGCATGAAACTGAACGCCGTAAAAGTTATCCTTATTCAATGCTGCACTAAAGGGAATAACATAATCTGCAGTTGCAATAGTGTTTTCGCTTAGAGGCGCGTAGTAACTGTGAACAAAATAGCAGTAGTCGCTTGTTAAATCCGAAAAAAGGGAAGTTTTTTTATCGTAAATATTATTCCACCCTACTTGCGGAACTTTTAATGTGCTCGTTTCTTTTGCAGCCGGGGTAAATTTTTTAACCCGGATATTAAAAATTCCTAAACATTCAGTTTCATTTTCTTCGCTCGAATCACACATTAATTGTAAACCCAGGCATACCCCCAAAACAGGTTGCTTTAGGTCTTTTATAACCTTATCAAGTTTCCTCTCTCTCAAATATCTCATCGCCGTACTTGCCTCCCCGACACCCGGAAAGATCACCTTGTCGGCGAATTGCAGCTCTTCAATATCATCTGTAACCTCTGCCTGCACACCTATTCTTTCCAATGCAAACAGCACCGATTGTGTGTTGCCGGCATTGTATTTAACTATCTTGAGAACCATGATTTAAAAGATTTTTTGGATTAGGAGGAGATATAAATAAAATATGCGTTCCTCTTGACCCTTTACCAACGTATTATAAAACTGTTTGTAAAAACTCTTTTGTTGCAGTATCCACGTCTTTACCATTTCCGAGTGCTTTGATGTATGCACTCCCAATTATTGCTCCATTCGTGTGCTCACATGCCACATCAAAGGTTTGTTTGTCTTTTATACCAAAGCCTACAAGAATCGGATTCTTCAGCTTCATATCATGCAGCTTTTGAAAATAAGACTGTTGGTCACTAATGTCTTTATTACTGCCCGTGGTAGAGGAAGACGAAACTGCGTATAAAAATCCTGTGCTCAATTCGTCAATTCTTTTTAATCTTTCATCTTTGGTTTCTGGAGTAACGAGGAAGATTAAATTCAGGCCATATTTCTTTATGATATCACCATATTCGCTCTCATATTCATACATAGGCAAATCGGGAAGAATTAATCCATCAATTCCAACTTCAGCCGCTTTTGCACAAAAGCTTTCAAATCCATATTGAAGTACAGGGTTCATGTAACCCATTAAAATAACCGGAAGGTTTATTATTGATCGCATGTCTTCCAGTTGTTTAAAAAGTATGGCGATAGTCATTCCATTCTTTAAAGCAACCGCCCCACTTTGCTGTATTACCGGTCCGTCAGCTAATGGATCACTGTATGGCATTCCCAGCTCGATTAAATCAGCACCGTTATTTTGTAAAGCCTGCATTACCTGAAGTGTACTTTCGAGTTTTGGAAACCCCGCGGTACAATACACATTCAAAACCTTCTGCTGCTTATTTTTAAATAATTCTTCAATCCTTGTCATCATACTTATTTAATATCAATCTCCATTTTTATGTTCGACCTCTTATACTCTGAATGTTCCAGGGGAATTTCGCTGAACCCATACTTTTTATATAGATGAATAGCAGGACTTAAAATAGTATTAGAATATAAGATCACCTTTTTTGCCTGCAACTCTTTTGCCTTTTGCAGGCAAAATTGCAACATTTTATTTCCAGTCTTTTTGCCCCTGGATCCTTCTGACACAGCCATTTTCGACAACTCAAAAATGCCTTCTGCAACTTTTATCAATGCGAATGTTCCAACAATTTCGTTATTAAATGTTGCAAAAAAAATATGGCCACCTTTGTCTATTATAAAGTGTTGCGGCTTAGCGAGAACCTCTTCATCCTTAGGTTCTACTTTAAAATATTTTCTTATCCAGGCAAGATTTAAGTCGCTAAAATGATGAGCGAGAGTTTCTTCAAAATTTATTATCTGTACATCTTCCTGCATTTTTACCTCACACCCCCATTGCTTTCATATACGTAGCCAGATCTTTATCACCCCGGCCGCTTAAACAAACTATCACGGTATCTTTTTCAGTTAAGCTCATTTGCTTTAATGCGGAGAACGCATGAGCAGATTCTAATGCTGGAATAATTCCCTCCAGTTTAGCAAGTTCGAAAGCTGCCTGTAACGCATCTTCGTCTGTTACACTGAGAAAACTGCCACGGCCACTCTCGTATAAATGCGCATGCATGGGACCGATGCCGGGGTAATCTAAACCAGCAGAAATGCTGTGCGGTTCTACTACCTGTCCGTCTTCCGTTTGCATTACCAGGCTTTTACTTCCATGTAAAATACCTGCACGACCAAGTTGAGTTGTGGCTGCACTCATGCCACTATTTATTCCGTGACCAGCTGCTTCAACCGCAACTAATTCGACTGATGGTTCATTAATAAAATGATAAAAAGCACCGGCTGCATTACTTCCGCCGCCTACACAGGCAATAACGTGAGATGGTAATTCGCTTCCTGTTTTTTCTTTCAACTGCCACCTCATTTCTTCACTTATCACACTCTGAAACCTCGCAACCATATCGGGGTAGGGATGCGGACCTACAACGCTTCCTATAATATAATGCGTATGTACAGGCTCATTTATCCAGGCACGGATTGCTTCATTGGTCGCATCTTTTAGTGTCCTGCTTCCACTTGTTGCAGGTACGACTGTTGCTCCCAGCATTTTCATGCGGGCAACGTTTGGCGCCTGGCGTTCAATATCCACTTCGCCCATGTACACAACGCACTCCATTCCCTTTAAAGCACAAACGGTTGCAGTTGCTACTCCGTGCTGACCGGCCCCCGTTTCTGCAATAATTCGTGTTTTACCCAGCCTTTGTGCCAGTAGAATCTGCCCTATAGTATTATTGATCTTATGTGCTCCTGTATGGCAGAGGTCCTCACGCTTAAGATAGATGTTTGTATTGAACTGCTTGCTTAAACGTTCAGCTAAAAACAAAGGTGTTGGTCTGCCAACATAATCTTTCAGCAAATCGCGATACTCCTTTTGAAAAGATGCTTCGGCCATTATCTCCAGGTATCTTGTCTTTAGTTGCTCCACGTTTGGATGCAGCATTTCCGGAATATAGGCACCCCCAAATTTACCATAATATCCATACTCGTTAACACCCCAAACCCCTAAAGGCGCTTCTTTAAAAGCCAAAGTTCCAAGTGCGCTTTCAATTTCTTGTTTTTCCATTGCTGTCATTTTACTTTACTTAGATGGCTCGGGTTTAGCTCTTTTTATTTAGTTTATAATAATTTCAAAACCTCCACAAATTCATCAGCAGAAATTATATTCAACGGAGGAAAAAAGGTCTTTTAGCTTCATTAAAATGAGCTTCATTTGTAACAAGGTAATCCGCATTAGCAGCTATATAAGCATCCGTTAATGTATTGTCGTCAGGGTCAACAGTTATAAGATTCCACGATTAATAAACTTCAGGCATTATGATATTTGCTGCACTATTAAGGGAATCTTTAATATAACCTGCCACAGCTTCCTTCGCCTGGTTCTGTAACACTTCTAAATACTCAAAGTAAATTTCGGTTGTAATAATAAGTGAATTGGTGCTATTTATATAAGCGTCAAAAACAACCTGTATTTTGATCTGACGGGTAGTGAAACAAGTAAAATATTCGTATCGATTCCACTTTCATTTTTTGTACGACGTACGAAAATGAGCTTTTGATCACTCTTCAATTTTCTCATCCCCCAAACCATTTTCTTCAAAAAGATGTATCCATCTCTTCCGTTGCTTTAGCTGCAAAATATTTCTTAGCAAAATCCATTAATACTTCCCGATCTTTTTACGAAATATCGGCTGCAAACATTTTCAGCGGTTCTAATTGTACTTCGTTAAAACGTCCTGTTGGCATAATCTCTTTGACTTCCATAATCAATTTTTTGTAAAGTTACCCAATAATGAAATCGCAACTGTTGCTACAACGTTTAATTGTCTTTACTTCAATGCTCCGACCTAATATCTACTTTGCTCAACCACAAAATCAGAAGTACAAGTGAGTGACACAACGATGTCGAAAAAAGTGATGCTGCTTGTTACAAAAAATCCTATTTCGCCCGACATCCTGAAAAATCTAAAAAACTATGGCTCATTCAATTTCTTCACAAACTCATTCACCTTATCCATATCCTTTAGTCCCGGTGCAATTTCAAACCTGCTGTTTATATCTACTGCAAACAGATCCTTTGCTACTTCTTCATTTAAAAACTCTTTTATACTCTGGTCATCTTCGGGCTCGATACCACCACTGAGAAAAAAAGGCTTATTAATGCGGGAACCTTTCAGCTTAGTCCAATTAAATTTCTTTCCTGTTCCTCCATAGCCGGCGCCTTCAGTATCGAACATAAACATGTCGGTGTCGTCGTAATAGCTTTTAACCTTCCACTCAATATTATCGCTTTCGGTAATCCTAAACGCTTTGATTACCGAGATGTAGTCGGATAATTTCGAGCAGTAATACGGCGTTTCATCTCCGTGCAACTGAACCATATCGAGGCCAAAATTGTCAATATGGTTCATTACCTCGTCGTATGACGAGTTTACAAAAACACCAATTTTAAACACCTTTAGTTTTGCCCTTTTTACATCAAATCCTTTCAGATGACGCATTACGAACCGCGGAGACTTGTGATAGAAAATCATTCCGGCGAATTGTACTCCTATTTCGCCGAGCAAGTGCATTTGGTCGAGACTTGTCATACCGCAAACTTTAATACGAGGTACTTTGTTTACTGCAGTTGTTTTTCCATCTGGTAGATTACCGGGGTTCGGATATGCTTCCATTACTACATTTTTTAAGTCTCAAGGTCAACCTTCGAAGCGGCCTTAAGATCATTAACAAAATCAGCGAAAGCAATCGAAGGGTCAGCATTTTTCATAAAGTTTTCGCCTATAAGAAAACCTTTGAAACCATACTGCCTGAGGCGAATAATCGTATCAACATCACTTATTCCACTTTCCGAAATCTTTATTTTATCAGCCGGTATTTTATCGCTTAATTCAATCGAACGGTTAACATCAACGGTAAACGTTTTTAAATCACGGTTGTTCACTCCAACAATGTCAACTTCTGTGCAAATATGCTGCAACTCTTCGGCATTATGAATTTCCAATAAAACTTCCAGGCTTAGTCTCTTAGCAAAAAGAGCAAGTTCCTGTACCCGTTGAGGTGTTAAACAGGCAGCAATCAACAAAATTACGCTTGCTCCAATGGCTTTTGCTTCAACAATCTGGTATTCATCGATTATAAAATCTTTTCGAAGAATTGGTACCGAAACAATACCCCTGGCATAAACAATGTCTTCATTTGAGCCGCCAAAATAATTCTCGTCGGTGAGAATTGATATACCGGAAGCGCCATATGCATCATACGCTTCCACTACCGGTCCTATTTGAATATCTCCGTTAATAACCCCTTTAGAAGGCGATTTTCTTTTAAATTCGGCTATAATGCCGGTAGCACCTTCGTTCAGTAAATTCGACACAAGCGAATTACACATAGAAGTGTATAGTGGAAAAGTTTTCAATTCGTCCACCGGCATCAATTCCTTTTTCTGTTCAACTTCAATTCTCTTTGTTGCTATAATATTATCAAGGATATTCATATTGTAAAAATAAAACGGGGATTATTTCTGCTGGTAACTTTATTGTTCTGTTGTGTTTTTTGGAGATCAGCCAAGGTTTTTCATCGGGTCTTTTGTTGTGTCACTCACTTCTACGATATAGTTTCATGGTAGCGTTCACCTCATGCACGCCTTCTTCTCCTTAAGGAGAAGGAGGTGGCGGGGCAGGGTAGCATATTTAGCTTTTACCCTAACACTTCTGCTCCGGCGTCTCGTAACCTTGACTTTTCATAATTGACCTTTCACTTTCACTATTCACGTTTGACCTTTTCACCTTTCACCATTGACCATTAACCATTGCCCTCCACTATTGCAGGCTGATCAGCTTCTGCAAACATTCATTTGCCTTACCACTTTCAAGGCTGTCTACTGCTGCATCATAAGCATCGTCATAAGAAGCATAGGTGCCTGAACATTGAAGGGCCATGGCGGCGTTAGCAAAAACTACCGCATTTTGGGCAAAGGTTCCTTCACCTTTAATTATTTTCACGAAAATCTTACATGCTTCTTCCGGTGTGTTTCCGCCAAAAATATCTTGTGGGTGAACCATTCGTTTCCCAACCTGTTCGGGTGTTAATACTTTTTCACCCGAGTTGGTTATAACCTTGGTATCATCGGTGAGTGAAATTTCATCATAACCATCGAGACTATGGATAATTGTAAATGGCTTACCTGATTGTTGCAGCAGGTAATTATAGATTCTTGCCATTTCCAGGTTGTAGACCCCCACCAACTGGAAGTCGGGATTAGCCGGGTTAATCATTGGACCAAGCATGTTGAAAAAAGTACGCACGCCCAGGTTTTTCCTTATGGACGCAACAGCCTTCATAGCAGGATGAAATAACGGGGCGTGAAGGAAACAAATGTTTGCTATTTCTACTTCTTTTTTCAACGCTGCCGTATCGTTCTTAAGCTTATAACCCAGTTGCTCCATTACATTAGATGCACCGCTGGTGGAAGTAACTCCATAATTACCATGCTTTGCTACCTTCTGACCGGCACCTGCAACAATGAAACATGAAAGCGTGGAAATGTTGAAAGTGTTTTTACCGTCACCACCTGTACCCACAATGTCCATTGTCTTGTATCCATTCAAATCCACTTTTGTACACAACTCCAGCAAAGCATCCCTGAAGCCCTGCAATTCGTCGATGGTAATACTGCGCATTAAGTAAACGGTTACAAAAGCGGTCACTTCATACTCGTTGTATACCGATTTAGAGATGTTCGTTAAAACCTCGTTGGCTTGTTGGCGGCTTAAGGTTTTGTGCTCGAATAGATATTGTAAAATCTTCTTCATATCGTTATTGTGTGAACTGGGATTACTGGGATTTCTGGAATCGTGCGATGAGTTTGATTTTTTGGGTGTAGGTATTTTTAGTTAACACCCAACCAATTCCGCAAAATCACTTCCCCATCCGGTGTCAACACGCTCTCCGGATGAAACTGTACCCCTTTTACATCATACTTTTTATGCTGCAGTCCCATAATATAATTGTTATCGTCCCTGGCGGTAATCTCCAGTTCATCAGGGAAACCTTCTTCCTTCACTACCCAACTATGATAACGGCCTACCTCAATTTCGTCGGGCAAGCCTTTAAACAAGGAATTGCCGGGTGAAAGCTGACAGGGAGTAGCAACACCATGAAAAACACTGGAAAGGTTTTCCAACTCGCCGCCAAATACCTGCCCGATTGCCTGGTGTCCGAGACAAACCCCTAAAATAGATTTTGTTGGTGCATATTCTCTTATTACGTCAAGTAGTAACCCTGCTTCAGATGGAATTCCCGGGCCGGGAGAAAGAATAATCTTATCGTATTCTTTAATCTTCTCTAAGCGGATCTGGTCATTACGATAAACGTCCACTTTTTCGTGGGTAATCTTTTCAACCAAATGAACCAGGTTGTAAGTGAAGCTGTCGTAATTATCAAAAACTAATATTTTCATTTGAAACCCTCCTTAATCCTCCCTAAAGGGAGGACTTCCAGCATCAGAACTTTCTTAAGCTTTATTTGTTACACAAGCTGTAATAAGTTCTTCAACTTTCTGTTTTATTGTTTGCAATACTTTTTCTATATTTTGAAATAACTCTTCATTTGTAAGTCTGATAATTTCATCCCCCCACTTTCTCAATTCTGCCTCTCTATTCATCATTAACTTTTACCTCTGGTGTATCGGGAATTTTTCCATCCAACTCGATAACTCGTCTTACTGGATGGCAATAAAAATCAGCTATGTAAATTGCAGTTGGATCTTATCTTCTACATTTACATCACCTATTCCTCGTTTTAAATACCCCCACAGTACCTTTTCCGCCTCAGTCATATTTTTTCTTAAAGCCTTTGCCTTTACAAAAACCAAAGGATGAGCTTGGTTGAACATTCCGCCTTCTTTAAATGGAGATTTTGTCTTTTTCGATTCCTCCATAGTTCAATGCTCTACATTTTAAAATATGCCCATCCTGGTTCGTCTGCTTACAAGTCTCATAGAGATTTAGAGGGTCTCCGCTAACTTAATAGCTGTTTTCAAAGCGTTCAATTTATTATTCACCTCCTGCAACTCACTTTCTGCCTTCGAAGCATCTACCACACCTGCCCCTGCCTGGTAAAACAACGTGTTTTGCTTGCTGAGGAAGGAACGTATCATAATGGCATGGTTGAGTTCACCATCGAAGCCGATGACACCAATCGCACCACCATAATAACTACGGGAAGTTTTTTCGTATTCGTCGATAAGTTGCATCGCTTTAACCTTTGGAGCACCACTAAGTGTGCCTGCAGGAAAGGTTGAAGCAAGTAATTCGAAAGGATTTGTATTTGGCTTCGGTGTACCTGTTACCTCGCTCACCAGATGAATCACGTGAGAATAATAATGAACCTTCCGGTAGCTACTTACATGAACATCGTCGGCATAACGGCTTAAGTCGTTGCGTGCAAGGTCAACCAACATTACATGTTCCGCATTCTCCTTTGGATCTTTAAGCAGTTTTTCTGCTAGTAGTTCATCCTGTTCATCGTTGCCAGTGCGTTTAAAAGTACCGGCAATGGGGTGAACAATAGCTTTGTTATTTTTTATAATTACCTGGCTCTCCGGAGACGAACCCATGAGGCGATAATCGTTATAGTCGAAATAGAATAGGTAAGGACTCGGGTTAACGCTTCGTAAAGCACGGTAAACATTAAATTCATCACCGCTGAAACTCTGCTGAAATCTTCTGCTGAGTACTATCTGGAAAACATCGCCGCGATGACAGCTTTGTTTACCTTTCTCAACGATTTCTATGTATTCCTCATCGGTGAGGTTCGAGGTTTCTTCACTGGTTGACTTAAAAGGATACACCGGAACGTCTTTGCTCCTGATAAGAGAGACTACAAGATCGAGGTCGCTTTCAATACCTTTCACCTGGTTTTCGCAAATGTATAGTTCATCCTTAAAATGGTTGATCGCAATTACATACTGGTACATCCTGTATCGCATCAACGGAATTGCGTTCGGTTCATCTTTACCGTCTTTCAGTTTTACATCTTCAAAAAACTGGACAGCATCGAACGTCGTATAGCCAAACAGACCTTGCGAAACAGGAACCTCGCTTTTGTTTGAAGGCTGAAAACGCTTAAGAAAGTTGTTCAGTTCCAAAACCACTTCATCTTTTCCTGTTAGCTTTTTCCTGATTACCGGTTCATCTGGATACTTAAATTCAAAAGCTTCGGCAGTGCTTACTTCTATTCCTGCAATTGGCTTTACGCAAATAAAGGAAAAACTGTTTTCAGCAACATGAAAATCGCTACTCTCTAAAAGAATACTACCAGGAAAGCGGTCTCTTAACCGAAGATAAATACCGACCGGGGTATACACATCGGCGAGCATTTTTTTACAGGTCGTTTCAAATACAATTGGCTTCATAAAATTTTGACTTCATCCCCGGTCCTTCTCTACCTCATCCGCCCTTCAGGCACCTTCTGCAAAGGAGAAGGAAAGCGGATAGAATTCTAATTGAAGGAGGCCGGGCTTTTGTTTTATATTCCAGCTTTAATAATCATTTATCCAATCATCAATTTTACACCATCATGCAAACACCTTCCTCAGCTTCCCAACAATCCCACTCCTGCCACACATTGCAATGAGACATAAAAAAAGCCCCGACAGGTGCCGGGGCTTGTAATATCTGTAAAATAACAGCAATAACACAGCTACCCCGGATAGGAGATGCTATGCCACCAATTGTTATTTAAAATTCTTGTTTTCATGTTCGTTGCAAAGATGTAGTACATTTTTAGAATGAACAAATATTTTTTTGCAGGATTTTTGCATCTTCAGCCATCTACTGAAATAAAAACAAAGAAAATGATTATCTTAAACAAAGAAAATGGTAGCACAGGTTCCTTTTATATAAAGGAGAACGGAAAGGAGTTGGCGGAAATTGTTTACAGAAAAGAAAAAGACAAGATAGTGATCGAACATACTGAAGTTGACGAGTCACTACGAGGAAAGAACATTGGCTTTGATTTGGTTGAAAAGACGGTGGAGTATGCAAGAGAGCAACGTTTGAAGGTTCAGCCCGATTGCAAGTTTGCCGAAAAAATTATAGAAAGGCATCAACAATTCCACGACGTATTATACGTTTCTTAAATTATAACGTTTGGTTTAACCATTTTTAAATGAAATTTGAGAATATGAAGAATATTGCCCTCTTTGTTGGTCTCATCTTTTTTGTATCGGTTGGCTTTCGGGGCAACAGCGCCGATGAAATTTTGGGCGTATGGGCTAATGAAACCAATAAAGGCCATCTTCAGTTATACAAACAAAATGGCAAATACTATGGCAAAATTGTCTGGTTAAATCAACCTAATGATGAAACTGGAAAGCCAAAAGTAGACAAGAACAACCCCGACGATAAGGTGCGCAAAGAACGACTATTAGGCCTCGTAATGCTAAAAGATTTCCGGTACGAAAATGGGGAATGGACTGATGGAAAGATTTACAATCCCGATGACGGAAAAGAATATCAATGCAATATGAAGCTGAAAGATTCTAAAACGCTTTCTGTGAGGGGCTATATAGGAATCTCGTTGTTTGGAAAAACCCAGAAGTTTACAAGGATCAGGTAATGTATACGCTTCAAATCCTGGTAGTTTTTTTGGTACCCATCTTCACTTAAATATCAAAGCTTCTGTTGCGTCGCACTCTTCAACCGCACCAATACTTTGAAGCAAATTACACTTACAGTTAAAGCACAGGCAAAATGCCGTGTCTGACATTTCTTTTCCTGTTCATCAATTTTCCAGGATAGCTCGATGTGACAAGTGCTTAAAGCCGAACGGGTTTTGGACCGAGAAAACTCTTTCCTACCCGTTTTATCAGTATTGCCTCAATTTTATATTAAAGAACTCCTTTCGTAGAGGGCAGGTAATTACTAAGAGGGTCACGTTTTACAGCCATTTTTATTGCTTTAGCAAATGCCTTGAAAATAGCTTCAATTTTGTGATGTTCGTTATCCCCTTTGCATTCAATGTTCAGGTTGCATTTAGCTGCGTCACTGAATGATTTAAAGAAATGGAAAAACATTTCTGTCGGCATCTCCCCTATTTTCTCCCGTTTAAATTCTGCATTCCAGACTATCCAGTTTCGGCCTCCAAAATCAATCAGCACTTTGGCTTCGGCTTCATCCATTGGTAAGGCAAAACCGTAGCGTTCCATTCCACGTTTGTCTGCTAAAGCTTTTGCAAAGGCTTCTCCCAATGCAATCCCCGTGTCCTCAATTGTGTGATGTTCGTCTATTTCAAGATCCCCTTTGGTAATGATTTTTACATCCATTTTCCCATGCCTCGCAAGCTGGTCGAGCATGTGATCAAAAAAACCTACTCCGGTCGAGATTTCAGATTTTCCGCTTCCATCAGGATTTAAGTCAATACTGATCTTTGTTTCATTGGTATTCCTTTCGTGATGTACTTTTCGTAGACCAAGTTTCAGAAACTCGTAAATGTCTTTCCATTCTGTAGTTTCTAAAGCAATCACTTTTTCCACCTCAGTTCTTGCATCATTGATCTCAGCACCTCCCAGATTAGGATCGTTGTTTATCCAGATTGCTTTGCAACCTAAATTTTTCGCTAACTGCACGTCGGTTATTCTATCACCAATTACAAAGGAATTAGGAATGTCGTATTTCTCATTATTAAGATAGCTGGTAAACATTCCAATACCAGGCTTACGGGTAGGGGCATTATCAGCGGGAAAAGTTCGATCAAAATGTTGGGCACTAAAATGAATGTCTTCATTTTCGAGACTTTTCATTATAAAATTATGAACAGGATAAAAAGTTTCTTCAGGAAAGCCGGCTGTTCCTAATCCGTCCTGGTTACTAACCATTACCAACTCATAATCCAGTTCTTTTGCTATCCTTCGCATGTATTCAAACATGTGGGGGTAAAACTCCACTTTGCTAAAACTATCAATCTGGTAAGTGGGCGGAGCTTCGTTTATAAGTGTTCCGTCGCGGTCAATAAAAAGTACTCGTTTCAATGAAAATTATTTATCGTTATAATTAGAATAGGATAAGGCAAAAATAATACTGTCATCAGTCACTTTATAAACAAGTCTGTTTGCCTCGTTAATTCTTCGGCTCCAACAGCCTTTAAAATCCATTTAATGCTTCGGGTTTGCCTCGACCAACAAATGGTTTTTTTGCAATCTCCGGAATTAAAGAACTTATTCTTAATGCAACTTTTCTATCAGGTGCTATCCATTCCTGGTATTGTTCAAATGCTTTTTGTTCGAAACTTATAAGTCTTATAGCAAGTCTTCTGCTTTTACACTTATAAGTTTAGCTGTTTTATTTTCAATACTTTCAATTCGCCTCTTTAGTTCCGGCCTGTTCATAATAAATTCAGTAGCATCTTCCTCATCTTCACCTACCTCTTCCCGGATCGTTATCTCTACTTGCTTATCGGAAACTTTTTTTGATACCTTCCGGAATCTCCATATTCAGAAGACCGGTATTTATTCTTATAGTTATTTCCATAAAAAGCTTTTTCCAAATTTATCATTGTTCCACATAATTCTTACGTCTCGATAAACGACTGATAAGAATTACAGCAGATGAACGAAATGCACCCTTCGACAGGCTCACGCGACCCTTCGACTTCGCTCATGGTACATGCTGCTATGAAAAGTTACCGACGAACCGAGCGTGGCAACGATGTCAAATAGCGATACAAATGTTTGTACCAAAAAACGGATAAACTATTTATTCTTACCGTACCAATCTGCAAGCGCTTCAACCAATTCCGTGTTTTCCTCTTCTGTTCCGATTGTAATGCGCAAACAATCATCGCACAGCTTCACATTGCTTCTGTCACGCACAACTATTCCGCGCGTTAATAAGAATTCATACACTCTCCGTGCATTATCCATTTTTACCAACAGGAAATTAGCATCGGAAGGATATACTTTTTGAATAAAAGGAATTTTTTCAAATACGCCTTTAAGCGCAACACGCATTTGAACAAGTTCTTTGATCATATCGTTCACCTGGCCAACTTCTTCGAGGGCTTTTAAAGCCAGTTCCTGTGTTACCTGGTTTACGTTATAAGGCGGCTTTACCCGGTTTAAAATCCCAATAATCTCCTGCGATGCGAAGGCCATGCCTAAACGGAGACCGGCGAGTCCCCACGCTTTACTAAAGGTTTGAAGAACTACCAGGTTCGGATAATCATTCAGTTCCTGTATAAAAGATTTCTGCCGCGAAAAATTGATATAGGCCTCATCAACAACAACAAGACCGTTAAAATTATTAAGGACCGTCTCTATATCTTCCCGGTGCATTGAATTGGCGGTAGGATTATTTGGAGAACAAATCCAGATTAGTTTAGTATTATCGTCAACAAGCGTTTCAATATGTACAAGGTTAAGCTGAAAATCTTCGAGCAAAGGCGCCTTCCTGATCTCGACATCATTAATATTAGCGCTTACCTCGTACATGCCGTAAGTAGGCGGACAAATAATTACATTGTCTTTTCCCGGGTTGCAAAAACAGCGGTATAAAAGATCAATGCATTCATCACTTCCGTTTCCAAGAAAAATTTCTGCTGGTTCTACAGCTTTTACAGTTGACAGTGCTTCTTTCACCTTTAGCTGGTGAGGGTCGGGGTACCGGTTGTACCATTTAAGCAAAGGCGAACCGAGAGCATTTTCGTTTGCATCTAAAAAAACTTTCGCCTCGCCGGTAAATTCATCTCTTGCCGATGAATAAGGTGTAAGATTTTTTATGTTTTCTCTTACCAACTTGTTTAAATCGAACATTTTATTTTATATTATCTTCTTCAGGTAATTCAATTACGCCTATTTTCCCGGCTTACTCTCCCATGAGTCGTATTGTAACTGCATTTTTGTGTGCTTGTAATCCTTCAGCTTCTGCCAGCAACTCAACTGTTTTTCCTATTTCCTGTAGTCCTTTCTTTGATAATTTCTGAAACGTTATTTTCTTAACAAAGCTATCAACACTTACCCCGCTGTATGCCTTTGCATAACCGTTGGTCGGTAAAGTATGATTGGTACCGCTGGCATAATCACCCACACTTTCGGGGGAATAGTTACCGAGGAATATAGAGCCTGCATTAACGATCTTTCCTGCAATTTCCTCGTCGTTATTACACGAAACAATTAAATGCTCGGGAGCATATTCATTAATCAGCTCGATGCCTTCCGTTATATTCTTTACAAGAAAGATCTTACTGTTTTGTAATGCAATGATGGCAATATCTTTTCTTGGTAATGCTGTAAGCTGTCTTTCTACCTCCACTTTTACTTCTGTCGCCAGCGCTTCAGACGTAGTTACCAATATTGATTGACTGTCGTTACCATGTTCAGCCTGCGATAACAAGTCTGCAGCTACAAAACCTGCGTTAGCAGTTTCGTCTGCCAGCACTGCTACTTCACTCGGTCCGGCCGGCATATCTATCGCAATTCCATCCTTTTGAACCAGTTGTTTTGCACAGGTAACGTACTGATTACCGGGACCAAAGATTTTATATACTTTAGGAATAGTTGCTGTACCAAAAGCCATAGCTCCGATTGCCTGTGCACCACCGGCTTTGAAAACCTGGGTTACTCCAACAAGCTTTGCTGCAAATAAAATTGCAGGATGTAACTTCCCCTCCTTATTTGGCGGTGAGCATAAAATGACTTCTTTACAACCGGCAATCCTGGCAGGAATTCCTAACATTAATAACGTTGAAAAAAGGGGCGCTGTTCCTCCCGGTACATATAGACCTACTTTTTCGATAGCTACTGATTTTCTCCAGCATTGTATTCCAGGCATTGTTTCAACCCGTTCTTCAGTATTTAACTGAGCTGAATGAAATTTTTCTATGTTCGCTTTTGCCTGCCTGATCGCATTTTGCAGTTCGTCGCTAACCAGGAAACCTGCTTCATTAAATTCTTCGTCAGATACCTTAGAATTATTGATAGTTACCTTATCAAACATTGAAGCAAACCTTTTTACAGCTTCGTCACCATTCTGTTTTACCTCTTTCAAAATATTTGAAACACTTGCTTCGAGCGACGAATTGTCTAAGACAGGACGCAATAACAAACGTTTCCAGGCCTTTTTTTCCGGGTATTCGTACAGTGGTAACATAATTAAAGTGCCTTTGTCATTTTATAATTTGTAAAGTCTTTACCATTGTAGAGCTTTTTCTTTACCTGGGTAACCTTAAATCCAAACGCTTCAAAAAAGGGCTTTGCGGTAATACTTGCCTCTGTAGTTAACATGCTATAGTTCCTTTGTTCAGCTATCTGTAATATTTCATTTATCAGGGTGGTTGCCACTTTTCTTCGCTGAAAATCTTTGTGGACATACATCGTGTCTATATGTCCATCATCTACCAATTCTGTAAACCCAACCATTATATTATTAATAAAAGCAACCTTACAAACGCTTTTCTTCAGCCTTTGTTCCCAAAATCTTTTATCCGCCGGCAAGGGTAATGGCGCCCAATTATTTAATTGTTCCTTTTTATAGTCCTTTGCATTCACCGAATGAACCGTATTGTAAAACAGTTGCATCATTTCGTCCAGCATGTGCTCACTATAATCCTGTATCACCAATTCATCTGTATTCATAGTATTCTTCCAGTCTTTATTATTTATTTTTTTGATGCCAGCGAAGCTTTTCATAGGATCATCGTTGCTTCCGATACATTTGAACCATTCAACTTTTTAGTTTTGAATTGAAGCGTTTTGATGTACCTGACGCGGTGTACCCTGAGCAAAGCCGAAGGGCTGCATTTCGTTCATCTTTAAAATAATAAAGAAACTTTTTTCAACTAATCTTGGATTTTCAAATCACCTGGCACTTACTGAATTTATTTATCGCCGTCAGCCTCAAGATGCAACGCATAACAGAAGCGATCTTATTCCTATAATTCCTCCTAATCCTTTTAATTTAAAGAACTAAAGCACTCACAACTAATCCCCCTAATCGTGGTTCTACTAAATAATCATCTTCTCGATTGGAACAACTAAAATTCCCTGCGCTCCCGCTTCCTTTAACTTCTCGATGATGTCCCAGAAGTCATTTTCATTCAAAACACTATGAACACTGCTCCAGCCTGTTTCTGCAAGGGGCAATACAGTCGGACTTTTCATTCCCGGCAGAAGACCTATAATTTCAGTCAGCTTTTCATTTGGAGCGTTTAACAGTACGTATTTATTATTCTTCGACTTTTTTACTGCCTGGATACGGAAAAGCAATTTATCAAGTAACCGTTGCTTTTCATCAGCGAGCCCAATACTTTTAATAAGTACGGCCTGGGAATGTAATATAGTTTCCACTTCCCTTAAACCATTCATAAATAAGGTAGAGCCGCTGCTTACCAGGTCGCAAATCGCCTCTGCCAAACCTATCCCCGGGGCAATCTCAACGCTGCCACTAATTTCATGGATGTCGGCATTTACCCCTCTTTCTTCCATGAACTTTTGTACAATTACCGGGTAAGTGGTTGCAATGCGCTTGCCTTCAAGATAACTGACATCCTCATACTTTTCGTTCCGGCTAACCGCTATACTCAGCCGACATTTTCCAAATCCCAGCTTTTCCACCACCTGTACTTTCTTATTTTTTTCATAAACCACATTCTCACCCACAAAACCTATATCTGCTACTCCATCTTCTACGTATTGAGGTATATCATCATCACGGAGAAAATATACTTCAATAGGAAAATTGCTCGCCTCTGTCTTTAACTTGTTTACTCCATTTGCAATATCAATACCGCATTCTTTCAATAACTTCAGGCTGTCGTCGTTTAGTCTTCCTGATTTTTGAATAGCAACTTTAAGAACCATGGTTTACCCCTCCTGACCTCCCATATACGGGAGAATTTTTTTACAGATTAATTATATATCCCCCTCGATTTACTCCTTACCCTGTAGGGGAAGGCCAGGATGGGGTATAAAAAAAGGGCTTACCGTTGGGTAAGCCCTTAAAGTTTTATACTGAATGCACAATACAACACCGGCCTACCCTTTTGGCAAGAAATGATGGTGATGAATATGCATAGTCATTTTCATGGCGCGAAGATAATTAGCCAGACTTACGAAAAAAAATAAGTTTTGAAAACAGATCCTCGAAGTACCGCCAGATGAACGGATTGCGACGCAACGATGATGCTATGAAAGACAATTGCCGGTACCAAAAAAGATGACGGATGATGGTTAAGGTGAGGGATGATGGCTAAGAGATGACGCAGGGCCAATGACAGAATTAGCAGAAGATGAGAGAAGGGTCGACTTAAGAAAGCGTATGTTAACTGTCGTCCTTAAAGGTTGGCCTACAGGAGGTAGATCCTGAAAAAAATCATTGATAAAATACCCGTGAACATTACAACTTTTATAAAAGAACTTAGGCGGTGATATTCTTTACTGGTATTTGCGGCAACAAGCATTTTAAAAATATAGGCTAATGGAATAATGATTAACAGTATACAATAGGTGGCGCTCCACCACCACCTAAAGACCAAAACATAAAACTGCACAATTAACAACGCGCTGGTAAGTACTACCAGCCAAACTGCTACAAAAACTTTTGTCGCATTTATCCCCCACGCAATGGGCATGGTATTACAACCATATCGACGGTCGCCTTCAATGTCTTCCATGTCTTTTACTACTTCTCTTATAAGAGAAATGACAAAAGCGAAGCCCGCATATAAAAAAGAAATCCGGGTAATTTTTTCAGTAAAAGAACCAATAAGTGCAGGTTGCAAAAGGTTTGAAGTTTCGCACCAGGCGATAACAAGAATTACCCACGCAGTTAAAGCAGAAATAACAACATTACCAGATAACAGCTTCTTTTTGAGTGAAATCGAATAAAGAAATAATACAGCAACACAAGCGCAATTTGCCAGGCCCAAAAACCGAACGTCAGTTTTCCAATCGATGTAAAAGCCTATAATAATACCAATAAAGCTGAGGAACAGGTGCCAGAAAATAACCCACCGACGACTAATTATTTTTTCAATAACTAATTTGTCAGGTTTATTAATCTGGTCGATATTAAGATCGAAGTAATCGTTGATGATATAACCGGCAGCGGCTATGATCACTGAAGAAATCATGAGCAAAATGAAATAAATTCCCCGAATATTAGGTGTAGCGCCGGCAGTAAACATCACAGGATGAACAATGCAATACACAAAGAGAACTTGGGTAATTGCAATGAAAAATAAGTTTGGCCACCGAACCAATTGCAGAAACGCCCGGGTAAGTTTCAATAGATATTTAATTTTTTAGTAAATTAATATGAAAAGCCGAAGCATTACATAAATTTATATAGATGGTATATGGGTGTCGTCATTCCATTGCCCTCTTATTTTTAAGACTTTTTCGATCACGTCGCGTCCGCATCCAAATCCTCCGCTCAAATGAGAAATATATGCCGAGATTTCTTTAATTTCCTGTACCGCATCAGAAGGGCAACAAGCAACCCCGACCCTTTTCATCACCTCCAGATCGGGAATATCATCACCCATGTACAGCGTTTCATTCCACGAAAGCTGGTGCTTAATTAAAAAATTATTCAATACGGTTACCTTGTCGGTTACCCTCATAAACACCTCGGCTACGCCCAGCTTATTTAACCTTTCGGCAACCT
This sequence comes from Segetibacter sp., assembly GCA_028288485.1. Classification (GTDB taxonomy): domain Bacteria; phylum Bacteroidota; class Bacteroidia; order Chitinophagales; family Chitinophagaceae; genus Segetibacter. The sequence continues at coordinate 85,768 of JAQBNO010000048.1, forward strand.
CCTCGGAGTTTCCGCCTGAAATGATCACAACCTTATAACCTCTTTTTACTGCCAGTTGTAAAGCATAACCGTCTTTCACATTCATTCTCCTTGCCATAACACCTCCCGGCAAAATGGTTAACATTCCATCGGTTAACACGCCATCCACATCAAAAACAAGTGTAGTAACAGATTTAAATAATTCGAGGATATTCATTTCGTTCTTATTTTACCCTTTCGATTTGCACTGCACTCCACTATTTCTGGTTGTCCCGCCACTCATAAACCCACGAGCTTTGTATCATTTCCAAATGGCCTTCGTTACTTTGTTCTCTTGTTCCAACAAATCCCGGAATTTGTAATACATACTCAAGTAAGTCGGTAAACCGTATCCGGTAGATTTTCCCCTCATTAAAATCATCGCCAAATCGTTCATAAAGCTTAAGTGCAATATCTTCATAATCGTTCCAATGGATAGGCGGTTCATACTGAGCCATAATAAAATTGTGTTGTGTTGAGTGGAATTATAATTGTAATGGAATTTGAATGGGCAAGATTTATTCTCCCAGGAACTGTGTCTGGTCTGGTAAAGTAACTTCTATTTCACCCGCGCCGTCAAGTAAAACACATTGGCAGCCAAGCCGCGAATTAATACGGGGATTAACCGCACGATCAATAAAATCTTCTTCTTTATCGCTCAGTTCTTCAAGGTAATCTTCACCTTTATTTATATAGACATGGCAAGTGCTGCAGGCACACACGCCCCCGCAGTTGTGATGAAGCTCTATATCATTTAGCAACGCTACTTCCAGTAAACTTTGATCTGATTCTATATTTGTTAACGTAATGGGGTCGCGCCCTTTCTCTTCAAACCTGAATTTTATAGTGTACATACATTCCTTCTTTGGCTGCAAAAGTATTAGAAATCAGCCGCCAAACTCAGTGAAATTATTAATCATTTTAAATTAGGCGCGATTACACCTTCTTTCTCGGGTATTTATTAAGTGATGAGCAAGCGATCCCACATTAACTTCAGATCGGATGAAACCTTTACTATGCGCCACTTTCGGGCTTTTCCGTATTGTAGTTTCTACCCTCATAAAAATCAATTATACTGCCTGTCATTACATTATACAATTCTTCGAACCTGGGATAAGCAGTAAGTATATGTTTATGCAGTTCAATAGTACGGGTGTCTTTCCTGATGGCGGGACCTGTTTGAACAGTAAACGGATCTGCTGCTTTTATTCGTTCCATTGTTTCTTCAATCAAAGGATATAACAATTTGAAATTCAATTGCTCTTTCTCGCAAAAATCGTTGGAAATAGTAAAAAGATGATTTGTAAAATTGCTTACAAATACAGCAGCAACATGCAGTTTTAATCTTTCTTCATCGTTCGCAACCTGAACTGAATCAGCCCAATCCTCAGCAAACCCCTTTAATAACTCCAGGGTTGTTTCGTTATTTGCATCGATCAAAACAGGAATAGCAGGTATGATGTCGACTTCCTTCTTCAGTGATTGCAAGGGATATAGAACGCCATAGTTTTGAGACGAATGCTTTAAAACTTCTTTCGGCACTGATGCAGCCGTATGTACTACGGTCTTATCACTCAAAATTAGCTTGGAGGAGATGATGTCTATTGCAGAATCAGAAACAGCGACAATATAAATATCGCCATAGGTATTGATATAGCGTATATTGTAAACGACAGCGCATTTTAAAATTGATCCTAGTTTATGCGCATCTTCTACGTTCCTGCCTACAACCTGGATTATTTCGTGCCCACCAGTTAAGATTTTCTTCCCCAATACTGTGGCAACATTGCCTGTCCCTATAATAACTACTTTCATATAAATTTGTTTTAATAACAGAGCATGAAATTAACACAAAGAATTGTCTTAGGTTACTATAGAACTAAATTGAAAGTAATAGAAATTTTTTCGGTGAAGCTTGCGGCAAAAGAAGCATTTGAACTTTTTTGTACACCCTACTCCCGAAGAAAATCGTATGAAGCACCGCCGATATTTGAAGAGGCTGAAAAGATATCCTTTAACTTCCAGGGACACAAAATACACGGTTTCGGGTGGAAGCCAGAAACACCCAACGGAAAAAAGATACTTATATGTCACGGTTTTGATAGCCTCAGTTACCGCTTTGAAAAATATATACAACCATTACTAAAAGAAGGATTTGACGTATTTGCCTTCGACGCTCCGGCTCATGGCATTAGTTCGGGAAAAACTATTAATGCATTGCTTTACAAGGAAATGATTATGGAAGTGCAAACTTCGTACGGACCTTTTTTCGGAATTATGGCCCATTCGTTCGGCGGAATAGCAGCTTCCCTTTTTGTAGAAGAATTAAAAGACAACCTTCCTAAACGCTTGGTTCTCATAGCTCCTGCTACTGAAACTACCCGTTCTATTACTGATTTCTGTAAATACCTTACCATTAGTCGAAAGCTACAAGAAGAAATGGAAAAGCTAATAATAGAGGTCGGGGGGCAACAGCCTTCGTGGTACTCAGTAGCAAGAATAATTCAGTTAATTACAATCCCCACACTGTGGTTGCACGATCTTAATGACCGTATTACTCCGTACGACGATATGAAACATCTTCGGGAATTAAACTTGCTACATGTAGAGTTTGAAATTACTGAAGGACTTGGACATAGTCTATATAAGGATGACAAAGTCGCAAAGCACATAATAGAGTTCCTAAAACAGCCCGGTACGATTAACTGCAATTGGAGCAGCGGGAATTAAACAATAAAAGACAGTAAAAAAATAACGCAATTGCATGGCAGTAAGTTTACTGTTGGCTAGCCCATTTTCGTGCTTTATTCATCTTCGTCCGGCCCGGCGGCGCTGACTTTTACTGGCAGATGTTCTATTCAGCCTCTTAACGTTTTACAGCGCCTACATTAGCGGAGTACGCGGAGCAAACGTAATTACGAACAATCTTCGTTAATTGTATCGTTTGCGACGAAGTTTGAAAAAACTATAAAGGCAAAGGTAGGGTCCGCAAAATTTTTTTACGAAAGGGGCGTTATTGTATTAAAATGCTAAAATCTTATGAGATTACAACCAAAAAGACTTCTTTTGGTAGGGCTATTTATTTCCAAAAAAAACAAAAATTTCATCGCCCGTACTGCTGCGGATCAACTAGCTGAATTGTTTGAAAAACACGGCTTTGAAACAATTAAAGTTTCCACCTGTGTAAATCAAATTGTACGTTTTATTGATACTGTTTTTATCATTATCACTAGTTTCTTTAAATATAACATTGCAATCGTTCCTTTGTACGGAACTCCGAGGAGCTTTCTTTGGTCCGACATTTCCACTCTGCTTTTAAAACTTCTCGGAAAAAAAATCATTCTTATCCTCCATGGTGGAAGCATCCCGGAAAGAATGAAGGAAAATCCTGCAAAATTTTTACGGGTAATGAAACGCTCAAAGGTCGTTGTTTGTCCTTCTGCCTACTTTATGAGGGTAACAGAAAAATATGGAGTAAAAGGTATCCTGATAGAAAATGTACTTAATACAGTGGAATATGAGTTTAATAAGAAAGAAAAATTCCGACCCCGAATTTTCTGGATGAGAACATTTGAAGACATCTACAATCCGGAAATGGCGGTAAGGGTTGCAGCAAAACTTGCGAAAAGATACCCGGATTTTATAATGGTGATGGGTGGACATGACCGGGGAGCGTTAGCCGCTACGAAACAACTTATCAATGAACTTGACTTAACCCACCGTATTGACTTACCCGGTTATTTAAATAATCAACAGAAAAACGACTACGCGAGGGCCTGCGATATTTATATATGCACTAACCGCATCGACAATGCTCCAGTTTCTGTAATTGAAATGATGACCCTTGGTTTACCTGTTGTTTCAGTTAATACAGGCGGTCTTCCCTACCTGATTAAGAACAATGAAAACGGGTTATTAGTAGACCTTGATAATGATGATGCAATGGCGAATGCTATTGCTTCGATTGTTGAATCACCCGCACTGGGTAAACAACTAGTCAGGAATGCGCGGCAGTTTGCTGCACAATTTGCAGAGACGCCTATATTATCTAAATGGGAACAGGTGTTTGAAAAATTAAATGAAGAAGAACCGGCTTTCGCATTTCAACGACCCCGCCAGTTGCTTTCAAGAATATTATCTTGAAAAGCGCAAAGAGGGTCGTAATTTGTTTTTTAAAAAACCGGGCAATTTATAAAATAACAGGTCAAAAAAAGTAAAGGCATTATTAGGGATTAATCATAATGTGCGCTCCGTGCGTTCCCGGATGCATGATCCACGGCATTGCTGGTCCTTCAGGTTTTAATGGGAGGCCGGTGCTTTCAGCAGTAGCGTAAGGAACATAAACCACATATCTCAAATAGCCTTTTTTTACCTCCCCTGTTGTTTGATCGTAATTATCTTTATCCGCAGAATAAGAATATAAGGTAGTAGGCTGTTTCGGCATTTGAAGTGTTCCTGCTTTAACTTCTTTTTCGCGGGTATCAAAAATTTCCTTACCAGGTTTACCTGCCTTTCTTAATTCCCGTCCCCGTTGCATAAAAGGTTGGAGGTCGCGGTGGTAACAGGAAACGGAAAGTCCGGGTTGAGACGCGTCATCAGCAAGACAAACAAGCTCGTTTGTACCTTTTCGCAATAAAATCAATTCTTTTGTGGTTGAATAGCCATACACAGTTGCATCGTCTTTTTTATCTTTCGGCGCAGCAAGTAATGCTTGTTTTATTTGAACGTCCGCTGCAGGAATATTGCTTTGCGCAAAAGTGCAGGAACCAACGGGGCCGAGAATTATAAACAAAATAACTTTTTTCATTACAATAATGTTTACAGGAAGTTAGGGAATAAAACGTAAATGTCTCGCAGTGTGTTCAGAGTTTACCATGTAAGGTAGTACAAGCATCCGCTAAAAAAAAGACAGCTATTAGATTGAGGACACCCGAACCTACGTTCCTCTATTTAAAGTTGTATGTTGTTAGCACGAGTGATTCGTAAAAATAACGTGTTTGGTGTTTAATGAACTGCCAAAATAAGCTGATAGAAGATGCAAAATGAGTTGCCGATGAAAGTAATGCGGCCCTTCAACAGGTTCAGGGTAAAGTGCCATGCCGCTATAAAGAACTACCGTTGAACCGCTCCGATGCATCGGAGGCAGCTATATTGCTATAAAATCAAATGCTGGTAACTAAAAGAACTTTCCTGAACTTGTTTAAATTTATACGGAGCTCATAAAGAAAAGACCCAACCCAAGGGTTACTGTTTCCTTTCGACAATTAAACCCACATTTTACGAACCAGGCGAAGCTTGTTCATTTCCAAGAATCACCTCGTTAAATTCCGATTCCAGGTCGGTAATATAATTCGGGGTTCGTTTTGACATAATCTTCCAAACTCCTTCTTTATTATCGTGCATCCTATAGTTCGTATTTGTACTTCCAATGGTTGTACCGATGTGATACCAGCGATCGAAGCTTGAGGAACTCACTCTTCTAAATTCGAACTGGTGTCCTCTTAATGTTTTTATGAAATATTCTTTCATGTAGAAATGTTTACTCAAACAAACGATATCAAATGTGGTGAATATGTAACGATATGCGTTACAAGGTAGACTTATAATACAGAAGTAACTAATATCTATTATAGACAAACCTTTCCTCGTAATAGTGTCTACTATCGACGATGAACGAACAGGGTAAAGCAAACCTAATCGGTTGAACAATAGCTCAACAATTTGCCCACTTCATTAACTATAGAATTTATATTGTTTGGTTTAGTAACAAGTTCAACGCCGTATTGAGAAAAAAACTTCTTATCTGCTTCGTTCGATGAAGTACTGAACATTGCAACGGGAATTTTACTTAAAGTGGTGTCTTCTTTTATTTTAACCAATGTTTCTTTGCCATCCATAATAGGCATATTAATGTCGAGGATAACAAGGCACGGAAATTGGCCGGTTACTTTAGCCTTCTTTAAAATATTATGAGCTTCTAAACCATTTTCTGCATGAATGACCGTGAAGGAAGGATCAATATCTTTTATTACAGTGCAGACCATCTCCCGGTCATCAGGGTCGTCATCTACACATAAGACAGTACGGGTATCATTTTTCAAGCGTAAGACTTTATTACAGCGGCAAGGTAATTCATTTTTAATAATTTCTATAACTGCTCCTACCTTGATTAATAATAATAATAGTGTTAACGACTCAACGTTAAACAATATGATTAAAAAAATTGATTTGCTTAAAAGGCCAGATCTGGGTTTGGGGGTTGGACTTACAGCATAATTATTTAAATATTTCGCTGCTCAGATGTTTAAATGCTTCCATCGCTCCCATATATTCACAGGTTCGGGCTCCGGCCTTATTTGCATTATAGATTATGTGTTTCCATTCTTCTATTAGCAAAGACCGGATCTCATTCAGCTTTTTACCGCGTAACTGGTACAATACCGCGCCGGTAAAAGCATCACCTGCACCGGTGGTATCAACAGGCATTACGGCAATACTCGGAATAATTACGGTACCATTATCAATTCCAAGCATGGTACCTTCTTTACCTAAAGTAATGGCAAAAACAGCTTTACTTTCTTGCAGGAATGTTTGAGCTGCATCTTCTACAGTAACATTACCGGTTACCATCATAGCTTCTTCATCACTCACTTTGAAGAAGTGACAGCTCTTCAAGTAGTTCCATGACTGGTCGATAAAACTTTGCGTGTTGTTTTTAAATAACAAATGCCTGTAGTTGGGGTCGAAACTAATGAAGATGTCCTGTTGTAAACATTTTTGCAGCAATCCCTGGTAAGCTGTTTGTAAAGCACCTGGTAAAAAAGCTGTTGCAGAACCAAAATGCACAATGGAATATGATGCTAAATCTATATCTTCTATTTCCTGCGTGTTTAACTGTCCATCTGCACCGCGGTTAAAGTAAAAATCTCTTTCACCATCTTCCATTAACGATACAAATGCCAGCGTGGTAAAATGGTTTAGGTCTTTAAACATCCACGAAGTACCTACGCCAAACGACTGCATTACGTCTACGAGGTGATTTCCAAAAGGGTCGGCCCCAACTTTGGCCGCAAGATCCACATTGCCTCCTAATGCAGCAATAGCTGCAGCAACATTTGCCGGAGCTCCACCTGCCTTTTTTAAAAACTGCTGGCCTTCGGTCAGTGATCTACCTCTATCGGTGCAAATCATATCTATTAAGGCTTCCCCAACGCACAGAATTTTCATGTTTAATTAATTGGTTTGTTAGCTGCCGGTGCAGTTGTCACACAAGGCAAGGTGAACTGGTGACACAAAGTACTGCGCATTTTGTAAAAATGAAGAAAAAACGGTCCGATTAAAAACTTATCCCCCACTGCATTTTTTACAAATTAATGCACTCGTGGCAGAAACAAAAAAGCCACCAGTTAGGTGGCCTTCAATTTTCATTTACATATATCCCAGTATCTTCAACATACTCTGAGCAGTTTGTTCCTTTGCGTACACCCAGTCCTTTAGCTTTCCGTCTTTATCATGCTCCACAATAATATGTTTTGGACTTGGTATTAAACAGTGCTTTATACCCCCGTAACCACTGATCTGGTCCTGGTAGGCACCGGTATGAAAGAAGCCGACATACAAAGGCTCTTCCCCGCTTACTTTTGGAAGAAAAACTTCATTGATGTGCTCTTCACTATCATAGTAATCGTGACTGTCGCACGTTATTCCCCCTAATACTACCCTGTGATATTCCTCGCTCCATTTATTGATGGGCAACATGAGAAACTTCTCACCTATGCCCCAGGTATCGGGCAATGTAGTAATAAAGGAAGAGTCGATCATATACCAATTTTCACGATCGTTCTGCACTTTCTGTCCTATAACACTAAAGATGTGCGCCATGCTCTCACCTACAGTATAACTACCAAACTCAGTAAAAATATTTGGCATTGGAACCTTTGCATTTTTACATGCCTTCTTAATATTACCGACAATCTCGTTGATCATGAATTGGTAATCATAATCAAAACCGAGTGAATGTTTTATAGGAAATCCACCACCAATATTGATGCTATCCAACTCAGGGCAAATCTTCTTTAACTGGCAATAGAGGTTGATCACCTTGTTCAACTCGCTCCAGTAATAGATATCGTCTTTAATCCCTTTATTTAAGAAGATATGAAGCATCTTTAAAGTGAACTTGTCTTCATAGCCCTCAATATGATCCACATAAAACTCAAGTATATCTTTTGGCCTGATCCCTAATCTTGAGGTATAGAAAGGAAAAGACGGTTCTTCTTCGGCAGCTACGCGAATACCCAGTTTGAACGGAACTTTAACCGATTTGCGATAAGCATCGAGCTCTTCAACGTTGTCTAAAACAGGAAATACATTTTTAAACCCCGTATTTAGTAAATTGGCGATACGCTTCGTATAGTTCTTTTGCTTATAGCCATTGCAGATAATGAAAGTGTCTTTCGTGATCTTCTTGCGCTGATATAACTTTTTTACAATTTCAATATCATAAGCATAAGAAGTTTCAAGGTGTATATCGTGCTTTAAAGCTTCTTCAACTACAAAAGAAAAGTGAGAGCTTTTTGTGCAATAACAATAATTGTAAACCCCTTCATACTTGTGTTTCTTAAAGGCGTTTGCAAACATTTGCTTAGCCTTATTTATTTGCATACCAATTTTAGGAAGGTAAGTGAGTTTCAAAGGGGTGCCATACTTATCTATTAAAGCTTTAATATCGAGATTGTTATATTGCAGGTAATCTTTTTCTAAATGGAATCCTTCCTGCGGAAAGTGGAAGGTTTGCTTCACCAGGTCGGTGTAAGAATTATTCATTGATGTGGTTCAGTTCTTCTTTTTTGATGAAAATTTATTCAGAATAATTGGCAAAATTAATTGATTGCAGTATAACAAAAACAAAAAAAACCGGGCCGCAATTGCGGCCCGGTTGTCAATAATATTTCGCTATTGTCAATTATTTTACCGATGCAACCAATGCTTTAAAAGAAGCAGGTTCATTCATAGCTATATCAGCTAAAACCTTACGGTTTATATCAAGTCCTTTAGCAGTTAAAGCGTGCATGAACTCACTATAAGTTAATCCTTCTTCTCTTACTGCTGCGTTGATACGTGCAATCCACAAACTGCGGAATTCACGCTTTTTAAGTTTACGACCTACATAGCTGTAAGTCATACCTTTTTCAACAATATTTTTTGCTACCGTATAAACGTTTTTACGTTTACCGTAGTAACCTTTAGCCTGGTCAAGAATTTTTTTCCTCCTGGCCCTCGATGCTACCGCATTTTTAGAACGTGGCATATTTTTTAAATTTAGATTCCGAATCCGGAACAGTTTTTTTAATGAGATTCTTTCTTTAAGTCCCCTTTAGGGGATTTAGGGGTTCTTATTTCAAACCCAACAAACGTTTTACAAAGTGTGTATTCGCTGGCGATACCACACCTTTTTTACGAAGGCCGCGTTTACGCTTTGTAGATTTCTTGGTTAAAATGTGGCGTTTAAAAGCCCTCTGGAAAGTAATCTCTCCTGTACCGGTTACTTTGAACCTTTTTTTTGCGCTTGAGTTTGTTTTTACCTTTGGCATTAAATAATCTTATAAGATTACACCCTGCTGGCGTTCCGAACAGACGGAAACTTATGGAGCCGTGTGGGTAATGTCTGCTTTACAAAAACAAAAATAGTTTTTACAAAGCGGCTGCAAAGGTAATGGAAAACAGTGTAAAAAGAAATATTAAAGTTAAGTATTTACTGATCGTCTTTTTTATTGCTTTTTTATTGTTTTTTTAATACCTCAAGGAGGGTCCGTAAAAGGTGAAGGTAAATAAGCCCACTTTGGTGTATTTTTTGGGAGCCGGCTTTTGTTTTTCAATCAACATCGTTGTGTCACTCACTTGTACGGTTGTGCTAAGTAAGAACTCTACGGGTAATAAAAAAATTTGACACAACAAAAAAGTAAAGGATAAGGCACTTATTTATAATCCATCACTCCATATATCCCACATTCTAAAAAGTTCTCCTTTTTTTGCCGGTTTTATAGTGTTTAATATTTCGGGAAGCAAGCCACACATTGGCCCGTAAATCTTTTCTTTACACTCAGAACAAGGATACAAAAAAGGTGCAAAAGAGGTATTTTTATTATTTTCTACGGCCCCATACGTGTCCCATATTTTTTCTGCAGCATCTTTTGAAACCGGCTGAAAAGCTAAAAGATAGTCTATACCAGGCCTTACAGTTCTGTAGAAACCCAAAAGGTTAGATATTAAATCCTCAGAACTAAAACCACTTTTCGTTGCAATACTATAAGGCAAACTTCCTTGCATGTTTTCAAATTCTGTTGATACTTCTATAAAAATGGATAACGCCACCGATTCTTTTTGCTGTTTGGTTAAACCCAACTTCACGTAATAGTGCCTTGTTTCGCCTGCTGTAATAAACTTTTTCATCACCTGACTATACGAAATCTTGAATCCTTTTCCGTCCCGGCTCCTCTTACCTGTTTCACTTAACATCGGCTTCCACAATAAATTCTTAACTCCTTCAGTACCTTCAGGGTTAGCATGGCCCAAATCGATCCAGCCACACTTACAAGTATAAATCAATCCATAAATTTTAGACACTGCTTTTGACCCATCAATTATATCAATTCTCTTACTCATAGTTGTAACGTTAATAAATAGAGAAACGAAAGTTAGATAACTTAAATTTAAAATGCAATAAGTTCGAAAAGCAGCCAATTGATGCGCTATGTTTAAAACTTGATTAAAAAGCAGTCGGACGGTGTTTCTTAATTCCGTAATCACATACATCCATTTTACATTCTAACCTTTCACCGTGTCCACGGTGTTCTCGTTCCTCCCGCATCGTTAACCCGTCGTCTAAGCCTTAAAACCTGGTTTGGAATTGCAGAAGTCGGCACCCCCGGTACAAGAGTGCGACGCAACGAAAGCACGTTGCAGTTTTACAGTCTGGTCCATAAAAAAAGCTACTCAAAGAAGCAGCTTTACTTAGTTCGATAACCAATTCTATCATTCAAAATTAACCTTCGTCTGCACTTGCGCCATAACTGCCGGAATCTGTATGTTCAGCAGTCTTAAATGCGGTGGTTTCACCTTCTTCAATAAATTACTCCTTAAAAAAATAAAGAATATGATGTTGGTTGTTTCTGTTCTGCAAAGTAACAAGCCACAAACGACAACCCTATTTCGGGAGCAATTGGTGCTGTTCAATTCTTTTGATGATGTTTACTGCAAATTCTGTAACCATGTCATTTAACGCTAATGGCTCTATTATTTTAGCCTGGTCACCAAATAGCATAAACCAGCGGGCAAAACCGTGGAGCGAACCGGTTAAAAAAGTCATGTGCATATATTTGCCCGCATCTTCTTCTTTTACAAAACCATTGTAATATTTCTGTTCGCCAAAATATTTCATAGTACCCTTCTCCACTTCTATCACTACTTTATGCACCTGCCTTTCACACGATAGCTGGTTAATAAAACGCTGAAGCGGCGGATGTGTGTGCACTATCTTTTCATCGGTAAGCAATAATTTGTTGATCTTGTCGGTTCGAAAGTTTCGGTAATCATTTCTTAAGCGGCAAAATGCGATCAGGTACCAGTGACTTCCCTGGTAATAAATACCAACCGGTTCGGCTTTTCGCTGCAGCGATTCGTTTTTTTCTATCGAGGTATAATTAATGTCTACAACAGTGGCGGAGGCAACGGCCTTTAAAATCTTCTGGAGATGTAACTCCAATGGCTTTTTACCCACAAGGGCGGGATGCGATACTACTGCAATACGTTCATCAATATCCTGTAAGTGATCTTTTTCTGCCAGCCTTAATACTGACTTGATTTTATCTAAAGCGGTAATGTAATGTTTCGATGAATTTTCATCGCTCATCGACTGCATCAGCTTCGAAGCAGTCAGCAAAGCCGAAGCTTCATCCTCGTTAAACATTACCGGGGGAAGTTTATATCCTTCCATTAATCGATATCCAATGCCTGCCTCACCTATTACCGGCACACCTGCTTCTTCAAGGGCATGTATATCGCGGTAAACAGTACGCAGGCTAATGCCGAATTTGTCGGCTATTTCCTGCGCCTTTACCAATCGCTTCGATTGAAGCTGGATGACAATAGCGGCTAAACGATCAATGCGATTCATAGAACTCGTTGAGGCTAAAGATAATTAGGTTCGGCTAAGTATTTCCTATAGTTGCTGGTGTTTCTTTCAAGAGTTGGATGTTTATCATCTCAAAAAATAAAACACAAAAAAATTGTAAGAAATTCATTTATAGAACGACTAAAGAATAAAGGGGACTTTTTAATGGAAAAAGAATTTGTCGGCTTAATTAATAATAACCGCGTTTTGATCTTCAAGGTGTGCAACTTGTACTGCCGCAATCATGAAAGCCGGAAAGACTTATTCCAGGAGGTGGTTTTGCAGCTGTGGAAGTCTTATGGCGGCTTTAGAAACGAGTCTGCGAAAAGCACCTGGATCTACAGAGTCGCACTGAATACTGCCATCTCCAACTTTAGAAAAGAATCAAAAAAACCCGAAAAACAACCCCTCTCCCTGTTGGAATTCGAAATCCCCGATATGACGGGACTAACAGAAGATAAAGAAAACAGAAGTACACTTAGCGTCGCCATAGAACAGCTTTCTGAAATTGAAAAGGCTATTATAATGCTGTATCTCGACGACAAAAGTTACGATGAAATAAGTGAGATCATCGGCATCTCGAATAGCAACGTTGGTGTGAGGCTAAACAGGATAAAAAACAAGTTAAGTAAACTTATTAAAGTATATTAAAATGGACTTAGAGCAAGTAAAAACAGAATGGCAGCAATACAATCAAAAACTTGAATTGTCGCAACGTTTAAACGAACAGCTTATCATGAGTATCTTAAGAGAAAGGTCTCGTTCAAGGGTTTCAAAAATCAGGCGCGACAATACATTGTACATGATACTAATGGTACTGAATTTGGTATTGCTATCGGCCATATTTGCCGGCAATCCATTTGATTTCAAATACAATATTCAATATATTCCTTACGGCGCCCTCGCAATTGGTGTTATACTCGCTATTTTTTCTTTGATCAGAAGTTTCAAAACGTTCGATGTTAACCTGAATAATGTGAGCCTTGATTCATTTCTGAAGAAAACGATTTATGAATACGAGAAGAACAAAAAGATGGAAAAGTGGTTTGGCATCCTGGTTTTTTCTGCTGGAGTTTTAACGGCACTTTCTTTTTTGCCTAATAAACTTAAAAGTAAAGAACTATGGCCGGCATTAGGGGAAACCGTGCTAACCATGGGAATAACAATAGCTGTCTATTTTATTGCCGTTAAAGCAGGAGCATTTAACGACCGGAAAAGGGAAGGCTTTGAAAATGACTTAAGGGAGTTGAATGAATTAAAGGCAATATCTTCCGAATTACGGGATTAATAAATGCTCAAGTTCAAAAACAATTTATCGGATTTTTTTATGGACCGCACATCGGCCCGCTAATTGAACATCGTTGCGTCGCACTCTTGTACTGTTAAACCTGAATGGAGATGGGCACGACTTTAACTATTTTACATGGCATACAACACTGCCAGGTAATGGCATATACTTGCGACAAGAACAAACGAATGCCAAACAACGTGATGATACTCCCATTTTTGCCAAACATAAAATATAACACCGGTAATATAGAATACCAGGCCGGTTACTATAAGCCGCGCCACAAGCTCAGGCATCGAAGCGAAGAAATGGTCGGGTACGAACAGGCAGATCGACCCCATGAAAACATAGAACAGGATAGAAAAAACCGGGAAACGATCGGGAAAGAAGATCTCGAATAATATTCCAACGATGACCAGGCTCCACAAAACCCATAAAAGCATGACGCCGGTAGAATCGAATAAATAAAACCTTATGATGGGTGTATAAGTGCCGGCTATAAGAAAGTAAATACTGATGCGGTCAAGCTTCTTATAAAGCTTTTTCAACGTTGGCTCCATGCACGCATGGTACATAGTTGAAAAAGTAAAGACCATTAGAAAGGTAATTCCATACACCGAAATTGCAAGACGGGAGTACAGATCTTTATGCTGCGCAGATAAAATAAGTAAGGGAACAGCAATAAGACCAAATAATACACCTAACACATGAACAGAGGCATGTAACTTTTCCTGGTGGGTTGTAAATTCAGCTGAACTTACGTGGTTTAATTCCTTGCGCTTCATAATGTTCCTTTTTCAAAAGACTCATTTTTTGAGTAAAACGACGCATTTTAAAGCTAAAGTTTTAATAAAAACGGCGTGTGTTAAAGGGGTATTATAAAGCGATATTTAACTAAATAAATTATAAGAATTCACGCACGCGGGAATGCCCTATTGGATCGAATAGTCTTATGCTGACCTTCCGCAATTTTTTTATAAAAAGTAAGCACCCATCACCTGCCCGTTTTCCACTTCCACCTGTATATGATCCTGCAGGGTTGTAGCAATGGATAAACCTATGTAATCAACTTTTATGGGAAAGCTCTTGTGCATTCTTTCAACCAGAGACATTGTTTGAATGCTTCTTGGAGAATATTGAAGCAGGGGCTTTAACGCATATAATAAAGTGCGGCCACTATTTGTAACATCATCTACCAACAGTACATTTTTGTTATTAAAATCAATTTCTTTGCTGTAGCTGATAACGCCAGGATTTCTTTTATTCAGGTTACAGCTAATAATCTCCATAGGTATTTGTACAAGCGGACGTAATAATTCAAATAATTTTTCGGCAACAACCATTCCACTCCCTGTAATACCAATTATAATTAAGGGAACGTTTTCTCCGTATAATTGCCCGGCAATTTCAAGCGCTATCCGTTGCATCTTTTTTTCGGCAACTTCTTTTGATAAGATCTGGTTTTTAGCCTCCACGTTTGTTTTGTTTTACCCTTCAAAAATAGCGATAAAAGGTTCCTGTAATAGAATTTTCATCAAAGGCAAAAACTTATCTTGCAATGGTAATTCCTATTTATGCAGATCATTCAACAGATACTATTTATACTGATTACCGGCTTTGCGATCTGGTTTTTCAGTAGAAATGTAAAAAATATAAGAAGAAATATTTTATTGGGACGTGAAGTTGAATTAGATGATAATAAGGCGGAAAGATGGAAAAACGTACTGCTACTCGCTTTCGGGCAAAAAAAGATGTTTAAGTATCCATTAGTAGCAGTAATGCACTTTGTCATTTATGCAGGATTCATTATTATAAACCTTGAGATTCTTGAAATTATTTTAGATGGCATTTTTGGTACCCATCGCCTCTTCGCCCCCACCTTAGGTGCTCTATATAGCTGGCTTATAAATGCATTCGAAATCCTGGCTTTCGCTGTGTTGCTTGCTTGTGTAATTTTTCTTATCCGCAGGAATGTTATTAAAGTTAACCGGTTGAACCGGAAAGAACTGGATGGCTGGCCACGCACAGATGCAAATTTAATCCTGGTTACAGAAATTGCCCTGATGACTCTGTTTTTAACGATGAATGCGGCTGATAAAGCATTACAGTTACAACGGTACGGTAACTACTACCACACTTCCAATTTTTTCGTTTCCGGACTTATAACTCCTCTTTTTGAAGGAATGAATACAAGCACGGTTGTCATTATTGAACGAATCTGCTGGTGGTTACATATAATTGGAGTACTGGCTTTTTTAAACTACCTCCCATATTCCAAGCATTTACATATTATTCTCGGGTTTCCGAATACTTATTACGCCAGTACAAACCCTATGGGCAAATTCAGGAACATGAAGGAAATACAGGATGAGGTTCTATACGCCATGCAACCCCAACTAGCGCCGGCAGGAGAACAGCCAGCAATGAAATTCGGAGCGAAAGATGTTCCTGACCTTACCTGGAAAAATTTAATGGATGCGTACAGCTGCACAGAATGTGGCAGGTGTACTGCTGCCTGTCCTGCAAATATTACAGGCAAAAAACTGAACCCCCGGAAAATTATGATGGATACGAGGGACAGGATGGAGGAAATTGGAGGCAACATCAATAAGAACGGGCAATTGATTGATGATGGGAAAACATTGTTGCATACTTATATAACTGAAGAAGAACTGAGAGCATGCACAACCTGCCAGGCCTGTGTTGAAGAGTGCCCGGTCAGCATTAGCCCGTTAGACATCATTGTTCAATTAAGAAGACATGTTATAATGGAAGAAAGCCGTGCGCCGCAAGAATGGAACCAGATGTTTAGTAATGTTGAAAATAATTTTGCTCCCTGGAAGTTTTCTCCTGACGACAGGGACAAATGGGCGGAGGAGATGAGGGAAAGTTGATAAAGTTGATCAGATAGTAAAGAAGCCCGCATTTTTAGATGGCACAATTCTTTAATATTTCATCTTTTTTATTTGTCTAAAAACTCTGTAAAATGGCTACTCCACGTTATGTTGTTGTAATCGGTACTTCTGCAGGCGGTATTGGAGCTTTACAAGAACTGGTACTACAATTTACCCCTGAAATGGATGCGGCATTTTTTATCGTAATGCATTTATCGAGAAAAGGCATCGGCGAATTTTTATTTCAGCGCCTGCAGCAACAAACAACTTTACCCTGCAGGGTAGCAACCCACAATGAGCCAATAGAAAGAGGAGTTATATACATTGCTCCACCTGATTATCATTTGTTAATTACGAGAGAACAGGTGATAACAGGAAAAGGGGCACGCGAAAATGGCTGGCGGCCTTCCATTAATAACCTGTTTCGTTCGGCCGCGGCAACCTTTAATGCAAGGGTAATTGGAATTATACTTACTGGACTACTGGATGATGGAGCTTCGGGAATGGCGTCAATACAAAGAAGTGGGGGCATATGCATTGTACAGGACCCCAATGAAGCAGATTATCCCGACATGCCATTATCGGTTTTGAATAATATCGATGTAGACTTTTGTGTGTCTCTTACAAAAATGGGAGAAGTACTTGCTGACATTACAAAAAACGGTAAAGAGATTGAGGAAGTTGAAGTGCCGGAAGATGTTAAAACTGAGGCAGAAATAGATGTCAGGGTTTCTACACGTATAGATGCTTTAAGTAAGTATGAAAAAAGCGAAATAAATTGTCCCGACTGTGGTGGTGGTCTTTGGATTCTACAAAATGAACATCCTACCCATTACCGCTGTCATGTGGGCCATTCCTTTACCGACCGAGAATTATTAATAAGGGTATCGGAAGTAATGGAAAATACTTTTTGGACATCGCTACGAATGATGGAAGAGAGAAGAACCCTTTTAATGAAGTTATATTCTAAAGACATGGCAAGAGGTTACGCTACTACTGCAGAACGACATCTTAACATAGCTGATGAAATGGAAGTACATATCGAAAACCTGAAAAAGATACTGTTTACATCCACGGTAGTAGATTAAAAGTTTTACCGGTTTTCTTAATTGCTCAATGTTGCACTAAAACCTCAAGAGTACGACGGCCGCCCGCCGGGCCAGCCATTTTGGCCAGGCACAATGATTCATACGAGCGGGATCTAAAAAAATACTTTTAAAAGCTGGACCAAATTAATGAAAGGTATAAAAATAAAAACCCCTCTTTTGGAGGGGTTCAATAATTTGTTCGAAAGAAATTACTTCTTCGCGTAACGCTTTTTAAACTTATCAATACGACCTGCAGTATCTACAAGCATATTTTTACCGGTATAAAAAGGATGAGATGTATTAGAAATTTCTAATTTGATTACCGGATATTCATTGCCATCTTCCCATTGAACTGTCTCTCTTGATTGGGCAGTAGAACGGCTTAAAAAGCTATGACCGTTACTCATGTCTTTGAAAACTACTAAACGATAATTTGCTGGATGGATACCTGGTTTCATAATAAACTTATTATTAGTTGCACGCCTTTTTGCCTGGTGCAATTTTAGGTCGTGCTATTTTTTAAATTTGATTTGCAAAATTATGCAAATGTTACTTCTCAGCCAAAAATTATTAATGGTTCAGTTAATATTCACTCCTTTTTAAGATTTCATATTCACATATTGCAAGGCAATTCCAAAATCGCTGCCTTTACATAATGCAATCACTTCCTGAAGATCGTCTATTTTTTTACCTGTCACCCGCACCATATCGTCCATGATTTGCACCTGAACTTTTAAACCGCTGTCTTTTATTGCTTTTACCACCTTTTTTGCATCTTCCTGCTTAATCCCGTTCCGAACGGTTACTTCTTTTTTTACCACTTTCCCGCTTTGAAAAGGCTCACTCGAAAAATCAAAAGCTTCGGCAGGTATCCCCTGCTTCATACTGCGACTTAACATTACGTCGGTTATCTGGTCCAATTTCATTTCGCTTTCGGCTTCGAGATTTATTTTATAATCCTTTTTGTTCAAGTCAATTACAACAGGGCTATTTTTAAAATCGAAACGATTTTGAATTTCCTTTTTTACTGTGTTAACGGCATTGTCTAATGTTTGTAAATCAACTTTACTTGTGATATCAAATGTTGGCATAGGGCAAATTTTCGCAAAGATAAATATTGCATTGTATAGTTCATAAATTGTTGCTAATAAAGCAAAAGTAGAATAACGGCACTTTTTTTGAAGGCAAAAGCAAAATTGGCGAAACTTTGAAATCCATTCTTTGAAGTTTCAAGTATATGGCATCTTACACAATCTTAAATATGGGAATCATCAAATCATTATCACTACTTTTTTTTCTTCTTTTTCTACTATGGGTAATTATTCTCTTTCTACGTCCATTACTTCTACATTGGCTGGAAGAAAAATGACTCGAATGCAACTGCTATCCTTTCCTCTTCAGCTTAGCTTTTTTCATGAAGTATTTATCCTGGCCAATAAATATACTAAATTTAGAAAATAAGAAAGCCATGTGTAAAGCGGCCTTTTTGTTTCTATGTTGTAAGACAAGAAATAGTATTAGCTATTGTTGCCCCCCTGTTCTATTCGTCTTGTGAGGCGCTGCTCCTTCTGAGAACGGGAGCAACGTCGTTGGTTTTACCAAACCTATAAGTAAAGCTAACGCTCACCTTTCGATTGTCCCATTTACATCTTATATATCATGAAACTGCGTGTATTGCTGAGTTTCAACAGCCGGAATGGATCTCGTATATATAAAACCACCGTTCCTTTGGTTCAGGTACCGGGTCTGAAGCTCGAAAAGAAAAGATTCGGCTTGGCATCAACCCTTGAAAAAAGGATGAATGGTAAACGAAAATGCGGGTCATAAATGTTGCGGGCTGAAGCCTAGTGTAATCGAAAATGCAGCGGTAGAGGAGACAACAAAGCGCAGTATGAATAAAATTTAATGAGGTAGGTCAACTCGGTAAGTGACAAGGAGATTAAATAGACCTACCAGCGGTAGAACCGGCAAGTTAGGTTTATCGAGTAGTGCTTGTTTTAGCTATAAAGTTGAAACTTACTCCTTAACATTATCAAAGCCTAATAAATAAACCATCGATGAACGGAATGCGGCGCAAAAGCAACCCCAAGCCGCGTAAACGCAGTATCATTTAGTTAAGCTCCAGTGGAGCGACGTGTTATAGCAAAAGGGGCACGAATAAGAATTTTTGGCTGCGGAGGAGCCGCCTACCAGGCAGCACCTGGGGTGCTGTTAAAAGCTGCAGGAAGCTCTTTTCTATAACCACCACACCCTTCCGGGGCTAAAAATCTGTTTGACCGAATAGCATGCCCTAAAGATGTTAGAAGCCAAACAAAATGAACTTGCCGATGTTTTGTTTCAGTCTCCAAAAATTCAGTCGCAACGAAGGACGATACCGAATGTAAATTCTATCGCTGGTAACAAAAAACTTCATGTTCATAAATACGATGCTTAACCGCAGAAATGAAGCACTTAACAAAAAAAATCCCTGCATTTTAAACTGCAGGGAAAGTTCATTTAATATTTCATAAGGCTAACTTATCAATTGTTTCGAACGATATTTCCTCTTAAAGACAAAATATAAAATAATACCGGTTATGACCAGGAATGTGGCAATAAGTTCGGCCTGCGTTGGATGAATGCCGAGGAAACTATATTTTGTATTCACCCTGATGCGCTCAATGAGAAACCTTTCTACTCCGTTGACTATTAAGTAAATAGCAGTTAAAACTCCCGGTGTTTTTATCTTTTTACGGATACTCCATAAAAAAACAAACAGGAGCAGTGCAGCAATAATCTCGTAGAAGGGGGTTGGATAAACCGGTTCAGGTAATTGTGCACAATATTGGCCAACACAATCTGGTATATGCACTCCTTCGCTTAGTACGTTGTGCGGGTAAGTATACGACCACGCCCAATCGGGCAACCAACTGAAAGGTTTAGGATTATTATTTACAATTCCCCAATCTCCGTCGCCCGCAACCTGGCACCCTATCCGCCCCATTCCGTAACCAAGCATCATGGCTGGAGCAAATGAGTCTGCAACATGAATAGGGTTCATATTATTCCTTTTGCAGTATCTCCAGATAGCGATTGTAGCGCAGATTAATCCACCATAGAAAGTCAGGCCGCTAAACGATATAAGAGAACCAATTGGATCCCTCATAAGGTCATCAAGATTCTCAAGATTGTGAAAGATCTTGGCTCCTAAAAACCCGAAGAAAAAAGCGTAAATAACCATATCTCCTACCCTGTCGTGCGGCCATATTCTTATTATTCGCTCTTCGGGTTTGGCAAGCTTCACTTTATTTTTTTCCTGCCATTTTAAAAAGGCAAACAAAACGCCCATAATTATACCTGCCGTCCAATTTCCCCGGCCAGATAAAATATAAGTCTGGGTGTCTAAAAGTTCATTGCGGTCAATAAAAGCACCTATAAGTTTATAACCCATTAAAAAGCCGAGGATAAAATTTACGAGCAGGTCTGCTATAGATGCAGGCTTGCCCACAACAATTTTTTCTTCTTTATAAGTAAGGAGTCCTTCTTTACTTTTTCTTTTTAATTCGGCAGTTAAAACAAATGCTGCTGTAATAAAGGCGAGCGCAACAAAAAACCCGAAAGAATTCACAAGTTTAAGCCCGGAAAGTTCTACCCCAAACAAGTCTTTAAAAGCGTAGTATAAATTAGGATACATTGATTGATATTCAGTTCATAAGAAAAGTACGAAATGCAATGTTAAACACAATTCGCCATTAAAAAGTTATACGGGCAAAAGTAACGTTACCAAAATAAAAACCCCCTCCATAGAAATGGAGGAGGTCATATTTACTAACCCATCCACAGAGCTGTTACGCTCCAGGAATGATATCTTTGGTCGGTACCTTATTATTGTTACTGCGTTTAGCAATATTGTTCGAAAGCTGCAATAAGATTACGGGCTATCATCTGTGCCGGACGTCCTTCAATTTGATGCCTTTCAATAAAATGAACCAATTCTCCATTTTTAAAAAGCGCAATTGCCGGCGAAGATGGAGGGTAAGGCATTAAGTGTTCGCGAACTCTTTTTATTGCCGCGGTATCAAAACCTGCAAAAGTTGTAGTGAGGTTTTCAGGCTTTTTGCTGGCATTAGCAACAGCCATCAAAACACCAGGACGGGCTGAACCTGCGCTGCAACCACATACACTGTTAATCATTACCAAAGTAGTTCCCTCCTTACTAACATATTCATCAACCAGTTCGGGAGTATCAAGGTCTTCAAAACCGTTTTCGGTTAGCTCCGCTTTCATTGGTAATACTATTTCTTCTGGATACATTTCTTTTTATTTAGATGTAATTCTTTATTTTATTGAATACAAAAATACATAGAAATGTAATTAGGAAGTAAAAAAGGAATGTTAATGGCAATAATGGCATACAAAAAGCACCAACAAAGACATTGTGTCATACGAAGGCTAAAAAAACCGCCTTTTTTTCCTGCATTTCTAAAAGGTATGCCATTTGATTTACACCAGTCAAACAAACAAAAAAATTACAATTATGATACTCGCAAAAACTTATCCCGCAAACAAGAGTTTGACTAATGTATTCGACGAATTCTTTAATTCTTTTCCTTCCAATGGTGCAAATGACGGAAGAACTAATGTAACCGCTCCCGTTAACATTACTGCAGACGAAAATGGTTACAATCTCGATTTCAGCGTTCCGGGGAGAAACAAAGAAGATTTTAAGATCAATGTTGACAAAGGCTTATTAACGGTTAGTTACGAGCAAAAAGCACAAACAGAAAATAAGGAATTAAAATTCGTAAGAAAAGAATTTAGCTTCCAAAGCTTTAAACGTTCATTCACCCTGGACGAAAAGATCAATGCTGACGGTATCGAAGCGAAATATGAAAACGGCATCTTGAAAGTTTTCCTTCCTAAAAAAGAAGAAGTAAAAATTGAGCCTAAGCAAATTTCAATTCAATAATATAAGCTGCGATCTCAACTTGTAGTAAAAAAATAGTAAAGATTGTTTCATAGCAGTTGGTTTTGGTTTTGTAAAACCCGGTGTCTCCACGCCGGGTTTATTTTTTACTAAAGTTTTTTACATTTTTACTTCAATAGATTACCGGTTGTACCTTTCACCGTATAATCACTATAATGAAGAAAAGCTTCCTCTCGCTAATGGCCATTCTTAGTTTTGTTGCAAATACCCAGGCTCAAGTTCCGACCGAAAAAACGCTGCTGTGGCAGGTATCTGGGAAAGGAATTACCAAACCGTCTTTCCTGTTCGGGACAATTCACTTAATGTGCCCTGATCAAATGAAAATGCCGGACGTGGTTAAAGAGAAGTTTAATACTACGGGTGAATTATTTTTAGAAATTGACCTGGATGACCCGAACATGATGAAGGAAATGATGTTGGGAATGCAAATGAAAGATTCATCTACCTTAGAAAAGCTGATCGGTAATAAGTATGATAGTGTAAACACTATTTTTCAACGTACTACAGGTTTGCCTTTAAAAATGCTGAATACAGCGAAGCCTTTCCTGTTAATGTCGATGGTTTACCCTTCGTTGTTGGGATGTACTCCGGTGAGTTGGGAAAGTGTATTTCAAAAGATGGCTTCAGACAAAGGATTAGAAATAAAAGGACTTGAAAGACTGCAGGACCAGATGGAAGTGTTTGACAAGATCCCTTACAAAGTACAGTCAGAAATGCTGGTAAAAATGATGCTGAATCTTGATAGTTCAAAAAAGGATTTCAGCCAAATGCTCGAAGTTTATAAAAAGAAGGACATCAACGAACTTAACATACTTACAGCAAAAGAGGAAGACTTTGACGAGTATGAGAACATTCTGTTAAACGACCGAAATCATAACTGGATTCCTGTAATCGGCGAGCAGGCTAAGAAAATGCCTACCTTTTTCGCTTTCGGCGCCGCCCATATGGGCGGAGAAAAAGGAGTGATCAGCCTACTGAGAAAAGAGGGATTTACGGTGAAGCCGGTGTTTTATCAATAGTTTAGGGAGATATTTTTGGGGCCGACATTTGAATAAGAATGGTTCATCGTTGTGTCACTCACTTGTGCTGGTATAACTAAGTTGGGCTTTTGCAAAAGGAAAAATTTTGCTATTTTAAGCCTGATTTAATTTTATTAGAGATGAGCCTGTTAAACAAAAAATTTACTGCAGCATTATAAAAAACGCACCAGTAAAGGTGGTTGGACTAATGTTATTTGTCCTGGTTGTTTTTTTGCAACACGTGGACTTGTAGAGGTCGAAGGAACAGTGGATGGCCTCCTTTCCAAAGTTCGTTTATGGCAATGGGAAATGGCACACATAAATTACCCGTAAAGGCAGAT
Source organism: Segetibacter sp. (assembly GCA_028288485.1). Lineage (GTDB taxonomy): Bacteria > Bacteroidota > Bacteroidia > Chitinophagales > Chitinophagaceae > Segetibacter. The sequence goes on from JAQBNO010000048.1 coordinate 109,554, forward strand.
GTACGCAAGTGATCGGCAGGAAGCGGGGGACATCGTTCGTGTGGTATTTGCAAGAGCGTGTTGATGAATAAAACTGGTAGATGCGTCATAAAAATAGGTAAGTAAAGCCGGTGTTCGTTGTATTTACAATTCTTATCTTTCTCCCCTTCTGAATAGCTGGTAAAACTTTAAGTAAACTCCGTTGGACCAGCCGAAACCATCCTGGGTAGGATACTCTCCCCCACCACTCAACAGGTGAATGTCTTCTACATTGTATTTTTCAAGCATCTTTCCGGTGTTTGCGTAAACCGTTTCATTTACCGACATCCATCTTTCAGCAATGTTTTTTGCCAAAGTATCATACCTGTAATTCATTAAAGCCTTTACTCCTAAAAACTGTAATGGAGCCCAGCCGTTAGGAGCATCCCACTGTTGGTTGGTATGATAAGGTGTAGTGACTAAACCGCCGTCTTTTAAAAACTTTTGTTCAATATGATCTTTAACATAACCAGCCTGTTCAGCCGTTGCGACCTGGGTAAACAATGGTAATACGCCTGCAAGCGCCCATCTATTAGTCGTTGTTTGTTTTACGTAATGGTAATCAAAGAAGTAGTGCTCTTCATCGTTCCAAAAAAAGGTAAGGATTGCGGCCTTTCTCTTTAAGGCTTTTTGCTGGTAGCTGTTTGCCTGGCTTTGCAACTGCTGACTCCGGCTTGCCTTGCTCAAAATATTCTCATAAGCATACAACAAACAGTTAAGGTCTACCGGCAAAATATTCGTAGTTTCTATACTGGTTAAATTCATTGTATCTGCAAACCAGCGGCTGCTGAAGTCCCACCCGCTTTCAGCACCAGCGCGAAGATTGGTATACACCATCTGGTCTCCATTCTGGTAAACAAAACCGGTTTGAACATCCTCGTAGTAAGACTCTTCCCGGGGCGCTTTTTTATCATCCCAGTACCGGTTTAGAACAGTTCCGTCTTCCAATCTTACAACACGGCGGTTCGAGTTTCCCGGGCTTAGTTCTTTTTCACCTTCCATCCACCAGCCATATTCTTTTTGAAGCGCGGAAAGATATTTTCGGTAAACCCTATCCCCAAATTTGTCATGAAGCAATTCAACCATTAAAGCAAAATAAGGAGGTTGCGACCTGCTTAAATAGTAAGTTCTGTTTCCATTAGGAATATGACCATAGGTATCGATAAGATACTTGAAATTATCGAGCATACTTTCTATCAGGTCGTACCGGTTGCTTACTGCAAGGCCAAGCATTGTAAAGTAACTATCCCAATAATAAATTTCCCTGAAACGACCACCGGGAACAACATAAGCTTTAGGTAAAGGAAGAAGGGAGGTGTTTTTTTCAATGACATCTGCTTTTCGGGTAAGTGTTGGCCAAAGATCTTCCAAATGCTTTTTAAGAGTAGCTGCTTTTTCAGAAGGCTTTACAATAACAGGTACCGGTACTTTGAAATTTTGGAATACAAAATCTTTAAGCTTAAAAGATGTATCATTCGCCTTTTGAACTTCCTGGTATTTTTTTAAGATTACTTGAGGTGAAAATTTTGGAACAGCATCTACAAACGTTTTGTTGTCGCCGAGTACCCGGTTCAACTGAATATCCACAAATAATTTACCCCAGATCTCGTCGGGAGCTTTCGGCTTTTTTGGCTCAGCTTTAACTGTAGTGCCAGACACATATATTCTTCCCCTCTCCGGCGAGGTAGTTCTTTGAGAGAAGGCGGTCAGCGCCGATATTGATATAAGAATAAGAGAAAGAATTTTTTTCATACAAAGGAATTGAGAAGCAGTAAATATTGTTATACTAACAAGTTTTGTTTAGCAAGTAAATATAAGTATTACTTCTTTTCCTTAACCTAAAGGATTACAGGTGAATAAATTACAAGAAACTGCGACAGTAAATAGTTGTAGGCACTTTAATCTTTTTAGTATAAATACAAGTAACCCTAATTCGAAACCATTCATGTGTTAGCGAGCAAAACAAAGGCCACACAGCTAACTATATATTAACTATGCAGCCGATTTCGTGGGACAGCCTTTTATTTTACCAACCGATTTGTATGTCCTTTTACGTATTTCAGTAGCACCGTAGGGAACTAATAAAGACAAGAAAGCCTTAATGATTTTTCAAAACTATTTTGTTTGTTCTCAATTGCCGATGCTGCAGACAACGTATTATTTATTTTTACTTCATTCTCTTCAATTACATAATGAATATCTAAACTTATTTCATTAAACCATACCGGCATTCCTTCCGATTGAGTTACATACCACATGCCTTTTTCGTCTTTATTTAAACTTAATACTACTCCGCTTTGCTTCAGATCGTTTAACGATACAGCATAACTTAAAGGAAACATTTTCCTGTTAAATTGCAATTCATGCCCTTGTATCCTTTTAATAAATGTCTGTTCCATATCTTTTGTTTTTTCCGGGTAGTGATAAAGGATGAAGCACCGGCTCCACGCTAATCTACACCTTGATAAATTTTTTTATGCAAATATTGATTGAACATTGTGAGAATAAACCAAAGGGAGATCTTGTTGTGTATAAACAGCCATTGTTCTTCTGAACTTCAAAAAACGGCTGCTCATAATTTCCACGAAAAAATCATCAATATTAAAAAGTTCGAATTTTTTAAAATCCTCGTTTCTTTCTGCAATCTTGCTTGCTTCAAATATTAATACCTTTTTATTCTGATCATCCAATTTGTTGAACTCCTCAACAGTCATATTCTGCAATTTTCCTAACAAGACGAAGAATTGTACCAATTATTTCTTAGAGGGGAAGCGGTTAAACACCCTTGATTACCTGTGGTTATAATTACCCAAAAGGAGGTGAAAATTACCAATAGTAACAAAATTTAATAAATATATTAGCTACATCACATATAAAACAAGTCGCAATGACTGAATATGAAATATAGAATGAAGGAGCAACGAGTATAAAGTACTTTTTCAAAGAAGAGTAATGCATGAAGTAATCTGCAACCCAAATGTCGAAAAAGATGATTTTATTTTGTTTCTTTTCTGAAAAAACAAAAAACGGCATAACATCGATGGACAGCCGTTGCCAAATGAAATAAGTTGCGGGAGTTGAATAAACCAATTCCCGCAACCTACATCTATGATTGTACTATTTTCCACCGTTAAACGGAACCTTATAATTTTACATACAGCCCAACCCCAATCGTTTCAGAAGCAGCGCCTATTTTAAAAATATCCTTTAACTTATTCCTTACCGTATTGTTGAAAATATCTATAGCCTTATAAGAGGCCCCTTTCGTTAAAAGTTTAACTATTACGCCAGTGCCAATTGTAGTAACGCCTGTAACAAGAGCTGCCTTATAATCTTTTGTTTCAGCTGCAGCATCGACTTTTCTAACTAAGCCGTAGATGGTAATGGCTGTTCCCGCATAGGAGGCAATTTGAAAAACTGTGCGGCCTGTTTTAAATGTTTTATACAACTTGTTTATTTCAGGGTTATTTTTCATTCCAAGAATTTCGCCCAGTTTATCCACCTTAGGTATTTTTAGATTTCCGACATAAAATTTTGGCGAAAATCCTTTATCAACTTTAATAACCTTGCCCAGGACGTCGGCAGGCCTGAGATTGTTGAAGTCGATTTGAGCATAAGATTTTGTGCTGATGGTTAATCCTGCAATCAATGCAAGTAAAAAAAGGTGCTTTTTCATAAAGTTTATAATAAAGACGGTTAACAATTAGTTGCATTTCTATCTTCGAATTGCAGTAAAACAAAGACCGATATTAATATGGATTGTTTAACCGGTTTAGCACCTCGCATTGCCATGATATTGTTAAAACAACATCATGGGAGGTTCTGCAACTTATGAATAGACCATTATAGAAACAAAAAGAAAATATTTTGTTATATGCGGTTTTAGTAATTAATGACTGCCGGAGATCCAGTTCTTTATTTAATTATTAAAGTTGCTCAATAGAGGAAATGCCGTTGAAGTGAGTGACACAACGATGCTACATTAATAACTAATGCCGGTAACAAAAAGGGTCTCTAATAAGGGCATAAAACGAGATAACAGAGAAACTATCCGCAGAACAAAATTTCCGAAGGTGCTTTTGCCTTCTTCACTTTTTGTGCTGATGAGGCCATGTTTATTTTCTACCACTTTTCTTGCAATTGCCAGTCCCACACCTGTGCCTTTGTATTCCGTTTTGCCAGGTAAACGCTGAATATTTTAAAGATCGGCTTTGCATACTCATCAAAGCCACTGCCGTGGTCTGCAACCACTATTTTATGAGCAATACCGTCTGGCACCATGTTGGCATTTCCGGAACGAGCTATTTGTTCAGTACGAATGCCTATTACCGGCGCAGGTAGAAACCCGCCTCTGCAAAAGCTGACGCAGTTATGTACACAGCAAGTGACATCACCAAAGGGATCGATTCGAACAACCAGAGTTGATGAATTTTCTTCTGCCCTACTAACTTTTTTTCAATCTCCTTGTAACATACCGCATGTAATAATATTGCCGTTATCACCTACATGTCACAATCTTCACCTATTATTTATGTTAGAGGTTCCTGAAATAGCAGAACCAGGTGCCGAACGGGTATTTGCATTTGCATATTCAGTAAGAGTTTCTTATTTTCAAACAGTAGATTAGCTGTTTCCTTTGCACCTGATTGTCATGAATTTTCTAAAAAGGCGGGATCTGGTATTTCTTAAAAAATTTTTATTAATTTTTGGGGATGAGTTGAACTTTATAACCACACTTCTATGCCTTGTTTAAAGTATGTGATGTTAGGGACTATCTGCTTCTCTGCCATTTCACTGTTCGGACAGGAAAAGATTTCCCTATATAACTGGAAAGATTCCTCTAAAATTTCGGGAAAAAATCAAATAAAGCAAAAAGCATTTTTAAAAAACGATGATCCTTATCCACCTGCACAAAGGGATATGTTTGAAGTTGGTGTAAGCTTTGGAAACGCCGAGGTTACGGGTGATATTGCTGCGAATCCTAGTTTAGGAGGAAGTCTTAGTTTAAGAAAGTCGCTTAGCTCAATTTTTTCGTTAAGAGGTTCCTATACGCTGGCTTATCCTCAAGGAACACCAAGAAAGTTGGATCGATCATTTGAAGGGCAGGTAAATTTTAAAGCAAGAAATCATCAGGTGAGCCTTGATGTGCTTACTTCTCTTAATCCTCCCTCTAACCATAGAGGAAACCCTGGGACTAATATCTATATATTAACCGGCCTCGATCTGATTGCAACAAAAGTATTTTTTCAAGACGCCACTGGCTCCGATCTTGGTGGAGGTTATTCTACCTTCTACGCGCAGCCCCGGGCCGGAGTGCAGCGTCAATCGCAAAAAGGAAGCATAACTACATTTGGCGGCCAAACAATTAATGGCAGAAAGAGCTTCACTGTTTTACCAGGTGCAAGTGCCGGTGGAGGCTTTTCAGTAAAGTTGAACGAAAGAATAAACATAGGCGTTGAACAACGTTTCACTTTCACTAAGTATGATTACCTGGATGTTTTTAAAGGTGGAACAGGTAACGATGTATTGAGTTTCACCGGTATAAGAATCAACCTCAATATAGGGAGCTCGGCCAGGAGAGTTGAACCTCTATGGTGGATCAATCCAAACAACTATGTGTATAACGAAATTAACCGGCCACAACATATGAAGTTGCCGATACCTGTTCTACCCGACGGTGACAGGGATGGTGTTATTGACCAGTTTGACATAGATCCTGCTACCCCAATGGGAGTTGCTGTTGATTTAAATGGTGTTGCCAGGGACACTGATAAAGATGGAGTGCCTGACTATAAAGATAAAGAGCCGCTTACATTTCAAAAATGCTTTCCTGTTAATGCCGAGGGAGTAGGCAACTGCCCCGAACCTGGCTGTTGTGCGGAAGCTAAAAGCAGAAATGATACCGCCTTTATTTTAAATGATAATTGTAATCTGGAGAATTTATCGAGCATTCATTTTGTAAAAGGGAGTGCCCGGTTAAGTAAAAATGCAAAGGTTTTATTGGAGAGGGCGGCTCTCAAAATAGACGAACACCCAAACTGTAATGTACAGGTAATTGGTCATGGTGCCCCAACCAGAGTGGCGCAGCAATTAAGCTGGGCCAGGGTAAATGCAGTCATCCGCTATCTGGTACAAACACAAGGTATAACTGGGTCGAGGTTTATTTTTTCGTATGGGAATGAAGGAGAGCCTACTATAGTCAACCTCGTGGCTACAAAGGATAGCGGACCTAACACAGTGCCGGCGCCTGATGAAATATTAAAATAAATGCTTGCACTTAAAGAAATGTTCAAAACTTATCGTATTAATTATGAAGGATTATGTTGAAAGGAGAAACTTTCTTAAGAGCGTGGTTGTAAGCCCGGCATTAATAGCTAGCGGAATTTTATCTGGAACACCGCCATCGCAGGCATCTTATAATAAACGTAGCGAAACAGGGTCAAAGCTAAAGACAAGTCTAAATGCTTATTCTTTTAATGAGCCGTTAAAGAACGGCAGCATGAAGCTGGAAGATCTACTCGATTTTTGCGCTGCCAATAACTTCGATGCCGTTGATCTTACAGGTTACTATTTTCCCGGTTATCCAAATGTTCCACCCGACGAATATATTTTTAATCTTAAACGAAAAGCGTTTCTGCTAGGCCTGGATATAAGTGGGACAGGTGTAAGGAACGATTTTACAAATCCTGACGCCGCTAAAAGAAAAGAAGACATTATACTTATTAAGAACTGGATTGAATGCGCTTCTAAACTCGGTGCACCAGTAATAAGAATTTTTTCAGGCACTCAAAATCCGCCAGGCTATTCGTGGACCCAGATTAAGACATGGATGGTAAAAGACATCAACGAATGTGTTGAACACGGTAAAACGCACGGGGTAATCGTTGCTGTTCAAAATCACAACGACTTTATTAAAACGGCTGATGAAGCCCAAAATATCATTGAATCTGTAAATTCTGCGTGGTTTGGACTAATACTTGATATCGGCAGTTACCGAAGGGGCGATCCGTTTAAACAGATTGAACAAAATGCGAAGTACGCAGTAAACTGGCAAATAAAAGAGAACCTTTATGTTGACGGAGTTGAACAAAAAACGGATTTGAAAAAAGTAATCAGTATTGTAAAAGCGTCGGGTTACAGGGGTTATTTGCCAATAGAGACTTTGGGCGAAGGAGATCCAAAAATTAAAGTACCCCGGTTTTTAGCCGAGGTACGAAAAGCAATTGAGCGAGGATAATGTTCCGTTTTCTACAATTATTATACTTGCCTGCCTGGAAGTTTAAGAGATTTTTGGGGCCCGGTATTATGTCTTTGGCGATACATCGTTGCGTCGCACACTTGTACGGTTTGTTCTTTATTGAGCAAAAACACTAATTCAAACCTTGCAGCCTTTAATACTACGGCCATCTAGCGCGGCGCGAACAAACTCTTATACCTACCCCTTTTTGAGGTTATTTTTTACCTGTCGCTGCCCATCGAATACCCGCATATAAATGATTCAAAAATGCTTCATTGCTGAAATTAGTGGGCAAATGGCCAAGAGCAGTATAAAAAGATCGGCCGCCATCGTAATTATGGTACCACGATACCGGATGTACTTTACCCATCCCCTCCCCTTTTTTAGGCCCCCACTGAACTTTTGGGTTATAGGTTGTTTCATCTACTGCAAGAACAGTTTGTAACCCTGAAATTTTTGCCTCGCTGAATTCGTACCATTCCTCCGTCCATAACTTGCCATTTTCGAAACCCTGCAACCCCGGGAAGGAAGAATCGAGCACTTGTAATTTAGCTGTTTGAATAGTAGGATGAATATGAAACATTCTTCCTACCAGTTTAGTGTACCATTCCCATTCGTATTCGGTATCGGAAGCGCTGTGAATACCAACAAAGCCTTTACCTGACTGAATAAATTTTTCCATGGCTTTTTGTTGCTCCGGATTAAAAATGTCGCCGGTAGTGTTTAAAAAAATGACTACCTGGAACTGTTCTAAAAATTTATCAGTAAACCCATTCGGATCTTCAAACAGAACGGCATCAAAAAAATTCCGGGCAGCCAATTCTTTAATTGCAATTACACCGGAGTGTAGCGATTCGTGGTGCCAGCCATTTGTTGTAGTAACTATTAAAGCCTTAAATTGTTTTTGTGCGGTACTTGCAAGACAGATGCAGGTTTGAGCAGCAAAGAACAAAATAAAAATTCTGAACCCCGTCATAATATTTCGTTTAGTGGTTAGAAAATGAAGTTAATTAAAATTATCAGACGAGGCGCTGTAATGGCGTTATGAATACGAGGTAAATAGAGAAAACAAAATATAATGACTTACTATAGAAGGAGTTTTTTATAATTAACGTTGCAGCAAAAAAAAGCCGTCCCGGCGGAAGGACAGCTTCTTTTAAACTCTTTCTGGCATCAATATAACTTATAGTATTGAGGAGTTAGTTGATGTACCAACACCTGAACCAGATACACTACCGCCGGTTTGTGCCCCAAGATTGACCTGGTTGACGGCCAAAGTTGTCAATATTTCATCTGCACGATACTCTTCATCCAGCGTTTGCTGTAGTAAACTCGCAACCTGCGTCAATCCCAATTGTTGAGCGAAAGTACGGGCAGTGCCATAGCAGGCGATTTCGTAATGTTCAATTTTTTGGTTACCCCCAATAATTGCGGCATCACGTACTTCAGAACTCAGGTTTTCTGCCATTACTTTCTGCCCTTCATCGATTATTCCTTCAATCCCCTGGCATTTTGCACCTCCTCCGAAAAGATTAGACAGAATACCGCTATAATTCGTAACCGATTCTTCGTCGGCCCCCAACATTTCGCGCACCTGGTTTATCCGGGTACGCTGGTTCTCTGTTACCTTCAGGTGTTGCTCTAATGCCTGCTTAAGTGAAGGGTTTTCTGCCGCTGCTACCATAGCTGGCATAGCTTCAATTATTTGCTCTTCCATCGACAGTAGCATTTGCACATCATGTCTCAATAATGCTTTCAGATCATTCATTTTGTCCATAAAAGAAGGTTTAGAAACACAAATGCCGAAAAAAGCATGCCCAAAAAAAATAATATGACCGTGTAAGAGAGAAAACAATCTTCCCTTGTAGTAACCGTTTCAGCACCAATACTTGTCTTAATTTTATGTTGCGATCTTTCCACATTACCACCGGCGGCGACTCATTATTGCGCATTTTTGTTGCACTAATTGAACTTACTCAAAGCCCCGTCGTGCTACAATAAAAGGGAACGTTTATTGGATTTGAACGTGCTAAATGTTTTCAAAAAACTACTAAACAATGGCTAAACCAACCTTAGAATTAATAGAAGCACTACGTGCAACTGCAACCAGGCTCCGAAATGGTGGCTATTACGCGTGGGGTAATCATGGTGCCTGCAATTGCGGCAACCTTGTTCAATCTGTCACTTCTTTAACAAGACAAGAGATCCTGAAATACGCCCAAGCAGGTATTGGCGAATGGACCGAATTGGCAGAAGAATTTTGCGGAAACACGAACGCGCCTGTAAACCTGTTAATTAATAAACTGGAAATGATAGGCTTAACTCCTACAGATATACACAACATAGAATACCTGCGCGACAAGCAGGTTCTTCATGCATTACCTGGAGGTTTTCGATGGCCGGCACGCAATGTTCGGGAAGATGTAATTGTTTATTTTGAAACCTTTGCTACAATACTGGAGGAAAAGTTACTATGTAAAATAGACGTTCCGTTCAATCAGTTATTAAATCACCGGCAATCGAAAAAAAACAGATACACAATTAACGAAGGCGAACACCACCAATTGTACGTAACAGATTAATAACATTTAAATGTGTAGAAACAAAGTAACTGAGTTGTTAAAATAAAGTAGCGACGGTTAATTTAATGTTTCGTATTAGCCAGCTAACTTGATAAGAAGCAATACAGTATATGTTCGAATAATATGTATGATGGTGAAACCAAAGCAATAATCGTCACAGGTAAACGTTCGTAATTTTTTATTCCGTATTTAAAGCATAGCTTCATTTTATTATTTCTAATTATTTTTATCAATGCCATTATTAGACTACATTCTTGAACAACCTTCATACGGCTGGAAGGATGATCGTGGAAACTTAATTAAACCTTCAAACGGTCAAATTTTAAAAGAGTTTTTTTCGAGGTTAAACGTTTTCAAAACCAGGAAAAACTGGTTACCCTTTTTCTGTTGGTTTACGGTACTTTGTTTATTTCCATTTCTTGTTGTGTTTATATTCAAGTTTTTTAACTGGTACTTATTTGCTGCCGCGTTTGTTTATAGCATGATTATAATGGGTACCCACGGCACTATCTGGCATCACCGTTATTGTACCCATGGAGCTTACCGTTTTCGTAATAGTTTCTGGAGGTTCTTTACTCAAAATCTGACTATAAAGGCAATTCCTGAAGAGATTTATGCGCTTTCTCATCATGTTCATCATGCTAAATCCGACCAGCCAGGCGATCCCTATAATGCAAATGCCGGCTTTTTGTATTGTTTTCTTGCCGATGTAAATCACCAGCCAATCAACCGTAACCTTTCTGAGACGGATTACAATAAAGCACTTAATCTCATGAAACATACCGGTATAAAGGCTAATAGTTATAGGCAGTATTTAAAGTGGGGTTCAATAGCACACCCACTTACCACATTTTTAGAAACATTTCTTAATTGGGCCTTCTGGTATGCGATTTTTTATTTAATAGGAGGACATGGTCTTGCATGTGCTCTTTTCGGCGGGGCCTTCGTATGGGCTGTAGGCGTACGAACTTTTAACTATGAAGGTCATGGCAAAGGAGAAGACAAGCGTACAGATGGTATCGACTACAACCGGAAAGACATGTCTATTAACCAGTTGTGGCCTGGTATAGTTGCAGGAGAATGGCATAATAACCATCATTTATATCCACGCAGTGCGCGGTCGGGGTTTAAGGCACACCAGGTAGACTTCGCATGGTATTATATCAAGTTCATGAGCATGATTGGAGCAGTTACTGCCTACAGGGATTCAAAAAAGCAGTTTTTGAAAGAACATCACGAGCCGTACATCAATAGTAAGAAACAAAATCTTGCGGGCAGTAAAAATTAAAAAACTATTTATCTATAAAAAAACGTTTAAGCATCTGCCTTAAACGTTTTTTTTTGGACTATAATGAGGTACTGCTATGGGGCTTTTGTTGCGTCGCACTCTTGTACGCTAACAAGCAAATCGGCAACATCCGGTTTACGTTTTGAAGCTTTACACGTAAACGTTATTGTAGGTTGGGTGATAATCCCGGTTTCATGCTATAATTAAAAAAGGACATGTTTAAATTCCCCTTGGAGTCCTTAATGAAAATAGTTTAGTTTTATCGCCTTGGATATTTATCGGCCAGTATAAAAAAATTGGAGGTAAGCAAAGGAGAAATGATGTTGCAGCATTCGCTAACAGCAATTAATTTTATTGTAGCGTAAGAAAAACATCGAATCTTTAAATCGCATTACACCTTCGAATGGGGCAACATACTTTGGCTTATTTTTTATACGACAAATACGTCTGCAACACCATTAATTACGTAATTCATTACAATATGTTTTTAAGATATTTAAAAGTTTATAGGAGAACAATCATTTTAAGTATAATTATCATCGGGTTGATAATAGTAAGTTCAGTAACAAAAGGAAAAACTGCATCTGTAACAGCTACTTTAGCAGGAATAGTTATGATCTACGGCGGGTTTACATTTATAATGTGGATAATAAGAACTCCTGTAAAAAAAGAAAAAGATGACGCGGCATAAATAGCGCTGGCCGCCTTTTGCTGATTCTCGGTTATTCAATTGCTTTTTGAATCAGTCCAGTTTTTAAACATCCTTCGCGGTGTATAAATGATAATTATTAATGGAAACGAAGATTTCGGATTTGACCTTATAAAGAAACGTTCGTAATTCTTCTGGCAATTGCGTAGACGAAATAAACGAAAACCGGCGCAAATACAACGTCGATCACATAATGTATATGTTGAAAAAGCAGCAACATGCCCACAATTATGGTTGCAATTAAAGCGAAGATTTTTTCCCGTTTCTTCTGAAGAATTAGGTATATAAGAAAAACTGAACCGGTGTGCCCGGAATAGAATAAATCTTTAGTAATATCATTACGGCCATAAAAGGGAAGCAAAATCGGATCAACAAGTGGAACAAGACCAATCGGCGGATCAAGAGGAACAAGAGAAATTGTAACAATACGAGATAAGCTTAACAAAAGGCAGGACCATAAAAAAAGTAAAAAAAGTAACGGTGATTGAGCAGCTCTGAAAATACCGACTATAACGGTAATATAAATCAGCGTAAATATATATGCAGAGGCGTCGATCGACGGTAAGTGGTAAAGGAGCCAATCATTTAAAACTACTCCCTGTCTTTTTTGAATTATAGCAAAAAAATATGGGAAACATAGGAGAAGGGTAGTAAAAAGAACAGATCCCAACAGGAATCGCGTCCTGAAAGTTACTGATGTCCATGCAGCACTCCAGGAGATTTCTAAAATAGTGTCAGTTTCTTTTACAATCATTTTTCTTTATTTCAATAGTAGCTCTACTATTGTTTCTAATTCCCGCTAAACCGCTATCGATATTAAAATCGCACCTAATCCCTTGTTAACGAATGTTCGACCGGGCTGCTGTTTTTTTTGCGCAAATGTCTGTTATAACTTTTAATTATTCTTCCTCCCTTTACTTTATTCCTGTTAAAAGACACGTATTATCGTTGAAAGTAAAAGAGTTGTGCAACTCAATATTGTTAAATAGTTTAAACGAATAAGGATGTATTGGATCGGTTACTATGGGATGGTGAAGTGTGTATGAACGCAATAAATGGCAGCTATTGAATGACGCACCGC
>JAQBNO010000066.1 GCA_028288485.1 Segetibacter sp.
AGGTTCTCCTACTCATAGGTTTGAGGCGTAGCAGCGAACCGGTATTTCGCGTCGTGATGTCGAATATTATACATCAAGTCCATGTCAACCAATACCCGTCATAGCACACTGCCCTCGTTATATTAAATAACCTTCACTTGCAGGCACTCGTCGCCATTGTTTGAAATTGTTTTCGTCCTGCCGGGGCATCCTTTTGCAAGCAAGGTGGGTTAGCAAGAAACCCTGGCATCCAGCGCCGGCTCTCATACCCAAAACTCGGATGCTATGCCATGAAGACCGCGTTTACAGGAAATAATATGTGTCGGGGCGCGGGCACCCAAAATAACGGCTTCAGGCAGGGGAGTATCGTTTCTCGGAAGGTAAGTGAAGGAAACAGTGTGATGTTCAGGCTGAACGCTCCAGCTGTGCCCTGGGTGACCAAAAAAGGTGATTGGGAGGCCGACACAGGGAAGGGGTCAATGAGAAAAGATGCCAGTGGCGGAGGAGCTTAACGACTGCGAACCTGCCTTCAGACGTGTTTTTGGGTTTACTATTGAAACAACCGCCCAGCATTAATTAAGGCGTAGTATAAATACAGCGACGAGCGGAGGTGGTAAAATGCTTAGTAAAATGTTATTAAACATGCAACTAAGATCCGTCCGTTTATCTACGTTTATAATAATTTTGTTTCATAGTTAAAGAATAAAGGTGTTATGAATTCATTTTCCAACAGATTACTTGAGCTTTCAAAACGAGCTTTGTTAAACGAAGAACAAATAATTAAAGAAGAAAAGAATTACCAGGACGAGTTGTTTTCTGACGCCCCGGTAAAAAAGCTAATAGGGATCAGAGAAAACATTACGTGGCTACAGAGAAAGCAGTGGCTTTTCAATGGTGCTATCCAAATGAGAATGAGCAGGATGGCAGTAGAGGTTTAGCCTCACGGCACTAATCCGAACAAGGAAAAGTTGTGCACCTTTATTACTGATATTCCTCACACACTGTGCTGATGCTCCTACCTGTAAGTAATAACAAAGCAGAAAATCGATTTAAATCCTTTCCGTCCTGCTAGGGGTCTCCTTTTACGAGCCAGGTGGGCTAGCAAGTGAACCCGCACGGTCTCACGCCCAAAACCGAATACTACGGCATGAAGACGCCGCTTAGACCAAACGTGAAAAGAAGGCTTCTCATTTTGACCGTTGGCGTTTCACCATTGACCTAACACTAGTGTTCACCTGTTAATTACTACAGCAGGAAGATTCCCTACCTTTAATGAGAGACGAAATGAGAACGCCTTCTTTCGATCACATCTAACAGTAGTAATACTTCCATAAAAAACATTTAAACTTTTAAAAGCCTAATTTTTTAAGTATGCTGAATGAAATGAAAACAAGTTTGATAAACCACCGGGTCTTCAAACTCGAAATCAATTTTCCTGCTTTGCAAAAATTCATGAACCGCGCACTTGCCATCCTGTTGGCGACAATGATAGGTGTTGGTGCACGGGCACAACAAAATACCGGCTTCAAACAGGGGAGTATTATTTCTCCGCAGGTAAGTGAAGGAAATAGTGTTACGTTCAGGTTGAAAGCGCCACTTGCTGGATCGGTAACCATAAAAGGTGATTGGGAGGCAGATGGAGGGAAGGGGTCAATGACAAAAGATGCCAATGGGGTGTGGAGCTTTACGACTCGAAACCTGCCTTCAGACATGTATTTGTACACGTTTACTGTTGATAGTGTCCAGGTGCTCGATCCGGTCAATCCTTTTGTGTGTCGCGACGTGGGTAACCTTTTCAGTGTTTTAATAACCAACAACGGCAAGGGTGATTATTACAGCGTAAAAGACGTTCCTCACGGTAGCGTAGCCCGTAGCTGGTACCGTTCAAGCGCATTAAAGACGAGCAGGCGTTTAACCGTGTATACCCCGCCAGGGTACGAGGAAAGCAAGACGAGATACCCCGTTCTGTACCTGCTGCATGGCAGCGGCGGCGACGAAGAAGCATGGACCACGCTGGGGGCTGTGCCGAGAATTATGGATAATTTAATTGCTGAGGGAAAAGCTGAACCGATGATTGTGGTGATGCCAAATGGTAACCCTTCGAAGCAGGCAGCTCCGGGTGAAACCCACGAGAACCTGGCTTACCGGCCCGTCATGAGCAACACACTTCCCGGCTACAAAGAAGGAAGCTATGAAATGTCTTTTAGAGAGATCGTTGATTTTGTTGATACACGTTATCGCACAAAGGCCGAGAAGTCGAAAAGGGCGGTTGCCGGGCTGTCGATGGGAGGGTTTCACTCCCTATTTATCTCCGCTAACCATCCTGGTTTGTTTGATTATGTAGGCCTGTTTTCGCCCGGTATTAATTTCAAGACTGTGAACATGACAAATGCCGCGTACAATAATTTGGAAGAGAAGCTGGCCTTACAAATGAAAAAAGGCGTAGCCCTTTATTGGATGGCAATAGGCAAGACGGACGCGTTGTATGAACCGATGCAGGAGTATAAAAAGAGGCTTGATAATTTACATTTCCCTTATAAATACATCGAATCAACAAGAGGCCATATATGGAGTAATTGGAGAAGTTACCTGCTTGAATTTTCGCCTCTTTTGTTTAAGAAATAAATGTTCGCGGTCGGGCGGTTGCAGATGATAACATCTGCAACTGATCGTGAGGCTTCCGCACCGTTAACCAGGTGCTGTACACTGTTATTGTATTTTGCCTGATGTATTCAGTTTGCGATGTTTCCTCGCTACAATTGTTCGTCATTACTCGACCGGGAAGACACAACAACGTCGCCCCGTATAACCTCCCCGCAAACGTTTCGGGCCGGTGCAAGTGTGTGACACAACGGTAATGTTATGAAAAACAACTTCTGCAAAAAAGACGAGCTTATGATTAAAAAGTGCTGATATCAACCTTCTACATTTACGCCTTCTTTGGGAATTTCAAGATAACATTTAAAAGTCCACATGCCTGTAGGCTGCATCATTTCGGCAAGTACTTCGTCGGTTATCGCCAATGGCTTTTCTTTAGTATTGTCGTAGTAATAAGTTTCTACCGGCCCGAAACTTGCATTTTTATGACTCCATAAACCGGTAGATTCATTTCTCCTGTAAAAGTGATAACCCGTGGGACAAGTTATCATGGCAGCAAGGTAATGGCCGGCAGAACATGCAGATAAAGTTTTTGTAGGACTTTTAATATCAAGCACCTTCACCTGCCTTCCCGACTTTTCGTGGTCTATCTCATAATCGAGCATTATACCCTCAGCAAAGTGATCGGGAATATTTTTAGGTGCACCTGCATGTTTGCCGGGGCGCGCATTGTTTCCTCCTTTTATTGGCGCATAACAAAGCATGGCATAAGCATAACAGTTATGGTTATTGTTCCACAAAGGGCGCGATGTTGGGAAAATACCTATTGCCAAACTTTCCTGTATGAGCCACTCGCTTAACTTGTCAACTTCTGCGAACCTTATTGATTGCTTCCATGCACCGTTAGCTCCCTTTGATCTTTTCCACCCGGCAAGTGCGTCTGTTAAAATAAGAAGATTTGGGCGTGAATTGATTAGCAAATATTTATCCAAAGCAGCCTCAATTGCAAGAAACGATGTGCTCTTGGGCTTATTTTTACGTTCGCTGTCTTTGCTGAAACTGATTTTGAAGGGAAGTAGAGTACGTGCAGGCATTATTTGAAATTGAATGATTGGAGAGAAAATATTAATCTATAAACATACGTATAATGAGTAAAACTTACAATAGTTGTGTTGATAAACAGTAGCGATTCACGCGGCGGACTGAAAACTTATCTTCCATTATCCACTAATTCTTTATACATTTCATAACCAAAAATTTCTGCCTTGGAAAATGAAATGCTTCTGACTGCCTACCACGAGAGCGCACGCGTGGTCTTTGCCTACCTTAATGGCTACGCATGCGACTTAATGGAAGTGCCTGCCAAAGGTTCGAACAGCAACACAAAATTAAATGCCGGTAGCGATATTACCGTTGTACAAGCTGTACTTGGGGGCAACCCATTATCGCTTCCGACAGGCGGCCTGCAACAAGGCATAGAGGTGGCTAAAAAGCTGCTGACCGTTTATTGTGCGGGCACCTGCGCTAAAATTTTTTATCAAAACGATCTTCAAATTCCTGCCGAACTTGAGATAGATATCTCAGGGCAGGATTTAACGATGATTGAAAAAATTCAAACGTTTTTGAAGAAAGCAATCGTTGATCACCCTGATGATTTCCCTTCACAAATCATGATTTCAGTATTTAGAAAACTTAAAGATCCTGATGTATGGAAAGCTATTGAATTGCTTGCATCAAAGGTGTTAAAGGAGGATGGTACTTTAAAACGTTATTACATTGAAGATACCTTAATGGTGGCAGGAATGAGTATCCGGAAACCAAGTTCAAAACCAGCATCAGGCATTGGATTGCACGAAGATGATAGCGTAAAAACTTCGATACCGGATACCAAAGCCACTCCCTTTGAAGCTCCAACCACTACCCCGCTTGATATAATGGTAAAAGACTTCCTGAAAAAGATAAAGAGTGATTGGAAGGAGGAAGAACTAAATGCAGCTATTGCTTACCTCCATAATGTTTATAAAAAATACGGTTAACCGCTAAATTACGTAAAGGGGGACCTGAAAGAAGTCCTTTACGAAAACCGGGTGTTTTTCGCGATCCCGTTCACTTTGAAATGAAGGAACGCAAAGAGCGCAAAGAGGAGCGCAAAGAAACGCAAAGTCATGAAATACTGATGCCGAAGCCACAGTAGCACTAAGCTTAATCAGGGAACAATGAAAGGAATGCCGGCCCGTGGCGTACCGACGCCGGATGTTTGCTTCTTTCGTGATTTTTCTTTGCCAGTGGGTGCCAGGCGGCCATTCAGGCGAGGTTACATAATAGTAGTAGTTCGGCCCGTAAAAATAATCCTTCAGTTCAGGCGTATGCGATAGCAATCGGGACTTAATCAAGGAACAATGGGAGGAATGAGATGCGATCATTCCTTCCCCGATTTTTCGACAGAAGTTACTTTCTTTTGCCCCCGGAGGAGTCATTCTACATTCGACAAGGAAAACAAAGTGATAACTGATGATGAAGGTACTATGGTTGAAAGACAAAGCTCTTATCCGACCTTTGTCCCTGCAGCGTAAAGTACAACAAACACTGTTTCCTCTCAGAATGATTTTTTAAGTTCGTTTGCACCTGTCGTAAGTCAAATTCAATCTTCACGTAATGCAGCATTGAGGGCTGTATTGGAAAATTTTAGAACAGATTAGTCAACGAGTGGCATCAGAAGAATGGGGTAAAGGTGGTGACAGAACTTGCTCAATATATAGCCCGTACTGAATGCTCTGTAAAAGGTTTTTCTGATAAAAACCTGTGGCGATGGCATAACATTCGCAGGAGTAATGTAAACAACTACACATGAACGATCAACAACAACCTAATCTGCGTACCGGTGAAGAAAACGGGGATCAAAATAATAATATAAGAAACACCCCTGGAAACAGTTCGAATGAAACCAAAAATACCGATACCAGCGCCTTACATTTTGGAGATAGTACGCTGCAATCGTCGCAGGAATTTGAGCAGGATAAACACGGAGATCACACAAAAGAAGATAACACAGTCACTTCCTCTGGTGTTGACGACCTTCAATCTAACAGCGGTGGGGCGGCAGGCACTGACCGGGCGGGCACAACAGAAAGGAAAACATACGGAGACCCTGAACTTAATAAAGGCCTGGAATCACAAGCAAAGGATTTGGAGTCGTGAACACCTCTTTAAATTAATAAAAAGCACTCTCAGGGGTGCTTTTTTTATGCACAGCCGTATTCTTTTTAAGGGTTTTCTTTTTGTGACCGTCGCCACAACTTTAATTAAACTCTCGTTGCGTCGCACTCTTGTACTCTATACCTTTGGGCAACATTTTTAAACTCATTTCATGCAGGCTGATTTTCTTGTAATTGGTTCCGGAATAGCAGGTCTCACCTACGCATTAAAAGTTGCCGAAGCAAAACCCGGCAAAAAGGTGGTGGTGGTAACCAAAGCACACTCCGATGAAACAAATACCAAATATGCACAAGGCGGCATTGCCGGCGTGTGGGACGATGAAAATGACAGTTACCAAAAACACATAGAAGATACCTTAATAGCAGGCGACGGATTGTGTAACGAAGAAATTGTTGAAATCGTAGTTAAAGAAGGACCTGAAAGAATACGTGAAATAATAGAATGGGGAGCACAATTTGACAAAGATGACTTCGGCGAGTATTCTTTAGGCAAAGAAGGCGGGCACAGTGTGAACCGGATCTTGCATCATAAAGACGTAACCGGCAGGGAAATGGAAAGAGCTTTGCTGAATGCTATACAGGCAAAGCCAAACATAGAGTTAATAACGCACTGCTTTGTGCTCGACCTCATTACCCAGCATCACCTTGGTTACCTGGTTACAAAGTCCACCCTGGATATTGAATGTTATGGTGTATATGTTCTAAACCTCGAAAGCAACGAGATTGAAAAGATCATTTCAAAGGTTACGGTACTCGCCACTGGGGGAAACGGCCAGGCCTATCGCACAACTACGAACCCGAAAATAGCAACGGGTGATGGTGTAGCAATGGTGTACCGCGCCAAAGGAAGAATTGAAAATATGGAGTTCATCCAGTTTCATCCTACCGCACTTTTTGAACCCGGTGTTTCGCCTTCTTTTTTAATTACAGAAGCAGTAAGAGGTGATGGTGGAATTTTAAGAAACAGGTCGGGAGAAGCCTTTATGGAAAGATATGATGAAAGAAGAGACCTCGCTCCACGCGATATTGTTGCCCGTGCCATTGACAGCGAAATGAAAAAGAATGGTACCGAACATGTATACCTCGATTGCAGGCATATGAACTTCGAAAAATTCGTTCATCATTTTCCCAATATTTTTGAGAAGTGCATGAGTATCGGGGTTAATATTACCAAAGACATGATTCCGGTTGCGCCTGCTGCCCATTATAGCTGCGGTGGAATTAAAGCGGATGCATATGCACGAACATCTATCCGCAACCTGTATGCCTGCGGCGAATGCGCCAGCACCGGTCTTCATGGTGCAAACCGGTTAGCAAGTAACAGCCTTTTGGAAGCGATGGTTTTCGGACACCGGGCTTACCTTGATTCTATAAAACACTTCGAAGAAATGGAAGACGCTCACCCGGCTGGAACCAACTGGGGCGGAACTAATATTCCCGACTGGAATGCCGAAGGAACAAGAGAGCCAAAAGAAATGATCCTGATAACACAAAGCCAGAAAGAGCTGCAGCAGATAATGAGCGATTATGTTGGTATTGTACGTACCAATGTTCGTTTGGCCCGTGCTTCCAAAAGACTTGACCTGCTTTTTGAAGAAACAGAAGATTTGTACAGGTCAACAAAAGTTTCGCCTCAATTATGCGAACTCAGGAATGTGATTAGTGTAGGTTACCTGATAGTAAAAGGAGCCTCTTTCAGGAAAGAAAGCCGCGGTTTGCATTTTAATACCGATTATCCTCAAAAGAGCTTGTTAAAGGAGAACATAATTCTGTAAATCATTCACTGTCTTGTGTAAGCTTGAGTTTGATTTATACAGAAACGTTTACTCGGAGTATTATTCTGAGTCGCTGTACAATTCTACACCGTTACATGCTGGTTTGTCACTTTCTTTGTTTTGAAACAAAGAAGGTGACACCGTCCGAATGGCTGCTCAGCGGCGCGGGCAAAAATTCAAGACAAACACGATGGCTCCGCCGGTTTTGTCCTCCCTCGCACCCCGCTTTATCAAGGTTAAATTCACTTCAGATTAGTATCAGGCTCATCGCAATCTTGACGCAGATAAGTTCATGTTTTTATTATTCTGTCTATGATGATGATCAGGTCGGTTGCGTTTTACTTCTCCGTCCCGCTATGGTATATCAGTACCTGCTCCTGCTCTTTCTGCTGATTAAATTATCAATAGAATATTTGCCCGCACCGATTATTAAAAAGCCGGTAAAAATTAAAAGGAAAATAGCAGGAAGCTCCTTTTTGCCAAAGGGATCTGCTGCGTGTGCGTAAAATATTGCAACAAGCATAGTAATCATTAGCGGAATAGCAGCAAACCTGGTAGCAAGGCCAAGAATTAATAAAATGGAACATCCTACTTCTGCAAACACCGTTATGGCAAGGGAAGCCGTTGGACCGATACCAAAAGGATCAGCAAACTGAACATTACCAGCCATAAGTTTCTCCAGCTTGGGTAAACCGTGGGTAAGCATAATTGCACCTATGGCTACCCGGGAAATCAACAGCCAAACGTTTACTGCATTAGTATTAACGGTTGTAGAAAATGATCTTTTCATAAGTATAAGATGTTACAGATTTTGTTACTGCAAATTGACTAATCTAATTGACATAGCAAGCACTTATGAAAGAAAGTACCGTTAATATAGGAGGACCCGGATAAGTTGTAAGATAATTTAAAATGGATGAATAGAATTTGCACAAGTACAAGAGTGCGACGCAACGATGTTACATTAATACTCCTCGGCTCGGCACCCAAAAAATTACATAATAAAATGATAAGCTACCAATTGGCTTAAAATGCCAAGAATTAAACCCCAATAAATTTCCATGGGGTGATGGTCAGATACCAGCAGCCTTGAAGTACAAACAAGCCCGGTTATTAAAGTGGCAAATGCGATCGGCACTCCCATGAGTTCGCCGGAGCTTATTCCTAATAATATCATGAAAGCAGCAGCCCCGCCTACTGCGAGCGAATGCATACTTATTTTAAAATAACTGTTTGCCATGAGTGCTGCACTTGCAGAAAGAAAGGTTCCTAACAAAAAGAAAACAAGTGATTTGGGTGTTCCCTGCAGATTTTTGCTTACATAAAAGGCCCAAAAAAAATAAATAATAGAGGCCACGTAAGGAATGATCCTCTCTTTCTGTGTACGAAGAAAGATCGAATTTGCAAATTGAAGCCGCCACAATAATAAAACAGTAACGGCGGGGAAGAATGCGGTTATTACAAATATGGAAAGCAGCCTGACCAGCTTTTGCTTTTGATCGAAAACGGCAAAAGCATAAGGATGCAGGAAAATAAGGTAAGTAGCAACATACACGGGGATAAACAACGGGTGAAACAGGTAAGAGAAAAAACGGCCCAGCAATTTTAACCCCTGCGGTTGTGGAAGTGGGTAATAAATAGGTTTCTCCGTTGAACTGATTTCCATGTTTGTATTTACAGTTGCTTCCTTAACCGGGCAACAGGAAGATTTAATTGTTCACGATATTTTGCTACAGTACGACGGGCAATATTATATCCTTTTTCCTGCAGCATATCCGTTAGCTGCTCATCGCTGAGCGGTTTGCGTTTATCTTCCGCCTCAATAAGATTGCTTAATATTTTTTTCACCTCCCGTGTGCTCACCTCTTCTCCACTGTCGGTACTAAGCGATTCGCTAAAGAAGAATTTAAGGCGGTAAGTTCCGAACTCCGTCTGCACAAATTTACTGTTTGCCACACGGCTTACGGTACTTATGTCGAGACCGGTCATCTCGGCAATGTCTTTTAAGATCATTGGCTTCAAGGTAGTTTCGTCGCCGGTAAGGAAGAACTCTTTCTGGTAATTCATGATGCTCGACATGGTACCTATCAACGTTTGCTGACGTTGCTTGATCATATCGATAAACCACTTCGCAGAGTCTATTTTTTGCTTTATAAAAAGAACAGCCTCTTTTTGGCGTTTGTCTTTCTTCGTGCCTTTTTCATAGTCTTTTATCATATCCCTGTACCCTTCACTGATACGAAGATCAGGCGCATTTTTGCTGTTCAGGGTTAGTTCAAGAACACCATTATTATTGAAAATGAAAAAGTCGGGGACAACATAACTTTCGGCTTTATTAACCTCGCCAATATTTCCACCCGGCTTAGGGTTAAGCCTGATGATCTGGTTGATAACATCTTTCAGTTGCTGGTCGCCTAAACCCAGGCCGCGCTGAATTTTTTCGTAGTGCTTCTTGGTAAACTCATCGAAGTACTTTTCTAAAACCTGCATTGCTATTTCAACTTCTTTTCCCTCGTTCAGTTTACGCTTAAGCTGTAGAATTAAACACTCTTTTAAATCGCGTGCGCAAATGCCGGGAGGATCAAAGAGTTGAATTTGTTTTATAAGTCTTTCAATTTCTGCTTCGGAAGAAAGAATGTTCTGGCGGAAAGCCAGGTCGTCAGAAATAGAGGATATTTCTCTTCGCAGGTAGCCATCGTCGTCAATACTTCCAACTATTTGTTCTGCTATTTTCTGGGTTCTTTCGTCCAGTTCCATCATCCCCAACTGGTTCAGCAGCATTTCATGAAACGACGTTTCGACTCTTATCGGAATAACTTTACCCTCGTCCATTTCAGGGTAATTTTCATCGCGCAGCTTGTAATCACCTACTTCGTCGTCTCCTTCATGAACATATTCGCTCAAGTCTATATTTTCATAATCATCGGTGCTGCTTTCAGATTCGAAATCGTCATCGGAATCGCTTTTAAAATCATCATCTTCGAAATCGTCATGGCCGTCTTCACCAACTTCGAGGGCCGGGTTTTCTTCCAATTCCTCTTTTATGCGCTCTTCAAGATTTGCAGTAGGAACCTGCAGCAACTTCATCAACTGAATTTGCTGAGGTGATAATTTTTGTAATAGCTTTTGTTGTAATGATTGACTTAATGACATTTTTTATCCTCTCTTCACCAATCTGCAAAAATCGCAAAAAAGATGTTTTAATTTTCCCAAATCTTGTGCTCTCTGCCTTAACAAAGACCTTAAGCATTTTGCCGTAAATTTACAGACAAAATCGACGCTCGATGCGAAGTTGGAGCATTTGTTTCTTTATTAATTTAATCGTAATACTTACTGCAAAAGGGCAGCAAGTGTTGCCTGCATTGCGCCCGGTAAAAGAGCCGCAGCCTTCTCAAATCCTCCAAAGTTCACGGCCACCTGCTGATTTATTACATATTAAAGCTTCAGCGCGACCATTATTTAACATTCCTGTTAAAACTGTACCAGCCACTTATTATAAAAATAGTCTCGGCTTTTTTTGCCGAAAAGAACTGGAATTAGAAAAAGCGGTCCGGTTTCCTGTAAAATTTCGTCTCGGCAGTGTAGGGTACACAGATAAAATGGAAGGGAAAAAAACAGCCCTCCTGCTACCTTAAATAACGCGTAGCAAGTTCTTTTATTTGTAAAGTTTAAAACAATTTTGCAGCGTCCACGTCGTCAGTTAGTTTTTGGTGGCACCCAAGTAAATTGTTTCGTAACAACCTCGTTGTCCGAACCGATCCCTTTGTCTAATGGCTCCTTTGGAGGTGACGTCACTTCCCGGCGTACCAGGATAATTTTGTCATTCCCGGCGGCTGAAACGTGAAATGTGAAACGTACAAATCGGAGACTGTTATTGCCTGCAACAAGCTGTTACTGATACCTTGTAATCGGTAATCGGTTACCTGCAACTTGTATCCTGCAACCTGTCTACACAGCCTCCCTCTGACTTGCCAAGACTTTTTGTATAGCGGCTACCATTTTCTCACCTTTATCGTTTATTTGCTCTTCCGTCCATGAAAGGCTAATCGCCGTAGAAATACACTTGCTCATAATGGCATCGCTGGCAGGAAATGATTGAGTTGCATACGATCTCAGTCTTTCAGTTAGCGCATGATTTTGGCTATTCAAAAAATCAGCGTTTTTTAAATGGTCCCATTTACTGATGTAATGCCAGTTGTTTTTGTACCAATAGAAGTTACCCGCCAAAATTCCCTGTGATTTCATTTCTTCTACAAGAGCCTGTGCAATTTCTTCTGTCGGCAAGAACCAACTCAGGAAAGTACAGCTATCCCCTTCAGGGTCAGGAATCGAACGAAAAGTTACTTCACTTACCCGGGAAAGAATTTGTTTGAGCTGCGCCTGGTTTTTCTTTTGAATGGCTAAGAACTGGTGAACTTTTCTAATTTGAGCCAGCCCAACTGCCGCATGCAGTTCGCTTATTCGATAGTTGTAGCCTATAAAAGGATGCAAATCTGCCCCCCGGTCAGCCCCACCTTTATGATCATGTCCATGATCGGTATAACCATCACATTTTATATAAGTCTCTTCGTTATTTGTTAAAACAGCTCCTCCTTCTCCACAGGTAATTGTTTTTACAAAGTCGAAGCTAAAGGTGCCTGCATGACCAATTGTACCAACCATTTTGCCCTTGTAACTTGCCCCAATGCTTTGGCAGGCATCTTCCAATAACACCAGGTCGTGTTGCTCACAAATATTTTTCAGCGCATCGAGATTAGCCATACTGCCGCACATATGAACCGGCATTATACATTTTGTTCTTGGGGTAATTGCCTCTTTTACTGCTTCCGGGTTGAGGGTTAATGTTTTATCAATATCTACTAAAACGGGGATCGCACCCACACTTATTACGGCTTCAAAACTGGCCACAAAAGTGAAGGTCGGCATTATTACCTCGTCTCCGTGCCCGATACCTAACGCTGCCATTGCTGTAGTTAGAGCAGCGGTGCCGCTGCTGGTAAGTTGTGTGTATTTACTGCCAAATGTTTTGCAAATTTCCTGCTCCAGTTCCTTTGCTTTCCAAATTCCCTTTCTTGCTCCGTCAAAGCCGTACCGCATTAAGATGCCTGTTTCCAAAACATCGTTTACTTCTTTACGTTCTTCATCGCCCCAAAATTCAAACCCTGGCATGTGCTATAATTTAACTGGTGTAAAAATTGAAATGCAAAGGTAAATTTTTTGGGTAGAGCAACGGCTTGCAGTTGCAATAAAAAGCAATTTTCTCATTTGTTTAGATGGTAAACGCCAATGCCCCTTCAAAAATTGAGTAGTGGATTCACAATGTCATTCCTAATGGGTACTGGAGAAACATTTATATTGATAAAATCATCAATAGTATCGAAGATTGTAAAACGGCATTTAACCATACTACTCTTATTATTGCTGTCACAACCGGCAACCTAAAATTAGAACCTTAATCCATCTTCCTTCATTTCAAATATTACTGCATTTTGAATGTCTCCCTTTTGCCCCGTACTCACAACGGTGATTATCAGGCATCGGTACTTCTTATAAGATTATAAGCACTCCTCTTGCAAAATCGTTTGCACAAGTCTTATTGTTTGTTGAGACGAGAGCGGCAGGATGGGATATCCGAACTCATTTAAGAAGCTAAGGCCGAACTGCCCATGCAAGACCGTCGGGTACTCCGCCAACATCAAGGCGGCTCGTAACTTCTAACGTTTTTAGATCAATGACAGCGACATAATTATCAGCCGAGCAAGCAACAAATGCACGCGAAGCTTCGGGGTCCATAAGAATTCCTGCAGCACCACGACCAAGTTTCAGTCGTTTTACTTCTTTATGCGATTTTGCATCATAAATGGTCAGGTCGCCGGTTTGAAGGCTCGAAATGAAGGCGTGTTTACCGTCTGGCGTAAACTTCAGCCGGTTAGCACCTACAACCTTTGCATCAAATTTTGTTGCCAGTTTTTTTGCAGGGAGGTCAATAATGGAAATTGTTCCATCACTCGATGCTGTCCATAACTCACTGCCATCCGGCGATACATCAAATCCCTCCGAACCCCTTGCAGTTGGAATAACAGTTTGACTCCAATCTTCCCGCGGTTTAGCATTGGCAGGAGCCGTTCTTCCCGGCTGGATCAACGTATCAACAAGAATGCTGACAGTGCCGGAAGACATGTTTGTCGTGTAAATCTTTTTGCCGTCGGCAGTAACGTAGATCATGTGTGTTCTGTCCTGGCCCGTTCCCATGCTCCAGTCAAGTTTGCCCGTTTCGGGATCATACCGACCGATGGATTTGGAACCTTCCGCAGTAAACCACGCCTTCCCATTAACAAAGGTTATATCGTGCGGTCCGAAGAGCGGTCTTGTATCAATATTAGGCAAACGTTTTTGCCCTACAAGATCAATGACGTTTATCTCATAAAAGCTGCCACCCCCATAAATGCAGACGAAAGCAGTCTTTCCATCTGAAGAGGCAACAACTTCGTGTGGATCATCGCCGACAGGTATACGGGCGATAATCTTTAATGTAGCCGGGTCTACAATCGCCAGCGTGTGGTTCGCTTTTGAAAGTGCAAGCAATGAACGCTTAGGCGTAGATTGAGCATTACATTCTGTTGCTGTATAAATAAATGTTACCAGGAAAACATTGACTGCAATAAGCCGGAACATACCGCCTTGTACATTTTTCATAGCGTGAATATTTTATTGTAATTATACGCTTTCCTGTCGGTAATTTTCTGTGTAAGGAGCAAACCTGCTAAGTAAAAAAGAATCCTCTGGAATGACCTAATTTTTAAAATAGCATAACAGGCTGAGTTACACCTCTTCCGGAACCGGGCTACGGACCACGGGGGTAGAAGTAGGAAGATAAACGTTTATAGGTCGTATTTATACTATTGATAATATAAAAAGAGATCGCTATATTTAGTCTTCCCCCCTTTTTAAAATTTATAAAATATAATGTTGACCCATGAAAAAACTATTACTTCAGACCATTTTATTCGGATTACTAACTGTTCCCGCATTTGCCCAGAAAAACAATTTTTGGGCGGTAAACAATCAGAGCCGAAGCAATATTGTTACTGATAAAGCTACTTTGAGACAGTCTTATCCTACCGATTTGAAGCTATTCAATTTGAATCTTGAACCTTTTAGACAAGAATTATTTTCTATTGTTGACAGGAGCTCAAAAAAGTCCGCCATCATTTCGTTACCAAATGCTGCCGGAGAAATTGAAGATTTCGAAGTTTTCGAAGCTTCGAACTTTGAGCCCGTTTTACAGGCCCGGTTTCCCGACATCCGGTCTTATTCCGGCAAAGGTGTTACAGACAAGTCTGCGACATTAAAACTGAGTATATCTCCGCAAGGCATACAAACGATGGTTTTCAGAACTGAAAAAGACAATGAGTTTATTGAACCTTACTCAAAGGACCATACCATTTATTCGGTTTATACCTCTAACAGGGAAAAGGGGAAATTGCCGTGGAATTGTACTACTGTAGACACAAAAATGGCAGAAGGACTAAATGGAAGAGTTGCTGATGCAAATCTTGTTGCAAGATCAACAGGCGACTTAAAATCAATGCGCCTGGCGCAATCCGTTACGGCTGAGTATTCAAACTATTTTGGAGCAACCAGCTCTTCACAAGTATCGCTGGTGCTCGCTGCTATTAATAACACGCTTGCCCGTTGTAACGGCGTTTATGAAAAGGACCTTGCATTGCATTTAAATCTTGTTGCAGCATCTGCTAACGTAATTTATTATAATCCATCAACAGATCCTTACTCGCCCGCCAGTAGCGGAGCCGGTGGTGCATGGAATGGTGAATTGCAGTCTACTTTAACGTCTGTTGTAGGCGAAACGAATTATGATATCGGGCATTTGTTTGGAGCTTCGGGTGGTGGTGGAAACGCAGGATGTATCGGCTGCGTTTGTACAAACGGGTCAAAAGGCAGCGGATATACTTCTCCTGCAGATGGAATACCGCAGGGTGATAATTTCGATGTTGATTATGTGGTGCATGAAGTAGGCCATCAATTGGGTGCAAATCATACATTTTCAATGAGCAATGAAGGTACCGGCGTAAATAAAGAAGTTGGCTCGGGAATCACTATTATGGGTTATGCTGGTATCACCAACCAGGATATTGCGCCTCATTCTTTTGATATCTATCACCAGGCATCTATTGCACAGATCCAGGCTAACCTGGCCACTAAGACCTGCCCCGTAACTACAGCAATATCCAATGCAACTCCGGCAATTTTAGCATTAACAAATTACACCATTCCAAAGAGTACGCCTTTTGCGCTTACCGGTTCGGCTACAGATGGTAATGCAGGGGATGTGTTAACTTATTCCTGGGAGCAAAACGACAATGCGCCGTCTACACAAACAGGCGCAAGCAGTGTTGCAAGTGCAACGAAAGCCAGTGGTCCAAACTGGACAACATTCAGGCCTACCACATTCCCTACAAGGTATTTTCCTCAATTATCGTCTATACTTGCCGGTGCTCTTGTAACGGGTCCTTTGCCTGGTGGTGACCCGGGCACAAACATAGAAGCATTAAGTTCAGTGGCAAGAACCCTGAACTTCAGGTTAACCGTCAGGGATAACGCCCCGTACAATTCTACTGCCCCTGTTACTGTGGGTCAGACGAATTTTAGGGATATGATAGTAACAGTAAGTGCAGCGTCAGGGCCTTTTTCTGTTAGTGCACCAAACACCGCTGTATCATGGGCCGGCGGTTCTGCCCGAACAATTACATGGGCTGTTGCAAGCACTACTGCTGCACCGGTTAGTTGTGCCAATGTAAAAATATCGTTATCAACAGACGGCGGACAATCTTTTCCAACCATATTGGCAGCCAGTACGCCAAACGATGGTACTGAAGTACTCACCATTCCAAACACACCAACTACCACTGCAAGAATAAAAGTAGAAGCAGTTGGCAATATCTTCTTCGACATCTCAAATACCAATTTCAACATTACTTCAGGTTCATCTTGCAGTGCACCGGCAGGTCTCACTTCATCTGCTATTACCACAAACAGTGCAACTGTTAGCTGGACTCCAGTAACCGATGCCGTTAGTTATGACGTTGATTATAAAGTAACCTCATCAGCTACATGGACAAATACTGCAACTGCAACCACTTCAACATCTGTAAACTTCAGTGGTCTTACTGCTTCTACTGTTTACGATTACAGGGTAAGAACAAATTGCTCCGGTGCATCCGGCGCATACACTGCAGCACAATTTACAACTGCCGGCGCTACTGTTTGCAACGCTCCTTCAGGCCTTGCTTCTTCGGCAATAACCACTACAAGTGCAACTGTTAGCTGGACCGCTGTAAGTGGTGCAGCAAGTTATGCGGTAGATTATAAATTAACTTCATCAGCTACATGGACAAGTGCAGCCACTGCCACAACCACTACATCAGTTTCATTAACAGGTTTGACTGCTTCATCCGCCTACGATTGGAGAGTAAGAACAAATTGTTCCGGTGGTTCAAGTGGCTATACAGCAGCGCAGTTTACAACAAGTACGGTATCTGGCTGTGCAACTGCGTTTGAACCTAACGAGACCCAGGCCACCGCCGCCGCTATCACTTCCGGTGTAACTAATTCGGCTGCAATCGGCTCATCTACTGATATTGATTATTTTAAAATAACTACCACTGCTACCAGCAATATTATCTACAATCTGGTTGGTCCGTCGGCGATGGATTATGACTTGTATGTGTACAATAGTTCAGGTACACAAATCGGAGCAGGTGAAACGGGCACCGCTACTGAAACAGTTTCTTTAAGCGGCCAGGCTGCAGGTACCTATTATATTAAAGTAGTTGGTTATAATGGCGCAAACAGTGTTACCTGCTACACTATAAAAGCAACAGCTAGCACAGCTACCGCATGCCAGAGCACTGTAGATAATTCTACAAATGGTACGATTTCGGGTGCTGCAACTATTCCGTTCAACACAAACGTTAACGGCCGTATAAGCCCGAGCGGTGATGTTGACAACTATAAATTCGCTATTACAACGGCCGGTACCATCACAGTTACTTTGGGTACATTACCCGCCGATTATGACCTCAGGTTACTGAACAGCGCAGGTACACAAGTTGGTATTTCACAAAATGGAGGTACAACAAGTGAAACCATTAGCTATACCGCGGCCCCGGGAACGTATTATGCCCAGGTAATAGGATATAACGGTGCCAACAGTTCCACTGTTTGTTATACGTTGAAGGTGCAATTGGGTACTGCAACACGTGGTGGAGCAGAGGCGGCTAAAGTGCCTATAGTATCGATCTATCCAAACCCCGTTCGCGGCGAACTTAAAGTAAATATGGGCAGCAATTCAGAGACTGTTTCTGTTACTGTAACGGATATGTATGGCCGCAGGATGATGAACAAAACCTTCACCGGCGTTACCACCTTAAGTACGAGCAAATTTGCAGCTGGTGTTTATATGATCACCATTACTGATAAACATGGAGCAATTATAAAACAGGATAAAATTGTGAAAGAATAATTTTCATTCTATCCACTAAAAAGAGGCGTCCGCAATGGACGCCTCTTTTTTTAAGTATTGTCTTATCCTATTTAAATATTTGTTTTGGTCTTTACTGCACTACTACTATCAACATCGTCCCCGCCGCGGGGAGGCTCACTTGTACTGTACGTTGTTAATTGAGCCATTTCAAGGACGGACCGGTTTCAACGGTTTCTTTATAAACGGTATTCTATCCAAAATAAAACACCAATGTTTACGTCAGAGGTCTTTGATTAAACATTGACCTGCTTACAGTGTCAAATGAGTGATCTTTTAGTTTTATAGCTTGTACATTTGACTTACAGCTGGTTTTAATTTAAGGTTATCGGAAATCGCAGCGGTTGTGAAACTGAAGAGTTGGTTGCTTCGTCTTCTAAACCGTTAGAAGTAAAAAAATACTTATGAATAACAAATTATTTTCCACTGCTGTTGTTGTAATTCTATCAAGCTGTTCAGTTGTTGCGCAAAAAGATCCAGGAAGTTCAACCGGCATTTTTAAGAATTTAATTGGTTGCTGGCAAGGCACTTTGAATTATAGCGGCACTATGATCAGGAAGCCGTATTCAACAAATGCAGAACTTGTTATTAAGCAAATAGGCTCATCCGATGCCTTTGAGTTTTTACATATTTACACCGCAAACCGAAACGAAAATGTAGCAGATACAATCACCGTTTCGAAAGATGGCAAAAAGCTCAATGATGGAATTATTAAATCAAAGCGCTCTACGAGTGAGGGGAATGTAGAAATAATGACAGAAGTCGCAGGCTTTGACCCGGACAATAATACAACAGCCGTTATAAGGCAGACTTATACAATAGGAAAAGATGTTTATACCTACAAAAAACAGGTTCAACCGGTGGGACAACACGACTGGCTTGACAGGCAGGAATTCAAATATGCACGCAAAATTTGCCGGAAGTAGAACGTGCAACACTTACTGAAACATAGCTGAATTGTCAATATTAAAAGCGGATGTATTAATCACTTTGCTGCTGTAGTTGCCCCGGTAAAAAGCAACATCGTAAGTGTATGAGTGTTGCAGCCGGCACCTAAATACTGGTTAAAAAACTACTAACTCCCCGACATCGTTTTCCTGGTTGGCATGTCCTCGCACTTTGTTACATTCGTAGTCGTCAATTGAATGGGCGGAGCTGGCTACATCTCTAATGGTCTGCGTCTATTGTTACCAAAGAATCTATTTCAATAAAATAACAATGTTATCAAGAATCATTATTTTCTTCTCTTTATTGCTGGCAACCGATACCGTCTTCACCCAATCCGTAACTTTTACTATCAATACAAAACAAAGGGCACAAACCATTGAGCATTTTGGTGCATCCGGGGCATGGTTTTCCGAAGGCATTGGAAAACACTGGGCTGCGGAGAAAAAAGAACGGATGGCTGAATTGCTGTTCAGTAAAGGGTTGGACAAAGCCGGCAACCCCCTAGGTATAGGTCTTTCAGCCTGGAGGTTTAATATTGGCGGTGGAACAGCAGAACAAGGCGACAGCAGTGGCATCAGTAACCCCGTAAAAAGGGTAGAAGGTTTTCTTTTGCCGAACGGAACATACGACTGGAATAAGCAACAAGGCTATCTATGGTTTGTAAAGAAAGCGAAAGCCTATGGCGTGGACAACCTGGTTGCATTTAGCAATACACCCCCTGTTCAATTCAATAAAAACGGGCTGGGCTTTAAAATCGAAAAAAATTATGAATGCAATTTGCGGGAAGATAAATACGGCGCTTATGCCGATTTCTTAGCAACGGTTATTCAACATTTCGATAAGGAAGGTTTGCACTTTAATTTTATAAGTCCCGTAAACGAACCCCAATGGGATTGGTCGAATAAATTCGGACAAATGAACCAGGAAGGCTCTCCATGGCACAACAAAGATATTTACAAGATAACGGTGAGTCTCGACAGTGCATTGTCTTCAAAAAAGCTTTCCACCAAAATCGTTATTCCTGAGGCTGGCGTTCTTACAGCACTTTATGAAGGAAAAGACCACGCCTCGAGGCAAATACAGCGCTTTTTCGCAACAGGCAGTCAACACTATCTCGGCAACTTAAAAAACCTGAAGCATGCGATAATGGGCCATAGTTATTTTACCGATAATGGTGATACAAGCATTATCAATGTGCGCAGCCGTTTGCGTGACAGCGCTGCAAAGTATAAGATTCCTTTCTGGCAGTCAGAATATAGTATGCTGGGCAATGGTTACAAGGAAGGTAAGCGAGGGAGAATAAAGGCAATTGATTGCGCCCTCTTTCTTTCTAAAATGATCTACCACGACCTTGTAATCGCTAATGCAACCGCCTGGCATTTGTGGAACGCCTGGGAACCCGGCAACGCAGATTTTGATACCCGCTATTACCTTCTTGCTTTAAACAGCAATCCTGCTAACACCGAAGGTGACTTTACCATTACCAAAAATCTTTGGGCGCTCGGACATTACAGCCGCTTTATAAGACCGGGCATGCACCGTATTGTTCCTCAAAGAAGTGATCGTTTAAATGATATCCAGTCTGCTAAAGACGTCATGCTTTCGGCTTTTACCGATAATAAAAGCATAGTTGTTGTAATCATCAACTACACAGGGTTGGGTAAAGAAATTGGTTTGGAACTTCCCGGCATAAAGCAGACAAAAAGAATTAAACAATACGTAACCACGGCGAATGCCAATGATAATATGAAACCTTACCCCGTTGAATCTATTAAAAAAATCACGCTACCTGCAAGGTCTATTACGACCATTGTTATGGAATAATTAAGCAAATGAATAGACTTCTCAGCAGTATTTATAGAGATAAGTGATCAGATGTACATCCGCTCCTCATTAAAAAAATAAGCTACTTTACAGATAGCAAAAATAGTGGAGGCGGAGCGATAGACCTGCAGAGGGAATAATGTGTTCTCGTCATTGCGAGATTATGAGCTCTTTATATACCCCTTTTCTTTTCTAATTGATATATCAAAACTCGCTTCTACTAAATCGTAAATGAATGGTTTCAGACCAAAATGATGTTTCACCACGACCGAATGTGCATTCTGTCGCACATAGTAGTTTTACCAGTTAAAAGGAGGATATTACAGTGCCTTTATGCACCTCATTTTCTCACCGGTTGTACAATACCGGGGTCAAACAGGCATTAAATATTTGTTTCAGACCAAATGGTGTCCGGGGCCCACGAAAGATCTGTAGACGCAATCTAGTAGTATTCTTTTGGTGACCAACACTTGTAATTTTGTTCATCATTGTTGTGTCACTCACTTGTACAGTTGTTTCATCAATCAGCAAAAAATGAATTGTTCATTAAGCCAAATACACGAAATGTCTATCCGGTATATTTATAATGCGTTTAAATAAATAGTGTTTCGGCAAGCACGTTGATTTATGCAAACCCGAATCAACCTTAAAAAACAAATCGTTAAATGAAACAGGTATAAACCATATTTAGTAATTTGCCTTTATGAAACGCAGGTAGGTTGATTTGGAAGTGTACGAAAGCCGCAATATGGTGAATGAAGGAAATATAGACTACCGGTATTGGTTTGAAAAATCAAATGAGGAACGTTTACATGCCGCCCGGATAATGACTTCAGTTGCTTTCCGGGAACCGGATTTTTTTCAAAAGAAAGTAGATGGTACTCTTTTCACCGCACGAAAGCACCGTGAATAAATGGATGTCTTTAACCCCGACTTTAGCGACTTTACCTTCAGCCTCAATAGCACCATGTTGAATATATACTTGTCGGTGGCTATGCAGGTATACTAACAGTGTTTAGCCATTCCGCCGGAGATAGGGATATTTGGGTGAATAAAACAGAAGCTAATTTTAAAGCGCTGCAACAAGCCCTAAAGTTTTTCTCCACCCAATTTCATGTGTTCTCTTTCCGAAGACCTCCCTATGCTATTGAAATACTTACAGCGTTAAAAGGCATTTCTTCTTTTACCGAAACTTTTAATTTAGCTACTATTGCGGTAGTAGATAATATTGAGGGTATGATCGAAGCTAGAGAAGCAGCAGGGAGACAGAAAGACAAAAATGATAGTGAAAATTTGAAATCGGTGGAATAAGCGGAATTTTATTTGTCACACGTAAACTTACTTGGTTGAAAGTATGATTAGTCAAGGCCACTCCCGTCAATTATAGAAAATATTAACACCTTTCACCTCCAGTAAACAAACCGGCGACTGGACCGTTATTTAAAGTTGAGTATATTAATGAAGTTCCTCTTAGTTTTTATGATATTACCAACAGTAGTAAACCCGACCGGTCCGATCGATGCGGACCTTATGCAATTCTGTAATAATAAACAGATTCCCACTGAAATAGAAAGGAACGTCCTTACCGCGTTATCTTTTTACCCCGAATTAAAAAATACTACAATCCATTTTATATTCAAAAAGAATATAAAGACGTCGGTAATGCAGGCGCAACCCGTGTTTCGCACCCTGTTGGGTAATAGAAAAAACAGGCGTTACAGGATAAATATCAGTGTTCATTTTAACCTGGTAAATGCTCATCTGCCTATTCTTGAAATTCCCGATGAGGTTTTTATAGGATGGATAGGGCATGAACTTGGGCATATACTTGATTATGAAAGCAAGAGTAATGCAGAAATTTTTTCGTTTGGTTACCGCTATTTATTTCACCCGTCTTTTGTACAACATGCAGAGATGGTAGCAGACTCGCTGGCTGTCGAGCGTGGACTGGGACACTATATCGTTGCCACAAAACGCTTTATCCTTGATCATGCAGATTTGCCACAATCGTATAAGGATAAAATTAAACGGCTGTATCTCTCTCCGGATGTGATTGTAGAGCAGGTAAGGAAACTGGAGGAGGAAAAGAAGAAGTTGGAGAAGCAGGACTAAGATGACCAGGGAGTTTGCCCTGCTTTATGGTATCAGCTTGGCTTTGCAATAGCACTAAGCCCGGCTTTCAGTCACTTTCTTTTATTTCAGCAATTTTGATGTTTTTTATCCGTTTCAATGAATGCTGAAAAAATGCTGAGGTCGTGTGTTGATCTAAAAAAGATTCAAAGGAAACAATTATCCGAAAAGTAAACTGCATGTGGAATAAACACAAAACGAAATGCAAAGGTGACTCCTTAGGCTTTAATGTACCAAATGGTAATATATTGAAGTATACAATGAATTATAACTCCCGGATTTTGTTTATATAATGATTGAATTTTACAATCCAGACATCATGTTCATCGACCCGGCAGATGGAACGTCTTTGGTTGGATATTTAAATGATGAAATTGCTAAGGATAAAAAATAGGATCCGCCAAAGATTGAAGAAATGAAAGAGGTGCGTGATTTTATTTTAAAACCCAAAAAATATAATACCTCTTCACATCCATTTAGGTAATAAAGAAACGGGAAAATATAACAAATAGTAACATCCCTGTTGGCGGCGGGAGTATAAAACTTAAATGTGATCAACTGGGATTTGAGGTACCGAGGAACATGATAAGGTTAGGTACAGGCTCGCCCGGCCAAAGTGTTTAAAAAACTTGCGTAGCAGTTTTTGAACGAAGCTTATCAAGCCCCGTTACAATGACGAAGCCCGAGATTTGAGGTTGATGAATGTTTCGACAACAAAGTACCTAATCTAATAAAAATAATATTAACCCTTCTTGGCTGCAAATTGCGCCCACGATGAAGTGATTGCAACCCTTCGGCTTTGCTCAGGGTTAACTGCTGTACTCAGTTCAATTAATAAATAAAAGTTGAACTGAGCGTAGCAACGATGACTCTATGAAAATATACAGCTGGTATCCAAAAACAACCAATTCACCGCAACTAAGCCAACTGCAGTACATAGTGCCTGAACTCATTAAAATCCTCTTCTTTCATTACTCTTGGAATTTTTGCCTGTCCTCCCAATTTCTTGAATTCTTCACTCCATTTGTAAAAGCGCTCAACAGGGATTGCCTCAACTTTCAAACCTCTTAATGCTTTTGTCCTTGCTACCTGGTAGTTTTTATTGTTATCACACAATTCTGTATCTATCAATTCAGCTGCTCTTTCTGCATCAATCTCTTTATCGGTCCCGATTACGAATTTCATTTTGTACTCTTCATTTTCAAAAACAGTTGCAGCAACGAACTCTTTAATCTCTAAATCATAAGCATCTTCCAGCTTTTCTATAGCCATATTCATCTTCTGAACCGAAAGTTGCTCTCCAACTACATTCAGGTAATGCTTCGTGCGGCCACTGATCTGTATCTCCGACCTTTTTTTATCGGTTATAATCACCGTATCCCCGATCATGTATCTCCAGGCTCCTGATACTGTGGAAATAAGCAAAACATATTCAATGTTTTCTTCTGCCTGCTCGAGCGTTAACACTTTTACACCCGGTTTAACCCGTCCATCCTCATCAATATTTTCCTCGACAAATGGAACAAATTCGAAAAATATGCCGTTGTCGACTATGAGCGACATGGAACTTGTATCTGGCCTTTTCTGTGTTGCAATGTACCCTTCAGACGCGAGGTATGTATCTATATAGATCAACGGCCTGGCAAGTAACTTTTCCATGCTTTTGCGATACGGCTCAAAGGCAACACCGCCTGAAGTATAAACATGCAGGTTTGGCCAAATATCATGAATCGTATTAAGGTTGTTGTGAGTAATGATCTCTTTAAGCATCAGCTCTACCCACGAAGGGATCCCTGATATACTTCCAATATCCCAGCCCGGAGCCTCCTCCGCAATTCTTTTTACCTTTTCGTCCCAGTTCCCGATCGATGCTATCTCAGCACCTGGTTTGTAAAATTTACTGAACCAGCCGGGAATATTGGCAGCGCTGATGCCGCTGATCTCACCTTCGAAATGGTCTTCCGCTTCAATTAACTGCGTGCTGCTTCCCAGCATAAGAATTTGCTTATCGAAAAAATCAGTTGGGAGATCAAAGTTTTTCAGGCTCAACACTTGCTGCATGCCCGATTTTTTAATAGCGGTGATCATGTCACCTGTTACAGGAATGTATTTTTTATTGCTTGTAGTACCACTGCTTAATGCAAAATATTTTTGCCCGCCTGGCCAGGTCACGTTCTGGTGTCCCTTCAGCAGGTAGTTCCACCATTCGTCAAACATCGCGTCGTAATCGTACACACGTACATTTTCCTGGAAGACCGGGATCGGATCACCACTTGCTAAAATTTCGCTGAACTTATGTTTCATTCCAAATGCAGTAAGTCTTGCCTTTTTTACAAGTTGCAAAAGAACTTTCTTCTGCGCTTTGTACGGGTTAGGTTCACTACTTATAAATCCGTTGAAATCAATTGCTTTTTTAATTACTCCACCTAGCAGCGACATACACTTTGTTTTTCACCCTTAAGCAATATTTATACCCCGTAATTTTTCTGGAGGTGGTGTATTTTCTTTTGGTACCGGCAGTAGTTTTTCAGAGCATCATCGTTGCCACGCTCGGTTCACAGGCAGTTTTTCATAGCATCGAGGCAGTTCTTGCCCCGAGCCTTGTCGAAGGGTCGAAATCACTTCATCTGCATCGCGTTTCGCAGCTTATTCTCTGCATATTTCTTGAAGTTGTTCAATACATTTTGGCAAAAGTCTCTCTGCATGTGAACAGGAGTTTTTGATTCTACCTCAAAAGTTTGGGTTATCATTCTTTCACTTCCATTTGCAATAAACCTATTGATCGTTTTTCTACGGCCGGATGTTGTAAGTTCAATAAGCTCGCATGTCTTTACCTTGTCATATTTGCCGCAATAGTCAAAACCCTCGCTACCATCTTTCGATCGCATCCTGAATAGTAAACACCCCAGAACATTATACCGTTTTTTGCCGCCTCGGGTCCGGCCGGACTCTACTGCAAGCAGGGGAGCATAATTATTGATTGAAGTTATTACAACAATGTAACTGTAGATGCAGATTAAGAACCAAACTATGATGGAGAAGAAACAACCTGTAAATAATAAGAAATTAGTTGAATACCTCGAAGGCCCAAGAAGCCGGTTTAGGGAATACAGGTTCGCACTGACTGTCTTCTGGCAATTCATCAGGGCAACCCGAACACTTCACTATGTAGGGCCGTGTATAACGGTATTCGGATCTGCAAGGTTTAAAGAAGGACATAAATATTATGAGGCAGCAAGAGAATTTGGGAAAAGGATAGGGCAAATGGGATTTACAACCATGACCGGCGGAGGGCCCGGGATTATGGAAGCTGCAAACCGGGGAGCATTTGAAAATGGCTTCCATTCAGTCGGTTGTAACATATACCTGCCGGGGGAGCAAAAGCATAATGCCTATATGCACAAGTGGTATACATTCAAACACTTCTTTGTAAGGAAAACCTTGCTTGTAAA
The DNA here is from genome assembly GCA_028288485.1 of Segetibacter sp. GTDB lineage: Bacteria > Bacteroidota > Bacteroidia > Chitinophagales > Chitinophagaceae > Segetibacter. The sequence continues at coordinate 26,483 of JAQBNO010000066.1, forward strand.
GTATTCCTATGCTTTCGTAATTATGCCTGGCGGATTCGGAACTATGGACGAATTTTTTGAAACGCTTACCCTTGTTCAGACCAGAACCATTACACAGTTTCCTATTGTGCTTTATGGCAAAGATTACTTTCAGCCGCTAATGAATTATATGGAATTTTTAAAATCTGAAGGCACTATAAGTGAAGCAGATATGAAGTTGGTTATACTCACGAACGACTATGACGAAGCAATTGAGCACATTAAAACAAATATCATTAAGCATTACCAGGTGAAAGAAAGGCCAAAGGGATTGTGGAGGTTTTTCAGGAGGTAACCGTTTTGTGTTTATTTATTCATAGGCTCAATATAAATAAAGCACTGAAAAAATTACCTGTAGAACGCCTCAATTCCGGAACAGTTATACTTTCTTTTGCTTTGCGGTTGCCCAGGCCGCGGTAAAGAGAGCAGGTGATTGCTGTTGCTTTTGAATACGACCGTAATTGCCCTTTAAGAAAAGCGGAATAAAGATATACAGCACAAGTGTGCGACGCAACGTATGCACAATAGTAGTTCATACGCTAAGTACAAACCCTCCTGATTCCCCTATGCAGAGGAGTAGATATCATCCTTCGGGGGAAACGACAAGTATTTCGGAGATTCTCGTTCTTGCTTATCTAAAAGATCAAATACTATCCTTCGCAATAACGCTCCAGTCGTCGTTACCATGACCTTTTGCTATCCACTGATCCATTACGGCTGCAATAGCGGGTATTATAGCAAGGTTGGTTCCGGCTTCCTTCGCTGCATCGATCATTAGCCCGGCATCTTTTCGTGCCATATTTAATTCCCAGGAAGGCTCATTAAATTTACCTTCTGCAATCTTCTTCAACCTTGCGGGCACCATAGCACCGGGATTCCAATTATTAAAAAGATTAAGAATTTCGTCGGCTTCAATGCCATGTACTTTGGCAAGGGCAAGCGCATCAGAAAGCCCGGCTGTGAGGCTGAGTAAAAACAGGTTGCCAGCCAGTTTGATGCCGGCGGCTTTCCCTACTTCAGAACCAAAGTTTATAACCTTCCCGGTCATCTTTGACAGTTCAGGTTCCCACTTATTGATAATAGATTGATCACCTGAGACCAACATAAAACCGGTGCTTTCCAGGGCATTCTGCGGACCCATGAAAACAGGAGCATGGACATAGGTGAAACCTTTACTTTTCCAACGGTCTGTTCGCTGAACTGCACCTTTCGCAGAAGTTGTAGTGTGATCTATAATGATAGCACCGTCTCTAAATCCTTTACTTGCTGTTTCCAGTACTTCGTCAACGGTAGCATCGTCCTTAAGCGTAACGTGAATTACAGCTGCATCCTGCACTGCTTCGCTTGCAGTTTCAGATACGTTTGCCCCATATGCTTGCAATGCTTTTGCTTTGGCAGTTGTGCGGTTCCACACCCGTACCGTTTCGCCTCTTTGCAGCATTGCCCTAACGAAATTTGACCCTAACAAACCCATCCCTAAAAATGCTTTCATTATGTTTGTGTTTTTTGCAGTTAACTTAACCCCCAAAATCCCCTACAGAGTGGCCTTGAAGAAAGATCAGCCGGGATTACTGTGACCATTCTGTAGGTTCCCGGTCCCAACGATGGTTCTTTAGTTCGTTCAAAAGCTCAGCCCCCAGTCCTTTCCCATCACTTACTTTCATGTTAGCCTCTACATTCCTCAATTTTCGCATGCCAGGTATTGTAGTGCCTACATGGGGATTGCTAAGGATAAATCGCAGCGCCATTTCCGGCAACGTCATTCCGTCGGGCAATAAAGGCTTTAAAGCATCGGCGTGGTCCATACTTTCGTTTAAGTTTTCAGGAACAAAATAAGAGGCGCGCCAATCGCCGCTTGGGAAAGTTGTTTCTTTCGTCATAGTTCCCGTTAAGGTTCCCTCGTCAAAAGGAACACGGGCAATTACACCAATATTAAGCTCACGACAAAGTGGGAATAATTGATCTTCGGGTGCCTGGTCGAAAATATTGTAGATCACCTGTACAGCATCCATCAATCCTGTTTGTAAAGTCTCTAAACTATTGTTGGGCTCCCACCTGTTTACACTAATGCCCCACGCCTGTACTTTTCCTTGCCGGGTTAAACGGGTAATTGCCTCTTTCCATTCATCCTGTTGTGCCCAGGCATCTTCCCATACATGAAACTGCTGCAGGTCTATCGTTTCTACGCCCAGGTTTTGTAAACTTTTCTCCGTGTATTCAACGATGTAATCTGCAGGAAAAACATCGGGTAATTTAAATTCCGGCTTTGAAGGCCACCGGCGGTTTTTCGGTGGAATTTTGGTAGCGACGTACAATTTTTTTTGCGAATGCCTTTTTACCAGGGCATTCAGAATTTGCTCACTAAGTCCTTCTCCGTATCCCCATGCGGTATCAAAAAAATTACATCCTAACTCCACAGAGCGGTCGAGTGCACGATTTACTTCCTCACTTTCAGATCCTGTCCAACCTGCCATTCCCCACATACCATAGCCTACTTCGCTAACCTTCCAACCGGTTCGACCAAAAGTTCGGTATTGCATCTTTAGTTTTTTTAAGTTTTATAAGTACTAATAAAATTCGGCCAGCTTATAACGATCGTTTATTAAAAGCTAATAAAAACATTTCCGTTTCAATTCATTGCCTGTGTTAAGAGGCCCGGTAGAAGTTACAGAACTATTCTTTTTGCTTGTCTGCTCTTATGTAAGCTGCCTGCCTTATCTTTTATAAAAAGCAAAATGGCCGGCTTCATTTAATTCCCAACCTTCACTACCACCTTGCCTACAGTTTCTCCTTTTTGAAAAAGGTGAATAGCATTGTGCATTTCGTTAAAAGGATAGACATGACCAATATGCTGCGGCTTTAGTTGTAGCGCCAGTAGTGCATGAAGCATTTCGTGCATCAGGTCCGTCTGCTCGTACAGATAGATCAGGTTAAACCCCATGAGCGATTTATTTTGTGTAGGCAGACGCAGGGGATCGATCTTAGGGCGGCTAAGATATTTCCAGATGAGCTTCGCATAATTGGGAGTGGGGCCATGACTGGTAAAACTTGCGCTTCCGTAGGCAACCATTCTTCCCATTGGAGCCATTGCTTCCCAACCCTGTTGTAATATTTTTCCGCCGATACATTCCATAACGAGGTTCAATTGCCGGCCGTCAAGAGCATTTAGGAGCTTTTTATAAAAATGATCATCTCTCACAATTACATCATTGTAGGCTTCTTCCTTCAGCAGAAAATCAACTTTTCTAGGCGAACCAACAGTGCCGATGGTATACGCGTCGAACTTTTTACAAATGCGGTTGGCCATAATACCAACTCCCCCGGCAGCACTATGAACGAGGACAGTCATTCCTTTCTGTAGATTCCCCAGGGCAGTAAGTGCATACCAGGCAGTTAGTCCCTGCACCAGGAAACCTGCTCCTTCTTCAAAACTCCAGGTTGAGGGAAGGGGAATTACGTAACGATGGTGCATATTGATGTGTGACACATAGCCTCCAAACTTTGTAGCACCCATAACCTTATCGCCGACTTTCCATTCTTCTACCGATGCACCTACGGAAATGATTTCACCGGAAAACTCAAGCCCGGGGATGAAGGGACCTTTCGGTGTGGCGCTGTAGAGTCCCTGCATAGCAAAAATATCAGCGAAGTTTAGCCCTATTGCCTGCACTTTCACACACACTTCGTCAGCCTTAGGATATTCCAGGGCTTCTGTTACCAGTTTCAAATTTTTAATTGAGCCAGCCTTTGGCATGCGGTAAACCTGTCGTTCTAACATAAGCTATACTGTCATTGGTTTGAAGGCTTTGGCGCGAAGCCGAAAGTAAGCGTGCCGCAAGTTGGGTGCACGTCAGCACAGCGTTTGAATGAAAAAAGTATTCCAGGAGCGGCAGAAGAGGCTCGAACTCTCGACCCTTAGCTTGGGAAGCTAATGCTCTACCAACTGAGCTACTGCCGCTTATTTGCTCTTAAAAGTAAAAAAATTTCTGATGTTTTTTTTCTCATCCTATTAGGCTATTACTAATGATAACAGAAATTTAAAACCCCTGCGGTATTCTTTATCAAATTTGCTGAGTTGTATCATCAAAAATTTATGATCGTACTTCCTGGGCACATTCATCCTTTACTTGTTCATTTAACAATAGGTATTTTGCTTATGGAACTGTTCCTGCAATGGCTGGAAGGCAGACCCAAATACCCGGCAATAAAACCCGCTGTTCACGTAGTTATGTTATGTGGTTCAGTCACTGCTGTTGCTTCGTGTATTACCGGTTATCTATTATCGCTAAGCGAAAATTACGGTGCCCGCCTGGTGAACTGGCAGATGTAGCTGCCTATTGGCCTCACGCTTACAACGTTTACTTTATATACGAAAGAAAAAAATCCAAAAGTAGAAGTTTCAAAAAGGCTGTTGTGCTTTGGATGCTGATTCTCCTATTGCTGACAGGGCACACTGGAAATTCTTTAACCGGTGGTAGTGATTATCTAACTAAACCTTTCGGGGCTTTTTTTGGTAACTCGAACTGAGCTATTATTGCCGGTGATACCAGTTTAAAGGCCGGTGCCAGTTCCAACCACCTTCAACGAAAAAGTCAATAAAACCAGATCGGGGAAAATTAAGGAAGAGTAAGCGTTTAAACTTAGTTGTGGATAAGAAAGAAAATGAATAACTGTCTATTTTTTACCTTTTGCAACAAGTTGATATGATTCGTCGATCATATCTTTCAGTTGTTTTGAAGATAACGTGCCGTCGATAATAACGGTGTTCCAGTGTTTTTTATTCATGTGGTAACCCGGAAGAACGGAGGAATATTCTTCCCGTAGCTCCAGCGCTTTTTCAGGGTCGCACTTAGCGTTAAAGGATAAAGGCTGCGCGTCGAGAGAGACCAGCAGGAACATTTTGTTATTTACCTTAAATACCAGGTTTTCAGGACCAAATGGAAAAGTTTCTTCTGCACCTGGTTTTGACAGGCAATAGTCGCGCAGCTGTTCTACGTCCATAAAAGAAAGTTATTTTCTCTTAAAGATAGGAACTGTGCTGCAGGGCTCGCCATACATGATGCTTTTTACATAAGGACGAAGCTTGTTTGTTATTTCAACATAAGCAGTTTCGGGAATAGTCACGTCTCCGCAACCTTTCACTACCACTCTTTTGTCGGTATACACTTCACCTTTGATGGCTGCAAGGTTTCTTACCAACAGGGTAGATAATATGTTTTTTTCCTCTCCAAATACTACCTCTCGTGCCACCGGTTGCAAATTACTTGCTACGAGCATATATGCCCACATAGGAATAATAGCGTCTACCGAGCAGGTAATAGCTACGTTTTTATCACGGAACTGTTCCCAGTCGAATGCCTGCAATGCAGCTCTGAAATCTTTTTCTTTTAATATTAACCCCATAAACAAATGGTCCTTTAAATCAAAAACCGCTGTTTCACCTTTGGGATAATATTCTTCGAGGTCTATTGTTGTAAGTGCGCTTTCGGCAACTTTGTTAATTATTGTATTTTCCATAATGCAAATTCAAAGTTACAAAGTTACAGGTTACAGAAAGAGCCAAAATACAGTTACAAGTTCCAGGTTTCCGGCTACAAGGAACGAAAACACTATTGAAGGGTGTTCGGTGCGGATAATTTGGTTTAAAAGCAGTTACAAGTATCAATGATGAAACTGGAATTTTGAAACGGGTAACTGGTAACTTCCCCGCTCCTCGAACACCTTGCAGCTAAAACGGAGCGTCGCAAGCAAAGCTGCATTCCTTGCAAATGCTGGGAAACAAAAAAGCCCCACCAAAACGGCAGGGCTTTCTCTATAAAAGTTATTCATTAATAAAAATCGAAACGGTTATCTTTTATTTCAGCAGCTTTCTTTAAAGCTTCAATGCTACGGTAACCACCCATTTGCTTTTGTTGCATTTCGAGTTGTTTGCGCAGGTCCTCAACATTCATATTTGTGTTTGGAAGGGCAGAAATACTTCCACCTTTAACAACGAATACACCTGTGTTGCCCGCAATTGGCTCACTTACTTTTGCCTGCAGGCTCTTATTGAACGCGGCCCCGGCAATTTTAGGTTCGTTACCTATATTTTGAATAAAAGGTTGTCCGAAACTAACGCTATCAGCATTCAAAACGCTCACCCCGGCAGATTGTGCAACCTGCTCAATTGTATTACCACCTTTGAATTTGGAAGAAATAATTTGTTGTGCTTTCTTTTCGTTCATGATTAAAGGCTCTGCGGTTTGACGTGCTTTTGCTACACTCATCAACCCTTTGTCGGAAACACTTGTAATTACCGCTACCACGTATTTATCGCCAATCTCGTAAGGCTCACTTACATCACCACCTTTATTTTCATACACCCAACGAACAAACTGACGGCTTTCGCCCAGCGCCGGAACCTGGTAGTCGTTTTGTTTGATTTCAGCAACGGGTAAAATCTGGAGGTTTTGTTTTGCAGCATTCTCTTCGAACTGCTTATTATTTCTGCTGTTAGCAGCAAACTGTGAAGCTAAGTTGTTTGCATTGTTGATCGTTTCCTGGCTTGCTTCTATAGCTTTTGCCAGGTAAGCAATCTTATAGGCAGTTTCGATTTTCTTTTGTTCAACAACCTCTATATAGTGATAACCGCTGTAGGACTGGTTTTCTACTTTTACAACTTGTTTGTCACCTGTCTGTCCATAAAACGCTACTTCCGCGAACTCCTTACTTAAATTAGCAAATTGCTGCGAAGTAAAATCATATTCACCCTTCGTGTTTTTGCTTCCCTGGTCATCGCTGTATTGTAAAACCAGTGCATTAAAATCAGCCCCTGATTTTGCGGCTGCAGCAATACTATCAATTCTTGCTTTTGCAATGCTATCCGGTAAAGTTGGCTGTCCTTTCTCACCTGTCTTAATTAATATGTGCCTGACCTTTACACTATCCGGCATACTACGGCGATCAATCATTTTAGCAAGTGCATAATTAGAGCCATCATTATAAGGACCGAATACCTGGCCATTAGCTAACATTTTAATAGTATCAGCATTTGGCACCTGTAACTTAGATCCCAGCGTGTAGCCGTTAAAATAAGGGATTTCTGATCCTACACGTGTAAGGAAATTTTCAGGATCGGGTGCTGCGGCAAATTCAGCAGAAAGGTTTTGAACCTGGGTTAAAACTTTAGCGCTGTCTGCAGTTGAAGGAGAGGCGCTGAAAGCAACATAAGAAACTGAACGTGTAGCTTCATCCTGTTTGAATGATTCCCGGTGTTTATTAATGTACGCTTTTACATCGTCGTCGGTCACCTTAACTGTGCTATCACTGATGGTACTGTAGGGAACGGTTACATAAGAAAAACGGGCAACAGCGTTTTGATCTGCCAATGTTTTTTCTGCAAACCATTTTGGAACATACGAACTGTTTCCTAAAAGCGCCATATACTTCATACGAAGAGTCTGGCTGATGGTAGGCTGAATGTAGGCCTCGTTGAACATCTCCATGTTCGGGTTATCCTTTTGCTTTTTTAGCTGAGCAAAATATTGCTTAGCCTGGTTTACATCGTACTGCCCGGTTTGAGGATCAGTAAATTGCTGGCTTAGCCACTGCGGAGGATTTGCACCAAAAAGCACATCATTCAATTCCTTTGCACTGAACTGTAGTCCTACTTTTTCGTATTCCTGGTTCATTACAATTTCATCTACTGTTTGTTCCCAAACATTGCTGATCAATTGTTCGCGCTGTGGTGCCTGGGCGCCGTACATGGCTTGTTGAAGGTTGATCCTTTTTTCAAAATCATTTCTTTCAATCTTCTGACCGTTTACTTTACCAACATTGGTATTACTTGTTCCAGATCCTTGTCCAGGTCCTACAAAAGCATCCATTAAAATAAAACCAACCAAACTAAGGGCAATTACCGCAATAACCACCGCGGCATATTTATCCCTGATTTTTTGAATAACCGACATAATTATATTATAACTTTTTTAGAGGACGCAAAAATAGGGGAATATATTGTTCGAACAAATGTGGAAAACGTTGTAAAACCCCTATTAATGCTTACTTACAGGGTTCCTGGCATAATTCTTTTATGTGAATAACTTTTTTCCTATAGATAAAACACCGTTTTTCAAAATATTTTGTTTCCACATCACGTTGTTAAAAACGCAAAATTCTGTGGACAACGGCAATGTTTTTTATAAATCTTCGTTGAAAGATATAGAGCAACTCTACTTCTTTTATTCGATTATTTACCAACGACTCCGGAAAAAAGAACTTATCCTATTTCTTTTAACACGAAAATTTTCGTGTTAATTGGTCTTTTTTATACACCTGTCACATAATCCCCAGTATGTGGGAAAACCCTTCAAATCCCTAATTTTGTTGTAATAATCGCTGTGAAGTGTTTGTGGATAAGCGTGTATAAACAGTAAATTTTACATTTGCAAATAATAGGAATAAAAGTTATCCCGCTATTAACACCCGTAGTAGTAATAGCTTTATTTATAAATAATCTATTAAAGAATCTATTACAGTAGTTATGAACATAGCTGAAGCGAAATATAAGGTTGAAGAAAGAGGTTTCCTCGACATCGACATCGATGTGCATCTCGACCTTTTTTCTGAAATCGAAAGATTGAAAAAAGAAAAAAATGCAATTGTGCTGGCGCACTATTACCAGGAGCCCGATATTCAGGATGTCGCTGACTTTCTTGGTGATAGTCTTGGATTAGCGCAAAAGGCACAGTCTACCGATGCCGACATGATTGTTTTTGCAGGTGTACACTTTATGGCGGAGACAGCAAAAATTTTAAACCCTACAAAAAAGGTGGTCTTGCCTGATCTTAAGGCGGGATGTTCCCTGGCCGATAGTGCTCCTGCGGACCAGTTTCGGGCTTTCAAAGAGAGGCATCCTGAGCACCTCGTTATTAGCTATATAAACTGCACTGCCGACATTAAAGCGCTGAGTGATATCATTTGTACAAGCAGTAATGCTGAGGCGATTTTAAATAGCCTGCCGGCCGATCAAAAGATCATTTTCGCACCCGACAGGAACCTTGGTGGTTTTTTAAACAAGAAGACTGGCCGTAACATGTTGCTTTGGAACGGAGCTTGTATGGTACATGAAATTTTCAGCATGGAGAAAATAACCAAACTGAAAATTCGTCATCCAAATGCTAAAGTGATAGCGCATCCTGAGTGTGAAGAAGCTGTTCTTCGCCTGGCTGAATTTATTGGAAGTACTACCCAATTGCTCAAATATGCAGTTACCGATAGCTGTAACGAATTTATTGTAGCTACTGAAACTGGTATTTTGCACCAGATGCAAAAAGATGCTCCATATAAGACTTTCATTCCGGCTCCGCCTAATAACAGTTGCGCATGTAACGATTGCCCGTATATGAAACTAAATTCCCTTGAAAAATTGTATTTGTGTATGGAGTACGAAACTCCGGAAATCTTGATGAACGAAGATTTACGTCTTGCAGCTAAAAAGCCAATAGATCGTATGCTTCAAATAAGCAGGGATGCGGGATTAATTGGATAAGAAATTTTAGGAAATAAATTTAAAAAGACATTACAGCTGAGAGTAATGTCTTTTTTTGTAAATGTATGTTTTTGGAGATCTTTTTGTAGCCGGCATTTGTTCTACCTGTTACATCGTTGCCACGCTCGCTTGTACTATAGCGCAGTATTCAGCCTGGCGGTTTACCCCGGGCTTGTCGTAGGGTCGCACTCTTGTACTGTAGGTCTTTATCTAGTGCAGTAGAGAGCAGGCAAGTGCTTAATTCATGGTTCTGCCCTTGCATATTGGCACTTAGAGCTGATTATTTAAAATTTTACCTTGCTCAGTTTTTATAATATTCAATACTCAACGATCAATTTCAATTATCAATAAAAGAACGACGGTACTTAACTGAAATGCTTGCTAAAAGTTGTACTCTACATCCAGCAATGTTTCAAAGAACCTGATCTTCTTTTTCTTTTTATAGGTCGAATAAACAAGTCCTAAAGTAAGAAGAGCTGTTACGCTAAAAGCCTTAAGGGCAACATTAGTTTTATCTATTTTCCTGGGTGGAAGATACACAACGCCGTTTTGATTGGTAATTGCGGGGTCAGGAATATACCTGCCGTGTTCGGGTATTGATTCTTTATAAAAGTTTTCGGTTAAGTGAGTTAACGCTTTGTGTAACTCTTTTCCCCTCATTGGTTGGCCATGACCGGTAGCTGCTGTAGTGGGGTGTAACCTCGCTAATTCATTAACCGAATTTCTTGCTGCAACCCAGTCGTAAGTAAAATACTTCGGTGGTCCTGAAATTATTTTACTTTGGAACATTACGGAGATCACCGATTCCTGGTTGGTAGTTACAAATGCATCTCCTGCGATTAACACTCTGTCACTTTCCCTGAATAGACTGACATGCCCGGGGGAGTGGCCGGGAGTATGAATATATCTCCATTCCGGTAAAACGGGTATTTTTCCGTCCGGAGGCAAAACTTTCACATGCTTCCAGATATTAATAGGGCTCTTTGGATAAAGGAAGGCCATTGTTGCCATTAAACCACCTCCGACTGTAGGATCGGGCGGTGGATAGCTTGATTGGCCTGTTAGGTAAGGAATTTCCAAATGATGAGCATATACCGGGATATCCCATTCCTCGGCGAGTTTTATCAACGCTCCTACATGGTCGAAGTGGCCATGGGTTAAGACAATTGCTTTTGGTAAACTTCCTTCTCCGAAAAGATAACCAGCCATTTCTTTTATTTTAGATGCCGACCATTTTAAACCCGCATCTATCAAGACCCAATCGTCGTTCATAAGATCCTGGATCATGTAAAAGTTCACAAAAACATCTTTTCTTCCCCAAACACCTGGTGCCACTGTGAAGAGATTGGCTGGAACATCTTTATTATTTTTCATAATTACATGGCTTATAATCTTTTAAATTTAATTCCCCCAGCAAATGGACTATAAAAGCATGCCATATAGGTAAAATAAAAAAGGGGCGCCAGGCCCCATAATAAAAAATAACTTTCTTTTTTATGCTGCATGGATATGCCTCGCATTACTATTGGCACTTGACGGGGTGCTTTTCGTCATTGCTGCTGCGCCAATTTCCAAAATACCCAGGATTAAATGAGGCATGTAAACCTCGTCAGCAAAACCAAAGATCCATGGGGAAGCTGCTAGAAAGATTCCTGAAACGGTATCGAGGGTCAGATGTGTTTTCATTGATATTGTTTTTGACATACCGAATTCGTAGTCTGTCAACAAACTGTATAACAATGCACCTATTCCAAGTATTACGGGGATCCACTTAGCGGTTTCATTATCTGCAAAACCGAAGATCCATGGAGATGCTATCAGAAGAACCCCCATTAAATAGTCCAATACGCCGTGTGTTTTTGTGCTTATGATTTTCATAATTTTTTATTTTATTAAACATTCTTTTCATAAAACATGCCATTACAATTTGTGGAAAGTGTTGTGTATTCGAGGAAGCTCCCGTCGGTTGCAAATAGCCGTGTTAGCAATTAGCTCACGCAGTATTTTACAGCTTTCTAATACTGCAATTATTGCGACTTTTTTATCTGACACTGTTCGGAACTAAGGATTAAAATGGTAGGATTATTTGTTGTAAAACTTTGATCTTACTATAAGTTTCTATTTTTCATTTCGGTTTCGATGCGGCATACATTTTTTATATCTTATTAAAACACAATTGTTATGTTAATAGAAAATGATCCTAAAGAGACTAATGGCGGACCTAAACCTACTACCAATGATCCCGATGAAATCATAGACAGGCCGGAAGAAGTTCAAGAATCTAATGATGAGAAAATCGACCAGGATTTTCCCGGTTATCCTCATTATCCTGCTAAAGATGATATTTTGAACCCAGGTAATAGTAATGAAAGGGTAGACCTTGATGTAGAAAATCTTACTCGCTCAAATACTATATCTCCTGATCACATAAGAAATATAGAAGGTACTCCTGAACTGCAGCCTGATTTTACTCAGGTTCCGGAAGAAGAAGGGGAAGATATTGAAATGGTTCCTGGTACAGATGCAGACGTAACTGCAGAGGATCTGATGATTTTAGGGCCCAGAGACGGGGATATGGATATGGATGAGGACGAAGAATTAAGAGCAAGGGGATGGACGCCCAGGACAGGAAGAGATCTGGATGTACCTGATGCAGATCTTGAACCGGAAGATTCTTTGGGTCAGGGCGATGAAGAAAATAGCTATTATAGCCTTGGTGGCGATGAAAGAGAAAACTTGCGAGAGAATGATGACCAGAACAATTTTTAAACCTGCCCTTTTTACTTATTCTATTATAACAACCTTCGGGTTGTTTTTTATTACAACACTAATACATTAAAAAGTAGGCAGCTTGTTTCAAATTCATTAGGATTAGTGTTTAATACCGATCATTTTCTTGGCTTTATTCTCCTTCTCTTCTAAAGGCAGCTTTATTTAATTTTATTCCTGCCTTGTAATATTTAAAAGATTCTACGATAAACTGGCCAAATTCCAGGTCGTTAAATTGCGTTGCCATTTCTAACGTCGGCCTGAATTCCAACATAAAACTGTCTATTTCCGGAGCCTCTAACCCGGTAAGTTTTCTAACAAGTCCTTTATTAAAACGGTGACTTATAAATTTCTCCTTTTCTTCCTCTACTAACCTGTTTTGAAATGCCAGCATGCGCCTATTCTTTTTGAACTTAAACATGTTTATCAATTCATCGAGGTCTAAGCCGACTGCTACACTCCCTGGCGACGGATTCATCGAGGTACTTAAACCCGGTTTCCGGTAGTTGAAGATTTTATCATAATCCGACCGGTTTTGCAAAGAATCCATTCTGTAATTTCTTTGTTTAACGAAAACACCGGGCAACTGTTGTATTTTTTTCTGAATAGAAATGTCAAAAGAACCGGGATTTGCAATACTTCTTACAGCATATTTAGGAGTTGGCTTATTTAAAAAAGAGAAATAAATTGAATCTTTTTCATCCACTACAAGAGTATAGTGTCCAAAGGAATCTGTAGCTGTACCACGACCTGAAGTACTCAAAACACTTACCGCTTCTATTGGTGTTTTTTTAGTGATATCGTAAACAGTGCCGCTAACCGTTGTTAGCTGGGAATGTGCAGTTTCTTCTAAAAAAAGTAGGGATAATGCAGTTAATGTTATTTGAAGTATCGTTCGAAACAATAGAAAAATTTTGAAAAATCAATATTACAGTACTGTTATATGAGTTCAATTCTATAATAATTCTTTTAACTGCAAATTGGCAAGTAAAACAGGGTCGCATTGCTTATAACAAAATGGTAACCAATTTTTTTAAACCCTGAACAAGGAAGCTGCAACAACGTTTGTCGTTGAAGGGAGTGACACAACGATGTTGAATGTGGTTCTAATGTTTGAAACAAAACCATTCCCTTTAATCTCCAGACAGACCAGTTAAAAAGAAAAAGGGAATGAAAAAAACCATCCTTTTGAGATGGTCTAATACTTTTTTGAGTTGGATTATAAGTGTTGATCGCCCACATTTCGTTTTACTTCAGCAACATATTCTTTAATTTCCTGTTCCTTGTCTTTTCGGCAGATTAGCAAGACATCGGGTGTATCAACAACAATGAAGTCGTTCAATCCCTGCAAAACAAGCAGCTTGTCGTGGGGTGCTGTAATCATGCATTGAGTAGAATCTATTACCATCACTTTATCGCCTGCTATCGCATTGCCGAGATAATCCTTTTCGAGGTTATCGTAGGCGCTTGCCCAGGTACCAAGGTCACTCCAACCAAAGCTGCTTGGTATTACAAACACATTATCCGCTTTTTCCATAACTGCGTAGTCTATAGAAATGCTGGAGCATAACGGGTAAATTCTTTCAATAGCTTCTTTTTCTTCAGGAGTATTTAATTTATCCTGTTCGCCGGCAAAGATTTCGTGAATCTCCGGCTCATGAATTTCAAACATTTTAATGATAGTTGCAGCCTTCCAGATGAAAATGCCGGCATTCCATAAAAAGTCGCCGCTTAATAAAAATGTTTTAGCCAGCTCAAGATTAGGTTTTTCTGTGAACGTTCTTACTTTGTAAACATTATCTTCTATCGACTCTGCCTCATGCTGGATATATCCATAGCCCGTATTAGGATATGTAGGCTGAATGCCCAGGGTTACGAGTGCATTATTATCCTCAACAAACTGTATAGCCTTTTGACAGGTCTTCTCAAAAGTCGCATTGTCTAAAATGAGGTGATCGGCTGGGGCAATTATCAGTGTAGCCTGGGGATCGTTCTTAAGAATTTTAAAAGAGATATATGCAATACAAGGTGCTGTATTCTTCCTGCTGGGCTCGCAAACAACATTCTCCGGTGGTATTCCTGCTAACTGCTCTTTTACGATTTCTTCATATTCATTAGACGTTACTATATAAATATTTTCTTTTGGTATAAAGTTTTGAAAACGTTCATATGTGTACTGGATCAGTGTTTTACCGGTATTTAAGATATCGAGAAATTGTTTTGGATATCCTACCCGGCTTTTTGGCCAAAATCTGCTTCCTATACCTCCGGCAATGATTGCGACGTACTGGTTTTTATTCATTTTATATTGTAATTGGCAAATTAACTGCCTTTTTTATTCTTATACAATTCCTTCCTTTACAAGATCATGTAAATGTAGAATTCCAACATAGATTTGTTGTTGATCGATAACCAAAAGTTGGCTGATATCGTTTGTTCTTAAAGTATCCAGTGCTTTTACGGCAAGGTCGTCTGCATTGATTGTTTTAGGATGAGGCGTTAATATATTTTCTGCTTTTATATTTTCTAATTTTTCACTTTTTTCTAGCATCCTTCTAAGGTCGCCGTCAGTTATTATCCCTGCGATTGCACCTTTTTCTGTAATAACTGCAGTAGCACCTAACCTGCCTTTTGTAATTTCTACTATTATCTCTCTTAATCCTGCTGATGGTAAAACTGCCGGTTTAGCATTGTACGTATATAAGTCTTTAACTTTCAAATACAACCTTTTTCCCAGGTTTCCGCCGGGATGAAACCGGGCGAAATCATGACCGTTAAAACCACCTAGTTCCATTAAACAAACTGCCAGGGCGTCACCCATTACCATTTGTACCGTGGTACTGCTGGTGGGAGCCAGGTTATTTGGACAGGCCTCTTTGGTAACGGTTGTATTTAAAAAAAAATTGCAATGTGTTGCAAGAAAAGATTTTTCATTGCCTCCCATTCCAATTAATACATTTCCAAAATTTTTAATTAGTGGAATGATTACCTTAATTTCAGGACTCTCTCCACTTTTACTCAGTAGCATCACTACATCTTCCTTTTGGATCATTCCCAGATCGCCGTGAATGGCATCAGCAGCGTGCATAAAAAGGCTGGGAGTTCCGGTACTGTTAAGAGTGGCAACTATTTTCTGGGCTACTATTGCGCTTTTTCCTACTCCACTTAAAATAAATCGTCCCTTGCTATTAAAGACAGTTTCAACAGTGTGTACAAAATCGTCATTTATGTATTTAACCAGCCCTGCTACAGATTCAGCCTCCAGCAGAATGGTACGTGTTGCTGTTTTAAATATCCTGTCATCCATGTCAAGTAAATAAATGTACAATTTAAAAGCTACCCTGAATTAAAAGCAGGCCTGGAAAGAGGCAAACGTAAAAATTTAGACAAAGAAATACTTTTAAACAATGCTATTCGTTTTAAGACCGGTTTAATTACTTTTTAATACTTTGTTAAGATTAAACTTTAACAAAAGCCCGTTTTTATAACAAATCTCTTGCAGTAACTTCGCTAACCCTAAAAAAATAGACGTTCACTAAAAATAATATAATGGATGTCTTAAATGTATAATTTAAAGAAAGTTTAAAAACTGCCTGTGGAGGTGGAATAGAAATGAAAAATGGCAACTAATACAACTACAAAAAAGACGGCGGCAAAGAAAGTAAATACGGGTAAAACTTCATCTAAAAAATCTCCCTCAGTTGCAGAAGCAACAAACCATCCTTATAACATTCATAAAAGTTTATTAGACCATTTTGGTTTCGATAAATTTAAGGGCACACAGGAACAGGCTATCAACAGCTTATTGAGCGGCAAAGATACTTTTGTTATTATGCCTACAGGCGGTGGTAAAAGTCTTTGTTACCAGCTTCCGGCATTAATAATGGAAGGTTGCGCGATAATAGTGAGTCCACTGATTGCCCTGATGAAGAACCAGGTAGACCTCGTAAGGGGTTATAGTGAAAAAGACCACGTGGCGCATTTTCTTAATTCATCACTAACCAAAGCACAACAACGCGATGTTAAGTCGGATTTGATCGAAGGGAAAACAAAGTTGTTGTACGTTGCTCCCGAAACACTTACCAAGCAGGAAAATCTTGAATTCTTCAGTGATCTGAAAATATCTTTTTTTGCTGTAGATGAGGCGCATTGTATTTCTGAATGGGGTCACGATTTCAGGCCCGAATATCGTCGTCTTAAAGAGATGATGTCAGCTATTAATCCTGAAGTCGCCATGATTGCCTTAACCGCTACCGCAACGCCTAAAGTTCAAAGCGACATCTTAAAAAATCTCGGTCTTCGTAATCCAACCATTTTTATATCTTCTTTTAACCGGGAGAATTTGTATTATGAGATTCAACCAAAGATAAAAAAAGACCAGACTATAAA
This sequence comes from Segetibacter sp., assembly GCA_028288485.1. Taxonomy (GTDB): domain Bacteria; phylum Bacteroidota; class Bacteroidia; order Chitinophagales; family Chitinophagaceae; genus Segetibacter. The sequence continues at coordinate 43,188 of JAQBNO010000066.1, forward strand.
GAACATAGTTCGGTTCATCTCTCAAAACCCTGGTAAGAGTGGAATTATTTACACCTTGAACAGGAAAACAACTGAAGAACTTGCAGAGATCCTGGTGGCTAACAAAATAAAAGCGGTAGCATACCATGCTGGTTTAGATGCAAAACTTCGTGCTGAACGTCAGGATAAATTTTTAAAGGAAGATACGCAGGTTATTGTTGCTACCATTGCCTTCGGAATGGGTATCGATAAGCCTGATATTCGGTTTGTTATACATTATAACATTCCTAAAAGCATCGAGAATTATTACCAGGAGACCGGGCGTGCCGGGCGTGATGGACTGGAAGGAAAATGCATTCTTTATTATTCGCACAAAGACGTATCCAAGTTAGAGCACCTGATGCGTGATAAGCCGTTAAGTGAGAGAGAAGTAGGTGCACAGCTAATTAATGAGACAGTAAGTTTTGCGGAAAGCAGTGTTTGTCGAAGGAAAATTTTACTTCATTATTTTGGTGAAGACTGGGATACAAATAAATGTGCTGCTACCGGCGGATGCGACAACTGTAATCCTACAGCGCAAATAGAAGCTAAGGAAAACGTAGTTAATGTGTTGAAGGTTGTGAAATCTTTAGAACAGCGTTTCACCATTGACTATGCTGTAAATGTGATTATGGGTAGACTAACCCCGCAAATACAAATGTACAGGCATAATTCGTTGCCATTGTTTGGAATAGGTAAAAATGAAGATGCTCATTACTGGAATAGCCTCATAAGGCAAATGCTGTTGTCGAACCTGTTGGTTAAAGACATTGAAGAGTATGGACTGTTGAAGTTTACACCTGGCTCTGATTTATTTTTGAAAAAGCCTACAAGTTTCCTCATTACTTTAAATAACAAGTTCGAAGATGCTAACGCAGAAGATGATGAAGAGGCAGATGCTCCCGTAGCAAATGTAGGCGCAGCTGCTGATGAAAAGTTGTTTGATATGCTGAAAGAACTTCGTCAAAAGGAAGCGAAAAAGAAGGGGCTCCCGCCATTCGTTCTCTTCCTGGAGAATTCTTTGCAGGATATGGCTACCATGTATCCTACTACATTAAAGGAACTTGAAAAATGCCAGGGAGTTAGTGTTGGTAAGGCTATAAAATACGGAAAGCCTTTCGTAGAACTGATAGCTAAATATGTAGAAGAAAACGACATAGAAAAGCCGGATGATTTTGTAATGAAAAGCGTGGCTAATAAAAGCAGCAACAAAATTTTCATTATTCAAAACGTCGATAAGAAGATTCCTCTCGAAACTATTGCGAAAAACAAAGATTTAAGAATTGATGCATTGTTAGAGGAAATGGAAACAATTGTGGCCAGCGGTACTAAACTTAACCTGGGATATGCAATCGATGATATGCTTGATGAAGACGAACAGGAAGAGATCATAGATTACTTCCGCAGTTGCGAAACCTCGTCGTTAGACGTTGCTCAGGAAGAACTTGCCGATGGGGGATATGAATGGGAACAGCTTAAGATCATGCGAATTAAATTTCTAAGTGAATATGGAAACTAAATTCCGGTAAAATATAATTTAGCCCGCTGAAAGCTCAGCGGGTTTTTTTATTTTATGTACAGAATGTTTTCGTTTTATGGTTCTTTTTGGGTACCGTAATTTGTTTTCCAATTAGACATCGTTGCGTCGCATTTCGTTCATCTGTTTACCTTTGTGCAACGTTTTTTTATCCAGCGATCACTTTAGTTTTTTGTCGGGTACACGTATCAACAATTTCTAGTAACATCAACAGGAGTAATTACTCTTTTCTTGGTTTGCAGTCGTAGAAATTGTAAAATTTTTGGGCTGGTATATTTTTTGTTATATTATTTCTTATATTTCTAACCACTTAATTGCTTGAGTATGAAACCTACAATACTAGAGTCTTACGGGTATCTTAGCGTAGTTGCTAATAGCATCGGGAATCTTACCTTGAAGGTTTTTGATACTAATGGGCGTATTGCTAAAAAGATTTGTAAAGATATAATTAGCGGTGTAGAGCAGTTTGACGTCAGCATAAGTGATTTGTCGGATGGTACTTATATTTTAAATGCGTTCAATGGAGATACGTTCTTAAGATCTTTTCGGTTTACCAAACAGTAGAATTTATAAATTTTATATTAAGCCCGCTAGTAGCGGGTTTTTTTGTTAATTACACTTTTTTGTTTATTTTTTTTCTCCACTATTGAAAACTAACTGAATAAGTGTTGTAATTTTTCACTCTTTCAAATAATACTTATGTCAATCCCTGTTGTCGACCTTTCTGATTTTATAAATGGCGATTCTGAAGCTAAAAAAGCGTTCGTACAAAAACTTGGGAAAGCTTATGAAGAAGTAGGTTTTGTGGCTGTTAAGAACCACGGTGTTCCTGGTGAGTTAATTTCTAATATTTACGAACATGTGCAGGAGTTCTTTTCGCTGCCCCTTGAAAAGAAGCTTCAATATGAGATTCCTGGTCTTGCTGGTCAGAGAGGCTATACAAGTTTTGGTCGGGAGCATGCAAAAGGAAGTGAAGCGCCTGATTTGAAAGAGTTTTTTCAATACGGGCAGAATGTGGAGGACAATGACCAAATTAAGGAAGAGTATCCCGAAAATGTAAAAGTGGAGGAAGTAGCCGGGTTTAATGATACACTTTACCAGGCGTATAAAAACTTCCAGAAGAGCGGAACTTCTATGTTGCAGGCAATCGCCCTTTATCTTGGTCTCGACGAGCATTTTTTCGATCATTACGTTCATAATGGTAACAGTATTTTAAGGTGCATCCATTATCCTCCCATAACTCATGAGCCGAAAAGTGCAATACGTGCAGAACAACATGAAGACATTAACCTCATAACACTCCTGGTGGGTGCAAGTGCGGATGGCCTGGAGATACTTACGAAGCAAAACGAATGGGTTGCAGTGACTTCTCTACCCGAGCAGATCGTGGTAAATGTTGGCGACATGCTGCAAAGACTAACAAATAACAAGCTTAGAAGTACAACGCATAGGGTAGTAAATCCCTCCCGTGATTTGTGGCATACCTCCAGGTTTTCAATGCCATTCTTTTTGCACCCGAGAAGCGGTATGAGTTTGGCAGCGCTTGAAAGTTGCATTAATGAAAGTCATCCTAAAGCATACCCCGATGCTACAGCAGGCGAATATTTGGATGAAAGGTTACGGGAGATCGGTTTAAAAAAGTAAATGTTCTATCGGGTACTTGTAAAATTCACTATGTATTGGTTCTAATTCGCCATATACCTTTCCTTAAAACAGTATTCATTCATAGTGTTACTGCTTACGGAGGTCCTCAGATGCACTTGGTTAAACTACATCGACTTTTTGTAGTTAGGAACGGGTATATTTCTGAAGAAGAGTTAATGGAGTTGAACGCCTTTGTTCAATTGCTACCTGGTGCAAGCAGCAGTCAGCTTCTAACACTTATTGGATACAAAAGGGGAGGCATTTTCCTTGCTACCATTACTTTGTTTATCTGGATATTGCCAGCCTGCTTTTTAATGGGATTATTGAGTTTTCTTATTGGCTATGCACACTTTACAGGTCTTAAGGTAAATCTGTTTCAATATATTCAGCCAATGGCTGTTGGCTTTCTTGCTTATTCAGCTTTTAAAAGCTACCAGCTTTTTATTAAGCATGAGGCCACCTTCTTTATTATGTTGGGTGCCCTTTTAATTACCGTTTTTATTAAGTCTCCCTGGGTCTTTCCTGTTTTAATAATTGCAGGTAGTATTGTGAGTAATTTCAGTGACAAAAGAATTCCGAATACGACCGTTAAGAGTGGTCCGATAAAGTGGGGCAATTTGTGGGGATTCGTTCTTGTATTTGCCCTTGCCGGTTTGCTGAGTGAAATAGCACGAATTAACGCCTGGGAGATGAGAAAACCCATAAACCTTTTCGAGAATTTTTACCGTTTTGGTAGCCTGGTTTTCGGTGGGGGTGGTGTACTAATTCCAATGATGTTTGAGCAATATGTAATAAGAGCAAAAACGAAATACCTTTCTCCTGAAGATTTTCTTACCGGTGCCGGCATGGTGCAGGCTTTTCCTGGTCCCGTTTTTTCGATTGCCGCTTTTGTTGGAGGGATGGTTTTAAAAGACATGGGCCCAACTTATCAACTATTGGGCTGTATTATAGGGTCAGTCGCGATTTTTCTTCCCAGTTTCCTTCTTGTAATTTTCTTTTTCCCCGTCTGGAATAAGCTAAAACAACATGTAACGGTGTTTAGGGCAATGGAAGGTATAAATGCGGTTGTAGTTGGAATAATGTCCGCTGCTACAATTCTGTTATTTATCTCAATTTCTTCTCCTTTCGAGTGGAAGACCTTGCTTGTAGTTCTTCTAACGTTTTTCTTACTTCTACTTACAAAGCTCCCTACACCGGTAATTGTTGCCATATTTCTCTTAATGGGGTGGCTCCTCTAATTTTCTTAAGTAATAACTGTTGCTCTCAATTTCGTCGCGAACAGTATCTGGCACTAAATATCTTATTGATTTTTTATCCCTTATTGCTTGCCGGATTCGTGTTGAAGAAATTTCCAGCAGAGGTGCCTGTAAAACTGTAAGATTTTGGTGTGGTTCGTTTATCAAAAATCCTGGGCGCTGGTATACTAGGAAGGGATAATTCTTAACGAGTGTGTCACTATTTTTCCATTTACTTAAGTTCTGCCAACTATCTGAACCAAGAATAACAGAAAAGGAGTGCGAAGGGTATTTCTCCTGCAGGTACGTAAGCGTGTCGATGGTATAGGAAGGTCGCGGTAGCTTGAACTCTATATCGGATACTTTTAATTGCGGATCATTTTCTATTGCTAGCTGTACCAGGTGAAGCCGGTGATATTCGTTCAGGAGAGTAGAAGTTTTTTTTAAAGGATTATGAGGAGAGACTACATACCATACCTGGTCAATGTTGGTATTGTTGGCTACAAAGCTTCCAATTATAAGGTGGCCGATATGGATTGGATTAAATGAACCGAAGTATAGGCCAATATTCATTCTATTAATGTTGTAACTTAAATTTCTTCTACTAAGATTTTTTCTGCTTCGTTAATTCTTAAACTGAGGTTATACCCCGCTACTGTAATCGAAATTGGATCGCCTAACGGTGCTATTTGTTCCACCTTTACTTTTTCGCCTGGGATGCATCCCATCTCCATTAGTTTTATAAAAATATCATCCTTTTCAAAAGAATGAATAATTGCTGTTCTGCCGATCTTTATCTCTGATAGTCTCTTCATGTTTTTCTATAATAACAAATGTAGAGGGTATAATTGGCTTTTAGTTACGAATTTTGGAATGTAAATATTCTTTTATGGCCAATGTACGTTTTAGTTATGCTGATGTTAAACCAATTTCTTTACCAGGAAAGAAGGCTTTGAAAGAATTCATAAAGAGGCTTTTTAGCTTAGAGGGAAAGACGGTTCTTTCCATCAACTATGTTTTTTGCTCTGATCCTTATTTATTGGAGATCAACAAGTCTTTTTTGCAGCACGACTACCTTACTGATATTATTACCTTCGACTTGTCGGAAGGAGAACTGGTTGAGAGTGAAGTGTATATAAGTGTGGATCGGGTCAGAGAAAACGCCCTAATTCATAATACTGTATACAGGACAGAGCTACTTCGAGTAATGTTTCATGGAGCTCTTCATCTCTGTGGGTATAGGGATAAAAAGAAAAGTGAAATAACAATTATGAGGGAGAAAGAGGAGAGTTATTTGCGTTTATTTGAACAAAGTTAAATTGCATTATGTTTCACGTGAAACGTTTTATTATTCTCGCTCTTTTTATTCCTTTTGGTGTTTGTGCTCAGCATATGGGGACTACTGTTATAGAGGTTAAAGAATTTCCGCCGCTTCCATCCAAAAATATTTCAATTGATAAGTTCCTGGACCAGTTTCCTGAAACGGGTTCCTTAAGCAAATTGCAAAGAGAATGGTTTTATTGGACAAATTATAGCAGGGAAAATCCAAGGCGATTTTGGGATAGCGTAGTTTTCCCGCTTCTTAAAAGCTTCCCCGCCTTGGACAACTCTTACTCGCAAAGTCTAAAAAAAGATTTATACAAGGTTCAATCTTTGCCTTTTGTAAAACCTAATGCGAGTCTGGCTCTTGTGTCAGGAAAATTGGCAAAGGAATTGGCATCGAAAAAAGCGGCTCCGTCTCACACTTCTCCCTCGGGTTCTACATTTGAAGACAGAATGAAGGAAGCAGCTATTAAGTTCTGCGCAGGCGAGAATATTAGCTTTGGTCCCGATAATCCTGTTTTTATGTTAACACTACTCTATATAGACCAGGGAGTGCCTGATCTTGGGCATAGGAAAACGCTCCTTGATCCTACTTATGTTGAAATGGGTATTGGTGCTGCCAGTTATCCCGATAAGAAGTGGATGGTGATCCAGGAGTTCGCCTGCAACCAGAAGAAGTAATTGTTTCACGTGGAACAGAAGCGTTAATTAAAGGATAGCAAATTTTCGTTAGGCTATCTTTGTGTATTAATTCTATAGAATGTTTAATAAATACGATGTTATCGTGGTAGGAGCAGGTCACGCTGGTTGCGAAGCCGCGGCTGCTGCTGCAAACCTTGGAAGTAAAGTTCTTTTGGTTACAATGAATATGCAGACGATGGCTCAAATGAGTTGTAATCCTGCTATGGGGGGAATTGCTAAAGGACAAATAGTGAGGGAGATTGATGCATTGGGAGGATATAGCGGAATTGTAACAGATTCTAGTCTTATCCAGTTTCGAATGCTTAATAAAAGCAAGGGTCCTGCAATGTGGAGCCCAAGAGCACAAAGTGACCGCACGTTGTTTGCATTGAAGTGGCGGGAAATGCTGGAGCAAACGCCTAATGTCGATTTTTACCAGGACAACGTAAATGCCCTAGTGGTTAAAGATGGTCGTGCATGTGGAGTAGTTACCGGGTTGGGGCACGAGATCATGTCAAAATCGGTTGTCATTACAAGTGGAACTTTTTTAAACGGTGTAATACATATAGGTGAAAAGAGGTTTGGTGGGGGAAGGATGGCCGAAAAAGCTTCTACCGGAATTACAGAACAATTGGTAGAACTGGGCTTTGAGAGTGATCGTTTAAAAACAGGAACGCCTCCGAGGATCGACGGCAGAAGTCTCGACTACAGTAAAATGGAGGAGCAGAAAGGAGACGATGAAATAGTGGGCTTTTCTTATATGGATATAGAAAAGATTAAACCTGGTCAACAGAAAAGTTGCTTTATAACCTATACCGACCAGCGCGTACATGATATGCTGAAAACCGGTTTCGACCGTAGCCCGATGTACCAGGGAAGGATAGGAGGCGTAGGTCCAAGGTATTGCCCAAGCATTGAGGATAAAATTAACCGGTTTGCTGATCGCGACAGGCACCAACTCTTTGTGGAACCTGAAGGATTTAATACGGTGGAGATATATGTGAACGGTTTCTCAACCTCGTTACCTGAAGAAGTACAATTCGAAGCGCTGAGAATGGTTCCCGGCTTTGAGAATTGTAAAATGTTTCGTCCGGGATACGCGATAGAATACGATTACTTTCCACCTACTCAGCTTACTTATTCACTTGAGACCAAGCAACTCTCACATCTATTTTTTGCCGGCCAGATTAATGGAACTACCGGGTACGAAGAGGCCGCCTGCCAGGGTTTAATGGCAGGAATAAATGCACACCAAAAAGCTTTTAATTTAGAGCCGTTGGTTTTAAAAAGAAGTGAAGCATATATTGGAGTTCTAATTGATGACCTCATAAGTAAAGGAACCGATGAGCCATACAGGATGTTTACAAGCAGGGCGGAGTTCCGCACCTTATTAAGGCAGGACAATGCTGATTTACGCCTCACCGAACTAAGCTATCGTTTGGGGCTCGCTTCCCAGGAAAGAATGGAAAAAGTACGAGCTAAAAGAGAAGGAGTGGAGTTAGTGAAGGGAATAATGAAAGAGTATGCCGTGGAACCGGATGAGATCAACGCATATTTAGAAAAAGTAAATTCAGCACCAATAATACAGAAACAAAAACTTTCTCAACTTCTATTAAGGCCTAACCTTGAGTTGAAGGAAATGATAACTATATCGCCAAAGTTGTCGCAACTATTGAAACAGTATCCTGCTGAAACATTAGAACAGGCCGAGATACAGGTGAAGTACGACACCTATATTAATAAGGAAAAGGAATTGGTTGAAAGGATGAGCCAGTTAGAGGAACTCGTAATTCCGGATACATTCAATTATGAAAAAATTGTTTCACTTTCTAATGAAGCGCGGCAGAAGTTTAATAAGATACGACCCAGAACTTTAGGCCAGGCAAGCAGGATAAGTGGAGTTAATCCAAGTGATGTTCAAATTTTGATGGTGTACATGGGGCGATAGTAGTTTTAGTTGACGGTAGCCAGCAGCGGGGGGGTTAGATGCACCGACTTGAAAAGGGAGTAGCAATGAAGACAGTGGCTGCCAAAAGTGAACAGGATGAAGTGATTGGGGCCCTTCGACAGCATCAGGGCAAGAACTGCCATGCTGTGTTGAAAAAGCGCCTGTGTACCGCCCCAATGCATCACAGGCAACGATAATGCTATGAAATGCGCCGCGGGTATCCAAAGAGAATTACTGCAGGCTGATTATAAAAAACAAAAGCGCTTAATTTTAAGCGCTTTTGTTTTTTCCGGAGAACTGTCTGTTTGTTCTCTTTTTACTATGCATAGGGTTATAACCCGGGGTTTCACCAAACTGTTCAGGAACCATTGCTTTTGTAACAGTCTTGCCAATAAGCGTTTCAATCGCTGCAAACTTTTTTTGTTCCCTTTCATTAACCAGGGTAAAAGCTGTACCATTTGTTTCTGCACGGGCAGTACGGCCAATCCTGTGCACGTAATCTTCCCCGTCGTTAGGGACATCGTAGTTGATTACAAGATCAATATTGTCGATGTGAATACCGCGGGAAAGAATATCCGTAGCAACCAATATTCGCAACCTTTTGTTTATAAAAGCCGCTAACACTTGCTCACGCATACCCTGTTCAAGATCGGAATGTATTTCATCGGCCGAAAACCCGGCCCTTTTTAATTGATGCGTCAGGTCTTTTACAGTATGCTTCTTTGAGCAAAAAATTAAAACAGTATTGTAGTCCTTGAGTTTTAATAAGTGCTTAATTAATACAGGTTTTTGAGAGTCGTATACAACAAATGCTTCCTGTTTTATTTTCTCCGGCGGCTTTGAAAGAGAGATCGTGATTTCTGCGGGATCCTTTAAAATCTTTTTTGCCAGGTCCCTTATTTTTGCCGGCATTGTTGCAGAAAAAAGTAGCGTCTGCCTGTTTTTGGGTAAAAAGCTAATGATTTTCATTATGTCATCATTAAAGCCCATATCCAGCATGCGATCCGCTTCATCCAGGATCAGGTATTCCAACTGCTGGAACTTTACATAGCCCATGTTCAGGTGACCAATTAATCTTCCGGGAGTGCAAATAACAATTTCAGCACCTCGCGAAAGAGCTTGTCTCTCCTGTACAAAAGATGCCCCATCTCCACCACCATATACAGCCAAAGAACTGATAGGCGTAAAATAAGAAAGCCCTTCCAGGTTTTGTGCTATTTGAACCGCCAGTTCCCGCGTTGGAACAATGATCAGCGCATTAATATGATCAGATGCGGCAGCATTGATTATTTTGTGGATGATAGGAAGTAGAAAAGCAGCAGTTTTTCCAGTGCCGGTTTGTGCAGACGCAATGAGGTCTCTTCCTTTTAATATTAATGGAATTACCTGTTCCTGAACAGGGGTGGCGGTTTCATAGCCGGTCGCCTCAATTCCTTCAAGCAACCTTTCGTCAAAGCCAAAATCTTTAAAAGTCAAAATTTGAATGGTAGTTTTTTTATTAATGTATTGAAGAAGCGGTATTGTTAGTTATGATACCAACAGCAGTTTGATAGTGTCACCATCTCGCCTCGGCCCAAATCACTATATCTGTTGTTACTGTTTGCTACTTCAGTTTTCTCTGAAACTGTTGGGCCGTCCACTTCTTAACTGATTATGCAGTTGGTGTAAAGGTAACTAAATGTATAAACGACTTAAGATGATTAACATTGTTTCAGCTATTTATATTAGCGTTACGACATTGACGTTAATCACGCAGTATTTTATGCTTAACTTTAAGGTGTTTTTCTCTAACTCATTTTAAATTAACAACTTATATCTACCTCGAAGTAACTAAAACCACCTTGTGGCCTGATTGTTTTATAGAATCTTTCATAAAAAAATAAGTGCAATGAAACCTGTAATAATAAAACTCAATCTTTCCGGAACTACCGTGCATGTTAATTCAAGCCAGATTCTATATTACTATGCAAAACATGCGGAAGGAAATAAAATAGTGACTGAATTATTTTTTACAGAAAAATTTGGGCTTGAGGTGACTGAAACGCCTGCGGAGATTGATGCGTTGATAGCTAATGAAGGAAAGGTGGTAGAACTATTTAACGCCTCCGAATAGAGTGAACTGTTTTCGATAATCTTAAAAGTGCTGTTATGGACGATAAAATTTATGGCGTTGATCCCAACGTCACAAACCCGGTTAATCCTGGGAAAGACCAGGCTCCTGTTGATCCCAGCAATACAAGTAACTTGGGCCAAAGAGTAGAGCAGGGAGTTATTCAAACCAAGGAAGGGATTAGTGAGCAAAGTGCAGAGTGGGAAGACCGGCAGGAAAGAGATATTCCGAAAAATACAGGAGTAAGTGAAAAAGCAGAAAGTTACATAAAAGATCCTTCCCCGGAGGAAATGAACAAAGAGGAAGACCAGCAGAACGTTGATTAGAAAATTTCAGAGGAAAGCAGCCTTTCCTCATAATCCTTCTAAATCTGCTAATCCTGGTTCTTTCTTATTAATTCTTTTACTTTCTCCAGTTTTGCATCTATTCCCATTTTTATAGCTGTTGAGGAGGGTTTTACTTCCACATCGGGAAAAATACCTCTTCCGTTTTTAGGCCGCGATGCATCTAATACCATTCTAAATAATGGTAAGGTTACCCGTACTCCTGTATTTGGTAAAACTATAGTAGTGAGATGCATGGCAGAATTGCCATAAGCACCACCGCCTGTTTCTTCACCTACAATCGTCACATTTTTTTGTCCTTTTAAATTACTTGCAACTAATGTTGCAGCAGAAAAAGTATAACCGCCGGTCAGTAAGTAAATCTTCCCATCGAAATGGTTTTTCTTTTTCGGTTTAAAGTAATGTTTTTCGAAATAGCGGAAATGGATTCGGTTATCGCTTTTATATCTTTTACCGGAAAGGTGCATGCTTAACCAGTAAATGAACCACGGTTTAATGTTTTCTTTATAAGGAAAAGAGCGGGTAAATGCAGCAACAGTATCTGCTACATGGAATGGTTTATCAACAAGGAATTGAGAAAGCCTTGTACAGGCAATCACGCTTCCGCCGGTATTTAGCCGCAAATCAAGCACTACGTTTTTTATCTCTTGATTTTTTATTTTTTTAAAGCTCCGGTTAAAAAAACCAACAAGTTTACCCTCGCTAAATGTATTGACAGATAAATAGGCAGTCTTTAACGTAGAATCTATTTGCAGATTCCTCTTTGCCAACAACTTAAGTTTTCTTAATTGTTTCTTTGTTTTACTTTCTTCAGAAGGAATTTCTTTTATACCTGCTGTGTCCCGCTTTAACGTATAGTTCTTTACAGTAACTTCATTTTCCGATCCTAAGCTGTCAATGTATTTTATAGCATATTGGCTGTCAATACCAAAAGTATTTTTATAGTAAGCGGGAAAATTAAAACTGATTGCCTGGTATTTAAAATTGTTGGAATAGCCATCGGTACTAATAAACTGGCTTATACTATCAACTACCTGCTTTGTAGTTAGTCCGTTAAGTGCTGTTATGATTGTTCCACGTTTTAGAATCGAATCGTTTAAAAGATTGTTTATTACCACAGCACTATCTTCCCAAACTTTCAATAGAAGTGGAAACTGGGGAAACTTATGTTTAGTGTAGTAGTCTGAAAAGCTTTTTGAAGCACGTACAGTAGTATGCCCACAATGAATTTTACTAATTGTCCACGCTACCTTGTTTCTAAATTGTTGTTCTGTCAGCGAATCCTTTAAAGAGGCAGAAGTGGATGAAAAATAGGCGTCTACTGAATCTTTAGTGGAATACCAATATAAACTTGGGTGATTAGCGTGCAGAACGTCTCTTAATACTGTAAAATCTTCTGTAAGTTCTGAAGAACTGTAATTTTTTGATGGACTAAAGGAGTTTCTTTTAATTACATTGCACGAAATGCAGAGGCAAGTTACAGAAACCAGAAAAAAGAATATCTTTTTCACGCCCGCAATATAGTCTGTACAATTGTTTGAAGGGCGTTTTGAGGTGTGAAAGCTCTTTAAAATTTGCCGTTTGCTATCAATAGGGTAGTATGGAATTTGATTTTTAATTAATATCGAGAATAAAAAATTTTATGAAAAAAGTACTGCTTTGTTTTTTAATTGCTTTAAGTTGCTTTACTAACGCTCACTCACAAACCACAGAGCAGGACACGTTAGAAGTAAAAACCTTAGAGGAGATTGTTGTACGAGGGTATGAGCAAAATCGCAGGCTGCAGGAAACAGGCGCTGCTGTTAGTGTTATCAACCAGAAACAACTGCAGAGTTTTGGTAATGCTTCAATATTACCTGCTGTTAACGCTGTTCCTGGTATACGGATGGAAGAACGTTCGCCAGGTAGCTACCGGTTAAGCATTCGCGGAAGTTCTTTGCGTTCTCCATTTGGTGTTCGCAATGTAAAAATTTACTATGATGGAATTCCATTTACCGACCCGGGAGGCAATACTTATTTGAACCAGCTTTCTTTTTATAATTTCTCCTCAATTGAAATATTGCGAGGCCCCGGCAGTAGCTTATACGGAGCAGGAACAGGCGGAGTAATGCTGATTAACAGCACTCCAAACAGGTCGGAAAATCAACTATCGGTTAATTACTCAAGAGGAAGTTATAATGCTAATCTTTTAAACCTCTCCGCAATTACCGGTAATGATGGTTTCCAAAACACCGTTTCATACACACACCAAAGCAGCGATGGCTACAGGGAGCAAAGTGCTATGCGCAGGGATATCATAAGCTGGGACTCAAAGGTTATCAGCAGCGAAAAGCAATCTCTTTCTGCACACGTCCTTTTGGGTGATCTTTATTACGAGACACCCGGAGGATTAACACTAAGGCAATTCAACGCAAATCCAAAAGCAGCACGGCCCGCTGCAGGTGGATTTCCTTCTGCTGTTCAAAATAATGCTGCTATCAAACAAAAAATGTTTTGGGCCGGAATTGAACATAGTTATGCATTTAGCCACCATTTTAAAAACAGCACTTCTGTTTACGGAGCCTTTGCACAAATTACAAACCCCGCAATTCGGAACTATGAAAAAAGGCTGGAGCCGAATTTTGGAGGAAGAAGCACCTTTACGTACTCTACAAATATCAACGGCGCAAAACTGGTGGTTGTATCAGGTGCAGAATACCAGCAAGGATTTTCTACCATTAAAGTATATAAGAACAGAAACGGAAATATTGATTCTTTACAAACCGATGATGAAGTGAACAACCGGCAGGCTACGATTTTCGCGCAGGCAGATCTTGCTTTCGGGAAAGGGTGGATTGTAACTGGTGGC
>JAQBNO010000072.1 GCA_028288485.1 Segetibacter sp.
GGTGCAAACTTTCATAGCAGCTTTTTCCTGGTTAACAGTGAACTGTTTGAATGTAAAGTAGGAGTTAGGCATGCGGGTAGGAATGATGACGGATGACAGTTGTTTGTAAAAGACGACCGTTGACGGCTGACGGTTGAAAGATGGAAAATACAAGATGACGTGGACACATGATTGTTGGCAGATGACAGGTGAAGAGCATCTTTTTTATCGACCTGACTTATTCATGTCAGCCACAAAGAGGCATATTTAATTTTTAGCAAAGGAATAAATACCACACTTGGATCTTTCTGTCATCCGTCATCTCTTAAAAAAGGCGAAATAGGAGTACAACAGATGAACGTACTGCCACCTTTCGATTTTGCTCAAGGTAAACTGCTTCCGATTCTCATCGGAAGCAACGATGTTTAATAGCAGTACCGACCCTGGTACCAAAACTACTTCCCCGCTTCTGCCAGTAACGATTGAACGTTTAATGCTTCGGTAACCATTTGCAGGTTTCCTTCTGAGTCAAAGGGCCAGTTTTCCTTTGGCCGGTCGTAGTATAATTCAACTCCGTTTCCGTCGGGGTCGTTCAGGTAAATCGCTTCTGAAACACCATGGTCAGACATACCTGTCAGCGGATATTGCGCATCGATTAACCGTTTTAAAGCAACCGCCAGTGCTTTTCTCGTATCGAACAAAATTGCAGTATGGAATAATCCACAGGCATTTACAGGTGCAGGTGCGGCATTTTTGCTATACCAGGTATTCAAACCGATATGGTGATGATAACCTCCGGCAGAAAGAAAAACGGCGGAAGCGCCATATCGCTGTGTAATTTGAAAACCCAATAAATCTTTGTAAAAAGCAAGGGCTTTATCAATGTCAGAGACTTTCAGGTGAATGTGTCCAATTCTTGTGCCTGCAGGAACTACATACGACATCAGCATTGTTTTAAATTAAAAAGCCATCCTGTTTCCAGAACGGCCTTTCTGAAATTATGACTTCTATTAATTTTCCTTGTCGATTGTTAAGCTTGCGCTTAGGTATTCAGCATTCAAACGGGCGATGTTTGTAAGCCTGATTTCTTTTGGACAAGCAGCTTCGCAAGCGCCAATATTTGTACACGCGCCAAAACCTTCTTTATCCATTTGAGCTACCATATTTATCGCACGTGTTTTTCTTTCAGGGCCACCCTGGGGCAACAGTGCAAGGTGAGAAACTTTGGCAGAAGTAAACAGCATTGCAGAAGAATTTTTGCACGCTGCAACACAGGCACCGCAGGCAATACATGCAGCTGCTGCGAAAGATTTGTCAGCATTATCTTTGTCGATAGGGATAGCGTTACCGTCAACCGCATTACCCGTATTTACGCTTATGTAACCTCCGGCCTGTACTATACGGTCGAAAGCTGACCGGTCAACTACCAGGTCCTTAACGACAGGGAAAGCATTCGCTCTCCACGGTTCCACCACGATCGTTTCGCCTTCTTTAAATGCCCTCATATGCAACTGGCAAACAGTGGTAGCCTTCCAGGGGCCATGTGGTTTGCCGTTGATATACATAGAGCAGGATCCGCAAATACCTTCGCGGCAATCGTGGTCAAAAGCGATGGGATCTTTTCCTTCTCTAATAAGATCCTCGTTCAGCACATCGATCATTTCCAAAAAAGACATTTCAGAAGAAATATCCTTCACCTGGTAAGTTTCAAAGGCACCGTTTGCCTTCACGTTTTTCTGACGCCAGATTTTTAGCGAAAGATTCATGTTATAGTGCTCCATACTTAAATATTATTCAGTTTGTTTTGTACACTATTTTGCCAATAGCTGCACAATATAATTTGAATTGTTTATGTTTATTTTCAGAAAATAAATTCCGGAAGCTTTGCCTGCAAGATCGATATTATAATCTATCTGGCCTGACACTTTCCCGAAATCTTTTCGCATAACAAGTTTACCAGCAGCATCCGTTACCTGTATAGAAACTTTTTCATCATTCGGCAGGGTAGTAGTTAAATGATACCGGTGCAATTCGGAGTTTTGGTACACTTTATAAACAAAGTTATCAAAAGCATGTTGAAGCCTGATAATTGCACTATAAGTTTCACTACCGTCTTTCAGAATAATTTTTAACCTATAGTAGGTAAAGGGTGTGAGTAAAGCCGGATCAGTAAAAGAGTACTTATTTTTATTTTGTTCGTTTACAATGGTTGTTAGCAGGGAGAAGTTTGTGCCGTCTTTGCTTTTGCTTAATTCAAAACTTTTAACTTCTTCGCCGTTATCTACCTCCCAGTTCAATACGCTCACTTTATTATTTATAAGCCCCGCGAAGTTTCTTAACACAATGGGCAGTGTGCTTGGATTCGTAACAGTCCAGGTGGTCCGGTTTATATAGCCAACACCTGGCAAATACGATTTTGATGAGTCGGTATTATCTATAACCTCCACTCTTATGGTATTGGCCCCGGTAGTGAATCTGCTATAAGGAACATTGATAGCAGATTGATCGGAAACAAATAAATTATTGTTTACATACCAATTAGCGGTAATCGTTTTAGGCGAATTGTTAACCGTAGTGACCGAAAATGAAACAGGGTCTTTATTCACCAAAGTAAAGCTGGTTGTAGCGGGGGTAAAATCATCCGTCATGCTAACCAGCTCATGAATGCGGTCGATAAATCGTTCTTTACAAACCGAACAAAAAGCGGTGTTGAGGAATCTCATCTTACAATTCTCGTGCGGCCTGTACCAGTTACTTTGAGGAGTTGTACTGCCATGTGGGTATATTCCAACATCGTTTAAACCAAGCCAGTTCTTCCATTTTATAGTTGCCGGGTTATTATTAGACGTCATGTTGGGGTATTCTGCGGCATAGCCGCTACCCGCCCAGTATTCATCTGCCAATCCGGCAAACGAGTGACCGATTTCGTGTATAGCTATTTCAGAAGAACTAGGGGCGGTGGAAGCTGTCGCAAATTCACCACCCGAACCGCCGTAGTATGAGGAATTTACGACCACCAAACCATGGTCGTAATCAGGAAGGTTAGCTGCTAATACTTCGTATAATCGTGTATTGTTTTGTGGATACAATAGCCGGTGTACCCCTGTATAATCAAATGTACTTTGAAAATAGTTATTCGGACTTGCTAACGGTTGACTTACAAAAGCTTCGTCTGAAGCGGTTCGCGGATGTTTAGCCCCTGCTTCCTGCGAGGGCACCCTGATAGCAAATGAATTGAAATAGTTCTGGTATTCTTTAAAAGGAGAAGTAGCAAATAAGGCGTTGTTTATGGTGTTGGTGTTTGTAATGAATACGTTTAAATCAGTATTCAGGTAACCATCAGACATGTATGCAAAATTGATCCTGTTGGTTCTACGTCCGTTACGCATGATCGAATCTACCGGAAATACCTGGCTAAACAACTGTAACGTACATAGCGATAGTGCAACTATCAGTGCGTGGCGTATACAGCAATATTTGCGGAGGTTAGAGTATTGCATGGTAAATCGGTTTTAATGCAAGGGAACGTTGATCAGGTTTAAAAATCTTAAGCGATTTTAAATTTTGATCATATTGAAACCGAATTACCAATTCGCCTGAATTATTATAGACTGTTTTTTTTGCCAGTTTCCCATCTTCTGAAGAATATTCTAACACTTTTGATAGTGGATTTATTACCCGTTCAAAATGTTTGTCCTGCCGCTTTTTATCTTCCCTATAAACCTGGTAGTACAGGTAATAAGGTTCAATAACCGTTTCTGTAGCAACGACATTTTTTTTTAATGATCCTTCAGCAAAATGAGTATTGATTAATTTAATGTCGAACAAGTCTTTAAGCGTATCGGTGGCAGTAATCCTGAAAGTTAAAAAAGCAATTTTGTTAATGGCAGCACCGGTACTATTTAAGTTCAGTTTTTCAACAGTTGTACCTCGCTGTTGTTGTTTTGATGCCACTGTACAACTGTTCATTGTTATTGTAGCAAGTACACCATAACAAATGCTTTGAAACATGCACTGATCTTTTTTATTTATAACTCCGCTGTGTGGGCTTCACTACATCGTACTGCAACTCTTCTTTATGCAATTGCCATTCATGTTCGGCTTTGTATTCCCACGCTGCTACATACATAAAGTTTGCATCGTCTCGTAAGGCTTCACCCTCTTCGGTCTGGTGCTCTTCTCTAAAGTGTCCACCGCAGCTTTCTTCTCTCTGAAGTGCATCCAGGCACATCAACTCACCTAATTCGATAAAGTCAGCAACGCGGCCGGCTTTATCAAGTTCGTTGTTCATTTCGTTTACTTCACCCGGAATTCTTACATCGCTCCAGAATTCTTTTTTCAGTTGCTGTATTTCTTTGATGGCTTCCGACAATCCCTGTGCATTACGCGCCATACCGCATTTATCCCACATGATTTTGCCAAGGCGCTTGTGGAATGTTTCTACCGAAGTTTTACCCTTAATATTCATTAAAGTATTTATTCTGCCCGAAACTTCTTTTTCAGCAGCAAGAAATGCAGGATGATCAACAGATGTAGGAGGATTGCGGATTTCATCGGCAAGGTAATTACCAATGGTGTAAGGGATAACAAAGTAACCATCAGCCAGTCCCTGCATTAAAGCGGAGGCTCCCAGACGGTTTGCTCCGTGGTCGCTGAAGTTCGCTTCGCCCAAAGAATATAAACCGGGAACATTGGTTTGTAATTCATAATCCACCCACAGGCCGCCCATGGTGTAGTGAACTGCGGGGTAAATACGCATCGGAACTTCGTAGGGATTCTCGCCGGTTATCTTTTCGTACATGTCGAAAAGGTTACCATATTTTTCTTTCACTACTTCTCTGCCCATTTCTATCAGCGCAGAGGTGTCTGAAGTACTCGAATTTTTCTTACCTGCTTCAATAGTACCGTAACGCATTATCGCATCAGCATAATCGAGGTACACTGCTTGTTTGGATGTACCTACGCCGTAACCAGCATCACATCTTTCTTTCGCAGCTCTTGAAGCCACATCACGGGGAACAAGGTTACCAAAAGCCGGGTATCGTCGTTCAAGATAGTAGTCTCTTTCAGCTTCAGGAATTTCTTTAGGATTGCGGTTATCATTTTGTTTTTTAGGAACCCAGATCCTTCCGTCGTTACGTAAGCTTTCACTCATCAACGTCAGCTTACTCTGGTGTTCACCACTAACAGGGATACATGTAGGATGAATTTGCGTAAAACATGGGTTGGCAAAAAAAGCGCCTTTTTTGTGTGCTTTCCAGGCAGCAGTAACATTGCTTCCCATTGCATTTGTACTTAAGTAAAATACGTTGCCATATCCGCCGGAGCATAATAAAACCCCATATCCCGAATGTCTTTCCAGCTCGCCACTTACCAGGTTACGGGCAATGATGCCGCGGGCTTTACCGTCGATGGTAACCACTTCCAGCATTTCGTGCCTGTTATACATTTTAACGTTGCCGAGTGCTATTTGCCTTTCCAACGCCTGGTAAGCTCCGATCAACAATTGCTGACCCGTTTGGCCGGCCGCATAGAATGTTCTTTGTACCTGGGTACCACCAAAACTACGGTTACTTAATAAGCCGCCATATTCACGGGCAAAAGGAACACCCTGTGCCACACACTGGTCTATTATATTTACGCTTACTTCTGCCAAACGGTGTACATTACCTTCTCTCGCACGGTAGTCGCCACCTTTAATAGTATCATAAAACAGGCGGAAAACGCTGTCGCCGTCATTCTGGTAATTCTTGGCAGCGTTTATGCCACCCTGTGCAGCAATACTGTGTGCACGGCGGGGGCTGTCCTGGTAGCAGAACGCTTTAACCTTATAGCCCAGTTCTCCTAACGACGCAGCCGCCGATGCCCCGGCAAGGCCGGTACCAATAATAATGATTTCCATCTTACGCTTATTGGCAGGGTTCACCAGTTTACAATGACCTTTATAGTCGGGCCATTTTTGCTCTAAAGGTCCCTCTGGTATTTTAGCATCTAACATATGTCTATAAATTGCTCCAAAGCAAGTTCCTTTGGAATAGTTTTTAGTTTGAAGTTATTTTGGTACCGGCAGTTGTACTGCTATTATTCATCCGTTGCGTCGCACTCTTGTGGCAGGGTTTTCTATATTCAACCGTTCGAAGAAGTTGACGGACCACCGAAAGACTTCCTTATTTCATCGGTCGTTAATCAGCATTTCCTGCAGTTTCTTATTTCACCCAAATCCCTAAATCACAATCTCAAAAACACACAATCCTTTCAATCATGGTTCTATTATTTCACCCAGCCCAAGTACATGCTAATCGGCATCATCGCAAAAGCAAGACATACAATTATGGCAAAGCCGCGCCCCGTGAATCTTAACAATTTTAAGTAGCGATTGTTGTGAAGCCCGATAGTTCTGAAAGCGCTTTCAAACCCGTGCATTAAATGGTAGGCAAGAGAAATACAACCGAGAACATATAAGATTACAATTAAAAGGCTCCAATCACTTCCGTGAAATACTTCTACCATTTTTGCATAAAGATCATGGTATTGAGCAGCAAGTGCACCTTCGTAATGTGTTTTTTTCAATTCTTCAACTCCTCCAATTCCACCTAATCTCGACGGTACCCAGAAATGATAGATATGCATTATTAAAAACAACAAAAGAAGTGTTCCTAATAACCCCATGCTGCGGCTATACCACTTGCTTCCGCGGTTGCCGTAATCAACCTGGTAACCAATCTTTCTTTTAGAATTATTGGCCGCAGTTAGTACAAGACCTTGTATTGTGTGAATAATAATACCGGCGAAAAGGCCTATTTCCATTATTCGTATCACTAACATTGAAGACATGAAGTTGGCGCCCGCATTAAACATTTTTCCTCCGTCGTTAGCCCAAATGCATGCATTTAACCCAACGTGAACAACTAGAAAAGAGATAAGAAAAAGTCCGGTAAGAGCCATTACGAATTTTTGGCCAATTGAAGAAGTGAACATCTGCTTCCAGGTCATTGTAGCAATTTTAGTTTGAAAAAGCGAAGCAAAAATAGCGCACGAATTGAAGTAAAACTTTTATTTGTTTAAATATTTTGATATGCTGTTATAGTGAAAAGTTTTTGTTTGTAGCATCCCAGTTTTTATTTGGGCGCTTGTAGTTCAAAAGAATAAGCATTTGTACAATTATTACCGGAAAAACTTTTTGCGCAACGATTAACGAAATAGAAAAGTTATCGGTTGTTTTATCACCTGAAGAAAACGAAAAAAAATTTTCAATAAAGATTTGCCGTACAAGTGAGTGACACAACGATGCCGGGCATTATTCGATTGCCCGTTACCAAAGATTGCCGTGAAAAGGAGGCAAATGAACAGGGACTTCACACCCGGGATAACGCATTTTTAAGCACTTACTTTATGATAATAATAATTTCCAATCCTTTTTTAAAGTACTTATTTTTGAAGCATGCTTACGGTAATATATATTGTATGGAACAGCTTTAAAATGGCCCTCCAGGAATTACGGAATAATAAGCTTCGAACCTTCTTGTCGCTCTTCGGTATTACGATAGGTATTTTCTGTATCATTGGCGTGCTTGCTACCGTCGAAAGCCTGCAGGAAAAGATACAAACCGACATGAAAAGTTTAGGAACGAATACCATCTACATCGACAAATGGGAATATGGCAATGATGACAACGAATATCCGTGGTGGAAGTATGTAAAACGACCCTATCCGAAGTTCAGAGAAATGGAAGCGATAAAATCGCGCTCCGAACTTGCTTCTGCAGTCTGCTACAGTATCAGCGGAAATACCAACCTTGAATTTAAGGATAATGTTTTGAGCGGGATAACCTGCTATGGTGTAACTGAAGATTTTAACAGTGTTCTTACCGTTAATATCCAGTTTGGGAGGTACCTAACTGAATCTGAATTTACACATGCATCGCCTGTTATACTTTTAGGTTATACAAATGCTGCAAATCTTTTTGTTAATCCTGAACGAGGCGTTGGGCAAAATGTTAAGCTTAAGGGTAAAACATTAAAGGTAGTAGGGATTATTAAAAAACAGGGGCAGAGCTTTGTTGGTGGATGGCAGTTTGATGAATCAATCATATCTCCGTATAAATTTGTGGCATCGATGTTTAATGTAGAAGAAAGTTCGCCTGTACTAATGGTAAAGGGAAAAGAAAGTGTTGCTTCTGTTGCATTGGTCGATGAGTTAAGAGGCATCATGCGTTCTATTCACACACTTAGCCCGAGAGAAGAAGATGATTTTGCATTGAACGACATAAATATGCTTAGTGAACAAATGAATAAAATGTTTGGTTCTGTTAACCTTGGAGGCTGGGCCATTGCAGGTTTATCGCTTCTTGTAGGCGCATTTGGTGTTGCCAATATTATGTTCGTTACAGTACGGGAAAGAACGAGCCAGATTGGTTTAAAGAAAGCAATCGGTGCAAAAAGTTCGACGATACTCACCGAGTTTTTGCTCGAAAGCGCATTCCTCTGCCTACTGGGTGGGTTTATTGGACTGGTACTGGTTTTTATACTTACGAAAGCATTAAGTGCCGTTATGCCTTTTCCTATACATATTTCTGCTAATACCTTAACCCTTGCTATTTCAATCTGCCTGATTGTAGGCGTTCTGGCTGGTATCATTCCGGCATCGATTGCGGCTAAAATGAACCCGGTTGTTGCGATAAGAACCAAATAGTGATTGCGGCAGAGAGTCATTAAGTGAATAGGCAATGGTGAATGGGCAAGCTTGATATAAATTATTTATTTTCATTGCCGCTATTATAGCAGAACATTTTTAGGGTACAGGCATAGGCATAGGAATATTAATGTACATCGTGTAGGAACGGATTCCTTTGTCTCATGACTCCTTTGAAGGTGATATCACATCATTTTACTGCAAATCTCGATTCAGCTTTCATTTAAAGACATTTTAGAATTGTTTTGATTAACAATTGTTCTATAGTTTTGCCCCAACAAATACCAGAGAATACAGGTTTGAGGTAACTACGCACCTTAATTACAATTTACTAATTACCTGTTATTAATTCGCTAATCTACTTTTGAATTCATGACTACCATCTTAGCTATAGAATCTTCGTGTGATGATACCAGTGCTGCTGTTTGCCGGGATGGAGAGATATTAAGTAACCTCGTAGCTTCTCAAAAAATTCACGAGTTATACGGAGGTGTTGTGCCCGAACTTGCCAGCAGGGCGCATATGCAAAATATTGTTCCGGTTGTGGATGTAGCTTTGAAAAAGGCAAACGTGCAACTGGGCGAAATTGATGCCATCGCATTTACCCAGGCTCCCGGCCTGATCGGCAGTTTACTTGTTGGGGCACAATTTGCCAAGTCATTGGCAATGTCGACTGGGAAACCGTTGATCAGTGTTCATCATATGCAGGCGCATGTATTGGCAAACTTGATTGATGAACACCGGCCATCTTTCCCGTTTTTGTGTTTGACCGTAAGTGGCGGACACACGCAAATTGTTTTGTGTGAAAGTCCGTATAAAATGAAGGTTATAGGTGAAACTATTGATGATGCGGCGGGTGAAGCTTTTGATAAAAGTGCTAAATTGTTAGGCTTACCTTACCCGGGCGGTCCTTTGATAGATAAATATGCCAAAGAAGGTAATCCGCAAAGATTTACTTTCCCGGAGCCAAATATTCCGGGATTGAATTTTAGTTTTAGCGGGTTAAAGACCTCAATCCTATATTTTCTGCAGGGCGAAAAGAAGAAGAATCCAGATTTTATAGAAGAGAATTTACTTGACATCTGTGCTTCCATACAGGCGAGAATCGTTTCTATTTTACTGAAGAAATTGCAAAATGCAGCTAAGGAAACAGGTATTAAAGATATTTGTATCGCCGGCGGCGTTAGTGCAAACAGCGGTTTAAGAAACGGCTTAACCGAATTGGGAACAAGGATGGGATGGAAAACATTTATCCCTAAGTTCGAGTATTGTACCGACAATGCAGGAATGATAGCGATCACTGCTTATTACAAATACCTGCAAAATGATTTTGCTGATATGACCATAGGCCCTACTGCACGGGCTGAGTGGTAACGGTGCTGTGTCATCTTCATTATTCTTCGACCCAATTGGTGTCCCTAAGTTACTTGTTACATATTACCACAACATACAAATCATCATAGCAAGTCCGGTTATATATTTCTTTGCTCTTTTGCCAGAGTCTACCATGATTTTCTCAGCTGTTGCATGTTCGGATGGCAGGAACAATTTTTAATATAAAATTTTTAAGATAGGTTCGAAAAAGCAGGAGTAAGAATAGATATACAAGGGTTGATAATGTATCAATAAGGAAACTACTTAAATAACTTACCGAATTAGTGATTGTTGAAGAAATACCAGAGCCCTAGTTGGTTGCCAAAAATTGTCTGCAGAACCGGTACTGTTTTAAAATCCCTGTTATTACAAACTGGCCTATTCCGCTATCTTTTGTTATTAAATGTTTTGATCATGCTTTTATATAAACCCGGGGCACTCCAGTAGCCACTGCCAATCATTCTTCTTATCGTATATAAAGGTTCACCAGGATCACGATGCGTACTTAGGATGAATGCAGCTTTTATACCTCTTTTTTTAAGGTCGGCGATCGCTTCTTTTTTCCATAAGCCATACGGATAAGCAAAATATTGAGCAGGTTTACCGGTAATTTCCTCTATTTGCTTTTTAGGTTTTTCAACCTGTGTTTGCCAGTCTACTTCGGTTGTATACTCTGGAACCATATGGTGGTCCCAGGTATGCGAAGCAATTACATTTCCTTCGTCGCTTAATTGTTTTACCTGTTCACGGGTCATGTACTTCGGCCGATTCAACGAGACGGTCATAATAAAATATACACCTTTGAACCCGTATTTTTTCATTTCCGGCCATGCAATATTAAACTGGTCGTCGTCGGTATCATCGTAGGTTATCATGAACGGCTTTTCGGGCAGGGGCGTGCCATATGCCAGGTATTCATATAATTGATCAGGTAAGACAGTATGGTAGCCGCTGTCGGCAAGAATTTTCAAATGTGCTTTAAACCTGTTAACGGGCACAACAATATCCCTTGCACTTTTGGAGTCGCCACCATTCCAATCTCTTATCTGGTGGTAACACAAAACAGGAACTTCTTTACGCGCCAATATGGTTGCCGCATCCGCAACCGTTTTCGGCCCATTATTTTGTATTGTCTTGTGCTTTGTTGAGTCTGTAACTTTTCCAGGAACTGTACCAGAATCGTGGCAACTGACTAATGTAAGCGTTATTATTATAACAAGGTGAAGTATAAAAGATTTCATTAATTGTACGTTTCTACACGGGCATAATCGACGGCTGTGGTCGGTTAGTGGAACGACTGCAACATGCTTTTATACATAGTTGTTCCACTCCAAAAGCCACTGGCTATAATTCTCCTGATAGTATATAAAGGATCATCAGGATCGCGTTTTGTACTTAAGATATACGCAGATTTTACACCACGTTTCTTTAATTCCGGGATTGCTTCCCTGTTCCATAGCCCGAAAGGATAGGCAAAATATTCAGAGGTTTTGCCAACAAGCTCTTCAATTTTCTTTTTAGGCTTTTCAATTTGTGTAACCCAATCCTGTTCTGTTTTATACTGCTTTACGTTATGATGATCCCAGGTATGAGATTCGATTACATGACCTTCATTTGCCAATTGCTTTATTTGCTCCGTCGTCATGTATTTAGGGCGGTTAATCGACACCGTCATGATAAAAAATACACCTTTAAAACCGTACTTTTTCATCTCGGAAGCGCCAATTGTAAACTGGTCGTCATCAGTATCGTCAAAAGTTAGCATGACAGGTTTTTCAGGTAAAGGCGCACCATACGCGAGGTAATTATATAGTTGGTCGGGCAGAATAGTATGGTAACCGCTGTCTGCAAGGATCTTTAAATGTGATTTGAAAGCATCTACCGGGATAATATAATCTCTGGAGCTTTTTGAATCGCTGGCCGACCAATCACGAATCTGGTGATAACATAAAACAGGAACTTCTTTTTTTGCCAGTATTGTTGCCGCGTCAGCAACGGTTTTTCCAGCATAATTTGTAGTATCCTTTACTTCAAAGCCTGTTGCAACTGAAGAAGAATCTTTGCCGGTATTGACAGTATTACTGTTAACCGGATTTTTACAGCTAAAGGTTATAACTGAAGCCAGGAATAAGAGAGAAAGTGGAAAGTGTTTCATTAATATTAATATAGGTGTACAGAAAAAATACCGCGTGTGCTTCCCGGTTTTTTGGCCGAAATAATGAAACTTTTTTCATCTTTTCCAAAAAAAAAATGGGCAGGTAGACATTATTGAGTAGTTATTAATAATAAACAAAATATTTAAAAGGTTCTATTTTGTTTATTATCCTTAGTATTCAGCTATTTACCTGCTTAAACAAAAATTGAAAAGCGTTGCGGAACACATTAATAACGTTAGCATAGTTTGTGTATTACAATTTTTGAAAAAATCCTGTCAAAATATGGGAATATTTAATACCGGTGTTTCTTATAATCAAAAAGAGGCAGCAGAACTTGTAAAAGCAAAGGCGATACAATTACATGATTTTAAAGACCTGGAGGTATTATTTGACAAAATAGGAGATGCGAGGATAGTCATGTTAGGAGAAGCATCACATGGTACTCACGAATATTATACGTGGCGCAGTTATATAACCAGGAAACTGGTGAGCGAAAAAAAATTTAATTTTATTGCTGTTGAAGGCGACTGGCCCGACTGTTACAATATAAACTGCTCAATAAAGGACAATAGCAATTCTGCCAACAGCATACTAAATGTTTTAAAAAAGTTTGACAGGTGGCCCACTTGGATGTGGGCGAACTGGGAAATTGCGGGCTTTTGCAAATGGCTGTACAATTACAACATAGAGAAAAGTAACAAAGCGGGGTTTTACGGTTTAGACGTTTACAGCCTATGGGAATCCCTGGAAGCTGTTCGTAACTATCTTGAAAAAAACGACCCTGAGGCCTTCAAAAAAGCTACTGAAACTTATCGTTGTTTTGAACCCTACAAGGAGGATGGAACTTCTTATGCCTATGCCAGCAGGCTTGTTCCTGAACTTTGTGAAAATGAAGTAATTGCTTTGCTGGAGGAAATTCAAAAAAGAATTCCGGAAAATAAACTGCCGCAGGAAAGTGTCTTCGGCGCAGAACAAAATGCATTAATAGCAGTTAATGCCGAAAAGTATTACAGGGCAATGATCAGGAGTAACACAGAATCCTGGAATATCAGGGACAGCCACATGATGGAGACGCTTGAACGGTTACTCGATTTCCATGGACCGAATTCAAAAGCTGTAGTGTGGGCACACAACACACATATTGGAGATGCAAGGGCAACCGATATGGCCGATGAAGGCATGTATAATATTGGAGAACTGGCACGGCAAAAATTCCCAGGTCAAACATTCCTGGTCGGATTTGGCTCTTATACCGGTAATGTAATAGCAGGTAATGGCTGGGGTGCCGAAATGCAAAACATGCTGGTGCCCGATGCCCGACAGGGAAGTCTTGAATACTTATTACATAAAGCTGGAAATGAAAACAAGCTATTGTTGATGGACGATTTCAAGCAAACGCTGTTTAATGAAAAATGGATTGATCACAGGGCTATAGGTGTAGTTTACAAGCCCGAATACGAGCGTTATGGTAATTATGTTCCAACTATTGCCGCTTCCAGGTACGATGCCTTTATTTATATCGATAAAACACATGCACTTCATCCTTTACATTTACATCCAAATGAAGTTTCAATTCCGGAAACCTTTCCGTCTGGTTTTTAAGCATCAATAAAACCTGAAAGAGAAAATTAAAGATGAATAGCCCGTAAATCTTAAAACCGGTTGCACGCGTTTAGTTTAGCCTTATTTTTCTTTTTGTATGTCATTATATTATTTTTGTGGAAGCTTAGAGGTATGATGCCTGGCGGCGGGCCGGCAAAAGTAGCCCCGGGTTACATTGACAATGAGATTACATGCAGAGATGTCTCTACCTGAGAAGTGATGCACGAAACAGTGTTGTTATAAATCTGTCTCCCTTTTAGCGCAAACACCTTGTGGCGATCGTGAGAAAATAATATTTATACTTACCTCGTTATAGTCAATAAAAATAAGAAACAGCTCAACGGAAATAAAAGGAATAAACGCATATGAATAGATATAAAGGACAACTTCGAATCTTGGTAGCAGTAGACTGTATTATTTTTGGTTTTGATGGTAAAGATTTGAAAGTGTTACTTATTCAGCGTGGCTTTGAACCTGAAAAAAATAAATGGAGCTTGATGGGAGGTTTTTTAGAAGCAAATGAAAACCTTGATGAAGCTGCAAACCGGATATTAAAACAACTGACGGGTTTGGAAGATATATACATGGAACAGATACATGCTTTTAGCAAGGTTGATCGTGATGTAGCTGAAAGGGCAGTCTCAGTGTCTTATTTTGCCCTTATTGATATTGCCCGGTATGAAAAGCAGATCAGTTATGACTACCACGCTGAATGGTTTTTAATAAACGAAAAGCCCGATCTGATTTTCGATCATGATGAGATGGTTGAACTTGCCAGGAAGCAATTACAATTTAAGGCAGCTATTCAACCCATACTTTTCGAACTTTTACCTGAAAATTTCACTATTTCGCAGCTGCAAAACTTATATGAAGGTGTGTACAAAACAACCTTCGACAAAAGGAACTTTATAAGAAAATTAATGTCTACAGGATTATTAATTAAGCTGGAAGTGAAAGATAAATCGGGTTCAAGAAAAGGTGCTTATCTGTACAAGCTGGATAAGCGAAAATACAACGCGAAGCTGGATGTTTTCTTCAATTATATTCACGACAGAAGTGAGTTAGCGCAGCAGAACTAGAAATATCGCTTTATTTATATAGAGTGTTGGTTTTTTGGGCCAGGCGAGGGAATATTAATGTTGCATCGTTGCGTCGCACTCGTATACGATTTGTCCTCTAAGCCAACTGTAGCATTGGCACTAAATACTGAAAAATGGTAACCGCCGATGGAAATACAACTCCATCATAACAAACTCTCCAGGGCTGATCAATTAAAAATAAGAGTTGCGTAGAAACTACGCGTTAAATCAGGTACCTGTCAGGGTCCTGACCGGCCAACTTGTGTAATAGCCGGCGATAAGGGGGAAAATTTCCATTTAACAAACAGTGATTAGTAACGGGAATAGCTCAATAAAGAACAAAAAGTACAAGGGCGGACATCACCGAAGGGATCCTTTCGGACAAACATGTCGAAAACGATTATTGGCCGGTTCCATACGATTCTTCCAGGGAAATGTTTGATTTGTTTTGACGCTTATTTTTTGCTTTAACCAGCTTTTCCGGGAATGTTTTTCGTTTTATAGATGCGAAAAGAATTTTTACGACCGCATTGCAATTGGGTAAGATTTTTTTTTGACACCTCATGCAGCATCTTTACTTTAGAGGAACTCATTGAAGTAGTAGATGCTGATTTGTATTTTTGAGTAAAATAATACTATTTTATTTTGCTGAAAATTTTTTACAAAAAAATGTTATTAGAATAAAATTTCATTAGGAATTTTAAAAGATTAGTGTCAACTTCACATTTCATTAGGTTTTTGTTAACTTAAAACGATTTTATGCGATTGCTAAGCCTGGAGCTTCTAATCAGAAGCTTATACACCTTCACCATGGGGATATTTTCCTCTTCCCACCAAGTACTGAATTTTGCCTGCAGTAGAGTAATTAATGATTATTCAATAATTGTTTCAGGGCAGCTTTGTACTTAAGACTCCTTTGAATCTTAATACGGGTTTTCGGTAATCATCAATTTTATGCTTAAAAGCAGCACTCTAAAATTTCGCTGCTTTCGGTAGCTTGTCGTACAGTTTAAAATTTGTGTGTGATAATAACTTTTAATAAATCAACAACGGTCATGAAAAAACGCTTACTCAATTGGAAGATAGTTCCTTCCGCAAAAGAAAGCAGGGCAAAACCCTGGAAGTTCTGTTTTCTATTATTTTTAGCGACATTCCTGTCTACGGTACTGTTTGCACAGTCGACAGTGAGAGGCAGGGTAACATCAGGCGATACCGCGCTGGCTGGTGTAACAGTGCAGGTAAAGGGAACAACTACTTCTACACAAACCGACGACAATGGGCGGTTTTCAATCAGTGCACCATCGAACGGTACGCTTGTTTTTACGTCTATAGGTTTTACGGCCCGCGAGGTAGGAATTAATAATCGTACCACCGTTGACCTTACTATGCAGGCCGCAGCCGGCCAGCAATTGAATGATGTAGTTGTGGTTGGCTACGGTACGCAAAGAAGGGCCACTGTTACCGGCTCTGTAAGTACCATAAAGTCTGACGAGTTGTTGAAAACTCCTTCAACGACTACTTCAGGAGCTTTAGTTGGTAAAATACAAGGTATCACTACACGGCAACCGGATGCACGACCAGGTGCACAAACAAACATCCAGGTACGTAACATGGGTAACCCGCTTTATGTTATTGATGGTGTTCCTGCCGATGCCGGTCAGTTCAACCAGCTTGGTGTTGCTGACGTAGATAATATATCAATACTTAAAGATGCCTCGGCTGCCATTTATGGCTTACGTGCGGCTAACGGCGTAATATTAGTAACTACAAAAAAGGGAAGAACAGGAGCTAAAGCTGACATCAATATTTCGGGTTACACGGGCTACCAAAATCTTACAAGGCTACCCCATCCTCCTGATGCGGCTACTTATCTTCGCGGTCTTGCATGGTCAAACCAGAATAGAGGTCTGCCAAATCCAACAGACTTAACTCCTGAAACAATTGCTAAATGGGAAAGGGGTGAGCCTGGCTTCCAGAGCTACGATTACCATAGGGAAATACTAAAGCCAAATGTTCCGCAGTCTTACATAAACGCAAGTGCATCAGGTGGCGGCCCCAGCAGCCGTTATTACTTCTCATACAGCCATACCGACCAGGATGCACTGATTAAAGATTTTTATTTTAAACGCGACAACTTCCAGGCGAATTTGGAATCAGGTCTTGCAAAAGGATTGAAATTAAGCACACAAATCAGCGGCCGTATAGAAAGGCGCCATCAAACTGGTGTACCCGGCCTTGATGACTACTTTAACCCTTTGCTTAGTATCTATAGCATGTGGCCAACAGAAAGGCCTTATGCGAATGATAATCCTAACTATGTAAACCGCACTCACAATATCAACGTTAATCCTGCTACCTACGAAGAGAAATTTACCGGGTACTCGCAGGACGAGTGGAGATCAATTAAACCAATTTTTGGAATTCAGTATGATCTTCCTTTTGGTTTAACCGCAAAAGCGACCTATTCTTATACTTATACTACCCAGCGATTGGAAGAGTTTGAGTATACTTATGATGTTTATGACTATGTTCCCGCTACAGGAACCACGCCCGAGAAGTATGTAGCTGTGCCAGGAAATCAAAATCCATGGAGGCGTAAAAGAGATCAGAATATTTCGGAGCAATTCATGCAGTTCCAGTTGAACTATAATAAAAAGATCGGTGACCATACAATTTCTGCCATCGCCGCCGCCGAACGACAAGAATTAAAAGGAGATTGGTTTGAAACAGGCTCTTTACCACAAAATAATACAGTTGCTATTGTTTATTTTACTGATCAGAACAGGTTGGATACCCGGTTTTACGAAGAAGCAAGGGCAGGTTATATTGGTAGAGTAAACTATACCTATAAAAATAAGTACTTGCTTGAAGGGCTGGGAAGATATGATGGCTCCTATTTATACAGACCAGGAAGCAGGTATGGTTTCTTCCCAGGCGTTTCAATTGGATGGAGACCATTGGAAGAAAACTTTATGAAAACAGGTTTTGGCTCGAAATTCAGTGACCTGAAAATAAGGGCATCTTATGGACAAACAGGTAGTGAACTTGGAGCGGCACCATTTGCCTTTAGACCTGGATACGATTATGCGCAAGGGACATCGGTGTTTAATGGTAGCCTGGTAACTGGGGTTAGACCAAGAGGTCTTCCAACAACAACCTTAACCTGGGTTACAAATATTTCTAAAAATATAGGTATAGACTTTGCGTTGTTTAATAATAAGTTGTCAGGAACATTTGACGTGTTTGAAAGAAGACGCAATGGTTTACCGGCACCGCAATATGACGTGTTACTACCAGCGGAAGCAGGTTACGGTTTCCCAAATCAAAACCTCGAATCCGACGCTATCCGTGGGGTTGAAGGTATATTAACATGGAGTAATAGTACGAAAGGCGGTCTTTTATACAGTACAAGTATTAACGGTACTATAGCAAGATTAAGATCAGTGTCGAGGTATAAACCAAGATTTGGTAATTCCTATGATGAATGGCGCTTTTCTGCTGAAGACAGGTGGGCAAACCCAACTTTTGGCTACCGTACAATCGGACAGTTCCAGTCACAGGAAGAGATAGACAATTATCCAATTAACAATGACGGGCAAAATAACCGGACTCATCTTCCCGGTGACCTTAAATTCGAAGATGTGAATGGTGATGGTATCATCAATGGACTTGATGAAAGGGTGATCGGCTATGGTTATTCAACTGATGGAGCCAACGTAGTTCAGCCGTTGTTAAGTTTCGGTTTCAATAATAATTTCCAATTCAAAGGGTTTTCTCTGCAGGTTGATTTTTCAGGTGCCAGCATGCAAACCTATGAGCGTCGTTTTGAAGCGCAGGTGCCATTTCAAAATAACGGAGCCGGTATCGACTATTTAATTAACGACGCATGGCGTAGATCTGATGCGTTCAACGGTAATAGTCCATGGATACCTGGAAAATACCCGGCAGTAAGAAAAGATGTTAATCATATTAGTTTATCACGCAGAAGCGACTTTTGGATGACAAACATTTCTTATGTACGCTTAAGGAACCTTGAATTGGGATATAGCCTTCCAAAATCACTTATTCAACGGTTCGGCGTGAGTAACTTAAGAGTTTATGTTCATGGAACTAACCTTTTCTCGATAGAT
Source organism: Segetibacter sp. (assembly GCA_028288485.1). Classification (GTDB taxonomy): domain Bacteria; phylum Bacteroidota; class Bacteroidia; order Chitinophagales; family Chitinophagaceae; genus Segetibacter. Next base: position 19,013 of record JAQBNO010000072.1, read on the forward strand.
AATATGAAAGAGTTCGGGTTTGATCCTGAAATTAATGCAAATAACGGTATAGTGTATCCGCAGCAACGTATCTACACTTTCGGTTTTAACGTAAATCTTTAATTGACAATTCAATGAGAAATTTAATAAAATATTCAATTTGTTGCATAGCTATCCTTTCTGCGGTATCATGCAAAAAAGATTGGCTCGACAGGCAATCGCAAACGATTTTGGGTAACGATCAGGTGATGAACGATCCAAAATTAATCGTTGGCTTACTAGCCAACTTTTATGACCGAATACCCACTGATGCTTCTTTAACAGGCAGATGGCAGCAACATACTGCGTACGATGACGCGGTTTGGTCAGGAGGTGGTAATGCGGGCGATATTGAAAGAAATAGTATTCCTGCTTATGCTACAAACAGGTGGACTTTATGGGATTACGGATTTGTAAGGGATGTAAACCTTGCTATGGAAAATATGGAAACTGTTGGAACGAGCCTGACTGTAGACCAAAAAAAGCAATTCAACGCTGAGTTCAGGTTCCTCCGGGCCTTCGATTATTTCGAAATGGTGAAGAGAATGGGTGGAGTTCCTATTATAACAACGCAGCTTTTGGTAGATGAGAAAGGCGATGTAGCCGCTCTGCAAAGACCTCGAAATAAAGAAGCTGAAGTATATGATTTTATTGCGAGTGAATGTGATGCTATTAAGGATGCTATAGGTAACGGTGGCAGCTCTACAAGGGCTAATAAGTATGCGGTACTTGCTCTAAAATCCAGGGCAATGTTGTTTGCTGCTTCTGTTGCTAAATATAATAGCCAGCTTACTCCAAATATCACCTTGCCAGGTGGTGAAGTTGGTATTCCGGCAGCCAGGGCAAATGAGTATTATCAAAAGGCACTGGATGCAGCAAAAGAAATAATTGCAGGTCCTTATGCTTTATACAAAGGAAATCCGAGCCCGGGAGAAAACTTTTCTGAAGTATTTGTAAAAAAGCAAGGAAATACGGAGGTTATACTTGCCCAGGACTTCTTACAAAGTAAGGGTAGAAATCATGGGTTCAGCTACGATAATATCGCACGTGGTATCCGTGAAGATAACCTTGGTTCATCTGCCATTGCCCCATCTCTTAACCTGGTAGAAAGTTATGATTATCTTGACGGATCAGTTGGTACCCTCAAAACACGTAACGCAACCAACACCGATTTTATTTATTATAATAAACCCGAGGATATTTTTGCTAATAAAGATGGCCGGTTGTACGGTACTGTGATATATCCCGGTACTTCTTTTAAAGGACTTCAGGTAGGTCTACAGGCAGGCGTGATGGAGTGGAACGCTACTACAAACAGTTATACTGTTAGGGAAGGAAATTTAGGTTCTTTATTTACCGACGGTAAAACGTTAACTGGAATATCCGGTCCGCAACGAGCTACCCAGGATGTCTCTAATACAGGGTTTAATTTAAGGAAATACATCGATCCTGCTCCAGGTTCAAGCAACAGGGGAAGGCAAAGTGATGTATGGTGGGTTAGATTCCGTCTTGGCGAAGTTTACCTGAATGCAGCTGAAGCAGCATTTGAATTGGGGCAAACTGGCGTGGCGTTAGGATACATTAATACCTTAAGAGAAAGGGCGGGTTTCCCGGCAAATAGTCTTACTTCATTAACTATTGAAAAACTCCTTAATGAGCGTCGTGCAGAGCTTGCGTTCGAGGATCACCGTTTATGGGATTTGATCCGCACAAGAAGAGCGACAGCTGTTTGGAATGGCCAGGCTAGTAATCCCCAGGCGATGCAACGTGCTTTATATGGTTACAGGGTTGTTCGGCCTGGTGATGCGGCACGCCACGACAAATATGTATATGTTGAGTTGGTTGCTCCACGGTTCCTAACACCGCGTTTGTTCCAGGTTCAGAACTACTACTCTGCTGTTCCTCAAAATGTAATAGACGCAAATCCTAAAATTATTCGCAATCCATTTCAATAATTTACAATTATGAAAATTAAGTTTTTATTTGGCATAGCCCTAGGGCTTGTTACAGTTCTTCCCGGTTGTGAAAAAGACAATTTTGAACCCCCCGCCTCTACGTTAAGCGGCCAGGTCTCTTTCCAGGGACAACCGATAGGGGTTCGTTCGGGCGCGGTCCAACTGGAAATATGGCAGAGCGGGTACCAGTTGTTCAGTAAAATACCTGTTTATATTAACCAGGATGGTAAATTCTCGGCAGCACTTTTTGATGGGGATTACAAGTTAACCAGGTTAAAAGGGAACGGTCCCTGGGTCGATAACACCGATACCATCAATGTACAGGTGAGAGGCGCTACAACAGTAGATGTTCCGGTTCAGCCTTATTTCGTTATTAAATCTCAAACGCTTACGAAGAGCGGATCTGCCGTTACCGCTTCCGTTAAGATTGATAAGATTGTTCCCACTGCTGCCATCCAAAGGGTCTCCTTTTACATAGGAACTAACCAGTTTGTAGATGCAAACATTAAAGAGGGTTTTGATGATAAATCAGGGACCGCAGTAGCCGATCTGAGCCAGAATATAACTTTGAGTATTACCCCCGCTGCAACCGTGGCGGCAAAAGGGTATGTATTTGGTAGAGTAGGTGTAGCAATTGTTGGTGTTCCGGAAATGGTGTACGGGCCGGTTCAAAAAATACAGTTGTAACGAGAGTGCAAACGATTATTAAAACGTTCAAATAGTTTAAGTATAGAGGGGTTAGGTGTAGTTGCATTTATCAATAACCTAATATTACAATTAGCACTTAAGGTTTCTTACCAATTCCTTTATTATGAAATAATGTCAAAGAGTTACATCATGTTTAAGTGGTGTAACTCTTTGTATTATTCAGCGCGGCCTCTCAATTATTTTAGCTTACTTAAATATGACAGCTATTGAGAGCAGTTACATTGTCTTAAACTCAATCAAGTTCCCGCTAACCGAGTAAAGATTGAATTCAATTTGTAAACCTGCCGGTCCTATTCACCACTTTAAATCAGGCTATACTATCACTTTTTTTTGAAAGCAAGCAGAATAAATAACGCATTTAATTCGACAAGTAATTCTATTCTTTATGAAACGATTCTTTCTGGTTATTACCATTCTCCTGGTTAAAACAGGCGTTTTTTCACAAGCCTCCATAACTTTAAGTTCTACTGCCGGCAAAACGAAAATTAGCCGCCATATTTATGGTCATTTTGCTGAACATTTGGGACGCTGTATTTACGGTGGTTTTTATGTTGGCGATACTTCTAAAATACCTAATACCGCCGGCGTTCGCAACGACGTTGTAGCCGCTTTGAAAAAATTAAAAATCCCCAATCTCCGTTGGCCGGGCGGTTGCTTTGCTGATACCTATCACTGGAAAGATGGGATCGGACCAAGAGAAAAACGTCCTTCTATTGTAAATACCTGGTGGGGTGGTGTAACTGAAAATAATTCTTTTGGAACTCATGATTTTTTAAATATGTGTGAACTGTTAGGTACGGAGCCTTACCTGGCAGGAAATGTTGGAAGTGGAACGGTACAGGAACTGGCAGATTGGGTGCAGTATGTAAACTTTGAGGGAGAAAGCCCGATGTCAAAACTTCGCCGTGAAAATGGACGTGATAAACCCTGGAAAGTAAAATTATGGGGTGTAGGTAATGAAGCGTGGGGTTGTGGGGGTAATATGCAACCGGCCTATTATGCTGATACTTATCGTAAGTATGCCACCTTTATGACCGACTGGACGAACGGTGGCGGACTCTTCAGGATTGCTTCAGGAGCTAACTCTGCGGACTACAACTGGACAGAAACCTTAATGAAAAACATTCCGACCAACATGTTAGGCGGAATTGCTTTACACCACTATTCAGTTATCAATTGGGCGCAAAAAGGTCCTGACGTAGATTTCACCGAGGACCAGTATTTTACCACAATGCAATCTGCGTTATTCATGGATAGCTTAATAATAAAGCATGTCGCTATTATGGACAAGTATGATCCCCGCAAACGGGTAGCGCTGGTGGTGGACGAGTGGGGTGGTTGGTACGAGGTTCAAAAAGGAACCAATCCCGGTTTCCTCTACCAGCAAAATTCAATGAGAGATGCGATGATTGCAGGAGCAACCCTAAACATTTTCAATAACCATTCTGACCGCGTTAAGATTGCTAACCTTGCGCAGGCTATTAATGTATTACAGGCTGTTATTCTTACCGACAAGGAAAAAATGATCCTTACACCTACTTTCCACGTCATGGAAATGTATAATGTTCACCAGGATGCCACATTAATTCCATTAACCATCAATACCAGTGATTATGTTGTAGGCAATAAAAAATTACCTGCAGTATCTGCCTCTGCTTCAAAAGATTCTTTAGGCATCACCCATATTTCGCTTGCGAATATCGATGCCCGCAAGGAACAACAAGTTAGCATCAATACGTCGGGCCTCAACTTAAAAACTGTTTCAGGAAGAATTTTATCGTCGCAAAAATTACAGGATATAAACAGTTTTGAGAACCCTGATAAAATCAGGCCCGCAATATATAACGGAGCAAGTTTGAAAGGAAATACGCTAACTGTAAAAATGCCTCCGTTTTCAGTAGTAGTTTTGGAACTTAAATAGTAAAACTGCAAAATATAAACGAGTATAAATTATGATCACCAGAATAAGGAAACCCCTTTTACTTATACTAGCCGCGACGTCTTTTTTTGCTACTAGTTACAAGAGTATAGCACAGTCATCGAATGTTATTACGGTAAAAGCAAATGAGATAAAGGCAGAGATTCAACCAACGATGTGGGGGATATTTTTTGAAGACATCAATTTTGGAGCGGATGGCGGTTTATACAGCGAACTGGTAAAAAACCGTTCTTTCGAATTTTTTACCCCTCTAATGGGTTGGAAAGTTTTGAACAGGCAAAGGGATAGTGCGAAAATTATTTTTGTAAATGTTGGAAGCAAGAGCCCTTATAATACCCGTTATGCTCATGTAACTGTCGACGATAATCCTGCAAGGAAATTAGTCGGTTTATCTAATGAAGGTTACCGTGGCATGGGTGTTAAGAAAGATGTACAGTACAACTTTTCTGTTTTTGCAAGAAACGGAGGTGAAGGGAACGTTTCTTTACAGATCGAGTTGGTAAGTGCCAAAGGAGCGACAATTGGTACGGCTACCCTCGGTGGATTTACAGATAAGTGGGAAAAACACAGTGTTTCCTTTACCTCGTCTGCTACCGACGAAAGGGCTCAGCTAAATGTCATGTTCAAGGGAAAAGGTAAGGTGGATGTGGACATGATTTCTTTATTTCCTCAGGATACGTGGAAGAACCGCCAAAACGGGTTAAGATCAGACCTCGTACAAAAACTGGCTGACATGAAGCCGGGATTTCTTCGCTTTCCCGGAGGATGTATTGTAGAAGGCCGCGAACTTGAAACAAGATTCCAGTGGAAGAAAACAGTAGGACCAGTTGAAAATCGAACTCCTGTGGTTAATCGTTGGAACACAGAATTTAAGCATCGTCTTACAACAGATTATTTTCAAACCTTCGGACTGGGCTTTTTCGAATACTTCCAGTTAGCAGAGGACATCGGTGCCGAGCCTTTACCTATTCTTAACTGCGGTATGGCTTGCCAGTTCAATTCCGGAGAAGTTGCGCCGCTTGACCAGTTAGATGCTTATATTAAAGATGCAGTTGATCTTATTGAGTTTGCAAACGGACCGGTAGACAGCGCATGGGGGAAAGTTAGGGCAGAGATGGGACATCCCGCGCCTTTTAACCTTAAGATTCTAGGTATCGGAAACGAACAATGGGATGAGCAATACATTGAGCGGTATAAAGAGTTTGTAAAAGTCTTAAAAGCTAAATACCCTGAAATTAAGCTCGTGTCGGCTGCAGGACCTTTCCCGGATGGAGCGGCTTTTAATTATGCCTGGAAAGAATTGAAAGCATTAAACGCAGAGATCATCGACGAACATTATTATGCAAACCCGGCCTGGTTCTTAAAAAATGCAAAACGTTATGACAATTACGACCGGAAAGGTCCCAAGGTTTTTGCCGGCGAATATGCTGCTCAAAGCGTTGCAATTGCAAGTCCTGATAACCAAAATAACTGGCGCTGTGCTTTAGCAGAAGCTGCATTTATGACCGGTTTGGAGCGGAATGCCGACGTCGTACACCTTGCGTCTTATGCGCCTTTGTTTGCCCATGTTGAAGGCTGGCAATGGACTCCGGACCTTATCTGGTTCGATAACCTGCGTTCGTATGGCACACCTAACTATTACGTACAAAAAATGTACGGTACCAATAAAGGAACATCTGTAGTGCCGATTACGATGAATAAAGAAGTAATGGCCGGAACCGATAGCTTGTATGCATCGGCCTGCATCGACAAAACTACCAATGAACTAATACTGAAGCTGGTAAATACATCGGGTAAAAGTCAGTCGAAGAGTGTAGTTGTTGATGGCGTTAAACGATTAGATGCTGTTGGTAAAATGACCGTTTTACAAAGCAACGACCTTAATAAAGTAAACTCTTTAGATGAGCCAATGGCCATCAGCCCTAAAGACTCACAGGTTGCAGTTAAAGGGAAAAAATTAAACCTTTCGTTAGCTCCCTATTCTTTTAATGTAGTGAGAATAAAAATGTAATTCCTGCTCTGACAAGCTGGGTTTTAAATAGTAGATTTTTTTTGAGTTGTATAGACGGTTAGATCTATACAACTCTTTTTTTAATACCAGCTCCAGTATTCCATAGCATCATCGTTGCGTCGCAATCACTTCGTCGGTAAACCTTTGTGCAGCATATTCGTTGCCTTTTTAGGGTAAAGTTTACCTGCAGTGATTCTTCGTGTTCTTCGCGACCCTTTTTTGGAGCACAAAGAACACAAAGATTTACACAAAGAACACAAGTCAATATTACAAGCCAGCCGAATAAAGAATCTACAGGTACAAGTGAGTGACACAACGAAAGCTGAATAAAAAACTGCAGCTTGTCTCAAAACCTTCTCCAAATTCTCGGGAAAAGCACCAACTGGAATATACCAATCAATTAGAGTTTATCGATTACGACTTCTCTTTTGTTGCCTTTAAAGTCTGTAATAACCACTTTCACAACATCCGCCGGCAGCGCGATTTTTCTTGATGACTGCGATAGAAAAGTAGAACCATAATAAAATTCCATCCGTCTCTTTTTATTGTTGGCGAGTATAAGGTCGGCACAAAAATCATCGGGATTTAAAGTAATCCAGCTAGACGTACTACCAGTGCGCTTTACTTTGCCGGAAAAGACTTTTAGGCTATCCTGGTTTTGAGTTGCAACCACCACATCTTCTCCTTTAGCTGTATGAACTGTGGCCAGTCCTTTGGCGTCTCCATTCACAAAAAAGCCACTCTTTGCTAAAGGCAAACTAATAAAATTGCCGTTTCCATTTCCTTTCAAACACAGGCCCGTGAATGCATCGTGCCTGCCGCCACCTGGCTCCATTCCATAATCATTTCCCACAAGCAGCAAATCAAGATTTCCATCATCGTCCACATCTTCCGTTGCCATCGCGTAAACAGGGGCAGCCTGCGCTTCAAGGGGGAGGGGCTTTATGGTAAACTGACCATTACCTTTATTTTCGATATAGCTCGTATTCATATTGGTAGCCCTCATGGTAATCGCGTTTTCCCGATCTGTTGGGCTCCAAAGCTCGTTAAATGAAGCACGGCCAAAAGCCTTGTACGTAGGATAACGTTTCCTTATCGAGACCAACTGGCTAACGAGGTCGTCACGGGTATGCATAGGGAAAGATTTCCTGGTTCCATCCTCAGCCTTTATGTAACAAAAAACCATAGGATCAAGTTTGCCGTTATCATCCAGGTCTTTAGAATAAATGAGCATTGGTTCGGCAGGAGTGGCCGTAAAATGGGAATTAAGGCCGAGGTTACCGGCTACATAATCTATGTCGCCATCATTATCAAAGTCGCCGGCTGTTAAGCTGTTCCACCAACCAACATGCTGGTCGATCCCCGTTGATTTATTTACCTGTGTAAAACTGCCGCTCATGTTTTTGAAAAACGTTATCGACATCCATTCTCCGGTCAATACCAGGTCCGTTTTTCCATCCTGGTCAAAATCCGACCACAAAGCATCGGTGATCATACCAGGGTTTGCAAGCTGAGGGCTGTATTGTTGGGTAACATCGGTAAACTTTCCCCCTTCATTTTTCAAAAGAAAGCTTCGTGGCGCCATAGGATATGAGCCCGATACGCTTCGTCCACCAACAAACAGATCGAGATCACCGTCCTGGTCGAAGTCTGCAGCACGAACACACGAACCATTGGCAGTCTCTACTGGAAGTGCTTCGGGTATCCATTGAAATTGGCCTTTCCCATTGTTGAAGTACAACCTGTCTTGGTTACCCATGTGTTTAGGCGAGAATTCGTAGCTGCCACACACCACGTACAGGTCAAGATCTTTATCGTTATCGGCGTCGAAAAGAAGCACGCCCATTTCCTCTGTTGGAACATTTATTTCCCGGTTGATACGGGTAGAATCAATCGTAAAATGCGCATTGGCATCCTGCAGAAAAAATACACCTTTATTACCTGCGGCGCCCGCAATATAAAAATCATCAAAACCATTATTATCAATATCGCCTACAGCTATACCGGGACCATACTGACTAAGTTTATGTGGAAGCGTCGGCTGAATATTATAGTCTACTGCGTCTCTTTCCTGGTGCTTAAACCTGATGCCAGTAATGTTTTCTGCATTTGTAAAAAGTGCAGTGTTCATACGCTTAGGGCTGCCTTCATTGATCTCGTTAGCCTCTTTGTAAGAAATTTTAATTACCTGGTTGACTTTGATATTCGTAATTAACTGGCTTTTGCCATCCGGCCAATTTACTCTCATCGAGTCAATTATGGTTGCAGCCCCTATACCAAAGTGAGCCTTAGGGTCTACCGTGGAGAGATATCCGCGGCATGGCTGGTGCTCATAATACAACTGTTTGTTCCCTTCAAAATAAATACCGACGGTCGCACCTATTCCTCCTGGATTTTTGCCTGGGCCGGAAATCGTTAAGGCAAGATAATGTTGCTTCGCAATTTGACCTTTGCTGCTCAACGTATTTTCGTAAATGAAAGACGACTCATTAATATTATTAATAACGAGGTCAAGATCTCCATCATTGTCAAGATCTGCGTAAGCACCGCCGTTCGAAAACGACGGCTGGTTTAAACCCCATGCTTTTGTAGTGTTTTCAAACATAAACCCACCGGTATTCTTAAAAGCATAGTTGGGCACTTTAACAACAGGAAGTGCGTCGACCATTTTTAAAGAAGTGTTTACTTTACCTCCGCCCTGGCCGTTATCAAAAGATATATAATCGAGATCGGTAACATCGCGGGGTAAACCATTGGTGATAACCACGTCGCGAAAACCATCATTATCAAAATCTGCAACAAGGGGCGCCCAGCTCCAGTCGGTTTGATAGATGCCAGCCATAAAACCAACGTCATTAAAAACAGGGTGTCCCTGCGGCGTCGCGCCACTATTTAACTGAAGCACATTACGCACATACTGGTGCTGGTAATTGTACCGCCGGTTGTTGAAATAATTATAGTATTCATTTCCCACCAACATCCCTTTTTTACGCAGGTTATCTTCGGGCAACATATCCAGCGCTACTACGTCTGCTAATCCATCATTATTGATGTCGACAATATCGGTACCCATAGTGAACCAACTCGTATGTTTGAAATAATCATTAATGCGGTTGGTGAATGTGCCGTCTTTGTTGTTGATGTAAAAGATGTCGTTCGAAATGAAGTCGTTGCTGACATAGATGTCGGGGTAGCCGTCCTTATTGATGTCGGACACAGAAACCGCGTGTCCCCAACCTTCAATCAAAATGCCTGCTTCTTTCGATACATTCGTAAAGGTTTCATTGCCATTATTTCGGTAGAGCCGGTCGGTATTCAAAGCCGAACCATCCGTGACTTTTGGCCTGAACTGAATAGGGGTTTTAGGGTCGTCCAGGGTATTCGTCAGTACATACAGATCCAGGTCGCCGTCCTTATCGTAATCAAAGAAAACACCTTGCGTGCTATATCCATCATCTGCTATTCCATAGCTTTTTGCCGATTCTTTAAAAGTTGGAATACCTTGTTTATTATTTCCCTGGTTAATGTATAACAGGTTTATTCGTCTGCGGGCATCTTTAAGAAAAGTAGCGCAAACATAGATGTCGAGCCATCCGTCGGCATTAATGTCTGCCACCGAAACGCCGGTACACCATCTTCCCTCGCCGCCTACGCCTGCTGTTGTAGTAATATCCTGGAATTTCAAGGCGCCTTTATTCAGGTACAACTTATTGGAGACCATGTTCCCGGAAAAATAAATGTCGGCCAACCCGTCGTTATTAAAATCACCGATTCCCACACCGCCCCCATTATAGATGTATGCTTCGTTCAGTATATTTAATTTGTCATTTTCGGTAATTATATTTTTAAAATTTACTCCTGTCTGTAGCGGGGATAGTAATTTAAAAAGTGGCGGATTTTTATCGGTCCACCCTGCCAGGGTTAGGGTAAGCAAAGCAAGAAGTGGAAGGCTCTTCCACAAATTATATAGCATAGAGTGAATTGTAGTTATCTTCTTTTTTAATTATCCATCCGGAAGTTATCGTAGGGAAATGAAATGAAGTTGCTTTATTTGTTGACGAACATCAACTTTCATGGCAACATCGTTGTGTCACTCCCTTGTACTATATATTCAAATGGCATCTTTTCTTAAAGCAAATTTATACTGCCTTAGTTCTTATGCCATTATTGATTTAGCGGCAATTCCCAAAGAATATATAAATTTTTATTTTTTGAGTTGACTTATACCTGCGAAAATATCCTTATTAAGCCGGCATTTTATTTCTTTGTAGTCCCTGTATTCTATTTCAATTACAATAATAAAACCCGTTCAAGGTTTAGGTAACTAAGGCAATATAGGGCGTTTCAGCGTTTCTTTTCAATTTGCGATTGAGGCAGCAGAATGGTAAACAGAACTGATTATTGCTTATTATTACAACAAATTGTCGAATTGGTTATATGAAGTGTTTCTACCTGTTTTTATTCTCTTTTTTCCTGATCTGTTCTGCTTCCGCCCAGCTAAATAAAAAATGGAAGCTGAAGTCGGAAAATCCTGAATTTTTACATCGTTCAATCAAACAGGTCACCGATGTTATCGTTCATGATATTTATTCTCCCCCGGTGGCCAGCCGCACCTATGCTTATATAACCATTGCCGGTTATGAAGCTTCGGTTCAAAGTGACCCAGCATATATTTCTTTTGCCGAACAGTTGCACGATCTTACCCCGGTTCCGACGCCCCCGAAAGATAAAGAGTTAAGTTATTCATTAGCTGCCGCTCATGCCATTCTTCTCGTTGGCAAAGCCATGGTAATTTCTGAAGAAAAGATTTTAGATTTTGATAAAAAGCTGTTACTGGAGTTTAAAAAATTAGGAGTTCCGGAACCTGTATTTCGAAACTCTGTTTCTTATGGAAAAATGGTTGCTGATCATATTCTTGCCTGGGCATCGAAAGACAATTATAAGCAAACCCGATCTTTTCCGAAGTATGACGTTAACGATAATGAGGACAGCTGGAAACCAACTCCGCCTGCTTATATAAAAGCTATAGAGCCACACTGGAGTAAAATCAGGCCATTTATTATCGATTCAGCCGGGCAATTTAAGCCTGACCCTCCAACCTCGTTCTCAAGTGCAAAAAACAGCAGGTTTTATAAGGAGGCTGAAGATGTTCGTGAAATAGGATTGAAACTAACCCCAGAGCAAAAAGAAGTGGCCAATTTCTGGGATTGCAATCCTTTTAAGATGAATATAAAGGGCCATGTGATGTTTGCAACAAAGAAAATCTCTCCTGGTGGACATTGGATAAACATAACCAGGTTGGCATGCCGTAAAGCAAAGGCCGGTTTGGTTCAAGCAGCCGCTGCATATGCCTGTGTATCTGTTACACTTGCCGATGGCTTTATTAGTTGCTGGGATGAAAAATACCGCAGTAATGTTATCAGGCCCGAAACTTACATAAATCAATTTATCGACGAAAGCTGGGTGCCTTTACTTCAAACGCCCCCTTTCCCCGAATATACCAGCGGTCACAGTGTGATATCCACTGCTTCTGCTATTATGCTCACTAAGATTTTTGGAGAGAAGTTTTCTTATGCAGATTCAACCGAAATTGAATTTGGATTACCAGTACGAAATTTCAAATCGTTTAATGATGCTGCAGAAGAAGCGGCCATAAGCCGGTTCTATGGCGGTATCCATTATATGCCAGCCATTAAAAACGGGATGGAAGAAGGAACTAAAATCGGCAGATTTATTTCTGATAAACTAATCGTATTCAAGCCTCCCGGAGAAGCAAAAAGGAAGTGAAAGAGAAAAGCGTTATTTCAAAGACTTTTGATGATTGTCCCTGTAAGTTTCCTGCGAATTTGGCATTATAATCTATTGCTGCATATTGTAGAAAGTGTACAAGTTTGAGATCCTTCGGCAAGTTCAGGGTACCCTTCGACCCTGCCCGGGGCAAGAACTGCCAGGCCGAAACACAGGTTACAGTACAAGCGAGCGTGGCAACGATGCAAAATAGTAGCAATGCAGTTTGGCTCAAAAAAAATTGAACCATAAGCAGAGGGAAATATAACATGAGTTAAAAAACCTGTTTTCAATTTTGCCAATTCCGCCAGCATGAAAACAGGTTTTTTTATCTTTCTTATTCAACGAAATATATTACCTGGTAACCCTGAGTATACCATTCATTATTCTCCAATGACCAGGGAACGTGCAAACAAAGGGATAATCACCCGGTGTTGCAGGAGCAATGAATTCGAGTGTTCCATCTTCACCCGGGTTGAGCAGTTTTATAAAATGTAACACTTCCGGCATGCGCGGAACATATTGTTTATCTGCGCCATTAGGGTCTCTTGCAAGTGCATCTGCTGCTGCTCCTACTTTTTGCGTGGTTCCTGGCTTTATTATTACCATGTTATGCTGCATAACGTCAGGATTTTCGAGGTTAATTGTAACCTTTTGACGAGCTTTTACAGTCAGGAGCGTTTTGTTAAACTTCATAACGTTAGGAACAACCCTGATGTTAATTGTTACTGTCTTCACTGGTTTTGCTGTAGCCGGTTTTGCTGCAGCAGATGTAATAACACCGGCAGCAATTGAAGCAATGCCAGCTTTAGCAGGTTTGGGTTTCTTCAATTCAATAGTAGCACTCTGCATGTTGCCAGTGAAATTGTAAGTTCCTTCATAATCACCCATCCTGTTTTCATTATTGAAATCCTGTGCAACTCTAACCCCCTGAACAAAAGGCTGCTTAAACAAAGCCGGGGCTTTAGATTTGGCTACTTCCTTGCCGTCAACATGCAGGCTCATTTCTCCATTAGCTGATAATGTTGCAAGAAAATCAAATCTTTCCGGCAAGGTGTCTGTAGGTATTGCTTTAAAAGTTTGGCCATCTTGTTTTACTACCATATTAAGTTTGCCATTTTGAATGTAGATTCCATACCCGTTATCCTTTCCGCCCTGCGCCATTATAACACCTTGTAAATCCCTGTTTTCTGCTTTTGAAATCGTTCCTTTAATAATAATTTCTTTCCCTGTTACATCGGGCGGGTACACCATCGTTCCTCTTCGTGGTAATGAATAAATTTCCTGGCTTAGAGTTTTGGTTATACGGTCAGTAAAACCTGATTGTCCAAGTTCAGGAGAAGGAGGGGGAGATTTTGCGGCTGCAGAAAGGAAACCTTCTTCATGGGTAATAGCTGCAGCGAGTAAGGCCTTTGATAACCAATCATCATTTCCATTTTCTGGTTTAAGAGATGCTGCAAATATTAATTCCCCTAGCTTTTGCGATGGTGGTAATGACGTTATAGCTTTTATTACTGCCATGCGGGTATTTAAATTAGGATCGTTAAGTAAACCCTTTGTTTCGATGACAGTTACGGTTTGTTGATTTTTTGGTAAAACCTCAACAGCCGCTTTTCTGACGGCAGCAGCAGGATGAGACAGAGCTTTAATAGCAACTTGTATTGCTTCAGCATTTGAACCGTTTAATACACCCATGCCGTGCAGCGTCCATAAAGCATGAACAGCAGGACTATTTAAACCTATAGCATCTACTTTCTGGTTGTTTACTATATTGTAAAGAGCAGGAAGTGCCTGCATATTTTTAGATTCTACTATTAGTCGCTGGGCGGTCATACGCCAAAACATGTTATCATTTTCTAGCGCTGCCAATAAACCGGGCAAACTATCTTTCGACAGTTTTATAGGGGCAGCAGTCTGTGCCTTTTTATATATCACCCGGTAAATCCGCCCAAAATTTATATCTCTTAAAGGACTAATAAAAGCATTGCCTTGTCCTCTGGGCTGCTCTTTGAAGGGCAAAACCATTTCTGACGGTGCCTGCCGTTCTACAAATACGTTGTGTTGAATAATGAAATTATACCAGTCGGCCACCCAAACCGCTCCATCAGGTCCAACTTCTGCCTGCACAGGTCCAAACCATTCATCTGAACTGGCCATCAAATTCCAATTATCTTTTTCAACAAACCCGGCACCTTTGGGCTCAATAATAGCGCTGTGAAGAAGTCGTACAGTAGGCTCACAAATAAAAGCCATGCGGTTCCAATACTCTTTTGGAAAACTCCTGGCAGTATAGAGATGATGTCCTGCGGCAGAAGTAAATCCTCCTACAACATCTACTTGTCTTAAATTAGGTGTCATTGTATGCACATCGTAGTGCCCGTCAATCTTTTGAACCGGAAGTATCGTAGGGGGAGGGTTAGCCGCATCCACGCCTGCATTTGAAAGCGCACGTTGCATATATTTCGCCGGCATTGAATAATACGCGCTATGTGTATTGTTTGCAGTAGAAATAAATACATTGTTTTCTTCCGAAAAACCTAAACCCCATGTATTGTTGCTGGTATTTGCGAGAAATTCAAAATCGGTACCATCGGGTTTTACATGATATACGCCGGTTCTGAAATTTAGAGTCTTACCATCTTTTGTGGTTCCATTAAACCCGGACCCAACTACCCCCCATATTTTATTATCGAATCCATATTGCAGGTTTGACGGCCCGAAGTGCGTGTCACCCTTATCCCATCCTGTCATCAGATTTTCGCGAATATCTGCTTTGTCATCGCCGTTGGTATCCTTCAAAAAGACGAAATACGGAGCCATAGAAACAATGACACCGCCATTGGCGAATACCATGCTGGTAGGAATATTCAGTTTGTCAGCAAAAACGGTAAATTTATCAGCTTTACCATCGCCATCGGTATCCTCGCAAATTTTAATCCTGTCGTTTGCCGCTCCATCTGTTTCCAGGAATGTGTTTGGATAATCAACAGATTCAACGATCCATAACCGACCTCTTTCATCCCATGACATTGCAATTGGGTTTACAATATCGGGCTCACTTGCAAAAAGTTTCACTTCGAAATCTACAGGAACCTGTGTAAGTTTCATCGAATTCTCGGGGCTCAAAGCTTCCTGCATTTTGGGTACTAAATGGCGCTTTGTAAAATCACCTTCAATTTCAGGAGTGTATATTCCAACATTCGTACGACCTAATCTCGCAATCTGGTCTTTTACTTCATCACCTATAGCCCAAAGCACCCCATTATTTACAAGTTTCATAAAGCCGGGCTTGCTCCATGTAGTGTCATTATGACCATAAGCCGTATAAAAAACACGTCCCTTACCCTGCTTACGAATCCATGTCCACGGCTCACGTGTTGTTCCGTCAACACGTTCCATAAGCACAGTCTTATCAGGGTTTATTTTTTGATGTACATATTTTTCGTCCCATGTTTCAAATTCCGACAAGCCCTGCATTACAGGATTTGATTTATTTACAATCGTGGCAGTAAAAGTATCTGTAGTTTCTGACTGATATTGGGCACCTACCGTTTTTATATACCATTCTGAGTTCCGGAAACAACCTGCTGCACTATGAATTGGAATCAACCCTTTTCCACCTTCAACAAAGCTCTTTAACGCAGCTTCCTGCGAAGGTGATATACTATCATGATTCGAATAAATAATTAGTCCGTCATATTTATTCAGATTATCTGTATTTAAATCACTCAACTCAGTTGTGTATGTTACATTAACACCTATTTTAAATAGTGATATAGCAAGCCAGGGTGCATACTTTCCCGCATCATGGTGTTTCCCCACATTGCCTAAAAATAATACTTCCCCTCTCCGGCCACTTTTAAGGCTACCCTTGCTTCCCTGGTCAGTGTTTTTAATGGAAGTAACATTTGCAGCGCTTCCGGTATTAGCTGTATTATCATTTATAGTAGTATTAGTAGCTGAAGTATTACTACCGTTAATACGAAGTCTCTTTGAACAAGCATTGAGGAGCCATAAGCCCGCAATCATCAGTAAAATAACTTTCCTCATTTTATTAGATATTAAAGTAGATAAGAAGATTTAAAAACCATTTTTTGAGAGGGTGATTGAGCTGTAATCGTTAAAATAGGAGTAAGGCGATTCAGTAGTGTTAATTACATTTTGATATAATGATCTGCTATCGAAACATTTCATGATAAAACCGGAGACCGTCATTTGCAAGTTCGTCGGCACTATTAGCCAACGTACGCCAAATACATGCAGCCGCAGCAAGTTCTTTTGATGGCGCGCCAAAAGTTTCCAGTACCATTGCACCTTCATAATTGATCTCTTCTAAAGCTTTTTTTATACCTGGCCAATCAATATGTCCCGTTGCGGCCGTACCCCTGTCACTCTCATTTGCCTGGACATGACGCAGTAATTCTTTACCAACTTTTCTTATTGCATCCGGTATATTTTTTTCTTCAATATTGCAATGAAAAGTATCAAGTGAAATTTTAATATTTTCATTTGATACTTCCTGCACTATAGAAAGTGCCTGGTCTACCGTGTTAACCATATCTGTCTCAAACCTGTTTAAAGGCTCAATCCCTACTATCACGCCATTGTCGGATGCAATTTTACCGACTTTGATTAAATTTTCAACGCACCATTCTCTTTCCTGTTTTTTTTGTTCCGGGGATACGATTCTTGTTTTACCAACTGCAGAATAGACAGGACCTGTAAAAACGGGCTATTCATTTCATTAGCAATTTTTATACAATCAACAATATAATTAAACCCGTTTCCCGAACCTTTCAATCAGTTCTTGATAGATCTCTGTCACTTCCAAATGCACCACTTATTGTTACTTTTAGACCCGCATCGTCAACCAACCTTTTCAGCTTAACCCAATCAACTAAATCTTTATCCTCAACTGCTACTTCCAATATGTCGTATCCCATTTCTTTTACCTTCTTTATTAAATGGAAAGAATTGGTATTAAATGGCGAAACCCAAATGAAAGTGCTGGCGCCAAAGAGAATGTTCATTGCCGGATATTAAAATAGGAAATTTTTTTTGGATCGTTTCCCTGCTTTTGCAATAGCTTCTATACCTAAAAAGCTGTTTCAGCTTTGTTTTTAATAATACCGGCGTTAATTTTTCAGAGCATCCTCCTCGCGTCCGATACACGGAACAGTTCGAATTTTTTTTCCTGATAGAACTTGGCTCGCAGTTCTTGTCCTGACCCTGGTTAAGCGTACCTTGACCCTGGTTCAGCGTACCCTGAATCTGTCGAAGCGCACCCTAACCCTGTCGAAGCGTACCCTGAACCTGTCCAAGCCTACCCTGACCCTGTCGAAGCGTACCCTGAACGTGTGGACGCGTACCCTGAACGTGTGGACGCGTACCCTGAACCTGTCGAAGCCTACCCTGACCCTGGTTCAGCGTACCCTGAGCGGAGCCGAAGGGTCGCAATCACTTTGCCTGCTGCAATAAGCATCAGGGGAGTAGTAGAATTCAAACGGTTTGTAAGCGGTAAAACTTCTACAATTCAAAATCCGGAATATTAATTCTCTTACCATTATTCATAGCAGACTCGTGGGCGCAAATTCCGGCACAGGTATAATTTGCAGCAACATCCGCATCAACGGCGGAATTCCGGTTTTCAATAATTGCAGCAACAAATTCCTGGACAAGATGCGGATGAGAACCACCATGTCCCGCGCCCTGGAGAAATGATACGTGGTTTGGGTCATCGATCTTTTCTCTTTTTGTAAAATGAGCAATTTCAGGAATGAGCAGTGCATCTGTATCAGGAACATCTATTCTTCTTGCGTTTTCACCTCCATCAAAAATTACATGACTTTCATCCTGCAATTGCTCCCACTCAAACGACATTTTTGTGCCATATACATCATAGCTTTCCCTGTATTGCCTTACTACATCAAACAACGACCTGGTTGCTTCAGCAACTACATCAGAATTTTTTAGTGTAAAGGTGGCAGTCTCAACTGCGAAAGGTGAACCGTACCTGCTTGCAAGGTCTTCACTTAAACGACCAGAACCATGACACACCACTGTTTCTGCTTTGGTGTTATTAATTCTTAACAGTGGAGAAATGGCGTGTGTTCCGTTCCACATGGGCGGAAAACCTTTCCAGTATTCACCCCATCCTTCCATGCTCATGTCCTGGATATGTGATCCTCTTACAAATTGTATGCGGCCAAGCTGCCCCGTTTCCGCTAAGTTCAATCCGTACAAAAACTCCCGTGTATACAATGCTGTTTCCATCATCATATACACCTTTTTAGCCCTTCTTTTTGCTTCCACAATAGCTTTGCAGTCTTCAACTGTCGTAGCCATTGGTATAGTACATGCAGTGTGTTTATTTGCGTTAAGGGAAGCAAGCACCATCCTTGCATGATCAGGAACCGGCGTAACAACATGTATGGCATCCACATCGCCCCTGCCGGGAACGTCTTCAAAATTTTGAAAACACAGGTTTTTGTCAAGATTAAACTTTGCAGCGAGTTCGTCGAGGGTATTTTGGTTACGGGTGCAAATACCGACAGCTTTGATATTTGGATGATTTTGGTAAATGGGAATAAATTCTTTACCAAAGCCCATTCCTACAATTACAACCGTTATTTTTTCATTCATAATTATGTCATTTTTTTTAATTGCGGTATTATTTCGAATGGTGAGATGTTACGAAGATGTGCTGATGTAAGTTTGTTATTAACTAGTACTATTTATGAGCAGTCCATGTAACTGCATTACGTAACAGGGTTTTATAAGGAGCAATATCATGAGCTTCCGCATCATGACCCAGTGCTATCCCAACTATCCTGGCTTTAGCATGCTTTACAATAAATACTGAAGGGTAAATTTTATCAGAACCAGCGGCGCTGGCGTTAGCAAGAACTTCAATGCCGGGTCCGGCAGAATCAGGTTTGTAATAATATAACTCATCCTTTAAGCTAAAGTTGCTGTTAACACTTTTCATAACAGGATGATTTTGATTTATGACCGCTACATTAAATGGCCCATATTTATCGTGACCACGCGATCCACCACTCACTAGTTTCATGTTGTACTCGGGCCAGTCTTTCCAATTATACCACAAAGCTGCATGCGCTAAAACCAAACCCTTGCCGGAATTTACATGATCGAAGATTGCTTGCCTGACTTTTGGATTAGTTATTGGTTGATTGTTACTAAGATAAAGCACATCAACATTTGGCAAAAAATCGAGTATTGAATCTGTATTGCCGGTATACGTTACAGTAGCAAGGCCGTCTCTTTCAAGTGTTGTTGCATCGGCCTGCTTATACCACTTATTGAAATCATGCGAAGAGCCTCCTCCAACCAAGAGTACACGAATCCCTTTAGGCTTGATTGCTCCGTTAACAGATGAGTTAACCTTGCAACGAATTACAATAAGGCTAAAGATTATGAGAACAACAGGCAGGTATTTTTTCTTCGCAAGCACTAATCGAAAAGAACGGTTATGCATAAATTAAAGTTAGTAAAACGGTACCTATAATGAATATAATGGAGATAGTAGTCAAAGTTCTTTCAAACATACGGTCGTTTAAGCCCTCGCAAATATATTCATTTTGGCGATTAATAATTTAAAGAGATGAGTATTTCAATGTGCGCTGATACAACAAAATTCTAATTTCTTGTGTGTCCATCTTAGGGCGTGTGGAAATCTTCTTTTTAAGGAACATAAATCTATTGCTTCGTAGAAATAGCTGAATAAACTATAAAAGTACAAGAGAGTGACACAACGATGTTGAGTTTATTTATTATGTTTGTTCCATAATAATTTCTATAAAAAAAATTATACTTAAAATTTATCTTAATCTTCTAATTTTTTCTTGTTAACCAAACATGTTTCTTTTGTATTAAGAAGTATATGCCAACCTCGCCACATGAAATATTTTCTACTCGTACTACTACTCACCGCTCTAAATGTAAATGCTCAACAAGTACAGCAAGTACAGGTTAAAATTCCGGCCCACGATCCGGTAATGATACAACAAGGCGGTACTTATTACATGTTCTGTACCGGTTTTGGCATAACGGTATATACATCACCCGATATGAAAAACTGGACAAAGAGAAGCCCGGTTTTTGCTAAGCCACCTGAGTGGGCACTTAAGGCTGTTCGCGGTTTTCGTGGCCATATTTGGGCGCCGGATATTAGTTTTCACAATGGTAAATATTACCTCTACTACGCTGTTTCCGCCTTTGGAAAAAATACTTCGTGCATAGGTGTGGTGGTTAACAAAACACTCGATAGCACCTCTGCAGATTATAAATGGGAAGACCAAGGTAAAGTGATCCAGTCTGTTCCCGGCAGGGATTTGTGGAATGCAATAGATCCAAACCTTATTGTGGATGAGAGCGGTACTCCATGGCTAACTTTTGGTTCTTTCTGGGAGGGCATGAAATTGGTGAAATTGAACCAGGATTTTACAGCAGTAGCACAGCCCGAGGTCTGGCACACGGTTGCAAGACGTGAACGTAAGTTTGAAGTGCCCGATAGTGTTGCGGGAAATGCAGCCATTGAGGGACCGTTCATCTTTAAAAAAGATAAATATTATTACCTCTTTGTTTCATGGGATTATTGCTGTCGCGCCGAAAAAAGCGATTATAAAGTTGTGGTAGGCCGTAGCGAAAAGGTAACAGGTCCGTATCTCGATAAAAACGGCGTATCACTTTTTCTCGGAGGTGGTTCATTAGTTGTGCAGGGAGATAATAAAAGCTGGTTCGGTGCCGGCCATAATTCAGCTTATACCTTTAACGGTAAGGATTACATTGTTTACCACGGTTACGACGCACAAGACAAGGGAAGATCGAAACTGATTATTGAAGCGCTGAATTGGGAAAATGGTTGGCCGGTTGCAGTATCGGAACAACAGAAGTAGCGGTTTTTTTTTATTGACGCAGCATAACTCTATTCAAAATTGTTGTGTCACTCACTTCAACCGCAAATCTTAATTGCGCTTCTTTTTTAAATAAATAACCATTTTAGCATCATTTGCGCACCACTCAGTCTTTTACAGAAATGGCGGAAATACCTGAAAGAAATCATCTTCATTGATGAGAATTACTGAACTTCGCAAATCGAAAAAAAGACCAAACCAAATAAAAAAATGAAAAAACTTCTAACGAGTACAGTTGTATGTTTCCTCATGGCAGGAATTTTCAGTTCCTGCGGTAATAACAGCGAAAGCAAAAATGAAACAAGCGACTCTGCAAGTACTACTAATAACACTGATACCACTGATATGAATAAACCTGGAATACATCAAACCGACTGGGGCGAGTCAGACGATAAGAAAGTGCACCTATTTACCCTCGTAAATAATAATGGTGTTCAAGTTAAAATTACTAACTATGGTGGAACAATAACTTCATGGGTTGCCCCCGACAGCAAGGGCAATAAAAGCAGCATCGTTTTAGGGTTTAATGAATTGGCAGGTTACCTCGCGAAGCCTTCGCCGCCCTATTTCGGCGCAACTATTGGCCGTTATGGAAACCGTATCGCTGATGCAAAGTTTACCCTCGATGGTAATACCTATACATTAGCAGCAAATAATGGTAAAAATCACCTGCATGGTGGTGAGAAAGGTTTTGATAAAGTAGTGTGGGAGGCCTCGCCGTTAAATGCAGGTACACCTTCACTTACTTTAAATTATACCAGTATCGATGGCGAAGAAGGATACCCTGGAAATTTGAAAGTTTCAGTTAAGTTTACTTTGTCTGACGATAATGAACTCACCATTGAATACAATGCTGAAACGGATAAAGCAACACCTGTAAACTTAACTAACCATAGCTATTTTAACCTTACAGGGGATATAACCAATCCCATCGTTGATCATTCATTAATGATAGATGCAGACCGTTATACGCCCGTTGATACTACGTTGATACCAACAGGTGAACTAGCACCGGTAAAAGGAACACCATTTGATTTTACAAAGCCGCATAAAATCGGCGAGCGAATCGATAAGGTACCAGGTGCATCACCAGGTGGATACGATCATAACTGGGTGCTGAATAAAAAAGGAGCCGATCTTGCAATGGTAGCTACTTTAACCGAGCCTACTACCGGCCGCAAGCTTGAAGTGTATACAACCGAACCAGGCCTGCAGTTTTATTCAGGAAACTTTCTTGACGGCACAATTAAAACCAGTGATGGCAAACCAATTAATAAGCATACCGCTATGTGCCTGGAGACACAACATTTTCCCGATTCTCCTAACAAGCCGGCTTTCCCTAACACTATTTTAAAGCCGGGTGAAAAATATCATACTACTACTAAATACAAGTTGGTAGTAAATAAATAAAAACTAAATATAAAGAGCCTCTTTCAGGGGCTCTTTATATTCTGCTTAAAAAATGAACCGGAACAGCTAAGAAAAGCCGATCTGTGCGTTTCTTCGAGATAGACTAATGTAGTTGCATCGTTAATAGAGCAATAGCTGACCGACCGCTTACCGGTAAAGTAATTGCGATCCTTCGACACGGTCAGGATAAACAGCTCGCGATTAAATCCGGACTATGAAAAACTGCCGATGAACCGCTCATGTACCGGAGGCAACAACGATGATGGCCTGTACTGAAGCTCGTATTATAAGAATGTCTTTTTAAAATAGTCATGCGGGCTATGAAAACCAGGGCTGGCATTTTTCAACCAGATTATTAAATATGGGCTTCAATAAAAAGAGAGCAAAATTTTGTAAGTGTCAATGATACACGTATCTTTACGCTGTCTAAAACTTGCTTAGCTGTACTGTTAAATAACGATTGTCGAAAAGGATTGATCAAAAATTTAAAATAAGTTTTTATGAAATTGCCTTGCCAAAAACTTCTAATTCGCGTTATCTCCTCCTCCTTGTTTTTTGTTTATTCTCTCCGCATTTGATAAACGCTATTGTAGCATCTGCAGTTGCCGGCAATAGATGGATACTTTTGATTCCACCAATTTTACCCATATAAACCTGCTCCAAACACAATCTGTCGAAAAAGGGAAAACTACTGTGTTATACAAATATTATTACAATTCAATTCAAAGTATTATATGTAAAATTGCATCCGCGATTTTTTGAATTCTTAAACCACGAAACAAACAAAATATGAAATTCTTTATCGACACGGCTAATCTTGCCCAGATCAAAGAAGCCCACGACCTGGGAATCCTTGATGGCGTTACCACGAATCCTTCGCTCATGGCTAAGGAAGGTATAAGAGGGCAGGAGGCCATTAACCAGCATTACAAGACGATATGCGAAATGGTTGATGGCGATATTAGTGCTGAAGTATTAACTACAGAATTCGCAACAATAGTTGAAGAAGGTAAAAAGCTTGCAGCTTTACACCCGAATATTGTTGTGAAAGTGCCAATGATTAAAGAAGGCGTAAAGGCGATTAAGTGGTTTACAGATAATGGAATTCGTACAAACTGTACTCTGATATTTTCTGCCGGGCAGGCAATTTTAGCTGCCAAAGCGGGAGCGACCTATATTTCTCCTTTCCTCGGCCGGATTGACGACAGCGGCTGGGATGGAATGCAATTAATTGAGCAAATCGCTCAAATATTTGCAGTGCAGGGATATAAAACAGAAATTTTAGCGGCTTCAATAAGATCACCAAACCACATTATCCAGGCGGCTTTAGCCGGGGCGCATGTTTGTACATGCCCACTGGAGCCGATCCTCGGATTGTTGAAACACCCGCTTACCGATATTGGACTTGCAAAATTTTTAGAAGACGCAAAAAAAATGTAATTACCATGGAAATACAAGAATTAGAAGACATAGGTGCACAGGTTCGCAGAGATATAGTACGACAAGTGCATAGCAGCCAATCGGGGCATCCCGGTGGTTCACTTGGTTGCACAGATATCGTAGTAGCACTCTACTTCAGCGAAATGAGAATAAATGAAAACCGCAATGCTGAAGGTTTTCTTGAGTTTAACCGGGAAGGAGTAAATGAAGATTTATTCTTTTTATCAAACGGTCATATTTCTCCGCTGTTTTATTCTGTATTGGCGCGACGGGGTTATTTCCCTGTAAGTGAGTTAGCGACCTTCAGAAAAATTAATTCACGTTTACAAGGCCATCCTGCTACACACGAGCACCTGCCGGGTATTCGAATTGCATCAGGCTCTTTAGGCCAGGGATTATCTGTAGGCGCAGGTGCAGCTTATGCAAAAAAATTAAGAAAGGAAGATCGTTTGGTTTATGTTTTAATGGGTGATGGCGAGCAGCAGGAAGGCCAGGTATGGGAAGCTGTACAATTTGCGCCCCATCATAAGTTAGATAACTTAGTCGCAATAATCGACTGGAATGGCCAACAAATAGATGGTCCTACCGACAAGGTGATGAACAATCTTGACCTGAAAGCGAAATACCAGGCTTTCGGCTGGGATACCGTGGACCTTGATAATGGCAACAATATGCAACATGTTGTGGAGGCTCTAAAGCAGGCGAAAGAAAAAACCGGCAAAGGCAAACCGGTAGTGATCCTGATGAGAACCGGGATGGGGCATGGAGTTGATTTTATGATGGGAACACACAAGTGGCACGGAGCGGCGCCAAACGATCCGCAACTGCTTGCAGCATTAAATCAATTACCAGAAACATTAGGAGATTATTAATTGAGGAAGGTCCATAGACAATAGTCCATGGACCATAGAAAACTCCTCAAATAGTTTTAAACGAATTGCCGGTTTTACTATAGACTATTGTCTGTCAACTACGAACCTTCACTTCTAACAACATCAAAATGAAAAAATACACCTTCACCGATAAAAAAGATACCCGTTCTGGTTTTGGAGCCGGTATAGCTGAATTAGGTAGATCTAATCCTAAAGTTCTTGCTTTGTGCGCCGACCTTGTCGCTTCCTTAAAGCTTGATACATTCATTAAAGAAAATCCTGAACGTTTTATACAGGTTGGTATTGCAGAAGCAAATATGATCGGCATTTCTGCAGGCCTTGCGCTTAGTGGCTATATTCCTTATGCGACCACGTTTGCCAACTTTGGTTCCGGGCGGGTATACGACCAGATAAGGCAGAGTGTTGCTTATTCCGGCACCAATGTAAAGATCTGCGTGTCGCATGCAGGATTAACATTGGGTGAAGACGGCGCCACTCACCAAATTCTTGAGGACCTGGCTATGATGCGTGCTATGCCTGAAATGACTGTTATTAATCCTTGCGATTATAACCAGACAAAAGCCGCCACCATTGCCATTGCTGATTACCAGGGGCCTGTTTATCTCCGGTTTGGAAGACCTGTTATGCCAATATTTACGGCCGACGACCAGAAGTTTGAAATAGGTAAAGCATGGACAGTAAACGAAGGAAAAGATGTGAGTATTTTTGCTACAGGTCACCTGGTATGGGAAGCTATTCTCGCCGGCGAAATTTTGGAGCAGGAGGGAATTGACGCTGAGATTATTAATATCCATACCATAAAGCCTTTAGACGAACAGGCTATTTTACAATCAGCGTCTAAAACCCGTTGTGTTGTTACTGCAGAAGAACACCAGTTAAATGGCGGACTCGGAGATGCGGTTTGCCAGGTACTAAGCAGAAACATGCCAACCCCTGTTGAAATGGTTGGTGTAAACAATTCATTTGGCGAAAGCGGTGTTCCTGCCCAGTTGATGGAGAAATATGGCTTGAATGCAAAAAGCATTGTGGAGAAGGTTCGAAAGGTAATGGCCCGGAAATAAGTAAGATGTTTTTTGTTACGAACATTAATGGCACGATGACGCATCGTTGCGACGCTCCGTTCACCGGTTGTACTTTATTCGGCTTTTCTTATCTGTCGGGTATTCTGTCTTAATACTCGATACTAAATACTTAATACTATAAAAAAATGATTGCTTCTGAATCCTACGTTATAGGAGTTGATTATGGTTCCGACTCAGTAAGAACTATAATTGTAGATACAGCCAATGGAAACGAAGTTGCTTCAGCAGTATTTTATTATCCCCGCTGGAAGGAGCAGCAGTTTTGTAATGCTTCCTTAAACCGCTTCCGGCAACATCCGTTAGATTATATAGAAGGTCTTGAAGATACCATTAAGAGATGCGTTTTACAGGCAGGTACTGAAGTAGCTGCAAACGTTAAAGCTATCTCTATCGATACTACCGGTTCAACTCCCGTAGCTGTTGATAAAACAGGTACTCCGCTTGCACTAATTCACGGCTTTGAAAATAATCCCAATGCCATGTTTGTGCTTTGGAAAGACCATACCTCGGTAGACGAAGCTGCAGAGATAAATGCCCATGCCCAAAAATTTGATACAAACTACCTCCAGTTCGTTGGCGGCATTTATTCGTCTGAATGGTTTTGGGCAAAGCTTCTTCACGTACTTCGCGAAGATGAGCAGGTGAGAAACGCCATATATTCTTTCGTAGAACATTGCGACTGGATCCCTTTCTTACTAACAGGTGGTAACGATGTTTCAAAAATGAAAAGAGGCGTTTGCTCTGCAGGCCATAAAATATTGTGGGCAAAAGAATGGGGTGGACTTCCTCCAAACGACTGGTTCGCTTCTCTTGATCCGTTGTTAGACGGCTTCACAGAAAGACTTTTTAAAGATACTTATACATCCGACCAGGCCGCAGGAACCATCAGCAAAGAATGGGCAAGCAGGCTTGGTTTACACGAAGATGTAGTGATAGGTGTCGGCGCTTTCGATGCGCACATGGGTGCGGTAGGCGGACAAATTGAGCCTTATTATCTAAGCAAAGTAATGGGTACATCTACCTGCGATATCCTGGTAGCTCCGATTGACGAAGTGGAAGGCAAACTGGTAGCAGGCATTTGCGGCCAGGTACCCGGTTCTGTTATTCCCAACATGTTGGGAATGGAAGCAGGCCAATCTGCATTTGGTGATGCCTATGCCTGGTTTAAAAAGATACTGACATGGCCTCTGCAAAATATTCTAGCTAAATCGTCTATTGTAAGTGCGGAGGTTGTAAAACAACTGGTAGAGGAAACTGCTGATAAAATAATTCCTGAACTAAGCAGGCAGGCTGCTGCATTTCCCGTGGAAGAGCACGCAGAATTAGCGATTGACTGGTTAAACGGACGACGGACACCAGATGCTAACCAGTTAATGACAGGCGCTTTTACAGGCCTCGATTTTGGTACCGATGCACCAAGAATGTTCAGGGCAATTGTTGAAGCTACCTGTTTTGGTGCAAAAGCCATAGTAGAACGCTTTAACGAACAAGGTGTTCCTGTTAGAGGTTTAATTGGCATGGGCGGTGTCGCAAAAAAGTCTCCTTTCATTATGCAAATGATGGCCGATGTAATGGACATGCCTATACGGATTCATAAATCAGAACAAACCTGTGCTTTGGGAGCAGCGATGTTTGCAGCCACCGCTGCCGGAATCTTTGCCCGGGTGGAAGATGCGATGGACGCAATGGGGCAGGGGTTTGATGCCGAATATCATCCCAACCCCGAAAACGTTCCGGTTTATAAAAAGCGGTATGAAAAGTATAAGGAACTGGGCGGGTTTATAGAACAACAGATCAATGTTGGTGAAAGCAAAGTTGCTCAACAGGAGATAATAGCAATAGCTTAAGTAGTAATTTGTCGGATGTAAAATAACAAATATGCATCCCTTACATTTATTACAGATGAAATAAATAACCGTCGTTATGTTCAATTGATCTTGCAGAAGTATCCGCAATAGGGATGAATAACTGGAAGAAATTATGGATATTATTGTTGCAGAAGCGCGGAAAGGTGACCAGGAAATTACACTTGAAGATGTGGAAGCTGAGTTAAAGGCTGACGGCCGTATATGAAAATACACGGTTCTTTTTTAGAATCAAACCAATAATTACACTGCATGAGTAAATACAAAGACATAAAAGAAGCTGCTTACGAAGCAAACATGCAACTGCCCAAACTAGGGCTCGTCCTTTTTACTTTTGGTAACGTAAGTGCGGCCGACAGAGATTTAGGCGTTTTTGCTATTAAACCAAGCGGCGTTCCTTACGAAGACCTTACACCGGACGATATGGTGATTGTTGATTTTGACGGTAACACCGTTAAAGGAAAACTTCGCCCATCTTCCGACACATTAACGCATGCTGTACTATACAAGCATTGGGAAAATATTGGCGGCATTGTGCATACGCATTCCACTTATGCCACTGCATGGGCACAAACACAACGCGACATTCCTAACTACGGTACTACTCATGCTGATCATACAACTGTCGATATCCCCTGTGCACCTCCCATGAGCGACGAAATGATACAGGGAGATTACGAATACCAAACCGGCTTCCAGATCATGCAATGCCTTGAGCAAAAGGGATATAACTATGAGGAAGTGGAAATGATCCTGGTCGGAAACCATGCGCCTTTCACCTGGGGTAAAACTGCGGCCAAAGCAGTTTACAACAGTGCAGTACTCGAAACGGTGGCACAAATGGCTTTTTTAAGTGAGCAAATAAGGCCCGGAAACCCCAGGTTAAAAGACGCCTTGATTAAAAAGCATTTTGAAAGAAAGCACGGGCCTAACTCGTATTATGGTCAATCGTAGAACCACGATTAATGGATTGAAGGATTGGGTGGAAATTAGAGAGCTTTGAGTTTTTTTGACTTAGCAGAAGAATATCAATTAAGCTTTTGTTGTGTCACTCCCGTCCGAACGGCATTCATGCGGGCGGGCACTTTTACTCCCGGTTCTTTACTCTCCATGAACAAATAACAAAACCAGGTCCGTCGTAAGCTCTTTGTGTAACTCCGTGTGCTTTGTGTCTCTGCTGTTCAAAAAAAGATGATTGAATTGTGTCAGTACAAGTGTGCGACGCAAGGATGCGGCTATGAAAACCAATAGCTTGATACCAAAAAATAAAACAAGAAAATTTTAGACCAATGATAGATTTAAAAACCTTTGAAGTATGGTTTGTAACAGGTAGCCAGCATTTGTATGGAGAAGAAATTTTGAGGCAGGTTGCAGAGCATTCTCAAACCATTGCAGCTTCTTTAAATAGTGCTTCTTCTATTCCGGTTTCGGTTGTTTTTAAACCGGTGGTAAAAACCACGGAAGAAATTTATGGCATTTGCCAGGAAGCGAATGTTGCAAAAAACTGTATAGGTATCGTTGCGTGGATGCATACTTTTTCGCCGGCAAAAATGTGGATAGGTGGATTAAAGATTTTGAAAAAGCCGTTACTGCATTTTCATACTCAATTTAATCGCGATATTCCGTGGAACGAGATAGATATGGACTTTATGAATACCAACCAAAGTGCGCACGGCGACCGCGAGTTTGGTTTCATGATGACTCGTATGCGAATAAACCGCAAAGTAGTTGTTGGTCATTGGCAGGATGAAGAGGCTTTAGCACAAATAGGCGTGTGGGCACGAGCCGCTGCAGGATGGAACGACTGGCAAGGAGCAAAGTTTGTTCGTTTTGGCGACAATATGCGTTATGTAGCCGTAACCGACGGCGACAAGGTTGAAGCTGAATATAAATTTGGGTTTTCTGTAAATACACACGGAATAGGAGACCTGGTGCAAGTTATTAACCAGGTAAGCGAAGGAGATGTAAATACGCTGATCGAGGAATATGAAGACCGGTATAAACTGGCTGATAGTTTAAGAAAAGGTGCAGAAGGACGGCAGTCATTAATTGAAGCAGCAAAAATTGAAATAGGTTTACGAACTTTCTTACAACAAGGTAATTTTAAAGGCTTCTCCGATACTTTCGAAGACTTGCATGGGATGGTTCAACTTCCCGGCATCGCAGCACAGCGTTTGATGAACCAGGGGTATGGATTTGCAGGCGAAGGCGACTGGAAAACTGCCGCATTGGTTCGGGCAATGAAAGTAATGGGCAGCGGACTTCCGGGCGGAAATGCATTTATGGAAGATTACACCTATCATTTTGATCCTAATAATGCAATGGTATTAGGTTCTCACATGCTTGAAGTAGATGAGTCGATTGCAGAAGGCGAAATTTCATGTGAAGTTCATCCTTTGGGAATTGGCGGCAAGGCCGACCCGGTAAGGTTAGTCTTTAATTCAGGTGCTGGTCCGGCATTGAATGCATCGCTTGTAGATATGGGAAATCGTTTCCGTTTGATTGTAAATGAAGTGGAAGCTGTGGCTGCTGAAAATGCACTTCCTAAACTGCCGGTAGCAAGGGTATTGTGGAAACCATATCCTGATATGAAAACCGGTTGTGCTGCTTGGATCTATGCAGGTGGTGCGCACCATACAGGATACAGTCAGAACCTTACCCGGGAACACATGGAAGACTTTGCTTCATTTGCAGGAATTGAATATGTGTTAATTGGCAAAGAAACCACTTTATTCCAGCTAAAAAATGAATTGCGCTGGAGTGACGTTTATTACCAGCTAAATAAATCTTAGAATTAATTAACAACATAGTAACTTCCGTATTTTAATTTATTTAACAATTTACTAACCCAGAATCTGTCGTATGGAAAATGGATTAACAACCGCAGACTATGCCGTTTTTATTACCTACTTCGTAATTGTATCTGCGTACGGATACAGCATTTACCGCAAACGCAAAAAAGATGAACACGACGCCAAAGCTTATTTCCTTGCGGAAGGACATTTAACCTGGTGGGCTATTGGTTCTTCGTTAATTGCATCAAACATTTCTGCAGAGCAGTTTATTGGAATGAGTGGGGAGGGTTTCTTTTTAGGTATTGCTGTGGCAGCATATGAGTGGCTGGCGGCAGTAGCGCTTATTATTGTGGCCGTGTGGTTTATCCCGGTGTACCTGAAGAACCATATCTACACCATGCCTCAATTCTTGAAGACGCGGTACAATGAATCAGTGGCGCTGATCATGGCAATTTTCTGGTTGTTCCTGTATGTTTTTGTAAACCTCACTTCCATATTATACCTCGGAGCTGTAGCTATTAACGGACTTGCAGGTGGAGGCTATTTACATGTTATCATGATAGGGCTTGCGGTGTTTGCCCTGTTAATATCGCTGGGAGGGATGAAAGTGGTTGCGTATACCGACGTAATACAGGTTGCTGTGTTGATCATAGGGGGATTGGTTACAACATACATCGCCTTAACAGAAGTTAGTAAGTCGTTCGGCCTCGGAAGCGACGCTATTGCTGGTTTTAATGCTTTGCTGAAAGATGCTCCGGAACATTTTAAAATGATCATTCCTAAGCCTACAGCCACTTCTGATCAAAATGAAATCAATAAATACCTTACTTTCCCCGGCCTTGCTTCTTATGCGGCAGGTATCTGGATCATTAACCTGAACTACTGGGGATGTAACCAGTATATTACACAAAGAGCGTTGGGAGCGGATTTGAAAACTGCCCGTACCGGTATTTTGTTTGCCGGTATGCTAAAGTTGATGATGCCGCTTATAGTTATGTTACCAGGTATTGCTGCATATGTCTTATACAAGAATGGCCATTTACCGCATTTAGTAGGTGGAAAAGACGGCGCCTATTCTGCAGTACTTACTTTCTTACCTACCGGTATAAAAGGCTTATCGGTGGCAGCATTAACAGCTGCTATTGTTGCCTCGCTCGCAGGTAAAGTAAACAGCATCTCTACCATTTACACCTTAGACATTCATAAGAAATATTTCGGAAAAACAGCTGATGAAAAGTCGCTGGTTTACACCGGACGCGCGGTTGTTTTTATTGCAATGATCGTGGCTGTACTCTTTACCTGGACTGACGTATTAGGTATTGGCGGTACCGGAGGATTTACATTCATTCAAAAGTATACCGGCTTTTTTAGCCCTGGTGTGTTTGCTATGTTCTTCCTGGGTATGTTCTGG
The DNA here is from genome assembly GCA_028288485.1 of Segetibacter sp. Classification (GTDB taxonomy): domain Bacteria; phylum Bacteroidota; class Bacteroidia; order Chitinophagales; family Chitinophagaceae; genus Segetibacter. The sequence continues at coordinate 51,263 of JAQBNO010000072.1, forward strand.
AAAAGAACGACGGGAGCAGCTGCAGTAGTTGGTGTATTGGCAGGTTTCTTACTATCCGTATTGTTCAACGAGTTCGCTCCGGCTCTTTTCGGAAATAACACCCTTTTATATACTGCATATCCTAATGGTAAGGGTGGTTTCGAAATCCCTTTCCATATTTGTATGGGTTTGTCATTTGCATTCACTATGATCATTATGATTGCCATGAGTATGGCTGGTCCGAAAGTTAATCCTAAAGCTTTCGAACTCGACAAATCAATGTTCAAGGTAGATCCAAAAACACTTGTTCTGATAATCATAACCCTGTTACTTATTTCAATGTTGTATGTAAGATTCTGGTAACAGTAAGAGTTAATTCTATAATTTAAAAAGAGAGGCAGTCTTAATAAGGCGCCTCTCTTTTTTATACCTGGTTTTATGAAGAGTTATTTGTGGACCAGCAATTGAATAAGAACTAAACATCGTTGTGTCACTCACTTGTACCGCAAATCTTTATTCTGCTTTTTCAGGAGGGTGAAAGGTGTGAGGTTTAGGGTTATGCCGTAAGGAAAATAAAGTTCAACTTGTGACCTTCACTAATTGATT
>JAQBNO010000109.1 GCA_028288485.1 Segetibacter sp.
ATCGGCACTTTGTTTCTGAAGCCGCTTCGCTGGTTTCAGTCCAGAACCTCGCTACGCCTTCGCTTGCCACCAATCCGGCTGATGTCCGTTATGCAATACCTGTTGTAAGAAGCGAATATTATAACACGAATCGATAAAAACAGACATCAACTTTACTCTTTTGTTGCCACTAGCAATGCAGACGAAAGGACTGCAACCCATCGGCTTATCTTAGGGTACCCTTCGGCTTCGCTCAGGGTAAAAAAAATGCTACGCTAAGTTCTATCAAAGAATTAAACGTTGAACTGAGCGTAGCAACGATGATTCTTATAGTACAAAAAGCCGGTATCAAAAAAAAATTAAGACAGCAAAAACGAGTTCATTAGCAGAATGCTTAATAGAATTGAATTGCCGGGAACAAAAAAAACCTTCATTGGCAGCAAGTGTGTTACAGTACAACAGTTATTACATTGCCCTATTCTTATATCAATCTTACAAATAAGACTGTAGCCAAACTTTTAACCAGTCAGTCCATTTCTCAGCAGTTGTTGAGTTTATAAGACCAAAACCATGACCACCTTTCTCGAACAAATGAATTTCGGACCGGACATTATTCTTTTGCAATGCTTTATAGAACTCAACGCTGTTATTGTAAGGAACAGCGTTGTCATCTTTGGCATGAACAACGAAAGTTGGCGGCGTTTCTACGTTAACCTGCAACTCACTTGAATAATATTTTATTTTTTCTACCGAAGCATTTTTCCCTAACAAGGCGGTCCTGGAACCTGAATGAACCAAGGTATCGGTAAAGCTAATAACCGGATACAAAAGGATCATAAAATCGGGCCGGATGTTTATTGCAGGCGTATTCGTAATAACAACATCCTTATAATGTGTACCGAGTGTTGATGCCAGGTGGCCCCCTGCGGAGAAACCTATGATTCCAACTTTCTTCCTATCGAGGCCCCATTCTGTTGCACGGGATCTTACCAGTTGAATTGCACGCTGTGCATCCTGTAAAGGCCCTATGTCTTTTTGAATCATTATGGTATCGTCTGGCAACCGCGACTTTAAAACAAAGGCCGTTATACCCCAATCGTTCAATACTTTAGCTACGTCATAACCTTCTCGATCGATAGAAAGCCTGACATAACCTCCACCCGGACAGATGATAACAGCAGCTCCGTTTGAGGTACCTTCAGGCGGAAAAAAAGCAGTTAAGGTGGGCTTTGAAACTTTACTAACTCTTCTACCTCCGTCGGTGCCGGTCACGTACACTTCTTCCCTGGTAGAAGGTTTTGAATTAGGAACAAGACCATCGTATAAAGGGATAATCATTTGGGCAGGCAAAATTTTTATAACCGAAATAGCAAGCGATAATAGCAGAATTTTCTTCATACAAAACAAGTTAAAAACTTGTAGCAAAATACGGCTTTTAACTTATAAATCTAATCGCGCTGCCGCATCGGCATTAAACATTGCAGGTTGATTATTGAACATTTCGTTCCGGTGAGGCAACGACAGGATAAAATTATTATAGATCGGCATTTCATCTACACCCCGAAATTAAAAACAGTAACCTCCGACCTTGCACAAAACCTAAAAGGAAGTGTGGACGTTCCAAAGCCTTTTGAAACATATAAGTAAGGAGGTTTATTATTGTACCAGCCGTTCATATACTTGCCCGACTTCTCGGGCATAACCGGGGCGTAACCCAAAATGCGAACCTGGCCCCCATGGTTATGACCGGCGAAAATATATTGAATGTCCAACTGCCGGTCTTCGCTGCGGTCAGCATTTATCTTCTTTGTTTTTTTAAGAACTTTTTCCTGCTGCTTTGGGCTATGGATAAGCAGGATATGATTTTCCTCTCGTCCAACATCTTTTACAGCCTTTGAAAAATCTGCATCTCCTTCAATAAAATCATCTAAACCGGTAACCATAATTCTATTGCCTCCAAATGAAAAAGCAGTGGACTCATTCATTAAAAGTGTACCATTGTTCTCTGCATATAACTGTTTAAATTCCAATAAGCTAACTTCACTTTTATGGTCATGGTTGCCCATAATACCCACCTTTGGAATCGATTTATTTAGCAGATTGAAAAACTTTAACGCCGGAGCAAACGTTCCGAACTCATCAACAAGATCACCTGCGATCAGAATAAGGTCGGGATCTATCTCATTAACTTTTCCTGCAAGTTTTTCATAAGACGGCGAAAGCCGTTTTCCCAGGTGCAGGTCTGTCAATAACAGGAGCTTAACTTTTTTACCAGTGCCTCGTTTGCCAATTTCAAAAACGTTTACCTCGAAAAAGTACTTCTCGAGGATCAGTGCATCGAAAAGAAACATACCGGCCGAAGCAATCATTCCCCATTTTATAAATTTTTTATTCATTATAATTGCAGTTGTTACTGTTATAAAAAAACAGGACCGAAGATTGCCTTAAAATCTTTTAAGAGCGTTTTAAATATTTTTTTAACTTTCAACTATGAACAGACCTGTAAAAACTACTACAAACAAAGAAGACTTGATGGATAAAACAGTAGTAATAACCGGTGCATCGAGTGGTGCCGGGCGAGCTGCTGCTATTGAATTTGCAAGGCACGGAGCAAAGCTGGTTCTTGCTTCGCGCAACATAGAAGCCCTTGATGAAGTAGAGGCAGAATGCCGTGAGATAGGAGCATTGGCGCTGGCAGTTAAAACCGACGTTACAAATGCGGAAGCAATGAAAAAACTTGCCGCCACCGCGGCGGAATTTGGCGGTACAATAGACATCTGGATTAATAATGCAGGCGTACTTGCGGCCGGCGAATTTACAGAAACGCCTATAGAAGTTCATGAACAGGTTATCAGGATCAATTTAATCGGCTACCTGAATGGCGCCCATGCAGTTCTGCCCTATTTTAAAAAGCAACAGCAGGGCATTCTCATTAATAATATTTCAGTTGGTGGATGGCTGCCGGTTCCCTATAGTGTTGCTTATAGTGCCAGTAAGTTTGGGCTTAGAGGCTATTCTGAGGCCCTCCGTGGTGAGTTAAACCGCTTTCCGGGAATTCATGTTTGCGATCTTTTCCCGGCTTTCCTAGATTCTCCCGGTATGCAGCATTCTGCTAATTATACCGGTCACATTTTAAGGCCCGCACCTCCTGTTTACGATCCGCAGCGTCTTGCCGTTGCGATGGTTTCTCTTGCAAAGCGCCCAAGAAAATCGGTTACAGTTGGAGCCGCGGCTTCTATGCTCCGTCTTTCACACGCTTTCTTTCCTTCTTTTACAAGGTATCTAACGGCTAAATCTGTTGAAGGTTATTTGAAAAAGGCTGAGCCTGCACCAACAACAAGCGGTAACCTGTTTGCTGCCTCTGACTATGGCACCAGCATTCATGGAGGTTGGAATTCAGATGCCGATTATGATAGCCGCAAGAAAAAGGCCATTAATGTACTTGTAATTACGGGCATAGCCGCAGGATTATTTTTGTTGGGAAGATCAAAATTTGTGGAGAAGAAGAAGTAAAATCTTTCGGTAACACGCATTTGAAGCTTCCATTAAACATCGTTGTCCGAAGGGATCCCTTTGGTAATGTCATTTACTTGTACAAAAAGAGCGGCATCCGGTTTTGATGGAGCACAGAAAACAGATTTTTGAAAAGGAATGATCATTATCACTTGACTTCAAGGAGGAACAAGATTTGCACATGTTAAAGACATATTCTCGTGCAATTAAATCTATTCTTAAAACATTTGGTAATGGTGCTGAGCGAAGATTTACAAAAGCAACTTGCAAAGAAATTCGAACCTTCAACGATGGTGGAAATGAAGTTCAAAGGCTACGACCTTTCTTTTAAAACAGATGAGGAAGGAAACGCGATCCTGCTGTTTATGGGCAAGAAAACCGGGCAGGGAACGATAAAAGGCGAACGCTATGCCCGAACCTTAAAAAAAGACCGTGAAGGTAAAATCTTTAAAGACCACTGGGAATTGAAAGGTAAAGCCAGTTAGGAAGGGTTGCTGGTTGCAGGTTAACGAGTTGAAAAGCTACAGGTTGAAAAGTTGAAAAAAATACGGCGTTGAAAAGGTACAAATTTTGATTTCCTACGCCTTAACCCCGAAGCAGTTGTCACCACTTCCCTTCTACCATCCTTTTTTCTGAGCATCCTTACACCTGGCCCTTCTACCTTATACCTTATACCTTCCACCTTCTACCCTACACCCTATACCCTATACCTACCGCACCAAACGCTAATTCACCAGCTTATCCAATTCCAACGAAAACCTTTCCCGGGGCATTTGTTGATTAAATAACTGGTAATATTTTTTTGAGTTATTGATAAAAACAGATGCAGGAATAGCACCTGTCCACTTAGGATCAATTGCCGGTATGAACACTTCTGCGTTGGTATCGTTAAGATAAAGCACCTCTCCTTTATAGCCCTGCTTTTTTACAAAGTCCGTTAATTTTTTTGGATATGCTTCGGGGAAATCAAGACTTACCAAAATAAGTTTTACCGGCGAATTCTTAGCTGCAATAATACTATCAAACCAGGGAATCTCCCTGATACAGGGGCCGCACCAGCTTGCCCAAAAGTTAACAATCATAGGACCTGTGGTGGTGTCCATTATTGCCTTCACATCTTTGGCCGACACTTTTCTAATTGTTGTAACAGCCCTGTTTGTAACCTGTGCTTCTGCATAAAAAACACTGGCAATTAAAACGGCAGTAAAAATTATTCTCTTCATATTTTTAAATTTCCTCCTCATCGGGCAGGTCCTGTTCTTTAAAACCCCATCCAGTTAAAAGCTCTTTCAGTTGATCGGGTGGCAACGAGGGCTGCTTATAATGCCCCGCCAATTCCTTTTGCCTGTAAGCTTCGTAAACAGTAATTGCACACGCCACCGAAATATTTAAGCTTTGAATAATGCCGCACTGCGGAATAACAAAATTACCGTCAGCCAAAGCTCTTGCTTCATCGCTTACTCCAAACCGCTCGTTTCCAAAAACCAAAGCTATGCTTTCTGTAAAGTCTATATCATATAAACCTACGGAATCAGCGCCAAGATGGGTTGTTAATATCCTGGAATATTTGTCCCGCAATTCATTAAAACATACTTCCGGATTCGTAAACTCGTGAATCGTTAACCATTTTTTTGCACCACTCCCGCTTCTGAATCCCCATTGTTTCCGCGGTGGCTTTCGGTTATTAATGATATAAATATCCTGGATCCCGATAGAATCACATGTCCTCATCACTGCAGTTTCGTTGTGCGGATCAAAAACGTTTTCCAAAACAACGGTAATATTATTCTGGCGTTTGTTTAAAACTGATAATAGCCTTTCCCTCCTTTCCGGTGTCATGTTGCTAAAAATAATTTGGCGAAGTTGAGGTACGGAGGTGGAACAACACAAAAAAACTTGAAGCAGCACCTCGAAATATTTGCATGTTGAAATTGTGGCGTTTGAAAAAACAACCGAGGTTATTTACCTATAGCCAGGTTATCGTATTATTCCGGTGGAAAACAGGAGTACAAGTGAGGGACGTCAACTCGGAAGGATTCATTAGACAAAGGGATCCATTCGGACAACGATGATGAGTCGGCTTCCTACCCTTAGTGCCAAAAACCTCCTAATAAATGACTGCAAATAGCAATGTATAAATGCTGTACACTCCCTTTGTTTACCCGCAATAACGCTTTCGGGCCGCATCTATCTTTATTCTTTTTTTAATCTCAGCATCCTGGAAGTATTAGGTAATATTGATAATTTATCTATATCCTTATCACCATCTTTAGAAAACTTAACTTCGACAACCGCCGTTTTCCTGGGAAAAACTGCACTGTCTGAATTATGTGTATGAAAGACAAAGAACATTTTGTTGCCTTTGCTTACTACCAGGTCTCCATGCCCAGGCCCGTTTATTCCAATTTCTTTTTTAGTTAAAATAGGATTCCCGGCATACTTCGTCCAAGGGCCCGACGGTTTTGCGCTTACAGCATAGCCCATTGCATAATTGGGGTTACGAAAATCGTTGGCAGTATAAAAAAGGTAATATAAATTATTCCGTTTTAGTACTGTAGGTCCTTCTGTAACCGGCCACCCGGCATTTGCTGTATTTTCCCACGGCTGAGTAGCTGTAATACATTCACGCAATGTTTCGGGTTTTATTGCAGAAAAATCATCTGTCATTTCCGCAACAAAAATTTTATTTCCATTTGTTAATCGAACATGGTATAAGTACTTTTTGCCGTCCTCATCTATATACACGAAGGGGTCAATCTGGTTCCCCGGAGTCTCCAGGCGTTGTTTCACTTTTTGTTTAAAAGGTCCTAACGGGCTATCACTTTCTGCGATGGCAATATTTTCATTTGCTACGTAGGCCATGTAGAATTTATTTTTATACAAAAAGACCTGTGGCGCCCAAAACCCTCCTGTACCGTAGACATCTCCTTTTTGAAGTGCATACCCATTATTCACCATTTTCGATGCGGACCATGTTTTCATATCAGAAGAGGTATAAACAAGGAATCCATTATCAGTACTGGCGCCGACGGTTCCATACAAATAATACACACCTTTATAATATAAAATGGTAGGATCAGCCAGGTAAATATTTGGATTATTATTGTCGGCCCCACCTAGTTTCATTTGAGCAGCGCAGCCGAAATGAAAAATAATAAGGTAAATGTAGAAGACCTTTCCAACAGGGATGAATCCTTTCATTGGGTATTAATTTAAAATGCTAAAAGTATGTACTATCTTTTAAAAAAGCAGAAACGCTGTTGAAGTAAAAGTAAGGGACGTGACCAAAAGATCGGTTACGACAACAACGTTGAAAGAAGATGTAAAGCCGGTTCCATAACAATACTTTATCTTGGAAAGTTTAATTCAAATTATACAATGTCATCTTCTAGTTTTTCAAATGCGACACTTATTGTTACCGGCGCCGCATCTGGTATTGGACGACAAATTGCGCTACAAGCTAGTGAGCGTGGTGCAGAAGTAATTGCGGCAGATATTAATGTGAAAGCATTGCAGGAAACAAGAGAAATTGCATTGAACCAAGGACTGCGGATGGAAGTGCATGAATTAGATGTTGCTGATAAAAACGCTGTCCATGATTTTGCTGACGGAATAATTCCTCTGCTTAAAGGTCGCAAACTTATTCTTGTTAATAATGCCGGTGTCGGTTTGCTTTCGGGCAACTTTTACCATACCTCGGAAGAGGATTTTGAATGGCTCATCAATATTAACCTGTGGGGTGTAATCCGTATGACCAAAGCCTTTTATCCGTATTTCATCCAACAAAATCAAGGTCACATTGTGAACCTTTCCAGCGTTTTTGGATTGGGAGGTTTCGCTAACCAGTCTGCATATTGTACGTCTAAATTTGGAGTAAGGGGATTTACAGAAGCCATACGTATGGAACTTCTGGGAACACACGTTCATACCACTTGCGTTCATCCCGGCGGCATTAAAACAAATATTGTAAGGTCGGCAATACCAAAAGGGTCTGTAACAACTGCCGGAATGCATGAAAAGGCTATTGTTAGTTTTGATAAAGTTGCCAGGACAACCGCTGAAAAAGCAGCGAGGCTGATATTGAAAGCCATTGAGAAAAAACAACAAAAACTTACAATAGGACAAGACGCCAAAGCAATCGATCTTATAACCAGGCTTTTTCCTGTAGCTTATACCTGGATTTTTAAACGGCAAATGGACAAAGCATTTAAGACGTCGTAAACTTTAAAGCTGGCATTACCATGTAAATATTATTGAAACTAAAGTGACGTACATCTATCTTTAAAGAATTCTATAAATACATCCTGAAAACAGCGGAAAAAATAAAAATTAATGAATGATATCACAAGCAACTGAAAGTGCAAAAATGCCCGTAAGCAACTCCTCGGTTTTAGATAGCAGAAATCTACAAAACGATTACTCTACCTTAACAGCAATCCTTACTCCGGGCTTAAGGGTTTTAGATGTAGGTTGTGGAACAGGGGCGATCACAAGCGGAATAGCAGCAGCAGTGGGCGAAAACGGGTTTGTGGTTGGAATAGATAGTAGCGCTCACCTGGTAGCAAAGGGAAAGGAAGACTTTAAGAATATACCAAACCTTCAACTGGTTGAAGTCGACCTGTTCAATTATTACCCGGAAGAAAAATTTGATTTAATTGTAGCTGCACGGGTACTTCAATGGCTACCTAACCCAAAGGAAGCAATTATAAAATGTAAAGAATTATTGAAACCAAACGGACGATTATCGGTTTTAGATTACAATCATACAGAGCTGGAATGGGATCCTGCCCCACCGGAAAGCATGCAGAAATTCTACCAGGCCTTTTTAAACTGGCGGTTGGACGAGGGCATGAATAACCAAATTGCAGAAGATCTCCCACCATACTTTCGCGAACTCGGCCTGCAGGAAATTGAAGTTTTTGAGGCAAACGAAGTATATAAAAAAGGAGAAACGAACTTTATTGAAAAAGCAGGAATATGGTCAATAGTTGCACATTTAAGGGGGCCGCAAATGGTTGAAACCGGCTACATACCTGAATTTGAACGACTTCAGGCAATAGAAGAATATGATAAGTGGATACAAGATGACGCAGAATTGATGACGATGAAACTAAAAGAAACAAGGGGGAGAATAGAGAATAGACCATAGTGTCGGGATTAAAGCCGGTGCTTTTACTAACGTCTGTGCACTACTAACTATGCACCTTCTTTAACAATCTACCATGAACCCAGATTACCAGGTAGGAATAGTAGGTGCAGGCTTTGCTGGCCTTGCGGCTGCTTTACAACTGAAAAATGCAGGCAAAAATTCGTTTGTAATTTTTGAACGGGCACCAGAAATTGGCGGCACCTGGAGAGATAATATTTATCCCGGTTGTGCTTGCGACGTAGCTTCTCCGTTGTACTCTTTTTCGTCGGCTCCTAATCCAACCTGGAATAATCTTTACTCATCGCAACCTGAAATTTTTAGTTACCTGAAAAATGTTGTTAACACAACTAACCTGGAGAAACATATAAAACTGAATACAGATATTGTAGAAGCGAGGTTCCTAAAAGAAAACGGTTGGTGGGTAGTTACCGACAAAAAAGGAAACAGGACTACCGTGTCAATACTGCTGTTGGCCCTCGGCCCTTTAAACCGGCCAAACATTCCTGCTTTTCCCCGGTTAGAAGAATTTAAAGGAAAGTGTTTTCATACGGGTGAATGGGATAATAGTTACGACCTGGCAGGTAAAAATGTTGCTGTTATTGGTACCGGGGCAAGCGCTATACAAGTGATTCCCAATATAGCTTCTTTGGTCAGGCACCTGGTGGTTTTGCAAAGAACGCCGCCCTGGATCACTTACAGGTTCGATAAAAAAATAAGTAACTTTTCTAAAACTATAAACAGGCGCTTTCCAATTGCTCAAAGGTTTAAACGGGAGACGATCTATTGGGTAAATGAGTTGTTTGGCTTAGGATTCATCGGAAATAAAACGGTGAATACCGTTATGAAATGGCTTGCTTTAATAAAACTGAAGCGAGAGGTTAAAGATGTGGCTACACGTGAAAAATTAAGGCCGGGCTATCAAATCGGTTGTAAGCGTATTTTAAAGTCCGACGATTATTATCAAACCTTTAACCGAAGTAATGTAAGCCTAGTTACTGAACCAATAGACAGGTTTACAGAACAAGGTATTCTTACCGCAGACGGTAAAGAACATGGGGTGGATATAGCCATTTTTGCAACCGGTTTTATTGCTGCAGACCTCCACCTTTATATAAATGTTATTGGAGCTGCTGGCAGAAATTTAATAGAAGACTGGAAGGTAACAGGCGCGGAAGCATATCTCGGAACGACTGTTGCCGGCTATCCAAATCTCGCCCTTTTGCTTGGCCCTAATACCGGGCTTGGCCACAATTCAATTTTGCACATGGTAGAGTCGCAAATGAACTACCTCGGCCAATATATCGACTTTGTGGAGAAGTCGGGCAATGTTTATCTCGACATAAAACCGGAAGTGCAAAAAGCGTACAACGATAAACTACAAAATGAGCTTAAAGGAACTGTGTGGGCTTCGGGATGCAAGAGCTGGTACATGAACGCCAACGGAAAAAATACTACGCTCTATCCTAAACTAACGGTAACGTTCAGAAAGCAAACTAAACGTTTTAGCTCCCAGGTTTACAATGTTGTCGAATTTTAAAACTCCCGGTTAATATACATTCAATAATTGCTGAAACTTCGTGTGAAATATGAGGCTCTTTTTTATCCCTGGCTTTGGTGAAGATGAAACAATATTTGACAAGATAAAGCCATTCATTCCGGGAGAAAAAGTGATGCTGAATAACTGGACTTTATTAGGTAATGAACCACGAAAAGATCTGGATGCTTTACAATACGCGAAACAATTAATTGAACGTTTCCAGATCATGAAAGAAGATGTAATCATAGGGCATTCGCTTGGTGGTTGGGTCGCTTTTCACATTAAACATATTATTGATTGCCGAATCATACAAATAGCATCATGGACCGATGATAAAAAAGTGGTGAAGCTCGTTTCAAATGCAAGATTCATGTACTGGCTTATACAGAGGGGATGGTATTTTAATAATGTGGCTAAAAATATTATTGCAAGGTTACAATACAGGAACAAACCGTCGCTCGAATTATTTCTTACCATTTTTGAAAGGCTAAAAAGAGGCAATAAAGAAAATGTGATCAACCAATTACGTGTTGTTTTCAATCCTGTAAATGAAACCATAATTGCAATGCCCGACCTAAGAATTCATTCGAAGAATGATAACGTAATTCTTTACCCCGATCAACCATTTCATGAAGTTCCCGGCGATCATTTTACATTATATACTCACCCTGAAGCGGTGTATAAACCTATTGTAAATTTCTTAAGAGGATAGAACTTTTTTGGAACCAACCACAATAATTCTATTCAACATCGTTGTGTCACTCCCTTGTACCTGCAGCAAAACATCTGCAGCAAAACATCTGCTGTTTCTTACCCGGCAAGTGCTATATTTTCAACTATGAATCTATATGCTTTTAAATCAGCGCTCAACTCCTCCCAACCCGAACTCATCGTTAACTCCGTTTCCTTATTTCCTCGCAATCCTTATTAATAATCCTTAAGATCATGGTTCTATAGTTCTATTTTATTAATCTTTTCATACAACGCAATAAAGCTGTTCCAGGGAGTATCGTCCCCGCCTTTATCGTCTTTCTTTTTGCTATAAAAACCGTCAAGAAAAGAAGCTGCATCTGACCATACCGTTTGCATCATCCCATAAAATTTCCCTTTCATTTCTTTGGATGATTCTTTTCTGAAACTCACCATGTCCTCGGTTTGCCTGACGGCAAGTTCGGGCTTCCTCCACGGGCAAGTTATTACCTGTAACCCTTTCATGGCAAAATATACCGGTGTCTTATCTGCCCTTTCATAGTGCCAGTCACAAATCACTACGTCTTTTGGTATCATATCTATTGCCCTGTGTGTGTTGTTATAGCTACCTTCCCACATGCCGATACCTGTTGTTTTACCATCTATCAACCTATCGCCCCAAATCCACAGCTTGCGGTTATTTTTTGCGAGGTGATCATTTATTAGCCTTATTTCACCTGCAAATAATTCAGCCTTATCTTTTCCCGAACAACGCTGACATTTATCGTCGCCCAAATAAAATACTTCATCCATTCCTGCGTGAAATGCATTTGTTTCAAACACCTGGCAAATTTCATCTACCAGCTCAAAAACAATTTTATGTACCTCCGGATGCAAGGGGCAATAACTTTTACAATATAAATTATCGGGGTTGGGCCACTCGTATTTCTCCGGCATCTTTACATGTGGCGTTTCATCGAAGCGGGAATAAACAGTGAGCAGTTTTCCTGTACTATTAGCCCATGACTGGTGACCTAAGAGATTGATCTGTGGTATGATTTGAATATTATTCTCTTTGCAGGCATTTACCATTTTTTGCACATCAGATTTACTGAGAGAAATCTCATCAGAAAGTTCGGGATGACTTTTATATTCATAGTTATTATCGATGCGAAGAATAAGTGTATTCACTTTTCGCGGCGCCAGTTCTTCAACGATAAATTTTGTAAAGGCTTCTACATCCTTATGTTGTGGCGAACCAATGCAAAATCCCCTTACCGGGAGGATACTGTCTATAGTTGCCTGCGCCTGTAATTTTGAGCCATACACTAAGAGAATCAAGAATACTACACCGATGGTTTTTTTCATGACGTTGCTAATAATAATTAAATGTAATTATTGTTTAACAGCAGGTACAAGGAAAGGAAGAATTTTCTAACAAATTGCCTTACATAAAAAATCTGGTACGGTTTTTTATTACTATAGATAAATTAATTTATCACTTAAAACTTCAAATTATGTTACGTTGGACAGTAATATTCTTAGTTGTAGCAATCATTGCTGCAATCTTTGGATTTGGGGGTATAGCTGCCAGTGCAGCTGGAATAGCTAAAGTGTTATTCTTTATTTTTATTGTACTGTTTGTACTTTCCTTAATAATGGGAAGGAAATCAGTATAAATCCAAATATTCAAAAAAATTATTAAAGCAGCAGAAATGCTGCTTTTTTTATGCCGCAGGTTTTGCAATGCATAAACCTGTTTACATATTGTCTTCGATTTCCATGTGGCGAACTTGTTAGTGGTGGTCACCGACACCTGGCTATATGGTGCAATTTGCCAGCTATAATTGAGCGCATATTCCACTTGGGCTCAAAGAAAATGATTATACTTAAAGTAGTTATTGAAATGAAAACTTAAGCTGCAATAAGATTACCAGATGAAGTGATTGCGGCCCTTCGACATGCTCAGGATACCCTTCAACGCTCCTCGGGACAGGAACTGCTACGCCGCTATGAAAAGCTGCATGTGAACCGAGCGTGGCAACGATGATGCTGGAAGTACAGCAGTTGGTATCATAAAAACAAAACATTCAATACAAACGTGTGCGTGTATTAAAACAAATGCCGGTTAAAAAATCTTTAACCAGCATTAGCTTAAAAAGGTGAAGGGCTTATGGACGTCCAGCCGCCATCGATAACTACACTTTGACCGGTAATATGTTTGGCTTTATCCGATACCAGGAACAAAGCAGCATTTGCAATATCTGAAGAATAAGCCGGCCGCCCCATCGGCGTAAGATTAGACCATATTTTTTCGTATTCTGCATCTGCCTGCGTTCTTTCGGTTAAGGTGGCACCCGGTGCTATAGTGTTTACATTTATCTTGTACTGCGATAACTCGATGACGAGGTTTTTTGCAAGCATCTCCAATGCAGCTTTGCTCATGCCATAGGCAGCAAGATTTTTATGCGCCTGGTGGCCTGTAACGGAGGAAGTGAATAAAAGAGTGCCGCCATTTTCCTGCAGCTTCATTTGGTTAGAGGCGGCCTGTGCTAAAAAAAAGGTACCACCCAGATTCACCTGCATTACTCTGAAGAAAGACTCAGGGGGATAGGTTGAAAAATCACCAAACAAGGTAATACCGGCATTAGCAATAGCAATGTCTAATTTTCCAAATTTTGAAACAGCCGTATCCACCATGTTCTGTATAAACCCGATTTCGCTTGCATCTCCTGCAAATGCAATGCAATCTCCATTCGATTCTTTACTAATACTTTTACTTGCAATTGCCGCCAGTTGCGAATCAAGATCATTTAAAATAACGTGAGCCCCTTCTGTTGCCAATTGCCTGCATATTTCATAACCTATTCCCTGACCTGCCCCGGTTACTATGGCTACTTTCTGATCAAATGATTTTCTATTCATCGTTGTGTCGTGTTTGCCGTTAGTGTGAATCTTTCGAAACATTACTTCCGGAGCCGCCGTGCAAAAAATCCATATCTGCGCCCAAATGCGCCTGCTGCACATGTTTAATATACAAGCCTACATATCCACGGTCTGTTATAACTGGCTGTGGTTTCCAGTTTTGTTTTCTTTGCTGCAGTTCTTCATCAGTCAGGTGAACGTTCAGCGACCGTTCTTGCACATTTAAAGTAATCAGGTCGCCGGTTTGAAGAACACTAAAATTACCACCGCATGCCGCTTCGGGTGAAGCATGCAATACAACTGTTCCAAAACCTGTTCCACTCATTCTTCCATCCGAAATACGTACCAGGTCGGTTACTCCTTTTTCCAGTAACTTTTTGGGCAGTCCCATGTTTCCTACTTCGGGCATACCCGGATACCCTTTCGGTCCAACATTTTTAAGCACCAGTATACTCGTTTCGTCTACCTCGAGATTCGGATCGTCTATCCTGCTTTTATAGTCGTCAATATCTTCAAAAACCATCGCTTTGCCTGTATGCTGTAGCAAGGCTGTACTTGCTGCTGAAGGCTTAATCACGGCACCGTCTTCACAAATATTTCCCTTCAGTACAACAACACCTGAAATTGGATTGAAAGGTTCTTCTACAGTCGAAATAACTTCCCTGTTATAGCACTCACTGGCCTGGTAGTTTTCCCTGATTGTTTTTCCATTAACAGTAATACAATCGTTGTGCAAAAACTGCTCTAATTCTTTCAGCACTGCCGGAAGACCTCCTGCATAATACATGTCTTCCATAAAATACCTGCCGGAAGGTTGCAGGTTAGCGATTAACGGAACGTTTAAAGCAATATTATTAAAGTCGTCTAAAGAAAGATCAACACCTATTCTGCCTGCAATGGCGATCAGGTGAATAACAAAGTTGGTAGATCCACCAATAGCGGCATTGGAAATAATCGCATTTTCAAATGCAGAGCGGGTAAGGACGTCAGATAGTTTCATGTCTTCCTTTACCATTTCCACTATGCGTAACCCTGATAGTTGTGCCAAAACTTTTCTTCGTGCATCCGCTGCAGGAATAGCAGCATTACCGGGTAATGAAAGGCCCAAGGCTTCGACCATGCAAGCCATTGTAGAAGCGGTGCCCATTACCGCACAATGTCCACGGCTTCTGCACATGCTCGCTTCAATTGCCAGCATATCGTCAACCGTGATTTTCTCTCCTTTTAACTCATCCTGTAAACGCCATAGATCGCTGGTACCTACCGGCAGCCCTCTATGCCTGCCTGTTAACATTGGTCCGCCTGATACCACGATTGTCGGAATATTTACGCTGCAGGCACCCATAACCAGGGCCGGCGTAGTTTTATCGCACCCTACTAACAATACAACTCCGTCTAAAGGATTGGCACGAATAGATTCTTCCACATCCATACTAGCCAGGTTCCTGTACAACATAGCTGTCGGCTTCATTAGAGTTTCGCCGAGCGACATTACCGGGAATTCAACAGGAAAGCCGCCGGCTTCAGAAACGCCCCGTTTTACCGACTCTGCCAACTCCCTGAAGTGAGCATTACATGGAGTTAATTCAGACCAGGTGTTACAAATGCCTATAATCGGTTTATTCTTAAATTCATAATCCGGAATTCCCTGGTTTTTCATCCAGGCGCGGTAAATAAAACCATCTTTACCCGTCCGTTCAAACCAGGCACTGCTTCTAAGTTTTTTAGGTTCCATTGATTTGTATTAAAGTGCTTTTAAACGATGTTTGATATTGTAATCGACCCTGCCCCGAAAGCATTACATGCTGTAATTCTTTGAGCCATTAAAGTAAAGCAATAATTATTGGTGTATGACAGTTTACGCAAAGATTTTAGAATCTGCACTGCATTACGCAATAAAGAATATTGTCTCACTTGTTTTTTACACGGTGTGGCTTAGGTGCAGAAGAATACTTTCTTAAGGATTTTTTAATCTTTTAAGAGTACCTGTTGTGGCGGGAGAACAAAAATAAATATCATTTATACCGTTGAAACCAACAAAACTGTACACGGATGATGTAAAACACTGGTAAAATACAATATACGTAGTGAACAGGCGTTAATATTTCTTTAATAATTCAATATCCTACTAGAAATGTTCAAAAAAATCACTTTTATCTTGGTAATAGCTATTATTGCCTTGTCTACACCGTTCCATTCGATGGGCCAGGACTTCGAACCGGGTGACCCGGATCTGCAACCTGAACCTCCTGTTGATGCTCCTTTTGACGGAGGAGTTCTTTTGTTAATTGCCTCGGGTGTAATTTATGGAATTAAGAAAGAGAGTAATAAAAGAAAAGCAACCAAAGTTGAAGGTGTTATTAATAACTAATTAAATTCTATTATAATTATACCTATAATAGTTATTGACTCAAAGAATAGAAACTTCTTTATACAACGGAAAAAGTGCTAAAAGTTAGCACCCACTTAACCGAACCTGGGAAAATTTGCCGGCAGATTTAGTAACAACCTTATTTTAAATTTGCCGGCAAAAACCCTTTAATTTGTTCAGGGATAAACTCTTTCATTATTTTTCCGCCAATTTCTTTAATATCACTTTGAATACTAATCTTTTGCGCTTCAGTAAGCTTTGAATATCTATACCAAGCAAAGGCAGCAATTCCTACTATAACTAATACTTCAGAAATTCTTTCTTTCTGTGTCATAATTGTGTTTTTTATCCAAATAATTTAGTACTAACCCGTTATAAAAATTATACCGTGAAGTAAATCTGAAAGCAGGTTTAAATTAGATTTGCCGGCGGGAGCAATTACAGACTCCACGACTTGCCCTTAAAACGGCAGCAATTTTACAACAAGAAAAGGGTTTTCCCAATACTGTAGGAGAATTGTTGCGACAACAAAGGCGAAATAGGATAATACTAGTGATTACTGGTCCTCAGCGATCGCATTTGCTGTTTCTTCTGCAGATATCTTATACAAAGATTCGCTGTATATACACTCTCCATCTTTAATCAGCAATAATTGAGGTGATTCATGTGGAACCTTAAACTTTTCAGCGATCTGGTCCGACATATTCCTGTGGCTTAGCAAATCGAGTATATATACCGCAGTACCTTCCGGGAGCACATCTGCTTCCTCCTCGAAACGTCGTATTGCATTTTTACTAATTGGACAGGTAGTATTGTGCTTAAAAATTACCTGGTTTCCTTTGGCTGCTGCTATTTCTACAAGCTGGTCTTCTCTTTCTAAGGTCAAAAATTCCATTTTCCTTTATTTATTTACATTTGGATAATTACCATTATCATTCCAACAATATTCCCCAGAGCGTGATTCGTACACTCATTTCCCCATTTGTTATTTTTAAGTGTAGACTTTGTACGTACAAAAAAATGGCATCATTATTCCTTATACTTATTCAAAGGACAAGTATGACTATTGAGACTTTCAACAAGTTGGATGAGCATCAGAAGGTGCAATTGATTTTTGATGCCAATAAGATATCTGAGAAGAGTGATGAAGAAGCCAATTATCAACTCTTTCAAATCGAAAATTTTTACGTGGAAACAAAGACCAGCTGGCAGGGCTTGTTTAAAAGAATCATTTCGACCTATTCTTTAAAAACATTGCCGGCAGAATACGCAGGTGAAGTATTGTCAATTCCAATAGTCTTATCGCGATCACAAAAGCATCTGGACGGATATATGCGTTACGATGTAAAAAGAAGAGTGGCAATTTAAAGTATTTCGCGGTGGTTGTTGGAGTAAAACCGAAGTGACAACCGCGCGTAAACTAACCCGATCAAAAAAAGTGACGGCCTGCCGATTTATCCTTTCTCCGTTTAATACTTCCCCCATTTACTTTTGAATGCCCACCGCTTTTCCGGCCGCAATAACTTTCGTCGCAATTAATTTAGGATCTTTTAAAATAATAGCTGTACCTAGTTCTACAATTGAAGCAGCTATATTAATCGCGTTGTGTACAGCAAGGGCTTTTTTTATCGACTTTTTCACTTCGGTAGTAATGGTGCCCAGCCCGGTTAAAGCTTCTTGCACATCTTCAAAAACCAGCGTTGTTCCCCACATATTAATCTCACCCGCAAGTTCGAGTAACTCTATTTGCTTATCGTACAATTTATTCCTTTCCTCATCTTTTCCAACGCACTCTTTATTGTTCTGAATATATTCTAACATCGCAGTTGCAACCTGGTGAAAATAGTCCGAAAGTAAAAATACCTGTTGTGCGTCTGGATGGATCATGATACTATTTTTTAATTTATTAGTGAGCATCTGCGACAATGTCCTGAATATCCTCCGAATAATGTTTTATCAGCTCTTTTATCTTATGATTTTTTAAATCGTCGCGCTGCAGGTACAACTCGTGATGGCCCTTTTTCACTGTCTGCAATAACGTAATGTAACTATCGATTCGTGCATCATGTTTTTTATAATAGGCTCTTTCATCTAAAAACAACTTTACCAGCATTTGCCTGAAATCTTTATTTTGATTGTTGTCTTTCATTTGATAGATGTTTGTCATCCTTAAATCATAGTCGGTTCTCAACTGCGACTTTAACCTTCCAATTAAAAAAATAAAGGTCTCGGTAAGATCCTGGAAAACCGGGTCGGCCTCCTGTAGATATAGTGAAAGCTTTTTCTTGCGGTAGAATGCAGTTGCAGCGGTCGCAATAAAATTTCCCGCTT
Source organism: Segetibacter sp. (assembly GCA_028288485.1). Taxonomy (GTDB): domain Bacteria; phylum Bacteroidota; class Bacteroidia; order Chitinophagales; family Chitinophagaceae; genus Segetibacter. The sequence goes on from JAQBNO010000109.1 coordinate 18,496, forward strand.
TTGTATAAACATTTACCTGGTCTGATGATAAATTCAAAAGTGGATTCTCCTGCAATGCTCCCGTTAAGTTTGAAACATTATAAACAAAAGGTTTATTATCACTAAGTTGGTGTATTGCGTCAAGGTAACTGGTAATGGTAGAATGTATTTGTTGAATTGCTTCATCCGCTTTGGTTGCCAGGCCTTCGCAGCTGCATACATAAAGTGTATCAATTTGTCCGGCCCTTAATTGCTTTAATTCGCAGTCTCGCTGGCAATAGTCAGAAAAATCATAATTAAGATCGTTTATTTTATGTAAAGAAGTTATGGAGGAAGCTGTGTATTGGTTTACTTCTTTTAATGATACACAGCCAAACAAAAAAGGGATTAAGATTATTAAGAACAAGTTTTTTTTTCTCCGCATAAGCTTACAATTAATGGTAGTTTTCCAGTAACGGCTGGTTCTCGTTTAAGAATAAAGATTGTTATTCCTTTCAACACTTCCAATTGTTCAACACACAATTTAAAAAATCATTTACTTGCTTAAGATCTTTTTTGTTATGAGCCTTTGTTTTTTATTGCATCTCCGGTTGTGTCACTCACTTATACTTTAATTTTTTATGGCGGCATTTTCTGTACTCGTTCGCCGGGCTCATGAATTATGTTTACCTAAAGTTGTATTCCCCGCAACCTGACTGCTTCTGAAATAACCACAGTTTCCAGCTGCTTATAAGATTTACGGTACAAGGCAGCCGCGCGGTAATGGCACGATGTCTCTTTATCTATTTACGGCTGGTCCCCAAAAACCTCACATACCCGGAACCGTAACTTTTGCCTGCGATTTACTGAAAACAAGGTGAATTACCAGTGCGAGAACCGATAGTATTACACCCATTATTACCACACCGTTCCATTTATACAGGTACCACGCGTGGCTTGCGAGAAGTGTACCTATTGAACCACCAACAAAATAAGTCACCATATAAACTGTATTCACCCGATTACGGGCTTCTGGTCGAAGTGCAAATATGACCGCCTGGTTCGAGATATGAGCAGCCTGTACACCCATATCCATAATTATTACACCTAGAACGAGCCCGGCAATACTTGTAGCAGAAAATTTAAAAACTATAAATGAAATAACAACCAGCAGGATACTATAGGCGGTAAGGTGGTGGCTGTTCCCTTTATCGCTTAAGCGACCCATCTGGGAGGCGGCAAGAGCACCAAAAGCACCCACCAGGCCAAAGGCACCTGCCACTTCGCTGCCGGCATTGATACCAGGCTCTTTTAAGAGGAAAACCAGTGTAGTCCAAAATCCTGAAAAGCAGGCATAACACAATGCGCCACGCACCGCAGCTATCCTTAACTTCGGTTCTTCTTGCAGCAGGACCAGTAGTGAAGTCATTAGCTCTTTATAGGATCCTTTATAAGTCGGATAGATCTCGGGCAACAGGAAATATAGAGCGATCCATAATATTACCATCAACGCGGCGGCAATCAGAAACATGGCTCTCCAACCAAGGTGGGCACCTACATAACCACTTACAGTTCGTGACAATAGTATTCCAATCAATAAGCCACTCATTACAAACCCGATCGTTTTCCCCCTTTGGTCGGGTGCCGACAAGTGTGCAGCCATAGGAATTAACAGTTGAGGGATAACGGAGAAAGCGCCGATTAAAAAACTGGCAATCATTAGAAGGTGTATGGTTGGTGACAATGCTGCGAGCAGCAGAGCAGCAATAGCCATAAAAAAATCGAACATGATAAGTTGCTTCCGTTTAAGCATGTCGCCTAAAGGAACGGTGAAAAGCATGCCCGACGCATAACCGATTTGAGTGAGCATTGCCAGCATTCCGCCCTGTGCTTCCGAAACTCTCAGGTCTTTTGAAATATCTGCCAACAACGGCTGATTATAGTAAATGTTAGCAACCACCATCCCCGTTGCAATCGTCATTACCCATAGATGCAAGTGGGTTAAATGGTGTTTTTCCTTCCTGTTTTCTTTGCTCATTTCTTGTGCAGTATGCAGAATTACGATTAACCCCTTCAAGGTAAAAACCCATATTGAACAACAAAAATCACTTACACACCTGTTATCCGGCGAGGAAAATCACCAAAACTCTGCCACTCCTCCCCTGTTTTTTATTAGTGCCGTGTGCATCGACGCTGGAACTCATCAAATTCAACCGATTGTTTATCTTTTTCTATTGTTATCCCCGTCATACTTTATCCAGATTATCTATTCTTCGCATGCCGCTTAATGTCTACACTCTGTTTTACAATTTCCCTATTTATACTTCACCTTCTACAAATTTAGCTAAATGTTAGTGGCATGGTTTTGCTCACTTCTATTAATTTATATCACTAAATTTTTTTTTATGTTTTACCATGTGAAGGATCTACAATTCAATGCACGGGTATCCAAACCAGACCCGGCATTTGCCACGCTTTTATTAGAGCAATTCGGTGGAGCCAACGGGGAATTAGCAGCAGCTTTGCGCTATTTTGTTCAGGCTTTTGGTGCAAAAAATCCGTATCCTGATAAATATGACCTGTTAATGGACATTGCCACTGAAGAGTTTAGCCACCTTGAAATAGTAGGGGCAACTATACAGATGTTACTTACCGGCGTTAACGGCGACTTGAAAAACGCAGCTGAAAACTCCGAAATTATGCAGTTGCTTGACGGTAAAGCAGCTAAAGAAAACATGATTCACCAGGCAATGGTTGCCCCACAATTCTTTGTTGGAACCGGTGGCGGACCTGCATATACAAATAGCCAGGGAGTGCCGTGGACCGCTGCTTATATAAATGGTGATGCGCAAGGTGATCTTACCTCTGACCTGCGTTCTGACATAGCTGCAGAAACAAGGGCTAAAATGGTATACGAATACCTGTTACAGTTTACTGATGATCCGTTTGTAAAAGAAACACTGCGCTTTTTAATGACGCGGGAGGTTGCACATTACCAAATGTTTGAAGCAGCTTTGGCAACTATTAAGCCTAATTTCCCAATGGGTATTTTACAAAGCGATCCACGGTATAGTAACTTATACTTCAACATGTCGAGCGGTAATGCTATTCGCGGTCCCTGGAACCAGGGCGAAAGCACACAACTTGGCGAAACATGGCAGTATATTGAAGACCCGATAAAACACGTTTTGCAAACAAACAGTCTGCTTGACCAACAGCCTGCAGGAGCGAGCAGCACATTGGCAGAAAATGCAAAACTGGAAGAAGAATTAGGTACGATGAGAAGTGAACACGTAAACATGGCAGCGCCGATTGGTCCTATGCAATGGAATAATCCACTTAGTGAAGATGGTGTGGAAGCAAGTGCATCAACTAAGAAGTCTAAAATTTAATGGACCTACAGAAAGAAAAACAGGAAATATTAAATACGGTGGAAAATCGCCAACCTGGAGCGGATCGTGTAGAAATCACTTTCTACACCGATCCGCTTTGTTGTTGGAGTTGGGCATTCGAACCGCAGTGGCGAAGGCTTCAATTCGAATACCAGGATAAATTAGCGATCCGGAATGTTATGAGCGGGCTTTTGCCGAGCTGGAAAAACTATAACGACCCGATGTATTCTGTGAGCAGGCCTATGCAAATGGGACCGGTTTGGCTGGAGGCCAGTACGACATCGGGAATGCCAATAAACGATAGAATTTGGGTGGAAGATCCCCCTGCTTCTTCGTATCCTGCGTGCATAGCGGTAAAATGTGCCGAACTGCAATCGCCCTTTGCCGGCGTAGTATACCTTCGCCTTTTACGTGAAGCGGTAATGCTGGAGGGTAAAAATATAGCACATCAACAGGTGCTTACAGTTATTGCGAAAAATCTCGAATCAAATTATCCCGGTCTGCTTGATATCGAAAAGTTTGTTGCCGACTTAACCAATGATAAAGGTATCGATGCTTTTCGCACCGACTGGCAGGAGGTGCAGAACAGGAATATAAATCGTTTCCCTACATTAATTATCCGCGGTTTAAATAAAGCTCCGATCATGCTTACCGGTTATCGCCCTTATACTGCACTAGTTGATGCCATCAAACAAATTTCACCCACCATCGAGCCTTTTAGAGAGGCGTATTCTGTTGACGAATATAAGCAGTATTGGGGAAGCCTAACCAGGAGGGAAATAGAAGAAATTTTGTAAAAAAGATCATTATGGGCTCAGCTTTCGTAAGTCTATTAAACATTCTTGCGTCGCACTCTTGTACTTGTAGCAAGCAAGGCGGCATGGAATTAATTTTCAGTCTTTTTCACCATTGACGCAGTAGACAGAACGATTGTTAAGCTGTATTTGCCGACTAGAAAAACATTCGGTACAAGGGAGTGACACAACGATGCTGATTAAAATTACTACCGCAGGTAACCAAAAGAAAAAAGGCGAACCCCTTAATCCGTCAGTGCCCATTACCCATTCACCACTGCCCTTTCACACCAACGACCTAATCCCAGGATCTTGAAAAAGCCCTCTACCTGATACAATCAAAGCTGCTGATTTGCGCGAATTCGTTAACTCTTACCTAACATTATTATTGCATCTGTAATTCTTGTGCTTCGAAACTGCGTCGCTAGCCTTATGAAGAAATTAGCATCAAAAGTTTTTCATAGGTTCACGCAGCACGACACAATTACGAACTTATTTGCCTCTTTCATATATGTTGTATTGGTTGGCGCTACATTATTGAACAAAGCGTTGATGGCTTAGAAAACCATGAAATTTACTTTAATTAAGGGGAAGATGAGGGTTTTAAGGTTTTAAAAGACTTGTTTTAAAGCTTGAGCTACCCGTGGCATTATAACTATACGTGAAGCAAGATGACAAACCCTTTCCATGCTGTATAAGGCGCCGATAGAAGATGACGGCACGATCCTCTCGTGCCGATTATTTTATAAACTCCCTCCTCAAATATCGTGAAACTTGAAAGCAACCGTTTATTAAAAAAACGGGTTATTGCAATAACTGTATGCCTATTGTTTCCTAAGAAGATAAAGTTTAGTTTTATCTCCGTTTTAGCCTTATTCGATATTCAAATCAATTAGCCTCTCATCTTTGTTTGTTTCGGTTTATATCCTGTAGAATAAATAATATAGTATTCAGGATATTATTTCCTGGAAGAGTTACTGCAGCTTGTAAAAATGCCTGAACCCAATATTCTGTTCGTTAAACATAAATATCTTCTGGCGTAACAAGAATTGCAATAGAACCTTATTATAGTAACAGAACCTGAATTATTAAACAAGCTTAAACACTCATTTTAAAAACCTCCTTCATCGGTTTAAGCTTGCAAAGGGCAGTAATTACAAAAGAACCTTGGTTTTACTACTCCCGCTCCCAGGCTGAATAAGCAATAAAATCGTAAGAACATGTTCAATATTTAAAAAAAAATTCCCAGCGTATTTAATTCTTAATAATTAAAAATTGTCGTTATGAAAACAAAATTTTTTACATTAATCATTTCATTTTTTTCGGCTTTTCTTTATTGCTCTGAAAAAGCATCGGCACAACAATGGTTAACAGCAGGAAATACTTTAGCAGGTGGGGAAAAATTAGGAAGTCTCAACAATTTTCCTTTGAAAATTGTAACAAATAACACCAGCAGGATTTTTATTGCACCTAACGGAAGAATTGGAATTGGTAATCAAACGCCCCTAAATCTCGTTACCGTACAAAGCAGTGGCAGTGTTCCGGGAGGTACCTGGATTACGGGGGGCGCTCCTTTGTTTGTTGGGTTTGGCGAAACTACTTCTGGCAACTCGGACTTTATTTTATCTATGGCATCGAATGCGTTTAATGCAAGACCTGTAATGATATCAAGACGGGCAAGGGGTACACTTGCTGCTCCTACTGTTGTTGCTGCCAACGACATTCTTGGCTCCCTGTTGGGTTCCGGTTATGATGGATTTGGGTTCCAAAACACTGCAGCAATTGACTTTTTCGTAGATGGTGCCGCTGCCGGGGGCAATGTTCCGGCCCGGGTTTCATTGTCAACAGGAACCAATAGCGCTAATCGGCAAGAAAGGCTAAAGGTGGGAAGTACCGGTAATTTTAATTTTAATAATACTCAACTAACCCTGCAACAAACTACAGGCGATGTTGGGGTAGGTAAGGGCAACCTCAACTTTGCCAACAGTTTGCAAACCATACAATTCCCTTCGGTTGACTCTATAGCCTCTAATGCGATGATAAATATGTTTGCAGCAGGCACTGCAAATGCTAACCGCATGGTGATTGCTCATTCTCCTGCTTACCAGAACTGGGGACTTCAATACAGCGATGCAACGGACAGATTTGACTTTTTGAGTAATGGAGAGAGTGTTATGCTGATTGATCTTGGATTGAAAAATGTTGGAATTGGCACAAACTTGCCGCAAAGAAAGCTTCACGTTGTTAATGGAAGTTTTGGTGGCGGCGCTCCTGATCCAAATTCTCCACTGGTTATAGAAAACAACACTGATAACTTTATTAGCGTGCTCGCCCCTTCTGCGTCACAAAGGGGAATTTATTTTGGTGATAATCTGAATATTAATGACGGAGGTATTATTTACGACGGCAGCACGAATGCTATGTTGTTCAGAACAAATGGCAATACAAACAGGATGAGCCTGTCTAGTACCGGCAATGTTAGTATTGGAGGAAACATAGACATTGCCGGAACTACAGTAAGTTTTGGTTCTGTGGAAACATTAGCCGATGCCGGAGCGAATATAATCAGCTCTAATTCAGATCTTGTTCCTTCAATAGATAATGCCCGCAGGTTGGGAACATCTGCCTTACGATGGAGCGAAGTATGGGCTACCGACGGAACCATCAACACCTCGGACGCCCGGGACAAAGCCAACGTCAAGGATCTGAATTATGGCATTAAAGAAATTATGCAACTACGGTCGGCCCGGTTTAATTGGAAAAATGGGCAAGACAAAGGTGAAAAACTTGGCTTAATTGCCCAGGAACTGCAAAAGGTATTACCCGAAGTAGTTCGTGACTGGGAGTTTAAGCATAATGAAGAAACAGGCGTAAGTGAAAAAGTACCTTCAACACGACTTGGTGTAGCTTACTCCGATATTATACCCGTTCTTATTCACGGTATACAGGAACAACAGGTGGCTATAGAAGCTAAAGACCAAAAAATTACGGAGTTAGAATCCCGGTTAGACCAGCTTCAAAATCTGCTGATAAAAAAAGGGCTTGTATCTACCGCTGAAATAAACAATACTTCCAGCGGTTCTTTCAGTAAGGCTCGTCTCGATCAAAGCGCACCTAATCCCGCCACTGGCACTACTACCTTACGCTATTTTATCCCGTCTGATGTAAAAAAAGCTTCCATTCTAATTACTTCGGTAACTGGTGCAGTACTTAAATCTTATCCTATTTCAACAACAGGAAACGGCTACTTAACTATTAATTCAAAAGAGTTTGCAGCGGGAGAATATATTTATTCACTTATAATAAATGGAAACAAATCTGACAGCAAAAAAATGATCTTAGTAAGGTAATATTAAAAACGTGCTGCGTGAACGACCGATCAACCGCGTCTTGTTTTCCGGCAATAAAGTCTGTTTTTTTGCTGCCAAAAGCATATGCAATACGACGAACAGGTACAGCAGCAAATGTTAACATGATTTTCTCGCAGCAAAGCTCCCTCGCCTAAAAATTATATTGTGAACAAAATGCTATCCGTTATCATGCATTTCACTATTGGTATAAACGGCATAAAGACACTCAAACAGCACAGAAAGATGGATTGTGGCTCTCGACGTAAAACCCCCTGCACCCCTTACTGCTTGCTCTGCTAATATAGAAATGATACTTCCAGAGGGTAAACGTATTTTATTTCATCGGGCTGTCAGTACTGATTATCTCAAAGCCCTTATTAGCTAATGTATGCTGCACCTTTCATCATCCTGCAGATATTATTTATACTCTGGTGGTACAGATATGCGTAAAGGCTTTGACAGCTTGAGTGGGATAGTAACAGCTCAAATGAATCAAGATGCAATAAGCGGTTCTGTTTTTATCTTTCTTAATAAAAAGCATAATGAGGTTAAGTTGCTTTTATGGGAAGGCGATGGCTTTGCACTATATCACAAAAGGCTCGAACAGGAACTTATGAGCTCCCCTCTTGTAATGATGAAAGCCGCGGTTTACCTATCACTAATCAACAATTACAGATGATACTTCAGGGTATCTCACTGAAGCATGTTGAAGGCGAAAAAGATATCAACATACGACTAAGCGGTGGATAACGATTAGAGAGGAATTCTTCCGATTCTGATTTTTATTATTTTTGGATCTGTAATGCAAACAGTAGCAGAACATATCGATTACAAGCTTTTATATGAGCAGCAGAAAGCTACCAACGCGGAGTTGCAATATGCCATTACCTCCCTTACTCTTCAACCTGGAGAAGTTTAAAAAAATGCTCTTCGGTACAAAACACGAACGCCTTGTAGCTACTGATAACAAAAGGGCTCATCCCCAATTAAGCCTTGATCTTGATGCTGAAACCATTGCTGCATGTAAGATTACTCGGGTAACAAAAGTTGAATACATCCAGACCAAAACAGAAGTTACACCTAATCCTCCAAAAGCACACCCTGCGCGTATAAAGCTGCCCGAGCATCTATGACGGCAAACCACTATACTACAACCTGATACAGGTGTAACGGGGCTGACGAAAATAGGAGATGAAGTAACGGAAGTACTGGAATATATTCCCCGTTGAGTTGTATGTAAAACAGCTCATTCGTCCTAACTATGTACAGCCTGCTGCTGGCAATACCAATACTGTTATCACTGCCTCATTTCCTGGTCGTATAATGGAAAAATGCATGGTAGGAGCGGCATTGGCGGCACAGATTACTACAGATAAGTAGGTAGATCAATACTCCGGTTCACCGCCAAGTGCAGCGCTTTGAAAGAGCCGGAGTAAAGATTGCACAGTCTACCATAAATGACTGGGTAAAAGCAGTACTAACCCATATAGCTGCAATATACGAAGCACATAAGCGGCTTTGGTTAGCTTGTGGCTATCTCCATGCCGATGAAACACCACTAAAGTGCTTGATGAAAACAAGAATGGTACCACTCACCAGGGTTACTATTGGGTATATCACAACCGCAAAGAAAAATTGGTATTATTTGATTACCAGCAGGGACGCGGACGCGAAGGGCCTAACGATATTTCAAAGACTATCAGGGCTATTTGCAGACAGATGGCTATGCTGCCTATGTCCACTTCGATAACAGGCCGGGGATAACACTTATACATTGGATGGGTCATGCAAGGCGAAAGTTTAGTGATGCACCGGAAAATGACAAAGCCCCTGCAGAATATGCATTAAGCATGTTCCAGCAACTGTATGCAATAGAGCGAAGAATAAAAGATGAGGCGCTAACAGAACAGGAGGCACTTGATCGGCGGCAAGAACAAGCTGTGCCTATACTGAAAACATTAAAGGAGTGGATGACAGCAGAGTATCCGAGAGTATTGCCAAAGAGCCCTATTGGTCAAGCTATTGCCTATGGCTTACGCCGGTGGGAAAAGCTAAGCATTTACACTACCAATGGAACCTTAAAAATAGATATCAATCCGGTAGAAAATGCTATCAGTACGGTAGCCATTGGTCGTAAGAATTATTTATTTACAGGCAGTCGTGACGCAGCACAACGGGCAGTAATGGTCTATTCACTATTTGCTACCTGCAGCCTTCACAACATCAACCCATACAATTGGCTTAAGGATGTATTAGAACGACTACACCTTACTCCACAGCAACATGGCAGAACTGCTACCACAAAACCGGAAAAAGCGTGAAGCATAACTCTTCAGGCTTTTTAACACCCCACATAAATACCTGCCTTAGACGATGGCTTACTTATTCTATTGT
>JAQBNO010000115.1 GCA_028288485.1 Segetibacter sp.
AGTGATGAGCACAAAAACCCACGCAAGAGCTTTGACAAGGCAGGCACATATCCAGTAAAATTAACGGCAGTTAATGACATCGGTTGTTTTGCAGACACGACAATTCAAGTAGTCCAGGCGCCCCTACCTTTGGCAAAGTTTGGTTTTTCCGGGTCAAATTGTGCGATCGGCACTACTACGTTTGCCGACTCATCAACCATTAGCGAAGGAAAAATTGCCCAATGGAATTGGAATTTTGGTGACGGAGATACTTTATCTAATACGACAAGCGCGGCATTTACAAAAGCATTATCTCCGGGAACTTATCATGTTACCTTACAAACAGAAAGTAATATTGGTTGTAAAAGCATCGTGTTTACTAAACCGCTAACAATAGATGCGTCCCCAAAAGTTAGTTTTTCTAAATTGGCAGGAGTGTGTTTAAATGATAAAGCGCGTATGGTAACCGAGGCAAGAGAAACAACAGGGATATCTGGCACTTTTTCATTCTCGGGAAAGGGGATTTCAGCTACGGGACTGTTTGATCCTGCGAAAGCAGGAGCCGGACAATTTGCGATCGGATATGTATATACTTCAATTGCTGGTTGTAAAGATTCCTGCACACAAACTATTACAGTTTCCGAAAATCCAATTATTAAGTTGAAATCTGAGGTAGTCGTATATAAAGGTGAGTCTGTTACACTGGAACCATCGCTATCGCTGAATGCATCTAAATATAATTGGGCACCTTACACCTACCTGGATGATACCAGTAGTAAAAGCGCACGAAGTACTCCAAAAGAGAGCTTATCATATAAGCTAACTGCTACAGGTAACGCAGGTTGTACAGCCGAAGGCAGTGTGTTTATTAAGCTCTTAAAAGGACCAAACATGTTAACGCTGACTAATCCGTACGCCCAGGTAAATGCCCCTGTTACCTGCAAAAATAATCCTTTTCAATTTTCCCTTTATTTACCTTACAAGCCAACTTCGCTGGTGTGGGATTTTCAAAATAATCCAAATCTTTCTCCTGCACACCAAGTAAGCAGGAACAATATTCTGCCCGACAGCACAGTCACCACCGATGGTCAGAAAATTTATTTATATAAGTTACCGATCGTGTACCAATTTAAGGAAACCGGAACTTATCCTGTTAAGATCATAGCCAATAAACGGTCAGCCGACGGCTCTAATGAAGAGCATGAAATAAATTATGATGTAGAAGTTATTGCTCCTCCAGTTGCAAAGTTTACATTCAGCAGCACTGGTTGTGTAAAAGACACGGCAGTTTTTTACGACGCTTCCAGCGGGAATGACAGGGCAGTGGTAAAATGGCAATGGCAATTTAATGATGGAACAAGGGATGAGCACAAAAACCCGCGCAAGAGCTTTGCGGAACCAGGAACATACCCGGTAAAACTAACTGCAATTAATGACATAGGTTGTTTTGCAAGTACTACTGTGCCCTTTACACAAACTGCTCGTCCATTCGCAAAATTCGGTTTTTCGGGCTCCAGTTGCGCAAACAGCGCCATTACTTTCATAGACTCATCCGCTACAGGTTTTGGTAATATTGCTAAATGGAATTGGAATTTGGGTAACGGAGATACTATAACGAAGACCAGCGCGCAGCAGTTCAAGAAAACGTACCCTGCAGGTACCTTTAATGTGAGTTTGCAAACCGAAAGTAAAAGTGGTTGTAAAAGCAGTACAGAGAATAAGTGGATAACACTCCAGGCAGCTCCAAAGGTTGTTTTTACTGTGATGCCGGGAGTGTGTATAAGTGACAAAGAACGCGCTATTAAAGAAGCAAGCGAAACAACAGGAATAGCGGGCAGTTTTTCATTTTCAGGAAAAGGTGTCTCTCCTTCCGGAACATTTAATCCTTCAATAGCAGGAGCAGGAACTACTACCCTTCAATATTTGTACACTTCAAGAAATGGTTGCACCGATTCGGCCCGGCAAACTATTACGGTTTCTCAAAATCCTGTTGTCGAGCCTAACACCCGATTAGTTGTCTTGGAAGGACAGTCAGTTTTATTAGGTCGGCAGAACCTCAACAGCAACGAAAAATACAGTTGGTCACCCGGGAAGTATCTTGATAATCCTCGCGTTCACAACCCGTACAGCACCCCAAAAGAAGATATAACGTACCGGGAAACCGTAACGTCGGCTGAAGGGTGTAAAGCTTTCCGGGATGTCACCATTTCCTTGGTGAAGGCACCTATAATTCCAAATGCATTTTCTCCTAATGGCGATGGCATTAATGATGTATGGAATATTTCATCTTTAAACCTTAACCCTGCTTGTACCGTTGAAGTATTTAACCGGTATGGTAACCCGGTCTTTATTTCATATGGTTATCAAAAACCATGGGACGGAACTTATAAAGGAAATACCTTACCTGTTGGAGTTTATTATTACATTATTAATTTAAAGACCATAACAAAAGTTTATTCAGGGTCTCTTACTTTACTAAAATAGCACCGGTTGGGAGTAGAAAAAGCGCAGGTTCTTCCAGGTTCTTAGAATGCTTCTAAGGAAAAGCTGAAACAGTATTGCCGGTTTACCTGCTTATAACTTTTCCTATTGACTCGCTCTCTGTACCCGACGTTATTGAACATAAAATCAGAAAAGGATTAGCTTGATTAATCGAACTGCGCAAGTACAAGAGTTCGACGCAAGAAACCTTAGGGGGCGGGCGCCAAACCATGCAAAATGAAATTTTAGTGCGATCATTTATAGCTCAAGCAGGGTTGCTTCGCTATTGCACCCCGAATCCACCCGCTTGTTTCGAAACGGCCTGGTTGGTTTCAGCATGCTTTCGCCTGGCGCCCAACCGGCTGATGTCCGTTATGCAATAACTGGTATCAGAAGCGAATATTATAACACCAATCCCAAAAAAGAGACACCGACTTTACTCTTTTGGTGCCACTGGCTATGAGACGGAAGGATTGCGACCCTTCGGCTTCGCTCAGGGGAAAAAAAAATGCTACGCTAAGTTCTATCAAAGAATTAAAAGTTGAACTGAGCGTAGCAACGATGATTCTTATAGTACAAAAAGCCGGTATCAAAAAAACATTACAAATCAAGACAGCAAAAACGAGTGCATTAGTAGTAAAGCTAATACGGGCGGCAAAGTTGGTTACAAAAAAACTTCAACAATGGGACAGACGCGTTACAGGCTTAACTTACCTTATGACAGCGTTAAACATAGTTTTTTGGCAATTAAAGAGGCGGCCCATGTAGTATAAGATCTACACTAAGACCGTCAACTTCGGATACTTGCTCATTAAACTATCATTCCTGCAGCAACAGTTTCATTGGTAGTTTCATCAATTAAGATTAAAGAACCCGTCATCCTGTTTTTCCGGTAGGGGTCAAATAACAAGGGCTGAGTAGTTCTTAATTTTACTCTTGCAATATCATTCACTTTTATCTGCTTATCATCTTGTACCCTGTGAAGTGAGTTAATGTCGATCTTATACACTACTTCCTTTATAATTGCCCTTACCTCTCTGGTGGTGTGGCGTAAATAATATTTTGCACCTGGGCGGGGACCGGAAGTACTTAACCAGCAAATCATAATATCCACGTCCTGGCTTACGATACTCTGGTTGTTTTCTTTCACGATCATATCACCCCTGCTTATATCAATATCATCTTCTAAGGTGATTGACACCGACATTGGCGCGAAGGCCTCCTCCAAATCACCATTCATTGTGTCAATTGACTTGATATGGGAAGAAAGTCCCGACGGCAATACTGTTACTTTATCGCCTCGCCTAAATATTCCACCTGCCACTCTGCCTGCATACCCCCGGTAGTCATGATATTCCGAGGAGTGAGGTCGGATAATAGTCTGAACAGGAAAACGGGCATCTATGTGATTGTAATCACTGGCTATATGAACGGTTTCCAAAGTATTCAATAAAGTAGAGCCCTGGTACCAATCCATATTTTTAGAACGGTTTACAACATTATCTCCATTAAGGGCACTGATGGGGATGTAACGGACGTCGTTAACATCGAGCTTACTGGCAAAGTCGGTGTATTCGCTAACGATCCTATTATAAACTTCTTCTGAATAATCAACAAGGTCCATCTTATTAATACATACTACCAAATGAGGTATTTGCAAAAGAGATGCAATAAATGAATGACGGCATGTTTGTTCCATGATACCATGGCGCGCATCAACAAGTATCAGAGCGAGGTTTGCAGTAGATGCACCCGTTACCATGTTTCGGGTATATTGTATATGGCCCGGGGTATCTGCAATAATGAATTTTCTTTTAGGAGTAGCAAAATAACGATAAGCAACATCAATAGTGATGCCCTGCTCTCTTTCTGCTCTTAAACCATCTGTAAGCAGCGATAAGTCTATATGCTTAAGTCCTTTTCTTTCACTTGATTGTTTAACTGCTGCTATCTGGTCTTCAAAAATTGATTTTGAATCGTATAGTAATCTTCCTATTAAAGTACTTTTTCCATCATCAACACTTCCCGCTGTTGTGAACCGCAATAAATCCATAATATCTTATTGAAATTTTAAAACTTTTATTAAAAATAACCCTGGCGTTTCCTGTCTTCCATTGACGTTTCGGAACGCTTATCATCGCTCCTGTTGCCCCTTTCGGTGCTCCTGGTTGCGGCTACTTCGTCAACAATCTTTTGAAGAGTATCTGCGTCGGATTCAATTCCCCCGGTGATGGTGATATCGCCAAGCGTACGAAAACGCATTAATTTCTTCTCCACCTTCTCGCCATCCCTTAATGTTACAAATTCAGAAACCGGAAGCCAGGTATTATCGCGATAGATTGCTTCTCTTTCGTGCGCAAAGTATAATGATGGAATGGCAATATTCTCATGAAGAATATAGTTCCATACGTCCATTTCCGTCCAGTTACTTATCGGGAATACGCGGAAGTGTTCGCCCATATTTTTTTTCCCGTTAAAAATATTCCATAATTCGGGGCGTTGATTTTTGGGATCCCACTGCCCGAAATCGTCGCGGTGTGAAAAAAACCTTTCTTTTGCCCGCGCCTTTTCTTCGTCACGACGAGCGCCGCCTATAGCAGCGTCAATCTTATATTTTTCAATTGTATCTAAAAGGGTCACTGTTTGTAAAGCGTTACGGCTCGCATTAATGCCGGTTTCTTCCACGGCTTTTCCTTCCTGGATTGAACCTTCAACAGAACCGACGATTAATTGAACGCCCAGTTTTTCTACCAGTTTGTCCCTGAACACCATGGTCTCAGGAAAATTATGGCCGGTGTCGATATGAATTAGTGGCAATGGAATTTTTGCCGGGAAAAACGCTTTTTTAGCTAAGTGGGTAACCACTATTGAATCCTTGCCTCCTGAAAACAAAATAGCAGGGCGGTCGAATTGGGCTACAACTTCGCGAATTACGTAAATGGCTTCGGCTTCCAGTTCCTGCAAATGATCTAAATAATATTTGTGCATAGTTCTTATTATATTGCTAACCTAGGTAAAACCTGGTCCAAAATTAGTTTAACAGAATCTTCGAAAGATTGATTATTGGTTTTAATATGGATATCCGGTTTTTCAGGTACTTCAAATCGCGAAGATATACCGGTAAAATTACTTATTTCACCATTCCTCGCTTTTTGATACAGACCTTTAACGTCTCTCTGTTCACAAACTTCAAGGGGCGTATCGACGAAAACCTCAATAAACTTTTCCCCAATCAGTTCTCTCAATAAAGCCCGGTCTTTTCGGAAAGGAGTAATAAACGCAGCCAGAACCACTAGTCCCGCCTCACACATCAACTTTGCTACTTCTCCAATTCGCCTGATATTCTCCACCCGGTCTTCTTCTGAAAATGTCAGGTCTCTATTCAACCCTTTACGCATATTATCACCGTCCAGAATATAAGTGTGCACTCCTTTATTACACAGTTCTTGCTCTACTTTGTCAGCAAGGGTACTTTTGCCCGAACCTGAGAAGCCCGTGAACCAGATACAGGCCGGTTTGTGCCCTTTTTTCAACTCACGGTCCTTTAGGCATACCAGGTAATTCTGCTGATGAATGTGTAATGCTTCTTTCATTTTTAAATAATACGGGACGTAAAATTAAAGTAGCGGCTGAAACATAAAATAACGTTAGGCAAAGTTGCTTTTAATAATATTATAAAAGTATCTCCTTTCTTAAAAATCCTTGTTTTCCTGAAACTAAGCAGGCAAGGTAGGCTGTAGATCTTAAAGCTGTGGAGGAATAAATTACCAGATAAAGAAAAGGGTACACAGGAAATGTAAAGCTTACACCTTCTGAATATTTCAACTTAGCATAATTGCAAACCTCCTCCATGGTGATTTCCTGCAACGGAAAGGTGATATTTAGTGTAGCTGAAGGATACTACGGCTACGCAAAAATGTATTATTAAGTCGCATATCTCCCATCACTTTTTCTATTAGAGCCATTGTTTCAGCACCTGCTTTATCATCAACATTGCTCTTAATGCCTGAGAAAGAGCACCGGTGCATCAACACATCCTGTCGAAACCCAAACCTTCTTGTCGTCATCTATTAAAATCTTTTCGTTCCTATTAAAACAGTAAGTAGAATTACGAATAATAAAAAATGCAATAGCGCAACAAAAAAGCCACCTTCAAATTACTTTACGATTAACAGGAAAGGTTATTATCCATTCAAGACGGAATACTTCAAATTAAAGTTGGTTGGAGTTACCGGGAAGGGCAAACATGTTTGACGAAACAGTTTGCAAGGGTGAGTTGATTTTTTCTGCAACTGCATACTGTATTAATTTGCGCAGAGGCTTTAAAGGAACGGTATACCATTTTGGGATAATGCCGTTTGATTTCCAGGCTCTATAATCCTCAATATGGGCGGCCACTCTATTTTTAAATGACCTGTTACTGTAACCGCCGTCCCTCATGTGCACCAACACGCGTGGAATATATTTCACTTCAATATTTGCTAAAATCATGAATCTCAACATCAACTCATAATCCGACGAGCTTCTAAATTCTAATTTGAAGGCGCCATACTTTTCGTAGATATCTTTTTTCACAAAAAAAGTGGGATGAGGTGGCATCCATCCTTTGTAGAATTCTTTCACATTATATTCACCGGCTATCCATCTCCTTACTACTATTGCAGTATCACTTGCCTTAACGTATAAAAGATCGCCATAAACAGCTTCACATTTTCCGCTTTCAAAAGCTTTCGCAACTTCCTCTATTACTTCAATATTAGGATAAAAATCGTCTGAATTTAAAATGCCGATGATATCACCGGAAGCGACGGAAATTCCGTAGTTCATGGCATCATAGATACCTTTATTCGGCTTTGACAGAACGGGGCCGGTATGCGGAAAATTTCGAAGAATATTGATAGTATTATCTTTTGAAAAACCATCAACGATTATATGCTCCACGTTTTTGTATGTCTGTTGTTGAACAGAAAACAGTGTGTCTCCTATTGTACAGCAACTATTAAATGTGGCAGTAATGATAGAAATTTTCATTTTAAAATACTTAGATCAAAAATGAATTAATTCTTCATCGTATTGCTTATTCGATCAACTTCAAACGATAGTGCCAGCATCAACTTTACATTCGTTTTTAACCGGGGGAAGGAGGATAAGCTTTATCTCTGAAACGTCATATAAATATGTAAAAAAACATTATAAATACCAAATTAATCGATCACTCTTTCTTTTATTTTTTTCGCCGGGCTGCCTGAATAAATACCATATGCTTCCAGATCTGAAGTAGCTACCGCGCCAACTGTAAGTACCGCGTGTGAATTGCATCGTACGCCAGGACATACAGTAGCTCGCGCACCAATCCATACGCCGTCTTCCAGCAAGATGCCCTTAACTATTAAATCAAAAGTTGGTTTTTTGTAATTATGATTTCCGGTCAGTAGTAACGCCCCTTGCGAAATACATACATGATTTCTAACGATAACATAAGTAAGGTTATCTATCCAAACGTTTTCGCCTATCCATACTTGATCTCCAATTTCAAGGAACCAGGGATATTTTATATTTACCGATGTTTTAATTACCACCCCTTTACCGATTTTTGCACCAAATTTTTGCAGAAGCCAGCATTTTAAAGAATTAAAGACTGCAAGGCTATTATTAAAAAAAACCGCATTTGTTACAATCCATAACAAGATTTTCCATCCCGGGCCGGGTTGGTACCAACTGTTATTATATTGGTCTAAGTGCGTGCTTTTCCTGGCTGGCGTTACTGTTAACAGATCCTTCATACTTTTTTTGTAGACTTATATACCAATAAATTAAAAGAAAAATGCAACCATAGGAGAAGACATTAAAAGTCTGGTGATGATCTAAAGAAGTGATTGTTTTCCACTTATGATGATTAGCGAGGGCAATAAGTGTAATTCGGGTTATGTTTAAAATCATAATAGAAACTATACCGAAACTCATCCATTTAAATTTATGTTTCCAGGTTCCACTATTTGCGAAAACAAATGCTACCCAAAAACTCATAACCCCCCAGCCAAGGCAAGAAGGATTAACACTAATGCCATTAGAATGATCAATTCTTATAGTATGGTAATTTTTCTGATTAACAGTATAATGGAAAGCTTCGAGAAGAAATTTTGAAGTTGACGTAAGGAAGGTTGTAAGACCTTTAACCAAATTAAGATAGGTGTCGAGGAATGAAGAATAAAATGTTCCTCCCGGCCCTGTTATACCCCGATAGAAAGGGAAAAAATAATAGAGAAGCGCAAAACTTAGCAAAAACTTTATTAAAAACAGAAAAGGAGATTTCCTGTCGGGTAATTCTTTCCTAAGATTCATACTATGATTAAATTAGCTATTAGAACTCCAAATCTATTAATAATATTGTAACGTGCTTATTAAATGCTGTTAATCTTACCGCCTGTTTTGTTAGAATAGTTGCCGTCTTTTAAGCCATTTACGTCTTCTTTATGCACCGTTCGAAAGCCTCTGCATAGTCTTTGTGTTTCTTTTTTTGTGCCAGCATTTGTTTTCATATCAACATCGTTGTGTCACTCACTTGTACTGTAAATTACTTTTCAGCTTCTACAAAAACGGGCATAAAAAAACAGGGATTTTAATCCCTGTCGAATTTTGGTAACCAGTTTATATACTTCAATACCGTCAGGCAATCGTGCTTCAAGCGTAGAATAACGCGACTAAGAGATTTGCCGTTAAAGTGGTCTCGTCTAGGGCCAGACGGTAATCGTAATAAAACCCGGTGCCGGTAGCATCCAATTACTTTTAAAAGAATTATTATAACTCCTCATCCTTCTTGTTATAATAGCCCGGAGTTGTTTAAACGGCTTCAACTTTTACTAATCCAACTTACAGCCTTCCATCTACGATAGACCTGTCTAATACCGCTTTGGTATCAAAAATCACCGTGTCACTTGCTTTAAGTGAATTAAAATCAATGCCAAGAAATTCGGTATGGGCAACAGCTAAAATAATAGCCTGGTATTTATTATTATTCAAAGATAAATCGCTGAGCAAAGAGATGCCGTATTCATCTTTCACCTGCGCCGCGTTTGCATACGGATCATAAACATCTACCTTCAATCCAAATTGTATTAACTCGTTATAAATATCGATTACCCTTGAATTTCTGATATCGGGGCAATTCTCTTTAAAAGTGATACCCAGAATTAATACTCTTGAACCATCAATGGTATGCTTCTTTTTAATAAGAAGTTTAACAGTTTTGTTAGCCACAAATATTCCCATATTATCGTTAACCCTTCTTCCCGATAAAATTACCTCTGCATGATAACCTAGTGATGAGGCCTTATGAGCAAGATAGTAAGGATCAACTCCTATACAATGACCTCCAACCAATCCGGGCTTATATTTCAGGAAATTCCATTTTGTTGCAGCCGCTTCAATAACATCATTCGTGTCGATGCCAATGCGGTCGAAAATAAGCGCCAATTCATTTACAAATGAAATATTTACATCGCGTTGTGCATTTTCTATAGCTTTAGATGCTTCTGCTACTTTAATGCTCGCCGCTTTATGCGTGCCTGCAACGATAATAGATTTATACAACTGGTCTACAATTTCAGCTATCTCGGGTGTTGAGCCGGAAGTAACTTTTTTAATTTTTGTAAGTGTATTTACCTTATCTCCCGGGTTTATCCTTTCGGGCGAATATCCACAATAAAAGTCTTTATTGAATGTAAGTCCTGAAAATTTTTCCAATACAGGTACGCAATCTTCTTCGGTGCAGCCTGGATAAACGGTAGATTCATAAATAACTAAATCGTCTTTCTTAAGAACCTTTCCAAGGATCTCTGACGCCGCTAATAAAGGCCTTAGGTCAGGTGCTTTAAATTGATTTATGGGAGTTGGTACAGTAACAATATAAACATTATAGTCGGCGAGATCAGATGCTTTGAAAGAAAAAGCTAATCCTTTCTCCTTCGATTTTGAAGATGTTGCTTCTTTAAGTCCCTCTAAATCAGCTTCATTTGTTTCATCTTCTCCCCTTAGTAAATGTTTGATTCGCTTTTCATTTATATCATAACCCAGTACTTTAAATTTTTTGCCAAATTCAATTGCCAGTGGTAACCCGACATATCCTAACCCAATAACTGCTATTTTGTATTGTTTCATCACTTAACTATGTACGTTATAAATTTAAATATCAGTAGTAATATCATACTTTCAACCAGCGCTAAGACTGTTCTAACAACTTAGCTTATCCAATCTAAAAAAGTATCATACTATAACTATTTATACACTCTTTTATTATGTTGTTCTTTTAATAAATGAACTTTAACCCCGTAGCCGCAGGTGCAAAGCGTGAAAAGAACGGCAGGAATGGTATTACCCCGTAATTCAAAGCGTTACGCATTAAAGAGCTGGCGATATTGCTCCTTGATGTCTTCAATGTTTATGGCTCTCAATGCATATTCGCGTGTAGAATGCGTCCATTGCAAATACTCCTGGTTACTCTGGTTAACAGCCCTATCTACCGACTCTGAAATGGTTTTTATATTGTTGATATCTACGTTGAAACCAGCCCTGTTCTTTTCTAAACTATTCCATGGTGTATAATTACTTGTTATGACCGGCCGGCCGGCACTCAATGCTTCAAAAATAGCATGGCCGAAGTTTTCACTTTTACTCGGTAATATAAAGAAATGGAATTCTTTGATCTTGTCTTTTATTTGATGAGGAGGAACTTCGCCGTGGTATTCTACGGTGATGTTGGCAGGCAACTCACTAATCAATTCTTTACATTCATTCCAATATATACTATCCTTTACGGGACCGTAAATATGGTAAGTTATGTTTGCAGAACATTGTTTCAATGCCAGAAGTACGAGATGGTGATTTTTCATCGGACTTATTAACCCCACACTTCCTAATATCAACCCTTGTTCTTTCGGAGGCGGGTCGATATAACTATTAATATGAGGAAAATTGCCTGCTACTTTTATTTTTACCGAACTGCCTAATTGCTCCTGAATGTAACCGGCTTCAACATCGTCGGTTGCATGAAAAGTGATTTTTTTATGCAGCTTCAGCAATTTGAAAAAAAACAAAAAAACAGACTTTTTAAGTTTTTTCTGAGATAGTGCCCCGGGGTGAAGCATTCCCCTGACCGTAAGAACCGTATGACTTTTAGAAATTATTGCCGGAAAAATTGAAAAAGGTAAAGAGTAGATTCCATTTGTAATTATTACATCAGGGTTTACCTTGTTGATCAAATCTTTCAGCCTCCGGAAATTAATATTAGGTTTTGAAAGGTAAATTACTTCGCACCTGTGGGCTTCGAAAGGAAGCCATTTATCGGAGATGATGTTCTTTAAAGGTTCTGTCTCGCCGTGGTCGGTATTACTGCAAATAATATAAAACTTATAATTTTCATCCAGACTCTTTACAAGATTACCAATTGATTGGATAGGTCCGCCAGCCTTGTAGGCAGGAAGAAACCAGTTATAAAAAAGAAGAACAGATTTCACAATAGAAAGGGTATGGATTAAATAAAAGAATTTTACGAATACTACCAGCTATGAAGAATTCTTTTTTATTGTTGATAATTATAACCCCAAGCTGTACAAACACAAGGGCGACGGATACAAGTTGACAAAACGTTTGACTTCTATGCGTAAAAAAGCGCTTTAACCATAATTCAAAATAACATCCTGGGCCGGCTTTGTTGCGTGCTGAACCTTTAAGTAATTATCAAGCTTTTTTATCAAATATCTATTTACGATATAATAAACAATGAAGTAGAAAATCATCCATCCAAGAATTTTCGCACCGGGTGTACCGTTACAGTTAAAATACACCCATAAGGGAGAAACAAATGCGCAACCCCAGATATAATTCAGGCTGTTGTTTAAAATTGAACGGTAAATCAGACCGAAAAAAACTCCGAGAAGGAAAACCGGTACAAACATAAAAACGTAACCATAATCTATGTAACTCTCGGCAAGGAAACCCAAACTAAAACTTACACCCACGTCGGCTCCGGCTACTTTACGCGTGGCATATTTGTTCACCATTTCAGAATCGTAAATTGCCTTTTTCTTTGGGTAGAGTATCCTTGGCACCAACACATGTAGAATGTTTTGTTTCCATAAAGCGCCTTTCTCGAAAGGAATAACAGAGGGAACATTATCGGTAGCTTCCGAAAAGAATTCAATATACGATAAGCGGTCGATGGACTCATACCACAATTCCGAATCATTAATATTTGCTGAAGATGCAAGGTCATAAAACCGGCCAAGCGCTTCATCCCTTTCTACTACAACCGCCTGTGAACGCTGTCCCCCGCTTAAATAACTCCTGTAATCGCCCTTAACTGCCTGCCAAATTAATAGCAGGTAAAGGCAGCCGAAAGAAACGACAGTCATAAAAAAGAACTGCTTTCCTTTTAACTTTAAAGGGAAAAAAGTAAAGGCAACAATGAAAGATATAATGATGTCTTTAAAATTAGAGAAGAAGCTAAAGAAACTCAAGACTACTTCTATAAGAATGAGAATTAATGGAATTGTTATATTATTGGTTTTCTTATAATACACAAATAATAAAACAAAGATAAGACCACTTCGGAGTAACAAAAGCGCCTTAAAAACTTCACCAAATCCAAAGGAGCCTATGCTTCCTAATACAGTTTTAAACACTATGCTCGCAAGATAAACGAACATAATTTTCTTAGTATCATAAGCATCTGCATTCGGAATACTTCTCTCTCCTGGTTCTTTTATTGATCTTGTTATTAAAAATATGCCTACTGCAAACACGTTAAGAGCAGCCATAGCTACATAAGCTGTTTGAATGATGTTTGGGCTGATAGATAATTCGGTGAAAGAAATCCCGATGAAATCAGCATAAAAAAGTTTCACTATTATAGTGAGCCAAAATAGAACTAAACCAAAAAAAATAACTTTCGGCTGATCCCGCTTCCAAAAAAATTTATAGATAACAAAAACGGTTGCAATAGCAAAAGCCATCAACAGCGGTTGAGTGCTACCGATAATAAAAAGAAGACTTAAAAGGAGGAAAATTATCATTCGTAAGACTCGATGTTAGGAAAGTATCCTTTTGTATTTAACCAAAAATAATCGAAGTACAAGCCACAAAGTGTTAAAAGAAGGCCTTTTGTTGGCTAAAATTAAGCAATGAAACATTTTCTGCAAGTCGCTGTCTTTATAATAAGAATAAGCGATAGCCTGCAATTTTGCCTCTCTTGTCGCCATTCTTAATTTATTCTCCCTCATAGCCTTGCTTCCATTATTTTTGATTAAAGCAATAAGATTTTGAGCATTTTTTATATAAGTATGATTTGCCAAGACGCGTTTTTGCCCGTTGTTGGCTATTTCAAATCTTTTCTCGTTATTGTCTAAATAATACCTGATCAAATCCTTTAGGTTTTCGAAGCTTTCAAATCCGACGAAATCTCGTCCATCAACAAAATTCAATCCAGTTAATTCGGAAGGTAATTTTGTAATAACTAAAGCCCCCGAGCCCATTGCCTCAAAACATCGAAGGTTGGCATCCTGCAGATAATCGTCTCTGCTTATATTAACAACTATTTTACTTTGTTTATAAATCCCTATCATTTCGTGCCACGAATAGTTCCCACCCACGTTGTTGGTTCTAAAACCTTCTACTTCCAACAACTTTAGAACCTGTCTCCTAAGTTTATAAAAGTTTCCGTCAAACCTGCCTACCCATCCAACTTCTAAGGTGCGCTCTTTTGCCTCTTCAGACCCGATCAAATGATCGTCGACACTATGAGAAATTAAGAAAGTATTTTTACAACCCGCCTCTTCAAAAATCTTTTCATATCCGGGGTGGCAAACAATCTTAATATCGTAGGGTAACGATGCCCGGGCCCGCGTTGAGGTCCGCGAGTAAGTATCCCACTGGAAAATTATTGTGGGTATTGCTATATCTAATATATCTGTAGGATGAATTGCCGCATACCCTTCAGGTTGAATAATTGCAAAAATCCTGTTGTTATATTTATTTAAAATGCCTTTCAGTTCTGTTACTTCGCCCGAGCAAACTACTTCATAACCTAAACGTGCAAATGCATCTGCATAACCTTTTCTTTCCCTTTCAATATCTTTTTCGTGGCACAAGAAAATTATTATGTTTGGATCAGCAGCACTTTCATTTATCATTGTAAGAGACTCTTCTTTTATAATTATAACTTGATGTTGAGTACTAAAGAATTTGAAGAAGCTGAATAAAACACTTCAGTACAAGGGAGTGACACAACGATGCTTAATAGAATTCGTGGTGTCGGCTAAAAAAATAATAAAACAAATTCAATTGTAATTGATTAAAAAATTGTAATCAATTCGTTAACTCCTGCTATCATCTTTTGTTTGGTAAACCGCTCTATCATCCGGCTTCTACCGTTGTTGCCAAACTTTGTGATAAGACTTCTGTCGTTGTAAAACGTGCAAATTTTTTCTGCTATTTGCTCAGGACTGTTTGCTTTCACCAGGAAACCATTCACTCCGTCATTAATACTTTCAGGAAAACCTCCCTTGTTAGTAGCGATAACGGGAATTGAAAGCATATTGGCCTCTAAAGCAATTAAAGCAAAAGGTTCGTCATTTCTTGTCGGAGCCACTATAACATCTATACCTTCATATATTTCGTGAATATCACTTTTAAAGGTCCTCCAGCTAATGCAGGAAGCTAAATTATACTTACTGATAAGTTCTTTTAAATCGCCGATAAAACTTTTACTTCCTTTACCAACAATAATTAATGATACATTCAAATTCTGATCCCTTAAAATTTTTAAGGCTTCTATTAAATCCTCGTGTCCCTTTCTTTGAATCACTTGCCCCACTATACCTATTGCCAGATTGTTCCCCTGCTTTCCTACAACCAGCCTTTTATCTTCAATTACGTTTGTGCCATTATGGATCACTTCTATTTTCCCGGCACTAATACCACACTTGATCAGATCTTTTTTAATGAAATCGGAAACAGCTATGTACTTAACAACTTTCCTGTCAATTTTTTTAATAAAAAAACGGCTTTGCCTACTGTGACTATTGGGATCATGTACGTGATAGATAACATTATTTCTCAATATAGGATACAAAAGAACCAGGTACCTGAAAGACATGGTGTATACCAGATCGAAGTTTGTTGCCTTACTAAACTGGTAAAAGTCTAAAAAAGCTCCAGGATAATGAATTAATGAATCTACAGACCACTTTAAGTTGGTTAAATAATACCAGCCCAGTTTAAACTTTCTAAAGCCTACTTTCATATCTGAAAGTTGCTTTATAAACTCACCGTCTGTCCATCCGCTTACCGCACAAGTTAAACGATGACCGGAATTCTTTAAACCCTGGATGACGTCTAATGTAACCTTTTCAGCTCCTGAAATATAGTTGCCTCCGGCAATAACCAGAATATTTTTTCCTGAGTTGCTACTTTCCGCCATTTATGTATTCAGATTGCATAAAGAAATATTTTTACTTGCCCGGTGTGCAGTCTTCAGCATTTGGAGAAAGTTTTCTGTAATTATTTTCTACTTCCCTGCCGCAAAAAAAAATCTTTTAACCGTTTGTCATTTGACTGAGGTTATAGAAATTAAATTTTCTATTATACTGTTGTTGCTATAATTCTTACTTGTGTCATATGACGGTACCGGATCCAGGTACCATATACACGACAAACAGCATGAAATATTTTTGGCCCCCAAAATTTCATTATCTTTTTATAATGTGGAGGAAATCTATGAACGAGCTCTTTAGACTCAACCACCTTAAAACCTGCTTCTCCAAAAAGATTTCCAATATTCATTTCCGACCAGGTGTACAAATGCTTGTTAATATCTTTATTATCAAACTTATATTTCGTTTCGTGGGGAACGATAAAAACTACTGAACCACCTTTCTTAAGCTTCGATTTCAATTGAGTTAAAATTTCAAAAGGAGACCTGGTATGTTCAAGAGCATGACTTGAGATCAAAACATCTGCCCATCCATCTGCAACGTCTGATATCGACGAAACAGACGGAACATTTAAAGTGTTGGCAAAATTTCTTGCAGAAGGATTAATTTCAATACCTAGTTTTTCTTTGGCATTTAATTTTTGCAAAAGGAATCCACCTCCTGATCCAAAATCTAAAACCTTGTCGGTTTCTTTAATATATGGCTGAAAAAAGCCCTGCATTGCTTCAGCAGCAAATTCGCCGTGCCCCTTTTGATATTCGAAATAATCCTCATTATAATATTGATCCATTTTCTGCAATTTTTTGTTTAACGTTTTTGAAAAAGTTATGTTGGTTAAATATTCTCTTTTTAGTTATCACTAATACCATAACAGCATTAAGGTTTGCGAAAAAAGCAATACGATTAGAGGTACCAGAAAGCAATTATGACTTCTTATTTTGTTAACGCCCCCCAGCATTCAGCCATGCCCGGTTTCTTTATTTGCCCACGTTGACTGAAGTAATTTTTTCGATGCTCTGAATAATATTTTCATAACTCCAGTCTTCAACAATTGTAAGCGAAGCTGATCCCATTTGCTTTAACTCCTCTTTTCGCGACATCAACAATTTCATCTTTGTACACAGGTCACTAGTATTTCCGGAGTTAAAAACATATCCATTTTCTCCCTCTTTAACCAAATCAATTGCACATCCCGCTTTATCACTCACCAGTACCGGCCTCGCACAAGCCATTGCTTCATTCACTGCTAACCCCCACGTTTCACCTGGGCCTTTTGAGGGTAGGCAAAACACATCGCCGAGACGGTAAACAACCGGCATGTTACTTTGATTTTGAAAATCAGCAAATATGATAGCCTTGTTGTTACCGTATTTTTCTTTCAGCGAGCCTTCCATTTCCCCGTTGCCAATTATCACCAGCCGCGCTTGTGGTAGCTGCAATGAAAGGAAAGACGTGATCAAAAATTCAGGCTGTTTTTTAGAGATGAGCTTTGCGGCGTACACAAAAACAGTTTCCCCTTCTTTTATTCCAAGTTCCTTTCGCCATTCTGCTGCCTTTGTTTCAAAAAAGCCGCCGTTACTTTTAAAACGTTCATTATCTATAGCATGCGGAGAAAACACCAATTTTTCTGCGGGAACACCATGAGCTAAATAATATGCTTTATTGGCAGAACCTACATACAAGGCAACATCTATATGACTATAAACCCATGAAAGAAAAATACGTCGCGCCATCTTTTTCACTGAAAATCCCTTGGGTTCATCTAAAAGGTTAGAATCGCCCTTAAACATTACAGGCACTTTACCTTTAAAGAATCGCATAACAGCTAAGTGACTTCTAAAACTCCATCCGAAGACAATTATTGCGTCGGATTCCCATTTTTGGACTTTTTTAATTAATGAAGGGTTGATAATCCCATTGAAATGGTGAGAACCGGGAGATTTGCTGGTATTTTCAACAAAAGTGTAGTCGTAACCTTCAAGCAGCGGTATATCCCACGACCTTTCTTTTCCAAAGCCGGGATCATACACTTTCTCTTTTGCCTGGCTCCATGTATAGAAAACCTTTAACTGTACAGTCCCTCTTTCTGCTATTTTCCTGAATAAAGGAGCATAATACTGAATTGGATGCGTAGTTATAATAGCTAACTTTTTCAATTACTTTATTCTGATTGTTTATTTTAGGGCCGTTTTTTACGCCTTTCGCTGGCGAAAAGCAGGACTGTAGAGAAAATATACATTAGTGAACCAATGACGCTTGCTTAAGTCTCCTACAGAAACCCCGGATAGAATTCCTGCAGGTACGTGGCAGTGCCCCTTGGATCGGTAGGTGAACTGCACGGTGTCTAACAGAATTTCTAAAGCTTGCGCCAAAAAATATCTTAAGTCAGCACACCAGTTAATACGAGGTGAATAAGTGATAATTGTAATTACAATTTCTTCTTCAACCCGGCGATGGCTTTAAAAACAAATGGCGTGTGAAGAACTTCCAGCATCATTTTTAAAAACAAGCCTTTCAACTTGTACAACTTCATTTGTTCATCCACAATCTTCTGAGCGACTTCGAAAGTTGATTTGGAAAGGTTTACCAGGTAACTTCTGTCGTTGTCGCATAACGCCCGGTAAACTTTTAAGAGAGGCTGTACCAGGGCTTGTTCCGAATACCTAGAGTCGATTTGGTGGTACAGTTGATCGGGGCTAAAGTCATCTTTGCGGTCATAAACCAATAAAAGCCGCTTCACAAAGTCCTGGACGGAAGTTGAGCAGTAACCCCCTATTTTATCGCCAACAACTTCAAACTGGGCGTTATCTTTAAAAGGAGTCGACAACGTAACAACGGGACAGCCGCAAAGAAGGGCCTCTGCCAAAACAAAGCCGAAACTCTCCCCTATTTTTGACATATGAACAAATACGTCTATTGACTTATAAAATTCAGTTAACGCCCTGTCCCCCTCAATAAAATCAATTAACCGTATATGCTTTTTAACTCCCGCCGGCAGATGCTCGTATTCTGCTTTCAGAAGCCGCGGCAGGCCTACGAAAACAAAATAAACATCCTTCTTTTTAGATAGAACAGCGCTAACCGCATCAAATATTTTCCGATCCCATTTTGATTGATGCGCCTGACCTATTCGCCCCGCAATAAATGCGTTATCAGGAATATTGAGCCTTTTTCTTAAATCTGTTCGGCCTTGTGGGAAAACTGCCGTAAAATCTTCACTATTAACCAGGTTAGGCAGCCGAAGACTTAAAGGATACCCTTCTTGATAGCCCATCCATTTATGGTATTTCCAAAAACCCCAATAAGCTAACTGAAAAGAGACGTCGATAATTTTATAAACTTCGTCAAACCTCGGCCGGGAAAAAACATTCGTTTCAACTATTTTACATCCTAATTCTTTTAACGGTAAAAGAATTTTATTAATGTTATCGTTGAACGTATGAATATGAATAATATCGGGCTTCCATTGTATAATCTCGGTTTTATTTGCTGCATGATCGGTGTCGGTATCAAAATACATGGTAACATCATGAGCTTCTAAACTACTTTTACGATCATGTCCTTCACCCAGGATCCAGATCCTGCTATCACAACCAGCCTTTTTGTAAGCGACCGTATAATTGACAGCAGCACGCTCTGTTCCGCCGCGACCAATTGAATAAACCAACGTCAAAATCTTCATTGAAGGGAAATCTTTGCTTTAATGTATGATGAGGTCAAGACTGTCGGCTAAAGTTCGCGTTACTTCCCTGGCACTATATTTATCAAAAGCTTCCTGGTTTACCTGGTGGTAATCAAAGCATTTCAAAAATTGCATATACTCCTTGTAGTTTTCCACAAAAGATGAATGCACCTTTTCCACCTCACATTCACCGTTAAAATCGAGCACAATTCCTGCTCGTGAAGCCCTGATTACTTTGCAGGCGCTACTTTGCGAATGCAATATTGCCCAGATCGCCTTTTTCGACAATACCCCCTGGTAAACTTTGGAAGGCGTATAATGAGGTTCCGTACTTCCCAATATGAATACGCCGTCAGCAGCTTCAAGATGTATTAATACTTCCAAATAAGGAATGCGCGCCGGGTATTCAAAAATTACCTCTTCCCATAATCCATATTTTTCAGCAAATGGTTTTATATTAAAGCCGTTTTTATCGTTCGGCGATTTACCTGTACCAATAAAATGGATTTCAAGGTCTTTGAATACTTCCCTATGTTCTTTAATAGCCAACAATATTGCTTCTAATGGCTGGTAGGCCTTTGGCAACATAGCGCCTGCATACATTAGTTGTATTTTACCTGCTTTTTTCTGAAACAGGTAAGGTTTCAGCCGAAGCTCTTTTAATTGCTCGTGGTCCCTCTTTTCGCCGCCATACGGCATAGCGGCAAAAACTGCCTGCTGCAATAAATGAGGATTGCGTTTTTTAACACCTTCATAATATCCTTCGGCCACGCCGGTAATAAGTGAAGCTTTTTTTATGGCAATCGGCTCTAAAAATTTTGACAATTCCGTGCTAAACCAATGACGGGAAAACATTTTATCACTTCCGGCAAAGTGGTGCACCCACGGGTCAATATAATCGATGCCGTATTGTACCCCAGTCGACGCATGAAGCCAACGCCCCAGTAAAGCCACGTAAAAAGAAGGAATAGGTATATAGAGAAAGTCTATTTTTTGTTCCTTAATAATTTTTTTAGCCCTTTTATATAATTGAAAAAAGCCTCTTAAACCTACATCGCCCAAAACTCTCGGCTTAGTAACCCCTAATGCTTTCACTTTCTCAATTTTCAGATCCGCGGGCAACAGTTTTGCCAGGTTATGATCTAACTTCTCTTCATAACATTGCTCGTCCACCATTAATATAACAGGAGACCATCCAAACGCCGGCAAATGCTGCGCAAAAAGACGACTCCGGTGAACGGCGGCTAAATTTGAAGGAGGAAAATGTGGAGATATTATTAAAATCTTTTTCAATTGACTATAAGTTTTCAATCTTTGGATACAATTCGATCATTACTTCATTCATGTCGGCATAAGCTTCCACAGCTTTTATAACCTCTGCCCGGTCTTTGCATGCTGCTCCTTTATCGAAAGCCCTGTTTACGATCACTTCTGCCATGTGTGATGGACTATCACAGGTAACAACACCGCCATTTTTAAAAACATACCCCCTGTTCCCGGCTTCTGTCGACAACACGGGCAGGCCCCAGTTCATCCCTTTCGCGAGCTTGGTACTAACGCCCTTCGAATAATAAAAAACCAGGTTCAGGTAATACATCCACGACGCTGCTTCCACCTTCAGCTCATCATCTGTTAAATATCCGGTAGGCGAAATAAAATCGTACTGGCTCATTAAATTATCGAGGTTACGTCCCCGCTTACCTACCACTCTTATCTGTACACTCTTACTCGGTTTTGCAGCAGCTAATGCTTTACACAATTGAAGGAGACCATTATAATTAGGGTAATGGCTTAAATCAGAAAGAAAACCTATTTTTCCTTCGGTAGGGTTCCAATTAATAAAATCAGGAGCATATACCCTTGGAACCATGTACGTTTCGTTAACACCTAACCATTTTTCAATACTCTCTTCAATTGGCGAAACATTTAAAACCATATCGAGGTAACGGGTTCTGAATTCCACTTCCTTTTGCAGTACTCTGCCAAGCCGCCATGCAGAAAAAAATCTGGGCAAAGGAGCCATATATTGAGAAAAGCGCACGGTTTGATGAAGAAAATCGCCTGACTCATTTCCATGAGAACAAAGGATGACTTTTACATTTTCACCATTATGCTTTTTAATCACCTTAGAAATAGCAGTGGCGTTAGAGAGATTAATAAACACCTTCTGAATACTATGTTTCGCTATTTTATCTTTCAATAACGTAGCGTATTTGTTTAGGTCATAGTCTTCATAAACGTCTAGGCCTATTTTAGCTTTTATCCTGTAAGTCAAAGTCCGGTTGAATTCCAAAGAATATATAACTACTTCATACCGGCATTTCAAAAGATTTATAAAGTCATAAGTACACAACCTTACGCCACCTTCGGGCTTGCTTTCATCTACAAACAATTTATTTGTTACAAAAAGTACTTTTTCTTTAGCTGAATTTTCCAAATTATGTTCCCCGTTTGCTTCAATTTCCCAAATTGGGTCACTATTAAACGATTTTTTTGTAGAAATATTCTTACTTAGCCGGAAGCTGCTCAAATTATTTTTATCCCGAAAGGGAAAGGTGTTTTTATTTTCCTACCGAGCAGAATTTCGTTATGAAGCTTTTCTTCGCGCCTCGCCAATTAGCGTCAACTTTAGGATGATTTTTATGGGCCAAACAGAGCCACTACTATTATGCTTCTCTTGCGTCGCACTCTTGTGCTTTGTGTTCTCAATGCGGCTTTTATACCTCACACTCGTTCCCCCTGCATGAGGAGAGGGAGGCCCGGCATTTGTTTCATATGAACTTTTGTGCTAACAAATCAGCTTTAAAATACCAATCATCAAAACCGCCTGAAACCTTTATCTGTATTAACTTCTAACATTCATCCCGTCAATTAAAATGGCCTTAACACGCCCTGGTGGAACTCTTGCACTTTTTTCTCGTTACCTGGCAGTAACTACACAAACCCGTTCCTGTATCTATCGTTAATCAGTAAGTTTAAAGCGAGTTCAACAACTATTAAGAGAAGCACAAAAAGAGCAACGATACCTATCGTTAACTCGCAAGCCAAACCAGTGAAGGTTGTAATGAGGATTTAATTATCTAAGGAGTAACCGTTACAAGTACTTTTTCAGTTGTAAAGCCGCCTTCCAGCCTAAAACTGCTTCTATACTTTTTAATCCCATGCCCCCTTTCAGTTTAACGGATCCTCCGCCCAGGATTTTAGCCTTATATTCTGCCCGCCCGGCCAGGTCAGGATAATCAGCATAAAAGGAAAAAGCATAGGCCATGTATTTATTGGCCATAGCAGCATCGGCCCTCTTCGACTTTTCTAAAACGTTTATATAACTTTCTATTAGCTCGATTGCTTTTAAAGTTGATTCTGCTGCCCCCCTCGAAAAGGTTTGCGAAACAGAACCGGCAATTCCTGATCGATAGAACACCGAAACCTCATCGCAATACAACACTTCATCAACATAAAGAAGCAGCCTTGAAAAGAATTCTCCGTCCTGGTTACGCTTTAAAGTCTCATCCCAGAATCCCCCCTTTTCGATTATGCTTCTATGAACAAGCCAACAACCAGTCATCGACATATGGTCGCTTATCAACCAATCGGCGGGTTTCATATTTCTGCAAATTGATTCATGAGGGCCCCAACTCGATACTTTTCCCGGATCTTCGTTAAATCGCCCCCACCTGCAGTGAATAGTTTTATTTTGATAATTACCGGAGGATAAAAGTATTGCGAGCTGCCTGTCAAGCTTATCACTTGAAATCATATCATCCGCATCTAAAAATTGAATGAACTGCCCGGTCGATTTTTTAAAACCAAAATTGCGTGCAGCACATCCGCCTTTGTTTGCTTGGGTAAAAACCTTTACGCCCTGCTTTTCAAAAGACTTTACAACTTCTAAAGTATCATCAGTGGAACCATCGTCAACAACTATTACTTCAATATTTTTCCACGTTTGATTTAGTACAGATTCTATAGTCTCTCTAATAAACTTTGCCGAATTATACGCAGGTATGATTACTGAAACAACTTGATCCATTATTTAATTTGTTTTGCAGGTACGCCACCCCATATAGCACCGGCGGGAACGTCTTTGGTTACAACTGATCCGGCCGCAATAATCGCCCGTTTCCCTATGGTAACTCCGGGAAGAATAATGACGGAAGAACCTATCCAGGCTCCATCTTCTATTGTTATCTTACCCAATTGCAATGGTCCTTTCCAAGCCGCAGGATTGGAAGTTTTATATTCATGGTCATGGGTATACAACGTGCAACCCGGCCCTAAAGCTACTTCAACGCCGATAGTAACGTCATCGCAAACATCAATGATCGTATTGTCGCCAACATGAGTTCCTTCTTTTATAATAAGCGTTCCTCTACCACCCGGTTCCCTTGCAGAAATAGAACATCCGGAGGCTAGGTGTACATTATCTGCTATCAACCATTCCGACCCTACATACAGTTTAGAATTACTTCCTATAACACAGTTATCGCCAATACTAAAAGAAGTATTTATTGAAACCATAATTAAGGATCCTTTTTCTATTTTCATCTTATCCCCTATCGTCAGCTTTCCATTATCTCCAACACCTAATGTAACTTTTTTCCCAATCGTCGAACTTGTTCCAATACTAATTTTTCCTCTCCCTTCCACAATGATCGGAAAATCAATATTTACTCCTTTACCAATCGAGGCTCTACTTAACCTGTTAAGCCAATAAAGATGTCGAAAGAATTTACGGAATATGTTTGTAAGCAGTAAAAAAAAAACACGTAGCATGATGATACTAAAAGCTAAAATTTAAAATTTTTCATTTCCTTCGCCTTACTAAAGTCCAACCTTTTCACCCTGCCCATGATCATTTTAACAATTGTTCTATTAATCATTTTCACAACAACCTTTTTCTCTTTCTCCGATAAAGGGCATCGGGCAGTTATTAGTTCTTTTGCAAGTACGAAGTACTTAAAAGGTATCAGCGGGTTTGTTCGGTTTGCTGCCATTTGCTGATCGGCGTGTTCTCTATACCATACTATTCCCTGTGGCATTAGTACAACCCGGTTTTCTCTTGAAAGCAAATGCCACATTTCAAAATCTCCAACGTGTTGCTTCCCGGTAAAGCCTCCGACAGCCTTGAATGCATCAATTCTAAAAATGGCTGACAAAGGTGCTTTGTGAAAAAGTCCCGGTCCAAAATAATGATACCTATAAGCATCGCCCGGAGACAATTCAAATGGGAAAATCTGCTTCTTGTCGGGATTTAAAGAGCAAAGGCCATAGCCAGCGTCGGGAAATTGCTCCATCATACTAACCAATACTTCCAAACCTGTGGGATAAATCAGGTCATCTGCGTCGACATACTTCAGGTATTTTCCTTTGGCGTAAGAAGCTGCCTGGTTGCGATTTGGGTAATCCCCTAAGTTTTTTTCATTCACATATACCCTTATCCTTTCATCTCTGGTAGCATAGGATGTTGCAATGTTTAC
This sequence comes from Segetibacter sp., assembly GCA_028288485.1. Classification (GTDB taxonomy): domain Bacteria; phylum Bacteroidota; class Bacteroidia; order Chitinophagales; family Chitinophagaceae; genus Segetibacter. The sequence goes on from JAQBNO010000115.1 coordinate 25,107, forward strand.
AGTTTTATCGTTCGAACAATCGTCAACAATAATTAATTCGAAATTTTTATAAGTAGAATTAAGGACGCTTTCTATTGCTACAGCTATATATTTCTCCCGGTTATAAGAGGTCATTAAAACGCTGACTAAAGGAAAGGCGTTAGACATTATAATATTTTTTATACCAGGAAACAAATTGAGTTAGCCCGTATTCTATGCTGGTTTCAGGTTTATACCCAATTGCACCGTATAAGTCATCAATATCAGCATAAGTTTTTTGCATGTCGCCCTTTTGCATAGGATGATATTCTTTTATTGCTTCTTTTCCTATAGCCTTCTCCAGTGTTTCTATAAATTCCATGATGCTAACCGGGCTGTTGTTACCGATATTATATATATGGTATGGTGCATAACTTTCAGCAGACGAAAGCTTTGCTCCTTCCGGCAAATCACTTTGATTCCTGGAGCCGGGTTGATGGTTTACTAACAAAGCAATAGCGGCTGTGATGTCATCTATATAGGTAAAATCTCTCATCATATTACCTTCGTTAAAAATCTTGATTGGCTCATTCGCCAAAATATTTTTTGTGAAGGAAAAATAGGCCATATCAGGCCTGCCCCACGGACCATAAACAGTAAAAAACCTCAAGCCTGTACAAGGAATTTTATACATAGCTGCGTAGCTATGCGCCATCATTTCATTCGCCTTTTTCGTGGCGGCATAGAGTGACAGGGGATGATCGGTAGATTGACTTGTTGAAAATGGAATTTCAGTATTAGCTCCATAAACAGAACTTGAAGAAGCAAAAATTAAATGCTTTACAGGATAATTACGACAAGCTTCCAATATATTGATGAATCCAATAAGATTGGCGTCGATGTATTTGTAAGGCTTATCGATACTATATCGCACGCCTGCCTGGGCTGCGAGGTTGATCACACAGGTAAACTTCTCCCTGGCAAACAGTTCGTCAAGGCTGTCTTTGTCACAGATACTCATCGCTTCAAAACGAAAAGTGTTGATGTTCTTTAGGATCTTAAGCCGGTCCATTTTTAAATCAACATCATAATAGTTGTTCACCGTGTCTATTCCAAAAACTTCATATCCTTTGTCAGTGAGTGATTGGCTTAAATGAAATCCTATAAAACCGGCCGCCCCTGTTACAAGTATCTTTTCCAATTGTTATTCATTTAAATATTACTGCTTTTCATGATCCAATAACTTCTGTCACCGGAACACTTACGTTGGTGTACAACTACGATAAACTCTTAATTTTATTAAAAATAATATTAGAAACGTCTTTAATGTTTTTTTCGATATGAAAAGATAAATGCCGCTCCGGTTTAATCGAGATCTTGCTCTTTTTTCCATTACTAAACTCGGTATCGTATTTATTGAGATACTTTATGAGTGCTGGAAATAAGTAATAATTATTTAGATAGCCTTCCCTTGCTTCCACTATAGCGTCAAAATTTTTCCCGTACCTATCGTTTAATATTACTTCTTCTATTTCATCTATGCTTTTCTTATAGTCGTTGATATCAATAGCTACATAACTTTCAACAGGGAAGAACTCTTTAATATTAGGACAGCCAAAATAAACAGGCATTGTATAAGTAAGAAAACATTCAAATATTTTTTCAGTGAAATAATTTGGTATTACACTATTTTCAATTGCCACAGAATATTTATACGGTAAAATTCCCTCACTCTTATCTTTTATGGGATTTATGCCTTTTCCGAAAACGTCAAGATCATCTTTAAAATGACCAATTAGGATGTTAGTAAATGCAAATCGCTTTTTGTGGCCAGGCAATTCTGTAAGATTTGAAGCAACTACAGAAAGCACCTTACTCTTTTCACGACGAAAACCTGGATTTATTATCTCATCATAACTTTTAGGAAAATGCCAAATACCCAACTCATGAATGTATTTAATATTTGAATGACTTAAATCGGTACGAACAGAAAAAACGGTTGGAAATTGCTGTAAGAATTTCTGGTTGTAGAAGCGAAGCTCATGGGCTTCATCAGTAACATAAATAACATTTGAAGATGGACAGCTTACTGTCTCCATTTTTCTTACTCCTCCCCAGATGATCCAGTAATCGCAAACAGAACAGTCATTATCAATTTCAAATTTGTAATCACCGAATATTCCTTCTCCGCCCGGAGTTAATGAATATGGAATATTATGCCAAGGCGTGCTAAGCTTAATTATTTTTTTTGTGCCCATTGTTGTTTAAATACTTTTTTTTCAATCAGGAATTCCCGCAGTAGGTGGTAAACCAGTCGCGGCAGTAAATAGGAATCTATCCTTGCTGCTTCTTTAAAAATCTGCTTGTTTGTTGACCTGTCATAACTTGATCTTACCAAATTTTTACTCCATGTACTCCCTAAAAATTTAAGTTTTTTTCTAAAAGAAATTTCTTTGCTGCAGTTCTTTTCATTATTAAAATAACGAAGGCATCTATAACCCTCAATCAACCGAACGCCTTCTCTAACCATCTTGCCTGATGTATTACTCGCATGAAGGCGGAAATAATTTAAATTTTTAGAACTGTATGCTACATCCCCATTCCATAACATCTCACACCAAAGAACATCGTCGCCAACAAAACGATATCCTAAAAAGGCTGAACTAATTTTATTGAAAACAGCTTTCCGAAATAAAACAGCGCTGGCATTAAAAATGCCATGACTAAAAATTCCAAATTCATTAAATTCGTCAATTCCATTGTTGCTAAAATCCTGCTTCCATCTGTCGCCTAACCAATTAGAGCAGGAAAATAGTACCTTACTATTTTCATCTACCCGCCACGATTGGCAATAACTGATACCAATCTTATCATTATCATCCAGAACTTTCACCAGAGTTTCTAAGAATGATTCATCTGCAAAATCATCGCTTTCTGCAATCCATATATACTCACCTGTAGATAATGAAATACCCTTGCTCCATTGTTTGTAGGGAGAGCCGGAATTCTCTGTATTAATAACAATTCGACTAACCTTACTATGCTCACTATACTTTTTTAATATCTCTCTGCTATTATCTTTCGAACAATCATCAAGCAAAATAACTTCATAGTCCTCGTATGTCTGGTTGAAAATCGTTCTAAGTCGTTCTTCAAGATATTTTCCATGATTGTAATTAGGAACTATTACTGAAACTTTTGGCACAATTAATTGCTTTGATATATATTTTAAAAATCAGAATTAGGATATGGCAAAAGCAGAATACACAACATATCGACACCCCGATATTTATTTCTCTAGCCAGTACTGCTGAAATTTTTTAACGCTTAAAGTTCCGGGTGTTATAGTTACAATGTGCAAAAGGCGGTCTTCATATGGAGTTCACCTTTTTTACCCGTACTTGAACTCCAATTAGGGTTGCTTTATTGCCCGCCATTATTACTATTTACCATATTTAAAAACTCATCCACTCGGTTACTCCATGAGCTTTTTTCCAGGAAAGCTGCTACATCACCTTTATTAACTTTAAATTTTTTCGTACTGTATTCTTCAATTGCGGCTTCAATTTGTTCAACCGTAAGAGCCACCGTTATCAAATCCTCAAAGTCCTCCTGTATAAACGAATGAAAGGGCGTGGAGATGACCGGTATTTCGGCCGCCAGGTATTCGTACAATTTCATGCTATCGACATCGAGCGCCGGGTGAGGCAGGTATAAATTAATACCAATATCGAACGAAGCCATGATAGCAGGAATTTCAGATGATTTCTTTTCACCAAGAAAAGTAACATTCGGAGCAACAAGTTGGCCTGCTTCTTTTGAACGATATGGCTTACCTACAATAAGAAACGTCCAGTTTGGATTTCGCCTGATCAATTCGCCGAAAAGATTATAATCTATCCATTTACTTAAAGTTCCACAATAGCCGATAGTGATTTGCTTGTCAGCCGTTCTCTCCGCTGATGGTGAGTTTACAAATCGTTTTGCTTCAACACCGTTTCTTAACCTCACACTCTTACTGAAACCATTTCCGTCGAACCAGCTTAACATTGAGCGAACGGAAGATAAAAGGATATCGGAGTGCTCCGCAATGTCTAATAATAAAGCTTTACGAATTGCTTTCTGATCCTCCGCAATATTAGGATCATCAATAATATTGTGGTCAGAGTCAAAAACTCTGGTCCCTTTCATTGCAACATCTCTTGAAATCAAATAGGCACCGGGCCAGTAAGACCAAATAAGGGTATCTTTTGAAGAAGGTGAATGATTTGTAAGGGTAGAAATTAATCTTGCGTTCAATTTCTTTTCAAATGCCTGAAGACCTAATCTTTTTGTTAACGCACCCGGCAGTAATGAAAAGAAAAGAATATCACTTACTTTATCATTATTTTTAGATCTTGAGAAGAACCATTTTATCCATTTTGCCCGGGTAGTTTTCCTTATTACAAATACCCGTTTCACCTGCCTTGATTCAGACAAAGCTTTCAAAATACAGGTATTTCTTCTCCTGAAACCGAACTTTTTTAAGTCCTCCCACGTCTTGTCGGCCCCAAAATAGTATACAGTCACTATCTAAACAAGCTTTTTAGTTTTACACCCGTTTGTACCGTTTTTTCCCCTAGAAGTGGGAATAGAATAGCCCTCCAGGTACTTTTAATTTTCCAGCCGTCTTTGAGAGAAAGAAGTATTATTTCTTTCACCGCTGCCCAATCTTTTGCGTTTATATGCAAAGCATAATTAAAGTTAAGAAGATCCGATCGGAACTCCCGACCCGGTCGTCTAGTTGGAATTACATTATCCGGGGCGGCCGGTTCTACTATTGAACCGCCGTTTTGCAGGTCATCCTTCTTGCCTTCTGCTCTTTGGTTAAAATATTGAAAGGCCAGGTCTTTGTAAAATTTATTCTTCCAGCCATATTTTTGAGTCGCGGAAGCCTTACTTAACCTGACAAAATAATTGCAGTCGTTTAGCACAGCCGCTTTGTGATTATGCAGCAATCTTAGCCACAAATCAACATCTTCAGCGGTTTTAAATTCTGTACGATAACCGTTTACATTTTTAAGATCCTCAGTTTTAATTAAAACAGTAGCGTGTGTTATGGGGCTGAAAGGATTAAAGTGTTCCCGCTTAACCTCCACGTACTTATTATCCTGGAAGTAAGCGTTTTTTGGCTGCCGGAACTTCCATGAGACGTTACCACTTTCAGTCATAAAAGCAACCTGTGTTGCGCATAAACAATATTCTTTGTTTTGTTCGAGGAACGCCACCTGTTTCTCCAATTTATCCGGAAGACAAATATCATCTGCATCATGTCGCCAAATGTATTTGCCAGATGCTAAGGGTATACCATTGTTTAATGTTTTGGCCACGCCAACATTATTCTGGCTGTAATATTTTATTCGTGGATCAGAATAAGAATTAATTATTTTTTCAGATCGGTCTGTAGAACCATCGTTAATTAAAATAAATTCGAAATTTGCATATGTTTGATTAAGTATTCCATCAATTGCTGGTATCAAAAACTCTTCAGCATTATAAACAGGCATTAAAACAGTAACGAGAGGCGTTTGTGCTTTCATCTTTATTTATACGCAAATTTTTCTTTTAATTTATTTAAAGGCTTTTCAATGAAAAAGTACGAGATACTCGAGATAATTACAAGGTATACTATCCAAATTACCGAACGAAGTGTCTGCGGAAAGTCGTTAACTGAACTAAATAGCGAAAAATGCGGCGCTACTTTCATCAATGTAAAATCAAGAATAGCAAGGATGAAAGGAAAGGGCCCATGATATAAATAAAGACCGTAGCTAATCTTTCCTAAATATATTACTACAGAGTTGGTAACTAATTTTTCTGTGATACCCTTAAATGACTTAACCAGTCGGTAAATAAATAATATTGCAAAAAATGAAAACAAGGTTGGGAAAAGAGTATAATAAAAATAATTATCCCTGAACATAACACTGACTAAACCGGCAATAAAAACTGTTGCAAAAAGAGCATTATTGTTCAAAAATTTTATTTCACGTTCGTATTTCGCCTTGTGTTGCAAAATATACGCTAACAGTCCCCCAAATGCAAAACAATCAATGCAGCAAGGCATCAGAACAATCATCGAAATATGTGGTTCCGGAGCACTGGTCATGGTATTCCCGATGAGTACGGCAATCAGTCTTAAAACGGGAGCAGACAGAATACAACCAATAAAAAAATACATTAAACGTTTGGCCGGAACAAGTAGAATTAAAAACGGCCATACTAAATAGAATTGCTCTTCTACGGCTAAAGACCATAAAGGCCCAATAATGCCGTCCCATTTTTGGTGGATAAAAGTGTAAATATTGGAAGCATATAAAGCGTACCAAATGGTTTTACCATCTAATCCTTTGAATGAAAAGAGGTATAGAAAAATCAGGGTAAGATAATAGATTGGGAAGATCCGAAGTGTGCGTCGGAAATAGAAAGTTTTTAATACTTTAGCGTTAGTAGTAGTACCGTTTTCGACCTCCTGCTTATTTTTCAATAAAATATTAGTGATTAAAAAACCGCTAAGCGCAAAAAATAAAAGGACACCCTGTAACCCCAAATAAAAGGTTTTTACGAACTCAAAAGAAAACCAATGTTGCAAAAGAACCATAGTTACTGCTACAAATCGAAGCGCATCTAATTGCCGGTAATACACGAGTTAAATTTATAAATGAAAGTTATAGTTCCAATCTACGATTGTGGAAACAGGACCTGATGTATGTGCGTAAGTCTCCTTATCATACAATACCATATTTATGATCTCGAACGTTAATACATCTTTTAAACGTACAAAATCCGACTTTCCGTCTCCAAACCATACGGACAAACCATAGATGCCATTTAGTAATTTCGGTTGTTTTATTCTAACCTTAATTGTTCCTTTTTTTGACGGGAGCATTTTTTGAACAGGCGGCTGGTATGTAGGATTAGTTCCAAAGATCGGATTGCCTAAAGAGTCGGAGATGACAAAGCCCAAGCAAGGGATATTCAAAGTAATATCAGAACTGTATTCGCATGAAATTTCCAATTCATCCTGAACCTGGTTAATAGACAGGTATTGTAAATAGGGATTGTCTGGCAAAACAACTTCATTGGCGTTGCCGTTAATAGAGGTGTAAACTTCGATGATTTCCTTTGGTTTACCAATTTGTTTTAAACAGCCCTTATCCATTAATATAGCTTCGGTGCATAACCTTGACACTGCTGCCATGTTGTGACTTACGAAAAGTACCGTTCTTCCTTCGCCCTCGCTTACGTCTTTAATTTTACCTAAACATTTATTCTGAAATTCTGCATCCCCTACCGCCAAGACTTCATCCACTATCAATATTTCGGATTGAAGGTGGGCAGCTACAGCAAAAGCAAGGCGAACATACATTCCACTGCTGTAGCGTTTTACAGGCGTATCTATATAGCGCTCAACTCCGGCAAATTCGACTATTTCCGCAAATTTCCTTTTTATCTCTTTTTTACGCATCCCGAGGATTGCGCCGTTCAAATAAATGTTTTCCTTACCCGTCAATTCGGGGTGGAAACCGGTTCCAACTTCGAGAAGGCTCGCAATTCTACCCTTTCCTGTTATCCTGCCTCTGGTGGGGGCAGTAACCCGGCTAAGGATTTTTAGCAAGGTGCTTTTACCGGCTCCATTTCGTCCAATAACACCTACTGCTTCTCCCTGTTTAATTTCAAAGTCAATATCTTTCAAACTCCAGACAATATCACTTGTTCCTTTGTTTGTTCTATCATTAGTTTGACCGATTTTTAAAAATGGATCCTCCTTGCCTCTTACCCTCGCAAACCATCTTTCCAAGTCGCGTGAAATTGTTCCCGTACCTATCTCTCCCAGCTGATACGCTTTTGATAATTTTTCGACCTTAATTGCTATTGACATTGTGGTGTTTTGAATAGATGATGCATAAAATGGATTAACCGTATTATCACGATTACGATTGTTAATTTTTCAGCCTACACGGTATCCACAAAATTCTTTTCTACTTTATTAAATATGATTATTCCCCCAACAAGTAAAACAATAGTGGCAAGAGCTGAATAACCTATAGAACTCCAGGAAAAGCTTCCCCTTCCTAAAAATCCATATCGAAATGTTTCAATTAAAGAAGTCATGGGATTTAATTCGATCAACCATCTGTATTTTTCAGGTGCTGCAGATAAAGGAAAGATGACAGTAGTAGCATACATAAGTAACTGAATGCCAAAAGTGATTAAAAAGGCAAGATCGCGGTATTTAGTCGTCATCGCCGAAATAATCATCCCCGCACCTAAACCAAGAGCAGCCATTAGTATTACTACTAACGGAAATAAACTTATTGCCCAGGTAAAATGAAACTCGGCGCCCTTAACAGCATAAAAAATCATGACCCCTAAAAATAAAAGGAACTGCACACCAAACCGCACCAGATTACTAACAACAATACTTAAAGGCATAATCAGACGCGGAAAATAAACTTTACCGAAGATGCCGGCATTGTCTTTAAAAACGGTGGAGGTTTTGGTTAGGCAATCAGCAAAATAGTTCCAGGCGGTTATACCTGCCATATAAAAAAGAGGTTTTGGAAGCCCATCAGTTGATATACCTGCTAAATTTCCAAAAACAAAGGTGAACATAATGGTAGTAAGCAGTGGCTGAATAAAAAACCAAATTGGCCCAAGTATAGTTTGTTTATAAAATGAAACAAAATCGCGACGAACCAATAACAAAAGCAGGTCCCTGTATTCCCAGGTATCTTTTAGTTTCAAATCTAATAAACCGCTTTTCGGTTTAATTTCCCATAGATGTTCTGAATTCTCGCTCATTATGTTGGTTTACTTCCTTATTTATCGAGTTAGGTAATTAATGGGCAATAGTGGATTGCGTATAATAAGTGCTGAAAAAATTGCTATTGTACAAGTGAGTGACACAACGATGTTGAAAAGAGTAACCCAGCTTGTAACAAAAAGCATTTTTATTTTTGATTTCTTATTAAACGGAGAACGTAATCAATTATTTCATTTTGGGAATACTAATTTCCGAGATTGGGAAACTGGATAAAATAAGGCGGGATCCTGGACACAATAAGGTTTATCGTTATCCAATTATTTCTTTATAAGACTGACAAGAGTAGATGTTTGAGCAAGGGCTTAACAAGCCGAAGTGCTATAACAGGAAGATACACAAGCGATTCGCCGGCGTAGGAGTTAAAGTGATAATAGTGTAATTACAATACTTCCAGGACCTCACGGAGTCTTTTTTTGTACGTGTCGAAACCGAAAGCATCAATTACCTTTTGCTGCAGTTCATGTTTTGTGCTTGCAGGTAATCGGTCTTCTTTTACAAGTAAAGATTTTTGTAGCGCATTCAATATTTCTGCTTCGCTGTCGGGATTTACAAGCAATCCTAACGCGCCGTTTTGCAGAGCGTCGACACTTCCGTCTTTGTTACCGGCAATCACAGGTAAACCGCACGCCATGGCCTCGATAAAAACAATTCCAAAACCTTCCTTCTGGCTTGGCAGGATAAATACGTCGGCGAGGAGGTAGTGATCTGTTATTTCTTCATCTTTTATAAAACCTGTAAGTATAACATTAGTGGCGAGCTGGTTTTCCTCTATTAAATTGTTTAGGCGCAATTTTTCTTTTGGGTCGGGCTTCCCTGCCAGGATATATTTTGCAGATGAAAACCTTTCTCTTAATGAAGCGAAAACATTGATTATGTGATCGTAACCTTTGTTTTTTTCGGTAGACGCGAGACGGGTAAGTGTAAGAACAACCGGGTCGTTTTCCTTAAGCGAATACCTCTCTAACAAATACTTAGGCTTTTCAAATGCCGGCGGGAAGATAAAATAAGGATCGAGGGTGTTGTGAAAGACTGATATTTTGTTTGCGTCAATATTGTGAACCTCGACTATTCGCTGTTTTGTAAAAGCACTTACTGCTAATATTTTATCGGCCTGCTGCAGACCTTTCTTCTTGAAACCTTTTAATTCACCCCAGACTTCGATGCCGTGAGCTACAAGGATAATTTGCCTGGAAGGAAACAATTTCTTTACGATGTACGCGGCAAAACTTAGGTTGATGTGTGAAAGGATCAGCGTGTCGAACGTAAATGCAGACTTAATAACATCAATTACGAAACGGACGCGGTTGCCCTGAAAGCCTTTATAACGGTTGTTGGCAAAATAACGTTCGTCTGCTTCAACGTCGTAGGCAGATGTTGCATAAGCTTTAATTTTACCTTCTTTATCAAGGTCTGACATCGCTTTAAGAAAAGCGCGATTGAATTTTTCGATTCCACCTGTAAGAGAAAATGCATTCAGCGTTAAAAATAATACTCTTTTTACAGGCATTACGTGTACTTGATTGTGCTTTAAAATACTTTATTAACCTACCTAAAAAACCCTAAAAGCTTCTTAAACACGTTTGGCTTGTTTTCATTTTCGGTATAACCGTAAGGCATGTTATAATTAAAACCGTAACCGTAGCCGTAACCATAGCCATAGCCGCCGTAACCATACCCGTAATAGGAGTTTGCGCCAGTTAGTTTAACATCATTTATCAATAAGCCAATATTTGAGAAAGTCTTCCTCACATAGAGATCATTAATATAGTCGATCTGCTTCTTTGGAGTATAGCGTTGGCGAACAACATAAACTGTACAGTCGGCATAACGGCTTAAAACTTTGGCATCACTTACGAGGCCCAGGGGTGCAGAGTCGATGATGATAAAATCAAAAGTTTCTTTGAGGTAATTGAAAAGTATTTCAATCTTCTCATCGAGCAATAACTCCGAAGGATTAGGCGGAATAGGTCCGGCCGGTACAATATACAAGTTTGTCGTGTTAGTCACTAACACCGGCAATTCCTCTTTAACAGCATCGCCTACTATATAATTACTGATTCCCTTTTTATCTAAAAGTCCGAGTGCCTTCGAGATCTTTGGTTTCCGAAGATCCAACTCGAGTATCACTGTTTTTTTATTTGCAACTGCCCATACCGCGCCGAGGTTCATTGAAGTAAACGTTTTTCCTTCGGCAGCCATAGATGAAGTAACGAGGATAACCGGACTTTTCTTATCGGTTATGAAGTATTGTAAGTTTGTTCTTGATACCCGAAACTGTTCTGCAATAATGCTCCTGTCTTTAGCACCAATCACCACTTCCCTGTCTGCCATTTTGTTATGGGCGATTTCACCCACAATTGGCATTTGAGTTATTTTCGTTATATCCGACCGGTTAGTTACTTTATCGTTCAATAATTCCTTCAAATAGATAAAAGCTGCGGGAATTAACAGGCCAATGATCAATGCCATCCTGATAGTTCCACTTCTGTCGGGGCTTACGGGAGCCCATATGGTTGTAGCAGGATCGACAGCAGCAGCATTTGAAGTACTTGCGGCAATTGTGATGGCAGATTCTTCACGCTTCTGCAATAAAAAGAGATACAATTTTTCTTTAATTCCCTGCTGGCGTGCAATTTCAAGTAATTCTCGTTCCTTTGATGGAACTGTCCTGATCTGCCCCTTTAAACTATTATAATCTGCATAAAATTTAGTTCTTAAAATCTCAGTCGAACGTTTGATATTCGACAGGTTTTCCAGTATACTTACTCTTACCTTTTCGATCTGGTTTTCCATCACCTGCATCACCGGATTTGCCTCAGGCATTGTTTTTAGCTTTTCTTCCCGCTCCAGCTGCATTTGGTTATAAGTACCAACCAATGCAAGTAAAGTAGGATCGTCTAGACCAAGCGACGATGGAACTAAGCTGTATTTTTTACCCGGATTGCTTATGTAATTATTGATCATATTAATTACCTGCAATCTTATTTCCTGCTCGTTTAATTTTTCGTTTGTAGTCTTCATTACATCAAACTGGCCCTGGCTTTGTGTTTCGATATTCACTAACTCATTCCTCTGCTTGAAGTCCTCCAGCCCCTGTTCTACTTTTCCTAATTCACTCGTTAAAAGAATTAACCGGTCATCAATAAATTTAACAGTATTATCAACTACTTTGTTTTTGTTTTCGATAGTAGTGCTGTTATATGCTTTTACCAACTCGTTTAAAATATCGCGTCCTTTTTGTGGGATCTCGGAAATAAAATTAATTTTTAAAATACTGGCCTCACGGTTCAGCTGCCTGATGGCCAAACCCCCTGCTATACTACTGGCAGCCTGGAAGGGAGTTTGATATTGCACTATATATTTATATTGCGGGTTGAAAGTACTCCCACTATTGAGGTTAATCCTAAAGTCTCCCTGTTTGCCATGTACTATCTCGCCCGACTGGTACCACTTCTCACCTAAGCCTTCTACTTTAAAATTTCTTTTATCATTGAAAGTTAAAACTACATTATAAGCCGAATTGCTGTCTTTGAGTGCAACCGGTTCATAATTAAAAGGCCGGTATCCATAAACTTCTGTCCGCTTTAAATTTCCTTCTACCAGGTACGAGGTGTTGAGACCAGTTACCCTCACTACCTTTTCCATTAAAGTAGCTGATTTAAGGATTTCTATCTCATTCGCCAGGTTTGACTTTGATTTAAACAATGCTATCTCATCCAGCGCGTCTGTATTGCCACGTGAATTTTTATCGTCCTTAATTAAGAGGGCGATAGAAGAATTGTAAAAAGGAATTTTGTAGCGCAAATAGATATAGGCAATTCCGATAGAGATACCTAAGCAAAGAATGAACAATGGAAGGTAAACCAGGTATTTAAAAACAATCTCCTTCGGGTTTAATTTATGTTTCGTATCCTTTATTGGTTCAGCACCTGCTGATGTAGTTTCGACCATTATTTTTATCTTGTAATGTTTATAATTAGGACAACCAAAGAGCTAACAACGGTGAGTATAGTACTCCCGATAGCAAGATTGCGTATCAGCGTCTGGTCCGTTGTTGCAGCTTTCGATTTTGTCAACTCAACATATATTACATCGTTTTGTTGAAGTACAAAATAGGGGGAACTGAACGCGTCTGTGGAAAGAAGGTTTACTTTCCCAAAGTTTCTTTGCCCGTTCTTTTCGCGTATTACGGTAATATTATCTCTACGACCTGTCGCTGTTAAATCGCGAGCGAGGCCGATGGCTTCAACTAAGGTCACTTTACCTTCAGGAATATTTAAAGTACCGGGGGTATTTACTTCTCCCAAAACAGTTACTTTAAAATTTGAAAATGTTACTGTTACAATAGGATCGTTCAAATATTTTATTAAGCTGGCAGAAAGCATGTCGATAACTTGTTTACGCTGCAACCCACCCACTTTAATTTTTCCAAGCTGGGGAAACTGAATCCTTCCATCTTCTTCCACCAAGTAGCCGGACGGAGTTGTTGGTGCTGATCCTGTTGTGCCTGTAGCCGGTGCAGCAGAGCCCAGATTATAAGGGGCAGCAGATGCAGGATTTGTGGCGTTGACAACAATGGTTAAACGATCTCCAGGCTGAATAACAGGCTCAGCATTCTGAACAACTTTTGCAAGTGTAGAATCGCCCTGTTGATTAAAATACACCATAGACGCTAATCGTTTCTCGCTATTACATGCGTGCAGCAAACTTGTAACAACAAGAAATATACTTACATTAAATACCAGTGATCTACATTTCATAGTTGAGATTAATTCGTAGGGTTACCTAGCTTCGCCATCTTAGTCCCATTTTGGGAACGTAAGGACATTAAAACGTAAAAGGACCAGTGATTATTGTATCCAGTTTACTTCGTTAACAATTTAATAAGGGAATTACCAATTGAAGATTGTCTAAAACCATTGCGATTACTTTCGCGTGCAGGGGACAGCTTCATAGAATAGCGCAAATATATGCTTCCATTCCAATATGGGGACTGTAAAAGTCGACTTTAATACACTAAAAGTTGGAAGGGAATTTTAAAATTTGCGACGAACGTAGAATTACCGGGTAATCTACTAAACAATACCAGCGGAGATATACTTGCCTCTCTTTGTTTCCAAATCGACAGCAGTATCGCTTTTTATTACACGCATCGACGCCTTAAGTGGTACTTTAGTAATACAATAGATGCCTGTAAAAAATGAACTGATAAGTCCAACAATTAACCATGTTGTCCCAAGGTGCTGCAATGAGAATGCGGCAACAATAAATAGTATGCTAATGGCTACACAGCTGAGAGTAACCTGCTGGTGGGTGAATCCTCTGTCGAGCAATAAGTGGTGGATGTGATTTCTATCGGGGCTAAACGGAGATCTGCCGTTGAACATACGAATGCCGAAGACCCGTAGGGTATCCATCAAAGGGACAAGCAAGATGGAAAAGCCAATTGCAGGTACAGCCATAACCGGATATGCTTTATAGGCAGAGCCCGATTCTATGAATTTTATAACCAGGATGCTGTTTACAACGCCCGATAATAACGAACCAGTATCACCCATAAAGATCTTTGCAGGTGAAAAATTATAAAATAGAAAACCGAGCAGGCTACCGGCAAAACCAAAGCCTATAACAGCATAAGGAATATTACGATTAAGCAGGAAAAATGTTCCGAAGACAAGGCAGCTAACCAAGCCCAGACTCGCCGCAAGGCCGTCTACACCGTCGATCAGGTTAAAAGCGTTTATGATAACAATTATAGTAAAGAAAGTCAGGAAAAAACTCATTGTATGAAAGATAGAACCTATCCCTAAAAATCCATGCATGTTTGTTATAAGCAGATGCGCTTTAAACATTATAATACATGCCACTAATGCCTGGCCAATTAGTTTTTTAAGCGCCGACAGTTCCATTATATCATCTTTAATTCCGATAAAGAAAATAATAACAAAACATGCTGTGTAATATTGAAATTCCCTGACGTGGAAAAAATTAAAAGTCAATAAGATAGATAAAACGAAGCCAAGAAAAATTCCCAGTCCACCTAACGAAGAAATCGGCTTCTTGTGAAGCTTCCGAAAAGCATCGGGATTATCAAATAAATTTTTCTTCTCAGAAACCATGATAATCTTTGGAATAGCAAATAAAGTAGTAAGAAATGCAAGCGTTACAGCTAATAATATTTGTTCCATTACAGGGGGTACGTTTATATGTATTTCTTAACGATCCATCTATTTCATTATTGTGTAAATAAAAGATATTCGTGAGGACTTAATATTAAGACCCTTTAATTCACGGTATTACTTATATACATCAAAATGTATAAATACATAAATTTTTAAGTTTAATCAAGAGCCGTAACTCCTATTTATTACTATTTGTTATTCAGGGGCTCCTTCAGGAAAATGCAAAGTAGCCGGAAGTTTTTAGACGGTACAATCGTAAAAGGTTTAAAAGGCGTATCGAAGTTGAGATTAATTTCCGCTGTTGCCACCGGTTATTGCAACCTAAGAAGGGGCTACAAAACCTGCTTCTTGCTTTGCTCCTTCTCCGTTAGATATTGAAGACTGCGATGCAAGAAACATAGGGGGCGGCCGCCAAACCATGCAAAATGAACTTTTAGTGAGATCATTTATCGCTCAAGCCGCGTGGCTTCTTATTGCAACGTGACTCCACCCGCTTGTTTCTGAATGCCTTCGCCTTCTCCTGGCACCCAACCGGCTGATGTACCTTATGCAATAACTGTTGTGGGAAGCGAATATTATTCAATCAAAGAATTAAAAGTTGAACTGAGCGTAGCAACGATGATTCTTATAGTACAAAAAGCCGGTATCAAAAAAAACATTAAGAATCAAGACAGCAACAACGAGTTCATTAGCAGCATGTGTAATAGAAATTCATTTACCTGAAACAAGAGAGCCTTGCCTTCCATCAGTCCTGCACGATAAAAAAGCATTCACGAAGCGGGAAAAGTGTTGGCCGGGAGAATATGTATGTAATAAACATGAAAAAGCCCCGCTTTTCAGCGGGGCTTCTAATATAATCACCTTTAAAAGATCTCCTTTTGCAGGTATGTAACACTTTAGTCTTCTACTTTTAATTTACCTTTCTGCTTTGCCATTACTTCTTCTGCAACGCTGTTTGGAGCAGGGTTATAGTGACTGAATTCCATGGTTGAAGTTGCACGGCCAGAAGACAATGAACGAAGCTGGGTTACATAACCAAACATTTCGCTTAATGGAACTTTTGCCTTAATAACCTGCAATCCTCCACGACTATCCATACCCTCCAACATACCACGACGACGGTTAAGGTCACCTGTTACGTCACCCATGTACTGGTCAGGTGTTGTCACCTCAACTTTCATGATTGGCTCAAGTAATACAGGTTTAGCTTTTCTACCAGCTTCACGGAAACCACCTCTTGCGCAAAGCTCAAAGCTCATTGCATCGGAGTCAACAGCGTGGAAGCTACCATCGAATACACGAACTTTCATATTTTGAACAGGATAAGCTGCCAACACACCTGTAGTCATTGACTGTTCAAAACCCTTTTGTATTGCGGGAACAAATTCACGTGGAATAGACCCACCAAACAAGTCGTTCACAAACTGGTAAGTTCCTTTTCCTTCTTTCAAAAATTCTTCGTCGGCAGGCCCGATCTCGAATTGAATGTCGGCAAACTTACCACGACCACCGGTTTGCTTTTTAAGCGTTTCGCGGTGTTCAATGGTTTTTGTGAATGCCTCTTTATAAGCAACCTGCGGTGCACCCTGGTTAATTTCAACTTTAAATTCACGACGCATACGGTCTACAATGATCTCAAGGTGTAATTCACCCATTCCACTTAAAATGGTCTGACCGGTTTCTTCGTCGGTCTTAACTCTTAGTGTAGGATCTTCTTCAACCAGTTTGGCTATCGCCATACCCATTTTATCAACGTCGGCCTGTGTTTTTGGCTCAATTGCTACAGAGATCACCGGTTCAGGGAAAGTCATACTTTCCAAAGTGATCGGGTTTTTTTCATCGCAAAGGGTGTCACCGGTTTTAATATCTTTAAAACCTACAGCAGCTCCAATATCACCCGCTTCAATATAATCAACCGGGTTTTGCTTATTAGCATGCATTTGCATGATACGGCTAATACGCTCGTTCTTGCCTGTACGTACGTTTAGTACATACGAGCCAGAGTCTAAACGACCAGAGTAAGCCCGGAAGAACGCAAGACGACCTACAAAAGGGTCGGTCATGATCTTAAATGCCAGGGCACTGAACGGTTCTTTAGGATCAGCGTGACGAATAACTTCTTCACCTGTATCGGGATTAATACCTTTAATAGCTTCAATATCCAAAGGACCAGGTAAGTAACGTACAATTGCATCAAGCGCAGTCTGCACACCTTTATTTTTGAAAGATGATCCGCACATCATTGGGATGATAGAAAGATCGATCGTCGCTTTGCGAATAGCCTCATGAATTTCGTCTTCGCTGATTGTATTAGGATCATCAAAGAACTTCTCAAGTAACTTATCGTCGTAATCGGCAACCGCTTCAATGAGTTCCTGCCTGTATTGATCCACTTCTTCCTGCATATCAGCGGGAATAGGCACTTCTTTAAAAGTCATACCGCGTGTGTCCTCATCCCAGATAATACCTTTCATGGTAATAAGATCAACTACACCTTTAAAACTGTCTTCAGCCCCAATTGGTAATTGTAAAGGCACCGCTTTAGCACCCAACATTTCCCTAACCTGCTTAACAACGTTTAAAAAATCAGCACCGCTACGGTCCATTTTGTTTACGAATCCAATTCTTGGTACTTTATAACGGTTCGCCTGGCGCCAAACCGTCTCCGACTGGGGCTCCACACCACTTACAGCACAAAACAGGGCCAATAAACCATCCAGTACGCGCAAAGAACGCTCTACCTCAACAGTAAAGTCAACGTGCCCCGGAGTATCAATGATATTGAATTTGTAAAGTTTTGTATCAGCATTCTTAGTTCCCTGTGTTGTAGGGAAGTTCCAGAAACACGTAGTAGCAGCCGAAGTAATGGTAATACCTCTCTCCTGCTCCTGCGCCATCCAATCCATGGTAGCAGCGCCGTCATGCACTTCACCAATTTTGTGGTTAACACCAGTATAGTACAGAATACGTTCTGTCGTCGTCGTTTTGCCCGCATCAATGTGCGCGGCAATTCCGAAGTTTCTTTGATACCTTAAGTCCGCCATGACCTTTTATTTGTAATTGTTATTGACTGTTTTATCTTTTTTGTGACAAACATTTGATCTTTAATCAAACATCGTTGTGTCACTCACTTGTACCGAAAAACTTGCATCAGCATTTAAAAACAAATTTTAGGCTGCCGTTTTAGTTCTTGCGAACATATTAGGAGAATCGCCTGTTTGCTCGCAGCGTCAACGCTTTTCGAGGCGCGAAGGTAAGGATTTTATAGAAGGAAATCTAAGCTTAAGCAATTATTAACGAAGGAATAAAAGCGAAAGATGAAAGGATATTTACAGCAGTACTAAACGATAGAATTCGTTGGGAAGGAGGTTTTTTGGCCTTTGTATTCAAATGAAAATGAAACGGCAAATATTATTGCATCTTCAGTAGCGACTAAAAAGTACAAGTGTGCGACGCAAGCAAAGCCAAATAGTAGCCACGTTGCTGGGCTCCCAAAAATACACCCGCTTTTTTCACTTCACGTATTACATTTTCAAATACCTCAACTTCC
>JAQBNO010000014.1 GCA_028288485.1 Segetibacter sp.
TATAAATTCAATCCCTATACATACAACAGTAATCGTGAAAAGGTTTTTCTTGAACCTTTAAGTACCGAGGGGCAGGGGCTGGAGGAGTACCCCGACAGGAAAAGATATAAACTTCTACAACTCAGTCTGCCAGTAGGCGGAGGACTTAAATATGCTTTATCAGACGATGTTCATATAGGAGTAGAAATGGGGTTTCGAAAGTTATTTACTGATTTCCTGGATGACCTGAGTACAACGTATGTTGACCAGGATGTACTACTGAGAAGAAGAGGACAACAGGCCGTTGATCTTGCTTTTCGTGGAGATGAATTAAAAAATTCTACAAGACAATATCCTCCCCATAACACTACCAGGGGTAACAAAAAAAGTAACGACGGTTACTACTTTGGCCTCGTCAGGTTAAGTTTCCGTATGAATTGGTTCGACAATACCTATGGGAATTCAAACAGATCTAACAGTCGAAAATTAGGATGTCCTTCGTGGAGATAATTAATGAACCCCGCATTCGGGGTTTTTTTTCTACAATTCTTTTCCTTCGCAGAATAAAATCTACATTATGTTCTACAATAAATTACACTTCAATGTAGAAACTAAAATAAACTTTTTTAATGTTTATTATGTAGGCAAAGGAAGTTGAATAGGAAAGGTGCGATAAACGTGTGGAGTGGAACTTTTGGGGCTGATAAGAAGAAGGAAAGCCTATAAAAAAAATTGAGGCTCAAAGAATTGAGCCTCCTTTTCAACCCTAAACCCTTAAAAAACATTTTATATAAAGGGAAAACCATGCCAAAAATTAGTTCCTTTCAAAAAAATTAAAAGAAAAATGGGAAAAATTTCGTCGGCGCTCTTTTCTCTCGTTCGAACAGCCCTTCACCTCTTTTATAGAAATACAGCAACTTTTGCTTCAGCCGAAAATGGCAAAAGCCTGTTGTGGGAGATTTCAGGAAATAATCTTAAATATCCATCTTACTATCTGGGCACCATGCACGTAATGTGTGCAGAAGATGCGGAATTGAGTGCAAATGTGAAATTACTTATTCAAAAGGTAGGTCAGGTTTACATGGAAGTTGATTTAAATGCTATCGATCAACTCTTGCCTGGTTTTCTGGAGGTGGATGGCAATAGTGGCAATTCATTGGATAGCTCACTTTCCGAAGATGACTACCTCAAAGTGAAAGTCTTCTTTGAGAAATACCAGCAAGCTATTCCGTTTTCTGTGATTGAGAAACAGCCTCCTTTAATGATCTCGTCGGCCATCTACGAGCTTTTGCTTGAATGTGAACAAAAGACTGGCATTGAAATGAATATACTGCAGGAAGCTTCTGCAGCCGGAAAGGCGATATTTGGACTGGAAACAATTGAGATGCAAAAAAATATTCTTAATAGAATTCCTTACCAGGAGCAGGCCGACGACCTTGTGAAAATGGTAGACAACCTTGAAAAATACAGGGACCGGATGGAAGAAATGGTGAGTGCGTATAAAGAGCAGGATATTGAAAAGCTTTATAATTTATCGGAAAGTGATGCAGGCGTAGCATCAGATTACCTCGACCTTTTATTATTTGACAGGAACCGGAATTGGGTTAACCTGTTTTCTTCAATTGCCGAAAAAACGACTACTTTATTCGCCGTAGGTGCAGGACATCTCGGTGGCCAAAATGGTGTTTTAAATTTGTTGAAGAATGAAGGATATACAATAAGGCCGCTCGAGAACTGATTTTTGGTACCGGCACTTGTATTCCAATAGATCATCGTTGCCACGCTCGGTTCGCCGGTAGCTTTTCATAGCGGCGTGGCAGTTTACCCTGAGCGCGTCGAAGGGTCGCAATCCTTTCATCAGCAAATCTTTTTGGATCTATTCTTATTGCAACTTACACAGAAGGGTTCGTTTGCAACTTTAATGAAACCGGTTAAAAGCTACATAGAGTTGTTACCGATGAACGAAATGCGACGCAACAGAAGTATAATCACGGAACGAACGCTTGTACCAAAATAAACATTAGTGCAAGCTTGCTGTTGAAAAAAAGATCGGTTAATTTAAAATCGGGTTCACTACTGGTTCTTCTAGCGTTGTATCGTTGTAGTTCTTTATCACATTATACAGGGTGTCACGTTCCACTGGTTCTCTTTTCACCTGTTTAATTAAAGTCACCAGTTCTTTGGTGCTCATTGTCGGCGTTTGCTCTTCGCTGCCGGCCATAGAGTAAATTTTAGTAGAATCATCTATAGTTCCATCAATATCATTTACACCAAAAGAAAGCGTAAGCTGTGCATTTTGCCTGCCCAACATAGGCCAGTATGCCTTTAAGTGGGGGAAATTATCCATATACAACCGGGCGATCGCATACATGCGCATATCTTCTACAACACTGCTCTCAGCAATATGGCTCATGGCATTATCACCGTTTCTGAACTTCAGCGGGATGAAAGTGTTGAAGCCGCCTGTTTCATCCTGCAATTGCCTGAGCCTTTCCATATGATCTACGCGGTGCCAGAACTTTTCGATGTGCCCATATAGCATAGTAGCATTGCTTTGCATGCCGATTGAATGAGCAGTTTTGTGTATGTGTAACCAGCCTTCTGCATCTACCTTGTCGTCGCAGATCTGCTGCCGGATTTCGGGATGAAAGATTTCGGCTCCGCCTCCTGGCAACGATTGAAGGCCGGCCGCCTGCATTCTTCTTAAACCGTCTTCCGTAGATACTTTAGCCTTTCTGAACATATAATCGAGCTCAACAGGTGTGAAGCCTTTAACATGCAGATCGGGTCGGTGATTTTTGATTTCCCTGATAACATTTATAAAGAAATTTAAATCCATTTTTGGATGAACGCCACCTACAATATGAACTTCGGTTACAGGCTGTCCATCATACTTTTTAACGATGTCCACCATTTCATTTACACCTAATTCCCAGCCTTCTTCGCGATGCGCATACAACCTGGAGTATGAACAAAAGTTGCAGGAAAAAACACAGATATTGGTAGGCTCTATATGGAAGTTGCGGTTGAAGTACGTTTTGTTGCCGTGTAACTGCTCCCTCACCCAATTGGCAAGTGCACCGGCGTAAGACAGGGAAGCGTTTTCGAACAAAAAGACACCTTCATCAAATGACAGTCTTTGTTTATCTAATACTTTCTCACCAATGCGTTTTAGATCGGTATTTTGACTTGCTGAAACCAACTCTTCCACAGGATAATTATCAGGAGACATGTGCGTGTTATTAATTCGGCAAATTTACGTTACAAAAGGTAGTTGCAGTTAATAAAAGTGCACCACGCATCGATACCTCTTGTTATTAACTATGCTTTAAGTAAAGATCATTATCGTGGACTGCGTCACGTTCTTTCAGGCTATTGCAGGTAATTGCGGCGTGCAGGGCGAACGGAAGAATATTGATTTCTTTAAACTGTTCCTTCTAGCTTAAAACTTTTTATCTTCCAACCTTAAACTTACACCCGACATGATTAAATTCCGGCTAACCGTAATGAGTTTCTTCCAGTTTTTTGTTTGGGGGGCGTGGCTGATAACGATCGGAACTTATTGTTTCAATGCAAAAGGGTGGACAGGTGCTGAATTTAGTGCTATCTTTTCAACACTTGCACTTTCATCTCTTTTTATGCCTGCTCTCACGGGTATAATAGCAGACAAATGGGTAAATGCTGAAAAACTTTACGGTGTTTTACATATACTCTATGGTTTAGTTTTGTTATATGTACCGCAGGTAAACGACCCTGGTACTTTGTACTATGTAATTTTTGCGGCAATGATCTGCTATATGCCTACAATTTCATTGTCGAATTCTATTGCCTACACTATCTTAAAGAACAATAAATATGATGTTGTAAAGGTGTTTCCATCAATCAGGGTCTGGGGAACTGTTGGTTTTATAGTAGCCATGTGGATCACCAATCTTACGGGCAGCAAGGCGAATTCTAACCAGTTTCTTATTGCTGCATTTGCCGCTATTGCCTTAGGCGTATTTTCCTTTACATTGCCGAAATGCCCACCTCAAAAGGCTATCTCCAAAAATGCAGGCTTAACCGAACAACTCGGTTTACAGGCTTTTAAACTGTTTGCCAATTACAAGATGGCTTTGTTCTTTATTTTTTCTATGTTGTTAGGGGGAGCGTTACAATTAACCAATATGTATGGCGATGCATTTCTTGATGATTTTAAAAAAGTACCAGCGTATGCAGATTCATTAGTGGTTAAGTATTCCACTATTATCATGTCGATCTCCCAAATTTCTGAAACATTGTTTATTCTTACTATACCTTTCTTTCTGAAGCGATTTGGCATTAAGCAGGTTATGTTATTTTCTATTCTCGCCTGGGTACTCCGCTTTGGTTTGTTTGCTTACGGCGACCCGTCGGGAGGGTTATGGATGATCATTCTTTCGTGTATTGTGTATGGGATGGCTTTCGATTTTTTTAATATCTCCGGTTCTTTGTTTGTCGAAACCACAACCGACCCCAAAATCAGGTCGAGTGCACAAGGATTGTTTATGATGATGACCAATGGAGTAGGAGCTTATCTTGGAAGCAAGGTTAGTGGATATTTAATTGATGAATACTACACTTTGCCCGACGGAAATAAAGACTGGCATGAGGTGTGGCTCACGTTTGCAATGTATGCTTTGGCTATAGCGGTCGCTTTTCTGCTGTTATTTAAACACAAGCATGATCCCAAAGCCCTCCAGACTGTGCGTGCCGAACCTTAGCCGACAACAGGAGCCCGGTTTTTAATAACTTAAAAAGCTTTGCAAACCTTTTTCTTACAGGTTGTAACAGTAAACGTGGTAATGAAAAATAGTTCATTTAAAACGAACGCCGGGGGAAAGAAGAAATTAGCTTTTGATACCAGCCGTTGAATGCTGATCGACATCGTTGCGTCGCAATCACTTCATCTTTTACATCTTTTGGCGACTTTTTTTCGAAGAGGATATAAGTTTTGATCCCGCTAAAGTTTAAACTTATACTAATTAAAAAGCAATTGCCTGGCTACCGCCGGGCAATTGCTTTTTAAATTTGAAACCGGCTATTTACAACGGTCTGATCCAGATATTACGGAAACTGATGGGTTCGCTTTTATCACCATGCGATTGAAGTTTGATAGGAGAGTTGCCGTGTTTTACATATACAGGTGCTCCTATATAACGGGTTGGTCCTTTAAGTTCTGTATTATTTTGAACAAGTACACCATTAAAATAAACGGTAACATGGGCGGGAGACGATAGAGAACCGTCTTCGTTAAAACGCGGAGCTTTCCAGGCAACGTCGTACGACTGCCATTCGCCAGGAGGAAGACCCGGGTTAACCAAAGGAGCAAATTGTTTATAAATGCTTCCTGCCTGGCCGTTTACATAGGTAGGATTGTTGTGCGGATCCATTATTTGTAATTCGTAACCGGCGTCACCTTTCCCTATCGATGCAAGGAATAATCCGCTATTGCCGCGACCCTGACCGCTACCGGTAATATTCTTTGGTACCTGCCATTCGAGGTGAAGCTGGTAATCGTTGAAACTTTGTTTTGTTTGTATGTTACCTACGCTTTTATTTACTGTCATTACGCCGTTAGCTACTGTCCAGGTAGCAGTTTTAGTAGAGTCGCTGGTTAAAACCCACTGATCTATAGAACGGCCGTCGAAAAGAACTATGGCGTCTTGCGGTGGTTTAGCGGTGTTTATTCCAGCAGGGGTAACGGTTTTTGGCACCGGCGTCCAAACCTCGGTTTCTTCGGGTTTTGTTTGTGCTGAAGCTGCACTTACAGTTAGCAGCAACACAAGTAGAGAGCAGAAATTTTTCTTCATTACGGCAATTTTTTGTTGGGAAAGCAAATTATTTACAAGTGCAAAATACGAACTTAAAAATAATACGATTCTTAGATTTGTTACCTCGACAGGCGACAATTCATTTTTGTTCTTTAACCATTCATTTTTGCGTCGTCATACCGGCTTTACAGTTTCACTCGGTTGATGTATTTTTCTCTTTTACGTTGCAACTCTTACTAAATGTACAAGAGTGCGACGCAAGAGAACCTTAATAGATCTACCAATGCTCGCTACCAAAAGAATCGCTCAAATATTTCGGTTCTATCACAGCTGTTAACAGGTAAAACGGTTTAGGCATGTTGAAAATAAAAGAGCAGGCTACAATTGCAGCCTGCTCTTAATATTGAAAACTTAATCTATGTTATAAGTGCGCCTGGATCTTTTTGTCTAAAACTGATTTCGGAACTGCACCGATTTGTTTGTCTACCACTTTACCGCCTTTAATAAAAAGGATAGCCGGGATGGAAGTAATGCCATAGTTTACGCTTAATGTAGGATTTTGGTCTACGTTTACTTTACCTACGTTTACTTTGCCGCTATATTCTTTTGACAACTCTTCTACTACAGGACCAATAGCGCGACAAGGACCGCACCATTCTGCCCAAAAATCGATAAGAGAAAGTTTATCACTATCTAAAACTGTTGACTGGAAGTTTGCATCTGTGAATTCTAATGCCATAAAAAATATTTTTAAAGTTTAATTTAATCTTTTGCAGTTCAACTGCAGGTATGAGGTTGCAAATTTACAGCCAATACAACATATCTGCTTTTTTGACTTTTCCACCGTTGTTTATTTAACAATTGTGGCAGGAGAATTACAATTGTATGACTATTAACAGTCAATTGTACGAAAACAACCCGAAACTCTATTTTGATTTCGGCTTTTTAAAGAGCTTGTATAGGAAGTAGCCGCCCACCAAGAGCAAGATCGCCTTCCCCTGCCAGTTGAACGCTGTTACCTGGTATGCAGCATACGCTTCGATGAGTAAGGCGGGAATTTTGCCGAGTGAGCTGGCAGCAAAAAAGGTAAGCAGGTTAACCCTGCCAATAGCGGCCGTAAAGGTGATAATACCCGAAGGAATGAAAGGAATAAGCCGTAGCGAAATAATGGCGTAAAACGCATCTTTCCCTTCTGCTTCGAGCAGCTTTTTTACAGGCGCATAATTTTGCGCTTTTGTTTGAATACTTTTTTTAAACCCAACCCTGTATAATATGAACGCGATAAATGCTCCAATAGATTCGCCGGCAAATGAGATGGCAGTACCTTGCCAAAAGCCAAAAAATAAAACATTGGCAGCGGTAAGAAATACACTCGGAACTACACCTAAAATGGCAATCAATACATTAATGCCAATGCTAAGCAAAAACGCGAACTGCGGGTGAGTATTAAAAAGCTGTATGACCTCCTGCTTCAATAAATAAAAATATCGGTGTAGTGAATGAATAAAAGGAAAAGCGAAGATATTAAGTAGGAAACGCGATTCAATAAAACATTTATTAAAAACACGACCTCCCGCTTATTCTTTTAGTGCATGCTCAATAAAACCTTGCCTATCTTCGCTATAACCCTCCTTTGCGTAAATTATTTTACCGTTCTTGTCGGTCAATACATATAAAGGAACAGCTTCCACTTTTGCAGAAGATGAGCCACTGGCTCAAAAAAGTAATTGAAAAATTCGTGGCTTGTTACAGCCAGTTCGAACGTGTAAAAACCTGTAGTAATGCACCGGAAGCATTTGAAATCGTTAGCCGGCAAAAGATCGACCTTATCTTTCTCGATATTAATTTACCCCGTATAAACGGTATTGATTTTATACGGTAGATAAAAGATGCACTGGCAATAACCTTTACAACTGCATATCGAATACGGCGCAAAAAGCTATGAACTAGAGGCTGTAGATTATCTTTTAAAGCCTATTACTGCAGAAAGATTTGAAAAGAGTATTCATAAACTACTACGTGTACAGGAAAGGGTCGGGAAGGTTGAATCCATCGAATTCATTTTTTTAAAGGTAAACGGCCAATTGATAAAAGTTTACTTTAACGAAATAATGTACATAGAGGCAAGGAAAGATAACCTCATGGTTCACTTGCGAAACCGGTCAAGCATTACTTATATGACAATGAAAGCTATGGAAGAGTTGTTGCCAGTTAGCCAATTTATAAGAGTGCATCGTTCGTATATAATTGCAAAAGATAAAATTGTTGCGGTCGCACCCTTATTTGTAGAGATCAAAGAAACGCAAATACCTATAGGAAAAAAGTTTAAAGAAACGGTGTTCAGGAACTTTCCTTAATCTCACCCGCAGGTTTACCTCTAGTAAGCGTTGCTTCGTTTCATCGTTATTAGTGCGATTTGAAAATATTAAAGAGGCCCTTACTTTCTCCGTTTTCCTTTTTGTTTTTCCTTTCTTTTTTTCGTTTAGCCCGTTCCTTTTTTCTTTCGCGCTTTTTTTTCATGGTCTTTCTATCCCATGTAAATGTGTTTTTTACGGGGAAGTAGTATCGTAAAGACATGTATAAAGAATTCACCTCTATAGGAGTTTCACCGGGCTTACTTTTATCATCTGTCAAAAAGTTATAGCCGTTGATTAAATGCAAGCCGAGCAACCTGAAGCCAACGGAGGGACCAATGCCAAAGCGGTTCCCTTCTTTGAAATTTGTAAAATAGCCCACATTTGCCCCATAGGTCAGGTTTATCCTGCCTCTCTTCATCCACATACCTGCTTTATAGCCGACGATATTTTTTTCGAAATTATATTCCATGTTAAGGGTGGCACCTATTATGTGAGGTTTAAGAAGGCTGATCTTCCTCCAATGCGCTTCCGCGCCAAGTTCAAGCGAGGTAAACCTGCCTTTTTGCAAGCCTATGATCATTCCCCTGTTTCTCTGGAAGAGCTTTCTGCGATCAAAAGAAGATGAAGTATTATCAAAATAAACACCGGTTCCGGGTATCGGAAGCTCTATGGAGGCAAATTCGTAAGCAACCTGGGCATCTGCGAAAAGAGTAAAGAAGGGCAACACAAGCAACAATACTTTCATAGAATTTGATAACAGCAGTTTCATTTAAAATAGGTATGACCAAAACTAAGAAAAAGACTTTCTGTGTTGGTAAGGATTAACAACATCAATTATTTATATTTTTTATAATTCTTTTCAAAAAACAGATCCTTTAGCCTTTCTAAGCAGAATGAGCAAACTTCTGCAGTTACAGGCGTTTATGAAAGTGCTTCCGGTGGTGGTCCTCCTGCAGGCTTCGAAGGGTCTTCGGGAAGTGGGATGAATTCATGATTATCTGTAGGCGGCAACACAATGCGACCCTCTTTCCAGTCGGCCTTCGCTTGTTCTATCCGTTCTTTTCTTGATGATACAAAGTTCCACCAGATGTATCGCTGTCCGAGCGGTTCACCTCCCAACAGCATGAGTGTAGTATTTTCTTTTGCAACTATTAAAGGATCCACGCCTTTATTGAAAACAAGCATCTGACCAACAGTATAAGCATGACCGCCCACTTCCACGCTTCCTTTAGCTATATAAATGCCACGTTCTGTATGTTCTTTTGGTAATCCAAATCGTGCTCCTTTTTGCAGCACAACATGCAGGTAGAAAAGCGGGGAGTGTGTTTTTACGTCATTTCGAAGACCGAATGCATTTCCTGCAATCAATCTCATCCAAACGCCTGTTTCAGTGAATATAGGAAGTTCCTGGGAAGTGTAATTGCTGAAAGAAGGCTTCGCTTCTTCATCTTTTTCAGGCAGGGCTACCCAGGTTTGTATCATTTCCAATGATCCGCCTGCAAGTGCTGACGGGTCTTCAAATCTTTCGGAGTGAGAAATGCCACTGCCTGCGGTCATCCAGTTCACCTCACCCGGGCGGATGATCTGCTGTACGCCTGTACTGTCGCGATGAGTAACCTGTCCGCCAAATAAGTAGCTTACGGTGGACAACCCAATGTGGGGGTGCGGCAGTACGTCCATAGAAGAGGCTGGTTGAGCCTGCACATTTACAGGGCCTGCGTGGTCCATAAATATAAAAGGACCGACCATTCTTCGTAGCCTGAATGGAAGAATTCGTCGAACATCCAAACCGGGGCCTATCGCTGCTTTACGGGCTTCTATAATGATCTCGAGCATGGTGTTATTTGTAATTGAGTATAAAGTTATGAGAACAGGGCTAGAAGAAAGCCTCTTTTGCGACTTTCTAAAAAGCCTTTGGCTCGATCCACCAGTCCCTTTCTATACCTGCCAGGTTGATGCGAATTGGTCGGCCAATTAATTCGGATACTAGTTCTTTCATTCTTTAATAAGAACATCGTCGCATGCCTCACAATACTCCTTTTCTTTGGCAGGGAAAGTGCCTCGTTTACCCAGTACTACGAACAGTTGATGGAAACTCTAAGCCATGCAGTTGAAGTTAACGACTGGATAGTTTTAAAGGTGTTCGGGTATAAGTACAATGACTGTACAAGAATAATAGGATTCGGGCCCTTCAACAAAGTATTTAGGTATTAATCTGTAAACATAAAAGGACGAAGGAACTTGTGATACTTTTTCAGAACCCGTTGCCCGCGAATACAGCACTAAAACAATTCGGGTTTACCAGGTCTCTTTAACATGAACTTCTGCAACTTGAAATATTGTTCAATTTATAAGTAGTATCACAAATTAGTAGGAATTTAGCGGTTAAAAATATTTACAATGGCAGCATACGTGATAGTAGAAGTTTCAATACATGACCAGGCAGCATATGAAGATTATAAAAAACTAACACCTGCAGCAGTAGCAGCCTACGACGGAAAGTTCGTTGTTCGCGGTGGACAAGCAGAAACATTGGAAGGGGTGTGGGAACCGGAAAGAATAGTTGTATTAGAATTCGCAACAGTTGAACGGGCTAAGGAATGGTGGAATTCAGAAATATATACAGAGGCAAAGGTGATCAGGCAAAGGGCAGCAACAACAAAAATGATTGTTGTGGAAGGGGTATAAATTCAGACACTATTAGCGTCATTTCGTGTTCGTCAGTTTAAATACCGCCTCTATCACCAAAACACAAATATTAAAAGAAATTTGCAGTGCCCCGTTTGCCACTATTGTAGATCAATTAAGACCGGGTATGGACCAGGAAGTAACGGGTATAGTAACAACTATGTTCACTACGATAGAAATAATAGGGAAAACGGCAAAGGCTGGAGCGAATTTTATAATTGGTCCGTTTGCAAAAGACCGTATTGGTTACGATAAGAAATCCTCTTGGTAACGTGTATCCTCTAAAACTTAATTCCTCTACCACCCGCCTAATTGCAACGATTAATAACAACGATTTATTCCGCCACGAATCGAAAGTCCAGGAGTGTGATCCTTCGCCAAGCTCAGGATAGAAACTGGCACGCCGAATAATGGGATACCGTACAAGCGAGCGTGGCAACGGCTGTTGAAAAATGAACTTTAGCCGGTCCATAAAACCTGGCATACGCAAAAAAAGCGGTATTAAACTTCTTCAATAATTTCTGTTGTAGCTGGTTAACAAGTCGCTTTTAGCAATGCTGCATTAGCCATGAACAACAGTTCTCATCTGCGACTTACCAAACAAAAGTGCCGACTGCTCCCCCTTCTAATGCAGTTGTCACCCACTTATCTTTAAATTTAATGTTGAACGATAAGCCGTTGCCTGTATCGTTTAAAACGATCAGTACTTTTTTGCCATCCTTAGTTAGAAAAGCAACATTTTTAAGGTTATTTAAAAAATTGCTTTCCACCCGAACTGAACCCGGCCTTACAAACTTTGCTGCATGAGCGATGATATAATAGGCAACGTTGCGGGTGATATTATTGTTGCTAATTGTAATCGCGCCAAGACAGGTGGTGCACCCTCCGTTAGTATGCGGACCATAACCTGCATCGTTAGCCAAATTCCATTCCAGAACATTTCTGCTCCAGTTTCTTGGCGCTCCAATAATTAGATTTCTGAGATGCCAGGCAAGATCGCCAGGGAAACTGCCGGTTGAAGATGTAAACTGTTCAGTAAAATAAATATTTTTCTCCGGGTAAGCATTGTGAACAGAAGTTAAAGCATCAATATTGCCGGCGTATAAATGAAATGATGAACCATCGATAAACGGTCTTGCGACCGCGTCACCCAAAACTTCCAATGGATAATCAATACGATCTGCATTGTGATCGTATATTATGATTTTGGTACCAAGGTTAGCGGTTCGAAGCTTTGGACCTAAATGGTTTTTTATAAAATCTGCCTGCTCTGCAGCGCTCATTTCCATGCTTGGATTATTGCCACCATGCAGCGGCTCGTTTTGCGGAGTAATGGCATCTATAACAATCCCTTCCGCCTTCATACTCTGTAAATACCTGGCAAAGTAATCAGCAAAAACAGCATAATAGGCAGGATTTAATCGCCCTCCTATCCAGTCTTTATTTGTCTTCATCCAGGTTGGAGCCGTCCAGGGAGTTGCAATGATTTTAATGGCAGGGTTAATGGCAAGTATTTGTTTTAAGACAGGGATCAGGTTAATCCTTTCTTTATCGATGCTAAAATTGTTAAGGTTAATGTCTGTTTGTCCTGCGGCCATCTCATCGTACGTATACACACTTGAACTAAGATCGGATGCGCCGATACTTATACGCAAATAACTAACACCTATTGAATTCCCTTCTGTAGAAAACAGTTCCTTTAATAATGTTTCCCGGGCTGAAGCAGGAAGGGCATTAATTAAGTCTGCACTTCCTCCCGTTAATGTATATCCAAAACCATCCATCGATTGATAGGTTCGGGAAGTGTCAACCGAAATAGTCGGAAATTCGTTTGCATTACTGCCAAAGCCGAGGGTAGTATTTTGCTTTGCAAAAAAAGCATTTTGAGTTAGGGATGTTTTCCAGAATTCAACAAACGAAGCAGGAACAGCCTCTGGCGGATTAGTGTTGCCTCCGTTATTGCCAGGTGACTTACTGCAACTCACAATACAACTTATAATTACTAAAAAAAGTAAGACAACCGCTGCGATTCTATTCATGTTTTTCATATTGTTATTTTACCCTCCGCGGCATGTAAGTTTATCAATAAAAATGAATTGAACAACTTCTTAAACAATTGACATGCATGTAAGCTGAATAGCAGTCTAGTTTTCCATTTTTGATAGTTCGATCTTCATTAAAAACTTTATCTCACGGGCAACAATGTTAGGTGCCAAGAGCAATCTCCTGGCTTATTAGCTCCCATATTTTTTGATTCTGCCGAACCTATCCGATTATTAAATATCCTGTAGTATTTGCCACTGTTTGCACTTCAATTGCCATTTCCAGATGGAATAGGGCATTTCCGGTTGTGGTCAGCATTTATTGTAAACCAAAATAACCAGATAGTTAAAGAAAAAGAAAACATGTATCTAAAATGCCGCATTCCAAGATGGATAGTTTTTCAGCTAGGGATACCTCAATATGTATTTTTTATAACAATTAAAACTTGAAAATTATGACGGATGTAAACGTGCAACCCATGAAGAAATCCATGTTGCCCTCGATACTTTTAATACTTGCGGTTATCGCACTTTTCATTTTTTTTAATGCCGGTTGCAACAACGATAAAGCGAATGAAACTGCAGCAGATATGGTAAGCGCTGCAACTCCTCGTTCAGTTTGGAAGTACCTGAGTGAAGCCATGGGAGAATTTTTGGTAGTCATCACTTGAATACCTATTGAAGCTTACGTTGCGTCGCACCCTTGTACAGTTGTGTTTACTTCGGCCTATAATGCAGCGGCTCTTGCAACTCCTGGCTGGTAAAGGAGGCCATTGCAGGCCAAACAGTCCAAAATTTAAACAGCCGGAGACATTCAATAACACGACTAATCAAAATCAAAAAAGTTACTCAGGAACGATTTCTTTTTCTTGTGAGGATAGTGGGGATTGTGGGGATTGTGGGGATCGTGTTTAGAATGATGATCATCGTCGTCATAATGGTATTTTCGAAAATCACTTTCATAGTTTTCCCTGTGCGAATAATGTTCCCCGGTTCGTTCCATGATCTTTTCAAGCTCACCCTTATCAAGCCAGATACCTCGGCAGCTGGGGCAATAATCAATTTCCACTCCCTTCTTTTCGCTCATCATTAATGTTGCATCGCAGTTAGGACATTTCATTTTCAGAGATTTACAAGATGTATCATCAACCGTAATGCCAGAAAAATTGTTGGTTGTCGTTGGTGCTTGTCCCGGTCAGGCAGTAAACCCCGATCTGCGGCCATTAGTCATGCTAAGGCAGGTGTTCTTTTTCTTTTGAACAACGCCCAGTAAAATGTGCAACTCGTTCCATGCCGGCTTTAACCACTAGTTAAAATAGTGCACTTTACGTTTCACAATGTTAATTGTAACAGAAGTAATGGAATAAACAAGCCTATGCTCTTGTTATTCGGGGTATTTATTGTTTTGCATATTGATAAGT
>JAQBNO010000120.1 GCA_028288485.1 Segetibacter sp.
TCGTTTGATGCTTTATTGACTTATGACAAAAACTTACAGCATCAACAGAACTTTTCTAAGTATACAGTAACCGTTTTTGTATTAACTGCCCCAATCAATCAATACAAAGAATTAACCAAGTTGACGCCGAAAGTAAAGGCGCATTTAAATAGTGGACATTTACCTGTTGGACCAGTTATCATAGCGGATGATTAAGGTGCGCGCCTAACAATGTGTTTAAAAATTGTGGCTGGACATTAGGCATTCAACTTTAAATCGCTATTTTGCTTTTGTGGTTAATTAAAACTGACGTTTTTCAATTGCCACAACTTCATAAACACTTTAACGTTAGCCGCCACCCTTTTGGACAGTGGTTGCGGTGCAGGCAGGACAAAACGCAGAAGCTCTTAAGTGGTTAGAAAAAGGTTTCGCTGGACAAAACGAAGGAACTGTTTTAATGGACCGACCTCATAAAAAAAGCGTTAAGAAAATTTTATGCAGGGCGTTAAGAAATGAAATCGATGTTACTGAAGTTGGGACATGTTCTTATCCGGTAAGTCCTACAACTGTTTGAGAATATTCTAACGTTGTGACTATTTCATTTTAGACCTGCATACAATTTTTAGCCTTTTTTATGCAGTCTTGATTTTTTGTTTCTTTTTTATCAAGAAAAAAGAAAAACAAAACATGAACTCCGCTTAGGATAATAACTGTGTGCTTTAAAAAATTACAATTTGACACACCACTCTAATCCGAACAATTAAAGCAGCACGTTTTGCTTTTACAATTAGCTTTACCTGGACAGTTTATGTAAGCTTTATAACCGTGCTGTTGGACAAAACGCATTAGTTTCGTAGCGTAATTCTTAGTTTCATTAATGCTTTTGTTACTGGATCTTTATTGATAGTTGCTGTTAATATGCATCATCTTGAGGTGGACAGGACGTAGGGCGGCGGCCAACAGTGTGTTTATAAAATTGTTGCTCGACGTTAAGCTTTCATCTATAAACCACTATTTTGCTTTTGTCGTTAATTGAATCTTACGCTTTTCAAATGCCACAACTTCATAAACACTTTAACGTTGGCAGCAACAATATGGCGACAACCCTAAAAAATATCGCAGCATCGTATTTGACGGTTTTTATGTTGGCAACTTGCAATAGCGTCAACACTGAAACAGCTAACAAAGTAGAAAATTCACAGACCGATACTGTTGTTGCTGCTAACCAAAATGTACAGGTAACTTCAACTGAAAGTCTTAGTCACGGCAAGGTAGTTTTCCCTGTTGACAGCTTAATGAAAATAAAATTGCTTACAACAGGCAATTTCCATAGTGACGAAGTTTGGGAAACAGCAGACAAAGAAAAATGGATAGGCATATTTAAAAACAAAGAAGGCTTCTATCTCAAACAGACAACAGTCAAAACCAGAAGAGTTCATGATGAAATTGTTGATGAAAATAAAAATGAGAAAACAGGTTGGGAAGTAAGTGCTTCAAACAAAGACAGCAACATTATCTTAATTGAAGCGCTTCCGTATTTAGCCGACAGGAAAATTCAAACCGTTGCTCTTTCAAAAAACTTCATTTATCCAGATGAGACTTTAAGCGTTTCTTATTTAGGTAATCAGTACAAAATATTTGCTACAGGCAGTAAGAAGAAAGAACAGCAAGACCCTGAAGCTTTTGAAGTACGAAACTACAAACTGTATTTGACAGCCAACATCAACGGTAAAGAAACGACACAACTTTTGGCCGCACAACCCGACTTTGAGGACAAGATGATTGAACTATTATTTGCAGGGGACATAGAGGGTGACGGCATTTTAGATTTCATCATTGACACATCAAGGCACTACAACATGATTAGCCCGACAATATTTTTATCAAAGCCTGCAGACAATGGACAAATTGTTAAACCTTTAGGTTCTCATGTTAGTGTAGGCTGTTGACAGACCACATTGCTGCTGCTAACATTTGTATTTGTGCAAGTGTGGCTGAATGTTCACAGCTTCAGCTATACCTACTTATGTTGCTTCTGTTCCGGCTGAATATTTACTATTAAGCTAGAGTAGGTAATCAACAACAGCAGTATCTTTAAGCGTCGTTGTTCACGTAGAATGTATTTCAAATGCCACACCTGCATGAATACCTGAACGTCCGCAGTCATTGCAAACGACATTCCCAACAACTATACATAACTAATTTTCGACCACAATATTAAACAGATGATTAAGAAATATTCCGTTTTGATAAGTTTGGTCATTTCTGCGATTTTGATAGTAATAGCAACCTTAGTTTATCCTGGCGGCTCAATACTCGACAAAAATTCTATAGGGTTTGTCTGGTCAAAAAATTTCCTAAGCAATTTGTTTGCAACAAAAGCGATAAATGGTGCAGAAAACCCTGGCTGGATTTGGGCTCTTATTGGAATGCCATTCCACTCGGTTGGTTATGGAATTTTTTTTATCAATATGTCAAAAAAGATCTCTTCCAGACAATGGGCTAATATTTTAAAATTTATAGGCGCGGCCAACTTAATATTTATTTTCTTAATCGCAACACCCTGCATGACCTGGGAACAATATCGATCATTTTAACATTGTTTGGTTTATTTACTATTACTGCATTTATCCTAATGTCGAAACTTCATTTACTTAAATTCTGCTGTATTATTTGCTTATTGACTTATTACTGTTTCTTTTCCCTATTTGGTTTTGGTTATTTGGGTTTGGCAGTCATAATGCAGAAAGTATATTCTATAAGCTCAATGCTATTAGTTTTAGGACTAGAGTATTTTACCAAATATGAAGACTTCAAACAAATTAAATCGGGAGGACAAGAACTACCAGCAACCAACTGCTAACATAGCATTGGCAATACGGCGGGCGACGGAAGAACAATGGGCTATATATCGCTACTCAGCCTCCGTTCCCGCAGACGAATAACGCCCAGCAACAGAATAAACAATCAGCTTTTGTATCCTTAATCGACAGCGGCAACGGGGGGACGGAACACAGAATACCGCCCACATGGCCAATGGGTTCAGCCGGGCGGCAATTTTGCGGCACCTAAAATATTGAAATTCTATTTTTTAAAATAAAAATTAGTTGAAGTTTTCAATCTTTTATTGTCAATACAAAGGTACCCCGGTCAGCATCACCAATTGATTTCCACACGTTCCGACCTTTTGACCAAGGATCGACTGCGCACAACCCCCGTATTTTTCACCTGCATAACAAGCAAAAATTACGGGGGTTTAAGAGGCAAATGATTAACTTTTTTGAACGTTTTTCTTATAATATTTCCCGATGCGGTAGGAAGAAAATGTGGAAGAGTTAAATGCGGAGATTAACAGAAGTTTCCAAAAAAATAGTTGATTACTGAAGGCTTGTGGCCTAGGCCAATCGTACTAGTGCATTCCACGAACAGTATGTTTATAAAATAGTGGCTCAACATTAAGCATTCGCCTATAAATCGCTACTTTCCCCTTGTGGTTAATTGAAACTGACGTTTTTCAATTGCCACAACTTCATAAACACTTTAACGTTAGCGGTGGTTATAAAACGGCACACCTGCTGGCAGGGACTGACAATTAAAAATCAAAATATGAGAAAAATAATTGCAGCAATAAATATGACACTTGACGGGTTCTGCGACCATACAGCAGGAATTCCAGATGAAGAAATGCATCAACATTATGCCCACCTGTTAAGCAACGCACACACCGTTCTATATGGAAGGATAACTTACCAACTTATGGAATATTGGAAAACGGTAGTGGAAAAACCTACCGGCAACAAAGCAATGGACGAATTTGCGGTGATAATGGATAAAGTCCCGAAAATAGTTTTTTCCCATACGCTCCAAAATCTCGAATGGGAAAGTGCAAAATTGGCAAATCGAGACATCGAAGAAGAAGTTTTAGAACTAAAGCAACAATCTGGTAAAAACATTTTCGTCGGTAGTCGCAGCTTAATTATACAGTTAATGAAACTTAATTTAATAGACGAATATCAGCTTTGCGTTCATCCTGTTGTAGCAGGAAACGGCTTGCCACTATTTGAAAACATAAACGACAGGACTGTACTTAAACTCTTAAGGACTAAAATCTTTAATTCTGGTGCAATAATCCTTTACTACGAACCATTTATACAATAAACAACGAACCGCTAGCGTGGTATTGGCTCGAGCCAGGCGAACATAAGCTGTGTCGCATCATTTGTAATACTATTCCCGCATTCATTACGTACACAACTGTTTTCCCTGCACTATCCTTTACATCAAAATCGAAAACAATTTCCTTACCATCGGCTCTTTGCACTGTTGCTCTCCAAATTCCTTTTTTCAAAACTGGTTTAACCGGTAACCAGGAAAGATGCAGTATCAAAAATGGGGTGAACAGGAATAAAAAAATAAAAAGATGCAGGCGTTTCTTCATAATACTGTATGCTTAATAATTTATCCGGGTGCATCTTCTGATACGGCTATTTTCATTGACCCGGCTTTAGGTCTTCCATGGCTTCAGCCGTTGCGTCGCACAGCGTGTACGGTATAACCTTTAGCAACAACTTTCAGGTTATCCACCATCGTATTTATGCAACATCTGCACAACCGCTCCTTTGATTACTACAATTACTTCAAATCGGGCGACGGGAAAAGCACGCCTCCAAACAACAAATAAGCCCACAGCAATGTCCACGCAATATTGAAAATCTGTGCGCCGATAAAAGCGACAGCAGGTCGGCCACCCTGGATTTTTACCAGGTCAGAAAACCTGGCTTCAAGGCCAATTGCAACAAAAGCAAGCGCAAACCACACAGTGCGTAAGCTGTTGAGAATACCCGCAACCTGCTTTGTAGTACCTGTAGGTATTAAAAAAGAAAAGAGCAGTGATGCTGCAATAAATCCTAAAACAAACTTTGGAAACCTTTCCCAGATTATACCCAAACCCTGTCCTTCGGTAGCGGATGTTGCTGAAGGATTCTTTTTTAAAGTCCACCAGGCAGCAATAAAAATTGCCGCAACACCTATCAATACATTTTGAGAGAACTTTACGATAACACCCGCTTTAAGTGCTAACGGCCCAACCAATTGCGACGCTGCGGTAACAGATGCCGTCGTGTCTAATGTTCCGCCAAGCCATGCTCCGCCAACTATTTCAGGAATTCCCAATTTACGGATTACCCATGGGAGAATAATCAGCATAGGTATGGCAACAACTAATACGAGTGTTGTTACGTAAGACAGTTTCTTCTTATCACCTTTAATTGCCCCGGCGGCAACAATAGCTGCCGAAACACCACAAATAGAAACTGCTGACGCCAGTATCACTCCAAATTCATCATCCACTTTCAATAGTCTCGAAAGCCACATTGAAAAGAACCATACAACAGCCACCACTATAACTGACTGAAGAATTCCTGGTATTCCCGCTTTAATAATATCTGTAAATAAAATGCTGGAGCCAAGAATAACCAATCCTGTTTTTATAAAAAATTCAGAACGGGCAGCTTCGGCTAACCAGGTTGGTAAGGTGGTTAGATTTCCGATCAGTAAACCGGCAACCAGTGCAAATACAACGTACTCGATGCCATAATAATTAATGGTTTTATTGCCGGCTATAATGAGCGAAATAATGGCTAAAATGAAAATTAAAACAAATCCTTGAACATAGTTGCGGGTAGTTCCGCCTGAAAGCGTGATTGCAATGGAAGAGATGGCTAAAAAAATAGCCCCGATAACTGCAACCAGCAACAGGTTATTAAGTGTTAACACCTTTTGAAACAGGTCAGCCGAACTTGCCCATGAATAAACGGGTACCGAAAATTTTAATCCCGGCGAGAAAAGTGAAATACCAAGCACTGCAATAATGATTATTCCACCAATCACGACTGCCCAGATATCTTCGGAAAAGTCTACAATCGATTTCCTTTTTACCACCCTATCATTCAATTCGGCGTGTAAAGGTGCTGCAGCAGCACTTTGTCCTGCATTTGCCGTTGTCGGATTGATATTATTTTCAGCCATATCATTTTTTTTGATGAAGTGTCGTTTAGACTAACATTGGATGTACGAATTTCGGTGTTAAAAGCAGAAAAGAAAATAAAAGTACAAGAGTGCCCTTCGACAAGGTCAGGGTAAACTCTTCGACAGGTTCAGGCTACCCTTCCAGAACCTGAGGGTCCCTGATGAATAATTTGTTACAGTACAAGCGAGCGTGGCAACGGCTGTTTAATGAGGAATACAACCGCCGGCTACAAAAAAATCTCCTCTTCCTACTTTCTACTAACATGTTAGTAGTAGTGACTAGTCAACTTAAAAGTGTAAGCTTCATGAAAAGGAGTTGCTCATTTTAACCTTTGAGGTTTCACGTTTCGGGTGACACTAGTCATTCTGCATTGCCGAAACTTTCATCTGCCTTGCTGTATCGGCGCCCACATAATTTTCAATCCGCTTTTCTACAAAATAAATGACAGGTGTAAGTATTACTGCTACTAAGAACTTGTAGCTGTACCCTAAAAGTGAAATAGATAAAACGGTTGACCAACTCCACCCCTTCCCTATTTTAAAGGCGATGATTACGACGATTAAACTGTCGACCAACTGAGAAATTACCGTAGAGCCGGTAGCTCTTAACCATACCTTCCGTTCACCCGTTGCTTTTTTAATTTTATGGAAGATGGTTACGTCAACAAGCTGGCTTACTAAAAAGGCGATAATACTTGCAACAATGATCCACATGCCCTGGCCAAAAACGGAATTAAAAGCATCGTTCATATTCGGGATGTTATTTGCGGTACCTGTGCTAATCCAGAAATCGGCGGGAGGAAAACTGATGGCCATGTAAAAAATAAGAAATGCATAAGAGATGAGCGCAACTGCTATATAAGAAATTCTTTTTACGGCTTTCGGACCATAATATTCATTTACAATATCGGTAATAATAAACTCGAGCGGCCAAAGCAATACCCCACACGAAAGGTTGAACGACAAACCAGTTTCGCCAAAAAGGGTCAGGTTAGCGGGTTGAACGCCTAACAACTTCTCCAGCGAAAAAATCTTTCC
Source organism: Segetibacter sp. (assembly GCA_028288485.1). Classification (GTDB taxonomy): domain Bacteria; phylum Bacteroidota; class Bacteroidia; order Chitinophagales; family Chitinophagaceae; genus Segetibacter. The sequence continues at coordinate 7,045 of JAQBNO010000120.1, forward strand.
GCCGATACATTCTGCAATTAGTGCGTTAGCAACAAAAAAAGCCGTGATAGCTACGAAGAGTTTGGTGGGTTTATCCTTTATAATATTCTGAATCATCGGGTTGAAAATACGCGATAAAAAATTTGAAATAAAAACAAAAAGAGATTCACGACAAGTAGCCAACGGGGAATACCGGTTTCCTTTTTATTTAATGCCACAACTGCCACCCACAATGCAAATATTGCATTTATAAAAACAGACAATACCCAGCCTGTAATAATAACAAATTCGTTAAACCCCGGTGGAATAGTAAAATGAGTATGGCGCAGTAATAAACAAAGAATAAAAAAAAGATTACAAATAAATGCTACCCGTGCAAGAAATGAAAGCCACCTCATGAAATAATTTCGCGTAAAGTAATGTAAAATTCTTTCTTCCTCTATATTAGCAAATGGAGCTTCGGCATTTGAAACAAGAAAAGAACACAATGAATTGCCCCGAATAATTCCTGTTAAAGTTTGTATGGTTTCAACTACAAAAAACCATCACATTAGTTTTCATAGAAAATAGCATTATTTTGCCAACCGTTAATTTATATACATGAAGAATTTCGACTGGAAGAAGATTTTACCCCATGTTTACGCTATTGGTATTTTTTTGATTGTGTCCGTTTTTTATTGTAGTCCGGCCCTGCAGGGAAAAGTATTACAACAAAGCGACGTTGTGCATTGGAAGGGAATGGCGCAAAACGGAATAAATTACAAGGAGGCACATGGTCACTTTCCCCTATGGAATACCAACCTTTTCAGCGGCATGCCTAACTACCAGGTAACACTTGAAAGCAAAAGTTTCCTGGTTGATTTTGGTAAAATTTTATCACTTGGGTTACCAAAACCTATAAGCTTCTTTTTTCTTGCATGTGTTTGTTTTTATATATTATGTATGGCTTTTCGAAGCAATTTTGTCGTTGCTGTTTTAGGAAGCCTTGCTTATGCTTATGCAACCTATAACCCTATAATAATATCAGTAGGCCACGAAACAAAAATGATGGCGATTGCATATATGCCGGCTCTTTTAGCCGGATTGATTTTGTTGTATCAAAAGAAATATGTGTTGGGATTAACGGTCACCGCCCTCTTTGCCACTCTTGAAATCGGAGCAAACCATCCCCAAATAAATTATTACTTTATAATTATTGCCTTCTTTATGACTGTTGCCTACATTATTCAGTGGATTAAGGCAAAAGAGTGGAAACATTTATTCATAGCACTTGGCTTAGCTGTTTTAGGAGGACTTATTGGTGTGGGCAATGCCGCGGTTTCCCTGCTTACTACGGCAGATTATGCAAAATACACCATGCGCGGTGGTAAAACGATAGAAGGCTCAGGAGCACAAATGAAGCAGGTAAAAACAACAGGACTGGATGTTGATTATGCACTTAATTACAGTGCGGGAAAAAGCGAGTTTCTTACATTTTTAATGCCCAACGTGTTCGGTAGCAGCAGTTCAGAAACTTTTGATGAAAACTCTAAAGTTGTTACCGCATTAACAGAAAAAAACATCCCTGAAAATACTGCTGTTCAAATAGCAACTCAATTACCAAAATATTGGGGCGGTATAGAATCGGGCACTTCAGGACCAGTTTATTTTGGCGCTATTATTTGCATGTTATTTCTTATAGGGCTTGTAACGGTTAAAAATGAAAACAGGTGGTGGATTTTGGCTGCTACTGTTTTTGCTCTTTTGCTGTCTTGGGGCTCTTACTTCTTAGGCTTCAATAAATTTCTGTTAGCAAATTTACCATTCTACAATAAATTCAGGGCTCCTTCGATGGCGCTTGTTATTCCGCAGCTCTTATTTCCTCTTATGGCGGTACTGTGCCTGCAGCAAATTTTCTTTCAGCCCAATGCTAAACAGGAACTACAAAAATCATTTAAGAAAATCCTTTATATAAGCGGAGGAACATTTGTAATCTTGATACTCATGTATTTCCTTAATGATTACAATGGTTCCATTGATCCACAGGTTATAAAAGGTTATACTGACCCTCAAACCGGCAGTAACGAATTCGGCCGCCAGATAGTTAATGCTATGATACAGGAAAGAAAATCGATGTTTGGTTCCGGCATTTTCAGGGCAATTATTTTTGCCGGTATTACTGTGGGTGCTCTGTATTTATATACTAAAAACACGGTTAAGCCGGTTCTCATCGTTACTGCATTTATAGTAATAAACACAATCGACTTATTTACCATTGACACTAAATACCTCAATCGTGACAGTTATATTGAATCGGACTCTTACGAATCAGGAAACTTCACCCCCACGGCAGCAGACAATCAAATATTACAAGATAAAGATCCGCACTTTAGGGTGTATAATCTAGCTCCCGACAGATACCAGGAGTCGATCACTGCTTATTTCCACAGGTGCGTTGGTGGATACCATCCGGCGAAACTTAGAATTTACCAGGATCTAATTGAAAACCACCTGTCGAAAAACAACATGAGCGTTTTAAATATGCTCGACACTAAGTATTTTCTTATCCCGCCACAGCAACAGCAGCAGCAACAAGGCCAGTCAACGGTTCAAAGAAATGATAGCGCTATGGGTGCATGCTGGTTTGTAAAAGAAGTGAAATTTGTAAACGGCCCGGTAGAAGAAATAAAAGCGTTAGACAATTTCAATCCTGCTACAACGGCTTTTGTCGACAACTCTTTCAAATCGATAGCAACGACCGCTACCGGTGCAGATCCTGCTGCTAAAATATCTTTAGTTAGTTACGATAACGACGATATAAAATATACTTCTGCAAGTACTACAAACCAGTTTGCAGTGTTTAGTGAAATTTATTATCCGGCAGGTTGGAATGCATACATCGATGGTAAAAAGACCGATTACTGCAAAACAAATTATGTACTCAGGGGCATGGTTGTTCCCGCCGGCAACCACACAATAGAATTTAAATTTGAACCGGAGTCGTATTATAAAGGGCAAACTTTTGTTTACATTTCTAATATACTATTGTGGCTTTCTATTTTGGCATCGTTGTTTGTTGCTTTTAGAAAACCAATAATGAAAGAAACTAAAAAGGCATAATTGATGGTTTAGCGTTTTGTACGAATAATTGTGGTACGAGCATCTGTTTATTATGGAATCTTCGTTGCGTCGCACACTTGTACATTTTGCTAAACTCGCTGCAATCGCCCTATTGAACCGTTACCCGACATAAAAGCATTGACCTTTTGATGAATGAACATTTAAGAATTTCTGTTATCATTTGCTCATACAATCGTGAACAATATATAATAGACGCAGTTGACAGTTTATACAATCAAACATTATCAAAAGAACGGTATGAGGTAATTGTAGTAGATAATAACAGCGTTGATAACACCAAAAGTCTTTGCTTAGAATATATTCAATCCCATCACGGCTATAACATTTATTATCTCGAAGAAAACAAGCAGGGAGCTTCTTTTGCAAGGAATACCGGTGCAGCTTTTGCCAAATTCCCACTCCTTGCCTTTATGGATGACGATGCAGTTGCTGATGAAGACTATTTAGAACGAATAGTTACCTTCTTTAAGGAACATCCCGATGCTGATGGTTTAGGCGGCCGCATTATTCCAAAATATATTCCTTCAGAACCGGGGTGGATGTCGCACTACGTTTCCTCGTTAGTAGGGAACTTCCATTACAGTGAAAAGGTAGAAGTATTCAGGCCCGGAAAGTATCCGCTCGAGTCAAACATGATAGTAACCAAAAAAGACTTTGATGAAGTCGACGGCTTTAATACTTTATTACCGGGCGTTGTAGGCACTTTACGTATTGGTGGTGAGGGCAAGGATTTTTTCATGAAGCTCCAGGCGCTAAACCGAAGAATTTACTACGATCCTGCTGTAAGGGTGCAACATGTGGTTGAAGTAAAGAAACTGACATCCGAATACATGTACCGCGTAGCATCCGGAATTGGACGTGGGGAAAGAGTACGAATGCTATCAAAAGGCAGCTTTGCTTATTTAAAAAAAATTGTTGAGTACCTGTTTAAACTCTGCGCCTCTTTCATTCTCGGTATTAAATACACTTTACAGGGGCATCCGGCAAAAGCGTGGCCGGTAATTAAATTCAGGATTGATGCATTGAAGGGGTTGATGAATAGGTGAAGAAGTTGCAAGCTTACCCGTTTCCAAATACACCGTAACCGATTGCGCATCAATCCCTTTACTTAGGCAGTTATTCTCCATTGCGTAGTCGATGACAAAGTCCGGATATTCTTCATGTTTACTGATCACGTTTGTTTTTCTTTTTTTCTTGATAACAAAAGAAACAAAAAAATCAAGACTTTATAGAAAAGACTAAAAATTAGCGGGACAGGCTAAAATAATATAAGTTACAACGGAAGAATAAAAACGGGCTTTGGCAGGACTTACAAACAAAAAACACTACCAGGCTTCGGTAACATCTATTTCATTTACTTCGGTAATTTTTATTTTTTTTAATGGTCTCAATGATTGCTTCGCAGTTCTTAACGCCTCTCCCGCTAATTTTCTTCACGCCTTTTCTATAAGGTCGCGGGAAGAAAGATGTTGGTAGTTTGTTGTTAAAACAGAATAAGCATGAAAAACAAATGCTGAAGCCACAGTAGCACTACTGGTTAATCAAGGTACAAGGAAAGAAACGGGATGTGAACGTTTCTTTCTTCATTTTTCTTTGGTTACTTTCTTTTCATCAAGGGAAAGAAAGTAACAAACCTTGCACATAGGGAGGCCGTTACACAAATAGTGTTTGTAGTAGCAGCTTAAGTCGATAACTCGAATTTCGATTACAAATTACCAGTTTTCCGCCCGGTTTATTGCCATGTAAGACGGCAGTACAAGGGAGTGACACAACAAAGGATGCCATAAAAACAAGGGTTGGTCCAATAAAAAGAACTGAATAAATACTGGATGATAGATTAATATTGAAATTTAGAACATTTTGTAAAAGTGAGGCTTATTTTGAATAATGAGGGGTGATAGCGCCCACAACTTAAAAACGTTCTTGCCAAAGGCCAGCGCTTTACCCCATTCTCTAAAAGGATTTTTCAGTATAAGCAAACCGTAAAAAAAACTGCAGACAAAATAGACCAACAAACCCCAGGTATAGTTAAGCAATAAGATCAAAAACCAGGCAACGCCGTACTGCTTTCGCACCCTCAAATGGTTTGATACCATCAGTTGCAAACCTTTTTTATCATACAGGTTATAATAGCCTTTTTCGTCCAGGTTTTGACTTTTATTGATCGTCGCTCCTTCAAGGTGAACAATATGCAAGTCGCCGAAAATGGCCAGTTTTCCGGCCTTTTTTAAACGGCTGCACCATTCGACTTCTTCTGCATATAGAAAAAAATCTTCGTCTAATAAACCAGCCTCTTCAACAGCCTGTTTTTTCACCATCAGGAAAGCGCCGCTGATCCAGTCAACTTCAGTAACTTCTTTTGCTTCCCTAACATTCGGCACTTTAGATTTGGTTGCATAACCAATCCACCTTATAAAGTCACCCCAATATGGAATGGGAAGCAAGTGGTTTAGGCCACCTTTCACAAAGTAATTACCCGAAATTTGTGGCTCTTTATTTACGTCCAGCAATTGAACCCCAACGGCTATATATCCTGATAGTTGAAGCCGGTTATAACAAGCAGCTATCGAATTATCTATTGCAAGGGTATCAGGGTTCAGCAATAATATAGTATCGCCCTTTGCGATTCTGATTCCGGCGTTATTTGCCCTTGCAAAACCGGAATTGTAATTCATATTGATCCAAATAACCCCGGGAAAATTGCTGGTAATTATCGCTTCACTTTTATCGTTCGAGCCATTATCAACTACTATTATTTCATAATGAAGACCAGTGGTAAATGTCGTTACGGAACGTATACATTCGAGGATAAAATCAGCAGAACGGTAGTTGACAATGATAACAGATAAAAGCACAGTTAATTAGTTTTTTTTAGCCGTTAAGTAACTAATCATCATAAAGAACTTTGAAAGTAAGCCCATTTTCAAAATCGATGGCGAAAGTTTCTGTTGCAATGAAAGCATTTGAACTATTATAGGCGGTATGTCTTTATATTCAACTCCTGCCCTTGCGAGGTCTTCTGTTGTTCTCACGTTATAATTGCGCAATAACCGCCAATAGTAATCGTAAATTAAAATGTCTTTGAAAGCTTCTTTTTCCAGCTTGTTGGCGAACCAGGTGTTCTCCTTTAAAATAATCGTGTCATTGGTTCTGCAGAAAACGGTGGTTTGGTCTTCGTGAATACCGATGCTCACCAAATGTTTCTGAATGTATTTATATTTATGCCCCTTTTTAAGAATCCTCACATAATAGTCAACGTCGACCAGCCAGATAAATTTTTCATCGTACCTGGTATTCACCCGGCTTCTCAGCATGGTATTGCTTGGCGGGCCAATTACCTGTGCCAGTAATAAATGATTTGGATTTTCACTCATTGTATGGAGTAAAGAAGGACGCGCCTGGAGAATTACCTTCTTCCCTGTTTCTTCGATTGCCGTGTTTTGACAAAACACAAAATCAATTTCCGGGTTGTCTTCGAATGCTGTAACATAAGTCTTAATTGCATCGGGATCGTGAAACCAATCATCCTGGTGCAGCAATAATTTTAGCTCGCCTGAGCTTTTATCCAATGCTGCATTCCAGTTTGCAGGACTTGTTAAAGCAGGTTGGTTGTGATAATATTTAATAGCAAGTTCACTTATATAAGGCTCTATAGCTATTTTTATGCTTTCATCGGGAGAATCATCTGAAATGATAATTTCTATGTTCTTATAGGACTGTTGTAGTATCGACTGCAAACCTCTTACAACATAAGCAGGTTTTTTATACGCGGGAATACCAATACTAACAAGAGGACCAAACATAAAACAGCTATGAGCAAATTAGCAGCAAATATAGTTAAAGGCATCATCGGACGACTTAGCGGGAAAAAAAAGAAGAGTAGTGGCTCCAGGGTGTCGTGGCTCCAGGAAAAGCTGCTGAAACACGAGGACGATGTAAAAGAAAAAACCATCACACTTAATAATATCTCCGTTTGCTATAAAAGGCCCTATGAAGTTTTACATACTTACAAAGACATTTTCGAGAATGAAATTTATAAGTTTAGTACAAGCAGTACGAGGCCGGTTATTATCGACTGCGGCGCTAACATCGGTTTAAGCGTTATTTATTTTAAACGTCTTTACCCCACTGCGAAATTAATAGCTTTTGAACCTGATCCCGGTATTTTTGAGCTACTTGAAAAGAATATAAGGTTGAATAATTTACAGGATGTTGAATTACATCAATCCGCGGTGTGGACCGAGAACGGCAGCATTAGCTTTTCAGCAAATTCAACAGAAGCAAGTCACATTTCTGAAAATGCCGACCCGACGACTGCACAGCAGGTAAAAACTGAAAGATTAGCTGATTTTTTAAGTTTGGTGGAAAAGATTGATTTTTTAAAAGTAGATATCGAAGGCGCCGAATGGAAAGTAATGTTAGACTGTGCTCGCCATCTTTCTAAAATTCAGAATATGTTTATTGAGTACCATGGCAAAGCACATGAAACAAATAAACTCGCTGACCTACTGCAATTGTTTCAACAGCACAACTTCAGCACCTACATAAAAAATGCAGCAGATACATTAGACTACCCTTTCATCAATAAAACAACCAACAGCGTGTACGATGTTCAGTTAAATATCTTCTGTTATAAAACCAATAACTAATGGAGAAAAACCCTTTGATATCTGTTGTTATTCCGTGTTATAATGATGGAATGTATTTAATGGAAACGGTTGAAAAAGTAAAAAAACAAACGTATAGCAACTTCGAAATTATCATAGTAAATGATGGCTCAACGGATATTGAAACATTAAAAACGTTAGACCTTATAGAAACAACAGGGGTGCGGGTTTTACATAAAGAAAATGGCAGAATGTCGTCGGCAAGAAACCATGGAGTAAAACATGCAAAAGGAACATTAATAGCAGCATTAGACGCAGATGATTACTTTCACCCTTCATTTTTCGACAAAGCTTTAGCTGTGCTGGAAAAACATGAAGAGGTGGCCGCTGTTTCAAGTTACATTCAGATGTTTGGTGAGTTTAAAAAAGTGTCGAAACCAAGAGGCGGCGACGCCTATAATTTTCTTTTCTCGAGCCAGTGCCCGGCGTGTGCAATGGTAAGAAAATCGAGTTGGGATGAAATAGGCGGTTATGACGAAGAAATGAAAAACGGCTACGAAGACTGGGAATTCTACATCCGCATTACAAAAAAAGGCTGGACGGTTCATATCATACCCGAAATCCTCTTTTATTACCGCCAGACAAAAAAGTCTACTCATAAAAATTTTACCTTACCTAACCGTGCCCAATTGATAAACTACCTGGTTGACAAACACAAAGATTGGTACGTGGAAAAGCTGAAGGAGCTAATAATAAAAGAAGAAGTGATCTATATAAACAGCCGCATCTCCTTTCAAAGGATCGGTAAAATGATCGTCGACAGAATTAAAGGCAAATACGTATAAGAAACATTGTACAGCCGGTAGTAGGTTTCTAAATAAGTTATATCAACAGCATGGGTGACATCAGGCGACAAACAATTTTATCTTCCATAGTAATCTACATAGGCTTCGCTATAGGTTTCATCAATACTTACTTTTATGTAAAGAATGGAACTTTCACTCCTGAACAATACGGCTTAACCAGGCTTTTTAACGACATTGGAATCACCTTTTATTCATTTGCTACTTTAGGGGTCTTAAGTTACGTCTATAAGTTTCATCCTTTTTACAAACAAAATTTATCCCGAAAAGAAAATGACCAGGCGGCTTTAAGCCTGATCGTTATAAGTTTAGGATTCCTGCTCGTGGTATTGGGAAGTATTCTTTTCAAGCCGCTGTTTATTCAAAAGTTTTCGGAGAAATCAATCCTGTTAATTACCTATTATTATTGGATCCTGCCCTTTACATTCGGCATTTTATTTTTTACAATTTTTGAAGCATTCGCGTGGTTTGCCCAGGAAAGTATTCTCACTAACTTTTTAAAAGAAACGGGTTTACGACTGATTCAATCAGCGTTGATTGCTGCATTTGTAATTGGCTGGATCAACTTCGATTCTTTCATAAAAATCTTTTCGTTTAGCTATATAATAATTGCCTCCATTCTTATTTTTTATCTTATTTATACAAATAAAATTGCGTTCAATTTTAAGATCAGCAGGGTAACCAAAAAATTCCGGAAAAAGATCGTATGGCTCATGATTTTAATTTACGGCAGTCTTGTTGTTAATACGGTCGCTATGTATATCGATTCGATCATCATTGCAAGCGTTAGCCAAAAAGGACTGGCAGATGTAGGCGTGTACACCTTGGCAACTTTCATAGCAGCCACCATCCAGGTTCCGCAACGCAGCATTATTTCTGCAGTAATACCGGTACTTTCAAATTCGTGGAAGACAAAAGACTATACCGAGATCCAGCGCATCTATAGCCGGACCAGTATTAATTTACTATTACTGGCCTTGTTTATCTTTTTCCTGATCTGGCTCAACCTCAACGATATGTTTACCGTTTTAAACATCAACAGCAACTATGAAACTGGAAAAATGGTCATCCTGATTTTAGGGATCAGCAAAATAATTGATGCCGGAACAGGCGTGAACAGCCAGATCATTGGCACCTCTAACTGTTGGAAATTTGAAGTTTTTACCGGCATTTTATTATTGGCGATTTCAATTCCCTTAAACTATTACCTTGTTAAAAGATATAACATAAACGGCTCTGCATGGTCCAATTTAATTGCTTACGGGATTTATAATTTTGTACGGCTATTCTTTATCTGGAAAAAATTCAACATGCAGCCTTTTTCAGCAAAAACGATTTTGGCCCTAACCGTTTCATTCCTTATTTACCTGCTATGCTTTTATCTTTTTCGCGGTATGAACAATTGGGGCGGAATAATATTAAGAAGCGCCGTCTTCTCCACGGCTTTTGTTTTATCGATATTTTATTTAAAAATCACTCCCGATGCACAACAATTATGGGCGCTGACTGTAGGAAGATTTAAGAAAAATGAACAGTAACAAAGCCCTTAATAGTATTTTTTTATGGACCCGGCTGTTGAACAAGAATAATACATCGTTGCCACGCTCGCTTGTACTGTAACCTATTATTCAGCAGCGACCTTGAGCTTGTTGAAGCACACTTTTGTACCCGGGTTTAAATTGTAGCCATCCAATTGTGATTACCTGTTTACAACTATCAGTATATTTATCAAAATTCTACTATGGCAGACAAAGTAAGATGGGCGATACTGGGCGCCGGCAAAATTGCCCATTCTTTTGTAAACGATTTTTCCGTACTTCAAAACGCCGAGCTTGTTGCTGTCGCCTCCTCCGATCCGGGTCGTGCAAAAGCATTTGCGGAAGAATGTAACATTCCGCTTAGCTATAGTTACGATGAGTTATATAACAGCAGCGAAATAGATGCTGTTTATATTGCAACCACTCACAATTTTCATTACGAGCAATGCCTCGAATGCATGCGGCATGGAAAACATGTATTGTGCGAAAAGCCCATTACACTCAACGACAAGCAGTTTAAAGAATTAGCCGAAGTTGCCAAAAGCAAGAATGTATTTTTAATGGAAGCCATGTGGACCTATTTTCTTCCCGCTTTATTGAAAGCGAAACAATGGGTCGAAGAAGGAAAAATAGGTAAGCTGGGGGTTATAGAAGCCAACTTTGGTTTCCCGATGGAAAAGAATTCAGAAGGAAGAATGTACAACCCAAATCTTGCCGGGGGTGCTTTGTTAGATCTTGGTGTTTATCCCATAGCATTTGCTACTTATTTTGCAAACACAAAACCAGCAAAAATAATTGCATCGGGAGTATTAACTGACACAGGTGTTGATGAAAGAACCGGGATCACAATTCAATATGGTGAAGTAACAGCCTCGCTTTTTACTTCAATGGTAACCATTATGGACAATAAGGCAACCTTGTGCGGAGACAAAGGTTATATCGAAATTCCTGATTTCTTCAAAGCCACTACAGCGGCTTTGTGCGACAATCTTCACAATAAGTTAGACACCTTCGAAGATAAGCGCTCAACAAAAGGATACAATTTTGAAATGCAGCATGCTACAGATATGATATTAGATAAAAAAACTGAAAGCGAGATAATGCCACACTGGCGAAGTAACGAAATACAGGAGATCATGACCGAAGTAAGGCGGCAAATAGGATTGGTTTACCCGGGCGAATAAGTGTTGATTATATAGTGCGGGCAGGAGTAAGAACACTGCCTGCTTTTATGAAACCCAGAAATCTTTCAAGACCTTTTCTTTTTGCTTCGGTTAAACCGTAGCTGATATTTTCGGTGTAATACTTTTTTAGATCATAATACGGCGACACATTTTCTGCTACGACCAGGTCAATATTTAAAAGACCTTCTTTATTCGCATCGTTAAATTGTTGAATAAAATCAGCTGGTAATTTTTTATTCGCTACCCACGCAGCAAAAACAAAGGGAAGGCCGGTAAACTCAACCCAGGTTTCAGCAAGATCAAATTTGTAGGTTGAAATTTTTCGCTGCTGAAAAGCCCTGTCTCCAATTACTACCGCTGCGGTTGTTCCCTTTATTTCGTCCCTGAATTTTACCCCGGCTTCTTCAAATTCAACATCAAGTTTCCAGTAATGCTTAATCAATACTCTTGCAAGCGCTACTGAGGTACGGCTCTGGTAATCCAAAATAACTTTTTCAATTTCCTGTAACGGCACTTCACTAAATAAACACACCGAAGCAACAGCCTTCTCGGCGCCTATGCAATAATCGCTGATAATATAATGCTCCTTAAGCTTTGGTATAATTGCCACCGGAACCAGTCCTAAGTCAATTTCATCGTTTAATAACATCGCGGCAATTTTTGCAGGATATTCTTCTATTATCTCCATTCCTTCTATATGCCTTCCGTGTTTAAATGCGTACATCAATGGCTTGGTATTCAGATAACTTACTGCACCTACCCTTATAGTCTTGTCCAATTCATCTAATTTTGCTGCTGCAAAGAAAATACATTTTATGTAGCGGGCAGTTGTTCTACTGTTAAACATCGTCCCCGCCATGACGGCGCACTTGTACAGGAAGCCAGAATGCGGCTTTTCTTTGAACCACGAAGACACGAAGGCAGAGAAGGAGCACAAAGAAGTTTAAGTAAAGTCAATCGAGCATAAGTTATAGAGACGACATTACAGGGCTGCTTAGGTATTTTACGTAAAAAGTAAAAGAGGACACCAAAAGTCGAAGAGTGCGACGCAAGAGAAGTAACATAGAATTACCAGGGCCGGGTCCATAAAAATTAAAATACATTTAATAGGTGTAACAACCAGCAACAGTTATAAATGGAATTAACTCAACTTACAGCGATATCGCCGATCGATGGCAGATACAGAAAGCAAATTGAATTTCTCGATGGCTACTTCAGCGAATTTGCGCTGATAAAGTACCGGGTTGTGGTGGAAGTGGAATATTTCTTCTTCCTGGCCGACAACAAGTTTTTCGAACTGGATAACAAATGCCGCCAGCAGTTTCAAAAAGTGAGTGATCAATTTAGTGTTGAAGATGCCGCGCAAATAAAAAAGATTGAAGCAATTACAAATCATGACGTTAAGGCGGTTGAATATTTTTTGAAAGAACAGCTTGAAAAAGCCGGCGGTGGCGATGTAAAAGAATGGATTCACTTCGGACTTACCTCCCAGGATATTAATAATACTTCCATACCACTTAGCTGGAAAGATTGTATGGAGCATGAATATTTGCCTTCGGTGATAAACCTGAAAAACCGGCTTCGCGAATTTGCCGTGGAATGGAAAAGTATACCAATGCTGGCGAAAACTCATGGTCAACCAGCGTCTCCCACTACTTTGGGCAAAGAAATAATGGTATTTGTTGAAAGACTACAAAACCAGGTCGACCTATTTTCTCATATTCCTTATGCAGCCAAATTTGGTGGAGCAACGGGTAACTTTAATGCACATGTTGTCGCATACCCGGCCAAAGACTGGATTACACTTGGAAATGAATTTGTTCAGGATGTTTTAGGTCTTGAACGAATGCAGTTTACTACGCAGATAGAACATTACGATAATCTTGCCGCCCATTTTGATAACATTAAACGCCTCAACAATATACTTATCGACTTTTGCCGAGATGTTTGGACATACATCAGCATGGAGTATTTTAAACAAAAGACAAAGGAAGGCGAGATAGGAAGCAGTGCAATGCCACACAAAGTAAACCCGATAGATTTTGAAAACGCTGAAGGAAATTTGGGGGTCGCAAATTCATTACTTGAACACTTGTCGGCCAAACTACCGATAAGCCGTTTACAAAGAGACCTAACAGACAGCACGGTTTTACGTAACCTGGGAGTGCCGGTAGCACATACATTAATTGCTATAGGCTCTATTGAAAAAGGATTAGGCAAGTTATTGTTGAACGAAGCCAAAATAACCGAAGACCTTGAAAACAATTGGGCAGTTGTTGCTGAGGCGATCCAAACCATTCTGCGCCGCGAAAATTACCCTAAGCCTTACGAAGCCTTAAAGGAACTAACAAGAGGAAAAACGTCAATCACTAAAAATGATATTCAACAATTCATTGAAACCCTGAAGGTAAACGAGGAAATAAAAGAGGATCTGAGAAGCATTACGCCGCAGAATTATGTTGGGGTGATGGCCGAGTTTTAATAACCAATAGAAATTGTTGAAATTTTAAAAATGGGACTAGTAGAAAAATATATTCCGCGTTATACTTACTCTGAATGGTTACACTGGGAAGGCAGGTGGGAACTTATAGAAGGAATTCCGATAGCTATGAGTCCATCACCGGCGCCCCAACATCGGAGAGTTGCAACAGAAATAAGAGGAGAGCTTTCGCTCGCTTTAAGACAGAATAGATGCACAGGTTGTACAGCTTATGACCCTGTTGATTTTAAGATTTCCAATGTAACGATACTTCGACCCGATGTATTAATTGTTTGCGGCAAAATTCATAAAAACTATCTTGACTTTCCACCGGTATTAGTAGCAGAAGTTTTATCTAAATCAACAGAAGACAGGGACAGAAATGTTAAATATGATTTCTATGAACAAGAAGGGGTAAAATACTACTTAATAGTTGACATTAAGAAAAAGATTATCGAAATATACCAGTTAGTTGATGGCAAATACCAGTTACAGGAATACAAGAACAAGTTTGAATTTAAGTTAAGCGACAACTGTACCATTACTCCTGAGTTGGATAATATTTGGAAATAATTGCACAGATCTTCCAATTGGGTCGTTTACTTACCCCTATTTTTTTCCACTATATTTTTCACGATACTTTCCGCATGCACTCTTGAATTTTCAATGAACAACCGGTGCGTATTCATTCCACCACAAATTACTCCGGCCAGGTATACTCCGGGAACATTCGTTTCCTGTGTTTCTTCATTAATTGCAGGGCAAAGCACCGCATCATCTGATAAAGCTATCCCAACATCTCTCAGGAATTTCATGTTGGGCTGGTAACCTGTCATTGCTAACACCCAATCGTTCTCAATGGTTACCACACCTTCGGGTGTGTTTATGTCTACTTCCTTCTCCCTTATTTCTGCAACGGTTGAATTAAAATAAGCTTTGATTGACCCCTCTGCTATCCTGTTATCAATGTCGGGCTTCACCCAGTATTTCACCCGGTCGCTAATTTTATCACCCTTAACTACCATTGTTACTTCCGCCCCTTTTCGCCAGGTTTCAAGGGCAACGTCTATCGCCGAGTTTGCCGCTCCAACAGTCACAACCTTTTGGAAAGCATAATAGTGCGGGTCTTTATAGTAATGCTTCACTTTTGCAAGATTTTCGCCGGGAACATTTAATAAATAAGGAATATCATAAAACCCTGTAGCAATAATTATGTTCTTAGCAGTAAATATCTGCTTTGTAGTAGTAACAGCAAACCTTCCGTTCTTTTTTTCAACTGTAAGAACTTCTTCAAACAGGTGAATATTTAGTCCGCCAGAAATCGCTACTCTTCGATAATACTCCAGTGCTTCGGGTCTGGTTGGTTTTGGATTATTGCTTACGAAGGGAACGCCGCCTATTTCGAGCCTTTCGCTGGTTGAGAAAAAGGTCATGTTCTGCGGGTAGTTATACAAGGAATTTACCAGTGCTCCTTTCTCTAAGATCACATAATTCAACCCCACCTTTTTAGCTTCCAGTGCGCAGGCAAGACCTATAGGACCGCCGCCGATTATTACTATATCATAAACCGTTTCATTTTCCATGGGTGCTTTTCCCGGTTGACAGACTGTTGGCTGTTGACAGGAGCGCAAAGATAAATGATCAGAAGTGTTTATTTCCCTCGTTTCACAACAGAGTGCGAACAACATGGCCGACAAAAGCAAGGAAATAAACCTGTTGGACAAAGCACAGTGGTAAGTGTTGTTGAGAACGCCTCACTACGCCGATGGGGAATTCAAAAACTAATAATTTCTCCCGAATTTAGGACAAGGCAGCCCGTTACGATCTGCGCCAACAGAACAATTCCGGTAACTTAACGTAAGCTCGAAACCTCCCCTGCTCTGTGAGGCTGTCTTAAGCTTTGAAACATTTACATCGTAGCTTAAACCCATGATGAACTGGTAAAATTTGCCCAGCCCCTAACTGCGTTATAGGTTGTAGATTATGGAATAATGAAGACTGCGGGTAAACTACAAATGCCACAAAAAGCAAACAGGAATGGTTTGGAAAATAACAAGGGCGGGCGGCTTATAAAAAGTAGTCTAAAAGTCACATCTCCCATCGCTGCTTCCTTTTTCATTAACCTCGCGATCAGTTGTAGTGTAAGGAAAAGTCAGCCCTTAAAAAAAACTTTCATACCGGGAACAACCGAAATTGCAAAAGGACAGGAATTACACAATCTACACAGCGACAAATGCCATCGGGGAGGACAAGGAGGTTTAGGGCTTGGCGTGATGCCGTCTTTTAAAAAAGATGAAATTTCAAAAGATGATTTGAAAGCAATTGGAAAATATATGAACGTATTTAAACCGGGGAGAGGGAATAGAGAACCGCCTTTGTTTAAATTGCTATCGGATTTGCGCAGCACGTTCTGGCCCACACTCTATCAGTCACCCATTTACCAGACCGCTACGGCTCGCTATTGCCTTACCAGCGATCCAACCGCTCGTCCAGGCGTGTTGAAAATTAAAACCTCCTGTTACACCGTCAACGTCAAGTATTTCTCCGGCAAAAAACAGGTTAGGAACAAGCCGGCTTTCCATTGTGTTTGCATCAACTTCGCTTAATCTGATGCCCCCACAGGTTACAAATTCTTCTTTAAAAGTTGTTTTGCCTTTTACTTCAAATTCGTGGGCAGTTAAATTTTTGATCAGCTTATTTTGTTCCTTAGAAGGGAGATCAGCCCACCGCAAGTCTTCATGTACCCCACTTTCATTTAATAAATAAACCCACAGCCTTGCTGCCAGGTTAAACGGGTTGCGGTTACCGATTTTCTGTGCTGTATGCTCATTTCGTATTGACTGCCATTGATCACGTAAGGTCTGTTCGTTGTAATCAGCAAGCCAGTTAACTAAAATATTAAAATGATAATCTTTATTAGCAAGTTCTCGTGCTCCCCATGCAGACAACTTCAATATGGCTGGACCGCTCATTCCCCAGTGGGTAATTAACAATGGACCTTCATCTGATAGTTTACTACCAACAATCTTCACCGTGGCTTTTTCAACAGAAACGCCCATTAATTTAGTTATAGGGCTACCGGGCATGTTGAAGGTAAATAACGATGGTACAGGCTCTTCGATTGAATGACCTAGAGCTTTTAACCAATCAAACATCGAACTTTTAGGGTAGCCGCCACAAGCAACGCAAACATAATCAGAAGTAATCAGGCGGTTGTTTGCAAGCTCTAACATAAATTGTCCTTCTTTATGCTTCATACTTCTTACTTCTGAATTCATCACTATCTCCACTCCATACTTATTTGCCTCTTTCAATAAACAATCAATAATCGTTTGCGAACTGTCTGTTATCGAAAACATTCTGCCGTCCGCTTCCGTTTTCAGCTTCACTCCTCTTTGTTCAAACCATTCTTTACAGTGATTAGTATTAAACTGGTGAAAAGTCTTTTTAAGAAAATTTGTTCCTCTTGGATACCTTTTTACCAGCGAAGAAATCTCAAAGCAGGCGTGTGTTACGTTACATCTTCCACCGCCGCTAACTCTTACTTTTGAAAGAAGTTTAGAAGTTTTTTCAACAATAGTAACTTTCATAGAAGGATTCATTCTTGCAGCATTTACTGCACAGAAAAAACCTGCAGCACCGCCGCCAATTACTACCAGCTGTTTGTCCCCTAACCCCCTAAAGGGGGAATTGATGCCCGCTTCTGCTTTCATAAAGGAAAATGCTTATTATGCTGCTAATTGTGGCAAAAGTACAAGGGAGTGACACAACAATGATGAAGTGAGAACTACCGTTTGCAAACAAAAGAATCAAAATCAACAGAACCAATAAATCAGTGTTTCTTTAAATTAAAAAACCTTCGTGACGAAGGTTTACTTAAAATTTCAATAGTAATCAGCACACAAGTTAGGATTTGCTTTTTCTGCTTCCTCAATTTCCGCAAATGAAGAAAGAATGTCGGCTTTTCCTTTCCTGATGCAAACATTATGTTCGTAATGTGCCGAAGGCTTATGATCTTTTGTACGAACTGTCCAGCCGTCATCATCATAAAATACCTCCTTTACCCCTAAGTTTACCATTGGTTCAATGGCCAAAACCATTCCTTCTTTAAGCTTAGGCCCATTGCCACGTTTACCAAAATTTGGAACCTGCGGGTCTTCGTGCAAGCTTCTTCCTAAACCGTGACCTACCAATTCCCTCACAACACCATATCCATGAAGACGTTCAGTATAATCCTGGATGGCAAAAGCGATATCTCCAATCCGGTTACCCTGGTGAGCTTTTTCGATACCTTTATACAGCGACTCTTTGGTGATCTTCATCAATTTCAAAATCTCCTCGCCCGGATTGCCAATGGCAAAAGTATAAGCACTGTCGCCATGGAAGCCATTTTTAAAAACACCAAGATCTACCGAAACAACATCTCCCTCTTTCAACACAATATTAGTTGGGAACCCGTGCACAACCGCATCGTTTACCGAAATACAGGCAGTGTACGGATAACCCCGGTAATTTAAAAAGTTTGGTACTGCATTGTTATCGCGAATAAATTGTTCAGCTATGGTGTTAGCCTGCATGGTCGTTACCCCAGGTTTCAAAAATTTTGCAACCTCTGCAATTACTTTTCCCACCAGCACGCAACTTTCCCTCATCAACGAAATTTCCGCCTCAGTTTTATAAAAAATCATATTTCTTGGTCTCGACATTTGAAAAAAAACCTGCCAGGAAATAAATCCAGGCAGGTTAACGTATAAGTTTAAAGAGTCATTTTATACAGAAGCAGTACTAATCTGCTGTCTTCCCTGGATCCTTCCACTGTCCATTAACCCGTCGTATTGTCTCATCATCAAATGTGTTTCAATTTGTTGAAGTGTATCGAGTATAACACCTACCATGATCAATAACGAAGTGCCTCCGAAAAATGAAGAAAAGCTTGAAGTAACACCTAACCGTTGAGCAAAACCAGGTAGGATACCGACTAATGCAAGGAAAATAGCACCCGGTAATGTAATCTTATCCATAATTGCGCCAATGTAATCCGACGTAGGCTGACCAGGTTTAACACCAGGAATAAATCCGTTGTTTCGTTTTAGGTCCTCACCCATTTGCTTCGGGTTAAAAATCAACGCCGTATAAAGGAAGGTAAATGCAATAACCATTATTGAATAAACAAGCATATACCAGAAGTTACTGTGGTCGCCAAAAATCTTGGCTATCCCTTGACCGCTTTCGGTAAAAGAAAACAAAGTAGGTAGGAACATAATTGCCTGCGCGAAGATAATAGGCATTACACCCGCCATATTAACCTTCATAGGAAGAAACTGCCGTGCACCTCCAAACTGGCGGTTTCCAACAATTTGCTTGGCATAGTTAACAGGAATTTTGCGCACTCCCTGAACAAGAATTATAATTCCCATGATAATGGCTATAAATATTGCCATCTCGATAAGGAAGATCAACAAACCACCGCCGCCACGTGCTTGTTTAGCACCAAACTCCTGAACAAGCGCTTGCGGAAGACGAGCGAGGATACCTACCATAATGATGATTGAAGTACCATTGCCCAAACCCTTATCCTGGATCTTTTCGCCCAACCACATTACAAACAGGGTTCCTGCAGTTAATGTTATTATTGTAGATACCGCGAAGAAAGGCTTATAAGCCGGAATGATTGCCTCTGCATAACCAGGACCGTTAAGATAAGCAACATAAGCACTCGCCTGGAAAGCAGTAACAATAACAGTAAGGTAACGCGTCCACTGGTTAATTTTCTTACGACCGCTATCGCCTTCCTTTTGCACTTTCTGCAATTGAGGAACCAGGATCGTCATTAACTGCATAAAAATTGAAGCAGAAATATAAGGCATAATACCTAATGCAAGAATGGAAGCCTGTGAGAAAGCGCCTCCTGCAAAGGTGTCAAATAAGCCAAGCAAACCGTTATTAGCGGTATTTGCCTGTGCATCTGCCAACAGGTTTGGATTTAATCCTGGTAAAACAATGTGCGTACCCAACCGGTAAGTAAATACCAATGCCAACGTCACAATAATCTTGCTACGCAGTTCATCGATAGACCAGATATTCTTAAGAGTTTGAATGAATTTTTTCACTTGTTAATTGAGTTGTAGGTGTTAATCTCTCTAAAGCCAAAAAGACGCATCATTGATGCGTCTGGCAAATATCGTAAAAATTACTTAACAATTTCTACGGTTCCACCAACAGCTTCAACCGCCGCTTTCGCCTTCTCACTTATTGCGTTCACTTTAAAAGTAGCAACACTTTTAAGTTCACCATTTCCTAGTATTTTTATCAGGTCTGTTTGACCGATAATGCCGTTGACATAGAGATTTTCAGGACTGATTTCAGTAAAGCCGTACTTCTCAATTATATGATCTATCTGTCCCAGGTTAAGCACTTTATACTCTACACGATGTGGGTTTTTGAAACCACGTTTAGGTATACGACGCTGAATTGGCATCTGTCCACCTTCGTGGGCCATTTTGCTCTTATAACCTGCACGGCTTTGACCACCTTTATTACCTTTTGTTGAAGTTCCACCTTTACCGGAAGCTTCACCACGACCAATTCTTTTTTCTTTATGAGTAGCACCTTTTGCGGGCTGGAGCGTATGTAATTTCATCTATATTAATTTTTACTTAACGGGGTTAATTCCCCTCGCATTTAAATTTGATAATTGTTGGTTTTCCTGTATACTATGAAGAGATTGCTAACTCAAACTTCGGTGCTGCTATTAAACATCGTTGCGTCGCAGTCCGTTCATCTTTTGTTTCTCTCTTCGCCTGTTACTTGCTTCGAATTATGCTGATACTTCAACAGCTTCTGTAGCTACAGACTCAAGCTCTTCTACTTTCAAAAGGTGTCCGGCTCTTCTAACCATGCCTAAAATCTGCGGAGTCGCTTCAACCTCTACACTCGCATTCATTTTTTTTAATCCCAAAGCAGCAACAGTTCTTTTTGCTGTTTCCGGGCGATCGATAACACTTTTTATCAGTGTAACTCTTATTTTTTTCATAATAGTAGTGAGATTTTAGTAGCAAGTAGCAAGATTATTATTGCTACTCTCACATTAGTAATATCATTTAACTAGAAGCCTGTAGTAGTCTTATATCTAACTACTAACATCTTGCTCCTATTTATGCACTAAATACTTTCTTTAAGCTTATGTTTCTTGTCCTTGAAATCTGGATTGGTTCTCTTAATAAAGCCAATGCCTTAAAAGTAGCTTTTACCACGTTATGAGGATTAGCTGAACCAAGGCTTTTCGCAAGTACGTCGGTTAACCCGGCGCTTTCCAGTACTGCACGCATACTGCCACCGGCAAGTACACCTGTACCATGAGCAGCAGGCTTGATCAAAACCTTAGCAGCACCTTCTTTAGCAAGTTGATCGTGAGGAATAGTTCCATGCATAATTGGAACTTTAATCAAGTTCTTCTTAGCGTCTTCTATGCCTTTTGTAATTGCTTCCTGAACTTCTTTTGCCTTACCCAAACCATGACCAACAACACCTGCACCATTACCAACTACCACTAAAGCAGAGAAACTAAAAGTTCGCCCACCTTTGGTTGTTTTTACAACCCGGTTAATTGATACCACTTTCTCTTTTAGCTCAAGGTCTCCACCCTTTACTTTATTTAAAATTGCTTGCGACATTTTATAAGATCAAAATTTATAAATCGTTTATTAAAATTGAAGACCACCTTCTCTTGCTCCGTCAGCTACAGCTTTCACACGACCGTGGTACAAATTGCCACCCCTGTCGAAAACACAGGTAGTAATTCCCAGTTCAATTGCTTTACGGGCAATAGCGGCGCCAACCATTTTGCTTTTCTCAACTTTAGGAGCAGTTTGTGCAGCGATGTCCTTTTGTCTTGACGACGCAGCAGCCAGAGTATTTCCGGTAGTATCATCGATTAGCTGAACATAAATTTCAGCATTACTTCTAAAAACAGACAGGCGAGGCTTGGTGGCAATACCAGATACCTTCTTACGTATCCTGTACCTGATCTTTTGCCTTTTTATTATTTTATCCATTGTTATATTATTGCTTCCCGATACTGCCGGGAATGTGCCCAACCCCCTAAAGGGGAGTGAGGAGAATATTTTTAATCTGATTATTAAGATCTTTCCCAATTCCCCCTTAGTAGGGGGCCAGGCGTTTTATTTACCAGCCGCTTTACCAGCTTTTCTGCGTATAAACTCATCAGAATATCTAACACCTTTTCCTTTGTACGGCTCAGGCTTACGAAGACTGCGGATTTTTGCAGCTACAGCACCTAATAACTGGTTATCAGTACCTTCCAAATGTATTTTCGGGTTCTGACCTTTTTCAGTAACCGTTGTTACTTTAACTTCAGTCGGAACATCAAAAATGATATTGTGAGAAAAACCTAATGAAAGATCTAATGTATTACCTGCGTTAGTTGCTTTGTAGCCCACACCCACTAACTCAAGCTGCTTTTTAAAACCTTCAGTTACACCTTTAACCATGTTGCTGATCAAAGACCTGTATAAACCGTGCATTGCACGATGACGGATCTGGTCAGTAGGTCGTGTTATAAGAACTTCAGTACCTGTTACCTCAACCTTGATATCTCTATCAATAGTCTGAGATAAAGTTCCTTTCGGACCTTTTACAGTAATGGTA
Organism: Segetibacter sp.; assembly: GCA_028288485.1. Classification (GTDB taxonomy): domain Bacteria; phylum Bacteroidota; class Bacteroidia; order Chitinophagales; family Chitinophagaceae; genus Segetibacter. The sequence continues at coordinate 29,482 of JAQBNO010000120.1, forward strand.
TTATCGCCGCCTACTGTAACTGTTACACCACTCGCCAATGTAACGGGTTGTTTACCTATACGAGACATTTTCTAATGTTTTATTATTTGATTGACTATTGTTGACCGGTCAGCCTAGTATAGTTTCGGCTTAATGTATCAACAACCATTTCTTTCCCTTCTTCTTTTCTCCCTAGTAGATGTAGCAAAGAACTTCTCCGCCTACATTCTGAACTTTCGCTTCTTTATCGGTCATTACACCTTTGGAAGTAGAGATGATTGCAATACCTAAACCGTTTTTCACTCTCGCAAAATCAGCTGGTTTAGAATATTGACGTAAACCAGGACGGCTTACTCTTTCGAGGCTACGGATAGCTGGTATTTTAGTAGCAGCATCGTATTTCAAGGCGATCTTAATCACACCTTGTTTATTATCATCCTCGAATTTATATTTCAGAATATATCCTTTTTCGTAAAGGATCTCAGTGATACGCTTCTTTAAATTACTCGCCGGAATTTCCACAATCCTGTGGTTAGCCATTTGAGCATTACGAACCCTGGTTAAAAAATCTGCAATAGGATCGGTTACCATAATTATTGTCCTCCTACGTCCGCCTTTGGCGGATAATTGGAATAAAATTTAAAAAAATGAGTTCAGTTCTTACCAACAACTGTCAACCGACAACTGTCAACTTGTTTCTACCAGCTTGCTTTAGTTACGCCTGGAATTTTGCCCGCTAACGCCATATCACGAAATACGTTTCTTGATAATCCGAAATACCCTACGTAACCTCTTGGACGGCCTGTTAGCTGGCAACGGTTTTTCAAACGTACGGGAGAAGCATTTTTAGGAAGTAAGTCCAATCCTGCGTAATCACCAGCTTCTTTCAAAGCAGTTCTTTTTGCAGCAAACTTAGCAACCATTTTCTCTCTCTTTCTTTGCCTGGCTTTTACAGATTCTTTTGCCATAATGTTTAATTTCTGATTTCTGATTTTGTGATCTCTGATTTAGTTACCTGATTTAAAAAATCTTAAAATCAGACATCATACATCAGCAAATTTATTGTTATTCTTGATTGTCTTTTTTTACGTTTTTAAACGGCATACCCATTTCTTTCAACAATTCGTAAGCTTCTTCATTTGTATTTGCAGAAGTTACAAAAGTGATATCCATACCGGTAATCCTGTTAACCTTGTCAATATCAATTTCTGGGAAAATGATTTGTTCAGTAATACCAAGTGTATAGTTGCCGCGACCATCAAAAGCTTTATCGTTAACTCCTTTAAAGTCACGAACACGTGGTAAAGAAACAGCGATAAACCTGTCAAGGAATTCGTACATCTTCACACCGCGCAAAGTTACCCTTGCACCAATGGGCATGTTCTTTCTAAGCTTAAAGTTTGAGATGTCTTTTTTAGACATTGTAGACACAGCTTTCTGGCCAGAAATGGTTGTAAGCTCATCAACAGCAACGTCAACAAGTTTTTTATCAGATACAGCTCCGTTAACCCCACGGTTTAAACAGATCTTCTCCAGTCTTGGAGCTTGCATGATAGATTTGTATCCGAATTTCTTCATTAAAGCAGGTACAACTTCATTTTTGTACTTGTCTGCCAATCTCGGTTTATAAGTAGCGGTAGTCATTATTTAATTACCTCCCCTGATTTTTTTGCAATACGAACTAGTTTACCTTCCTGGCGGTCACGCTTTACTTTAGTTGCAGCGCCTGCCTTAGCATCCCATAACATCACGTTACTGATATTAATCGAAGCTTCTCTCTTTACCAGACCGCCTTTAGTGTTTTGAGCACTCGGCTTAGTGTGTTTGGTAATAATATTTGCTCCCTCAACTACAACACGACCTTTTTCAAGAATTACTTCTAAAACCGTACGCGGCTTCTTCAGGTCTTTATCATCACCGGCGATTACCACCACCTGGTCGCCCTTTTTGATGTTGTATTTAGGTTTAAATCTGTTGCTCACTTTATTTGTTTTTTATGCTTATTGCTTACTTGCGAAATTTCCGACTCCGCAATTATTTTCTTTTCTTAGCCTTCTTTAGTTCGCTATTCTGCTTCCGTTGTGTCACTCACTTGTACAACACTGTTCTACACAACAAAACGAGAAAACGAGGCGCGAAAGTAACCATTTCTGATCAAACCGCTCTCTACATTCTCGTTATACATATTATAAAACTTCAGGAGCCAGAGATATAATCTTCATATATCCTTTATCTCTCAGTTCTCTTGCAACAGGGCCAAAAATACGGGTACCTCTTGGCTCATCCGAATTGTTCAACAATACAACTGCATTGTCATCAAAACGTATATAAGAACCATCTTTACGACGTAATTTATTTTTAGTACGAACGATAACCGCTTTTGATACAGTACCTTTTTTAACACCCGCCGCTGGCATTGCATCCTTTACAGTTACCACAATCTTATCACCAATCCTGGCGTAGTCCTGGCCCGAGTTACCTAATACACGAATGCACAACACTTCTTTGGCTCCGCTATTATCAGCTACGTTCAATCTGCTTTCTTGCTGAATCATTGTTTTAGCTTTTAGCTTTAAGTCTTCCGGTAACCGGTGAGACGAATAACAAATTTGAATTTAAATCTTTGCAGAGGCTTGTAGCAGGTAGCTAAAAGCTTACGACCTATACGTCTTACTTCACTTTTTCTATAACTTCTACCAGTCTCCAACGCTTTGTTTTGCTTAGCGGACGGGTTTCCATTATCTTAACCACATCCCCGATGCTACACTCGTTCTTTTCATCGTGTGCATGAAACCTGGTGGTTTTTTTTACGAATTTACCGTACATAGGGTGTTTTACTTTTCTTTCAACAGCTACAGTAACAGTTTTTTCCATTTTGTTGCTGCTAACCACCCCAATCCTGATTTTACGCAAATTTCTTTCCAACATTGTTATAAATTTATCGTTAGACTCCTAACGCTTTGTTCTTTAATTCAGTTTTCAAACGGGCTACATCTCTTCTTAAAGCCCTGATACTCATAGGATTCTCGAGAGGTGAAATTGCGTGTGCAAATTCAAGCTTTTTCAAGCGAAGCTCATCTTCCTGGATCCTTGCCTTTAAATCAGATTCATTCAAATCTTTTAGGCCTTTATTAAATTCAAACTTCTTATTAGCCATTGCTAAAACTTTTATTTGTTGTGATTATGCCTGTAATTCTCTGCGAATTACAAACTTGGTTTGGATCGGAAGCTTCTGAGCCGCGAGTGCAAAAGCTGCTTTAGCCGTTTCTTCAGAAACGCCATCCGCTTCAAATATGATGCGGCCTGGTTGTACCACTGCTGCCCAATATTCAGGGTTACCTTTACCTTTACCCATCCTTACCTCGGCAGGCTTGTGCGTAATAACCTTATCAGGAAAAATGCGTATCCAAACATTACCCTCACGTTTCATCGAACGGGTCATTGCCTGGCGAGCAGATTCTATCTGACGATTTGTTAACCAGACAGAGTCTAATGCTTTCAAACCAAACGAGCCAAAGGCCAGGGTAGCACCACGCTTTGTATCCCCTTTCATGCGACCTTTCTGCATTTTTCTGTGCTTCGTTCTTTTCGGCTGTAACATCTTTTTATAGTTTCAAGTTTCAAGTTCCAGGTTTCAAGTTTTCCACCTGCAACCCGATTGTTTCAATAATTTATTTTTATTCAACCGTTGCCGGAGACATCATTCTTCTCTCTTCTCCCTTTAGTGTTGGAGTTTTATCTCCTTCCACCGCCACCGCCCTGTCCACCACCGCCGCGATTATCTCTTCCACCGCCGCCGCCATGTCCACCACCACCACGGTTATCTCTTCTATCTCCGCCTCTGTCTCCACCTCTAAATCCGCCTCTGTCATCACCACGGCTATCTCTTCTTTCACCTGCTGGTCCACCGGCATCTTTACCGCCAATGAAGTTCGGGTTCAATTCTCTCTTGCCTAAAACCTCACCTTTACAAATCCAAACTTTAATACCGATCTTTCCGTAAACAGTTTGAGCGAATACATTTGCATAGTCAATATCCATACGGAAAGTATGCAAAGGAACACGACCCTGTTTGATCTCTTCGCTACGGGCAATTTCAGCACCACCTAAACGGCCACCAACTTTTACTTTGATACCTTCAGCACCCATACGGATGGCAGAAGCTATAGACATTTTGATAGCCCTTTTAAAATTGATACGGTTTTCGATCTGCCGGGCAATTGTATCTGCTACAATATTTGCATCCAGCTCAGGACGACGAATTTCAAGAATATTAATCTGAACATCATCTTTGCTCGTTAACTTTTTCAGTTCTTCTTTGATCCTGTCAACCTCGCCACCACCTTTACCTATAATGATCCCTGGTTTAGATGTATGAATAGTGATAATCAATTTACCTAGAGTACGCTCTATCACAATTTTTGCAATACCACCCTTGTTTATACGAGCGTTTAAGTAAGTCCTGATCTTATGATCCTCAATCAGTTTACCAGCATAATCTTTATGATTACCGTACCAGTTACTTTCCCACCCGCGGATGATACCTAACCTTGCACCAATAGGATTTGTTTTCTGACCCATATTCTGGATATATAAGTTTTACGAATGATTATTTTTAGAAGCCCTGTCGTTAGAACCATAAACGTTCTTAGAAACTTCTGTTGTTTTTGTATCAACAATAATAGTAACGTGGTTACTACGTTTACGTATTCTGTATCCACGACCCTGGGGTGCAGGACGCATACGACGCAAAGTACGGGCTCCATCAACCATAATGGTTTTTACAACCAGGGTCGCATCTGCTGCACTTGTACCTTCATTCTTTTGCTCCCAGTTGTTTATCGCACTCTTCAGCAGCTTCCCCAGTGGGGTTGCCGGATGCTTTGGATGATGCTCTAAGGTAGCAATGGCGTTTTCAACAGCCATGCCACGAATAAGATCAGCCAGCAAACGCATTTTGCGTGGCGATGTGGGATAATTCATCAATTTTGCTACTGCTTCCATTTGTATATCAGTTACCTGTTGCCGGTTACCTGTTGCCGGTTCCGGCAACTCGTAACTGGTAACAATTTTATTGTTTTTTGTTACTATGTCCTTTGAAGTTTCGGGTAGGCGCAAATTCACCTAGCTTATGACCTACCATAAATTCAGTTACGTAAACAGGGATAAATTTGTTGCCATTATGAACAGCAAAAGTATGTCCCACAAAATCAGGGGTGATAGTAGAGCGGCGAGACCAGGTTTTAATAACCGATTTCTTGGCGCCACCATCATTTATAGCCAGCACTTTGTTTTCCAGTTTTGCTGCTACGTAAGGACCTTTTTTAATTGAACGACCCATGTTTAATTTTTTGATTTCTGATTTTCAGATTTCTGATTTAGTGACCAACTTTTGTTCCTTTATTCAACATCGTTGTGTCACTTCCCGATAGCTATCGGGATACTTTTATTTCTCTATTTTTTTTAAAAGTAACTTGTCAGTATTTTACTACTCACCGTTCACTCTCACTACTTGGCAAGTTTTTTACCGTTGCTTCTCTGGATGATCAGCTTATCGCTTGATTTACCTTTCGTCCTGGTTTTCAAACCTCTTGAGTACTGGCCGGTCCTGCTACGAGGCTGTCCACCTGAAGCTCTACCTTCACCACCACCCATAGGGTGATCTACAGGGTTCATAGCTACACCACGGGTACGAGGCCTGATACCTTTCCACACGTTTCGTCCGGCTTTACCCATGCTTTGCAGGCTGTGGTCGCTATTACTAACAACACCAACAGTAGCATAACAATTGATCAATACTTTTCTTAACTCACCGCTTGGCATTTTAAGAACCGCATATTTCTCTTCTTTGTTACTAAGTTGTGCAGACCCACCTGCACTTCTTACCAATTTACCACCCTGCCCCGGCTGCATTTCAATGTTATGAATAACAGTACCCAAAGGCATGTTTTTCATCTGGAGTGCATTACCTAAATCAGGAGCTACAGTATCGCCACTTATCACCGTGCCACCAACCTGTAAGCCCTGCGGAGCTATTATATATCTCTTTTCACCATCTACATAGTTAAGCAAAGCAATAAATGCAGTACGGTTTGGATCGTACTCGATGCTAGCTACAGTTGCAGGGATGTTTTTCTTATCTCTCTTAAAGTCGATGATACGGTACATCTTTTTGTGTCCACCACCAATGTAACGCATTGACCTTCTACCCTGGAAGTTTCTTCCGCCCGTACGGGTTTTCACCTCCAGCAAAGTCTTCTCCGGAGTGTCCGTTGTGATCTCTGCATAAGCATTACCAATTCTCCACCTGGTACCTGCAGTCGTCGGTTTGTATTTTCTTAGTGCCATACCCCATACCCCAAAAGGGGCTTTTTGATTTTAAATTGTTTGCAATATTCGCGGTCATGCAGACCATACTTATCTTTCCCATGCTCCCTTCACGGGGCTGGGGGATTAAATGTTCCCGTATAAATCTATCGTTTCACCTTCAGCTACGGTTACAAGCGCTTTTTTGTAAGCAGGCTTTTGACCTTTTACAAAACCAGCTTTAGTATAGCGGGTTTTATTTTTACCCGGTACTACAGTCGTGTTTACGTTTATAACGGTTACTCCGTAAAACTCTTCAACTGCTTTTTTGATTTCAAGCTTATTTGCTTTACGGCCAACTCTGAAAGCATATCTCCTCAGTTTATCCTGCTGAGCATTTGCTTTTTCTGTAAGTATCGGTTTTACTAAAACTTCTGTGAGTTTCATGTTACTATTTTGAAAATTTGAAAAATCTTTAATCCGGCTTACCTCTTCACTATTCTCTACTCCTACTCCGGATTACATTTTCCTTTATCCCCATTCAAGGGTTAGGGTTGGGCTTCTACTGCTTCTTCTTCACCAAATATTTTAGCTGCACTTTCAGTTAATACCAGTACGTCTGCATTTATAATTTCGTAAGTGTTAACATCACTCAGTAATACTGCTGCTGCGTTTGGTATGTTTCGGCTGCTTAGATACAAGGTCTCGTTATATTCAGGAACAACAAACAAAGTCTTTTTATTCGATACGTTTAATGTAGCCATGATACCTGCAAACTGTTTTGTTTTAGGAGTATCAAGTGTGATATCTTCAACAACAACAATAGCATTGTCTTTTGCCTTGTAAGAAAGAGCGCTAATCTTAGCAAGATCTTTTACTTTACGATTCAACTTGATATCGTAACGGTGAGGTTTTGGTCCAAAAATGGTACCACCACCTTTATACAAAGGGTTACGGATGTTACCTTTACGGCTTCCACCAGTACCTTTTTGCTTATGAAGCTTACGGCTTGCACCTTGTACTTCAGCACGGGTTTTTACTTTATGTGTGCCCTGGCGCTGAGCAGCCAAATATTGTTTAACAGCGAGGTATACAACGTGGTTATTAGGTTCTGCTCCGAAAATTTCTTCCGGCAATTCAACAGTCCTTCCGGTTGGTTGACCTTGTATATTTAAAACGTCTAATTGCATATTATTTCTGTATTAAAACGATGGAACCATTGTGGCCCGGAACAGAACCACTGATTAATAGATAATTCTTTTCGGGGAAAATTTTGACAATCTTCAGACCCTTCACCTTTACTCTGTCCTGACCCATACGACCAGCCATACGCATACCTTTAAATACACGTGCAGGATAAGATGAACCACCCACAGATCCTGGTGCTCTCTGGCGATCGTGCTGACCGTGAGAAGCTTCACCAACACCATGGAAGCCATGACGTTTTACAACACCCTGGAAACCTTTACCTTTTGTAGTTCCTACTACTTCAACATTTTCACCTTCAGTAAAAATGTCAACGGTAACAGCATCACCTAATGCTTTGTCTAATGAATAATTTCTGAATTCTTTGACTACGCGCTTTGCAGTAGTATTGGCCTTAGCGAAGTGATTAATTTCGGCCTTAGTGGAGTTTTTTTCTTTCTTGTCGCCAAATGAGATTTGAACGGCGGTGTAACCATCAGCATCGGGGGTTTTCACCTGCGTGACAACACAGGGACCAGCTTCGATAATCGTACAAGCTGTTTGTTTTCCATCGGTGCCGAAGATACTGGTCATCCCAATCTTTTTACCAATAATACCTTTCATTATATTTTTGTTTGTGCCCCGATGTTGAAAGGACAATCCTATTATTCCTAAGCCTGGTGTGCCTGGGAAGGATTTCAATCCCCGTTTGCCATCGACCTTTTCCGGTTATCTCACTTATGAGAGAGGAAGTACCGATGGTAAACAAACCTCGAAGGGCTTGTTCATATTTTAGAACCACGATTTGCAGGATCATCAAAAAGTTTTTGATGACGTCCTGGTCGTCGAAGTTTGTTTATTATTATTCAGCGCTGCTTATTCCTGCACCAACAGTCTTCGCAGATGAATTAAAGAACTTTTCTCTCACCGCAATTCTTAAAAGTTAAGAATTGATGGCTTGGCATGCTATGCCTTGATTTCAACTTCAACACCAGAAGGAAGGTCAAGCTTACTTAAAGCGTCAACTGTTCTTGATGAGGAAGTGTAGATGTCTAACAATCTTTTGTGCGTACACAATTGAAATTGTTCCCTTGCTTTTTTATTTACATGCGGCGAACGCAACACAGTAAATATTTTCTTTTGGGTAGGTAAAGGAATAGGACCAGTTACCACCGCGCCGGTACTGCGTACGGTTTTCACGATCTTCTCGGCAGATTTATCTACCAGGTTGTGATCGTAAGATTGAAGTTTTATTCTGATTCTTTGAGACATAATCTAACCCAATTTTTCTAATTGGGAGCGCAAAGGTAAGAGGTTACATAATACCAAACAACATTTTAAAAAAGAAATTTGCATAAAAAGTGTGAAAACGAGTAGTTCTTTCCCCGATGGCAAAAATAAATAAATTATAGCAACGAATAATCCTGGCGCCGCGATTGACTGGAAAACGGCGTCTATTGGTTTATGTGATTGCTCAGGACTTTTTTAAATAATATTTTTTTGGTACAAACAGCAGTTCTTTACGTAACACGGTTGCCGGAACGGAACCCTTTGGTGATGTCGCTCGCTTGTATGGCATCTTTCCGCTCAATTTCTTGAAATACAATTCTAACTTTCGCTGCCTGGGCAAAGGTCGTAATATTACAAAGGGCAGAGAATCAAAAGAGGCTGCCTTTGCAAGACAGCCTCTTTTGATTTATTTTTTACTTTATTTGTTGACCTTACATCACCAGCTTGAAAAGCTCCATTGAGTGGCTGGGAATGTTCCAGCTATTTACCTGACTGCTTACACACTGGCATCAGTACAGGCGTGCGACCCTTCGACAAACCCGGGGTAAGAACTCTCACGTTCAATAATGTATGGATAGTACAAGCGAGCGTGGCAAGGATGTTTAAACGGAGTAGCAATGCCTGGAACAAAAGAAAATAAAAACTATAAAATCTTTAATTCCAGTTCTGGTCTTTAACTTCCTCGTAAACCTTTTTAATGCCTTCCGCTAAAGGTATGGAAGCTTTCCACCCAAGCGACCGAAGTTTTGAAACGTCCATTAATTTTCGTGGCGTACCATCGGGTTTTGTTGTATCGTGCTGTACCTCACCTTTATATTCTACGATATCCTTAATTAAAAAAGTTAACTCTTTGATCGTAATATCTTCGCCGGTGCCAATATTTACAAAACCGGGCTCATTGTAATTTTCCATCAGGTATAAGCAGGCTTCGGCAAGATCGTCTACGTGTAAAAACTCGCGGCGGGGAGAACCGGAGCCCCACATTTGCACAAATGGTGCATTGTTTTGCTTTGCTACAATCATTTTACGCAGTAGTGCGGGCATAACATGACTGTTGTTAAGGTCGTAATTATCGTTAGGGCCATATAAATTAGTGGGCATAACAGAAATAAAATTACAGCCGTATTGCGCTCTGTATGCTTCGCACAATTTAATACCGGCGATCTTGGCAATCGCGTACGGTTCATTTGTTTCTTCCAGGACGCCGGTTAGCAGGAATTCCTCCTTTAAAGGTTGCGGCGCCATTTTGGGATATATGCACGACGAGCCCAGGAACATCAGTTTTTTTACCCCGTTTGTATAAGCGCTGTGGATAACATTGGCCTCTATCATGAGGTTATCGTAAATAAACTCGGCGCGATAAATATTATTGGCATGAATACCACCCACTTTGGCGGCGGCTAAAAAAACATAATCGGGCTTTTCCTGATAAAAAAAGTCGTTCACTGCTACCTGGTTACGCAGGTCCAACTCAGCCGATTTTCTAACTATTATATTAGTATATCCTTCAGCCTCCAGTTTTCTAATAATTGCACTTCCCACCATGCCGCGGTGGCCTGCAACATATATTTTGGCTTGTTTCTCCATCAGTATTCGTTGTTGCCCGTTACGGCTTCCAGGTTAAAATATAATTTGACTATTCACTCCTAAACACCTAAGATCGCAGAGCTTACGACCGTCTGCGATTACTTATTCGTACTGGTTTTTAATGGTAAAGCCCCTTTCTTTAAGTAATACTTCACTTCTAAATAACTCCACGTCGCTGGCGACCATTTCCTGCGTTAGTTGCTCAAGCGTATATGTTGGTGTCCAACCAAGTTTTTCCCTTGCTTTTGACGCATCACCTATGAGTAACTCTACCTCTGTAGGCCGGTAATATCGTGGATCTACCTTTACCACTGTAGTTCCTAACGGCACATTGAATTCACCATTACATGATGCTACTACACCTGTTTCTTCTTCTCCTGAACCTTGGAAGTCGAGTTCAATTCCAACATTTGCAAAAGCCATTTGTACGAAGTCGCGGATTGATGTTGTTATTCCTGTAGCTAATACAAAATCCTCGGGCACCTCCTGCTGCAAGATGCGCCACATGCCTTCTACGTAGTCTTTTGCATGTCCCCAGTCGCGCAAAGAATTCATGTTTCCCAGGTACAAAACACCCTGTAGTCCTAACGCAATTTTTGCTACTGCACGGGTAATCTTCCTGGTTACAAATGTTTCGCCGCGTAATGGAGATTCATGGTTAAATAAAATTCCATTGCACGCATACATGCCGTAAGCCTCGCGGTAATTTACAGTTATCCAGTAAGCATACAATTTAGCAACTGCATAGGGAGAACGTGGATAAAAGGGAGTAGTTTCACTTTGAGGAACTGCCTGAACGAGACCATAAAGCTCTGAAGTAGAAGCCTGGTAAACTTTTGTTTTCTTAACAAGGCCCAGCAATCTTACAGCTTCAAGTATACGTAGTGTACCTAAACCATCTGCATTTGCTGTATACTCGGGTGCTTCAAAGCTCACCTGCACGTGGCTCATTGCCGCAAGGTTGTAAATCTCATCGGGCTGCACTTCCTGGATGATCCTGATAAGGTTGGTTGAATCGGTAAGATCGCCGTAATGCAAAATCAGGTTTCGGTGAGAAACATGCGGATCCTGGTATAAGTGATCAATACGATCGGTATTGAACATTGATGCTCTGCGCTTTATACCATGAACAATATAATCTTTGCTTAAAAGAAGTTCGGTAAGATAAGCACCATCCTGCCCGGTGATACCGGTGATAAGGGCAACTTTCATAGAGTGCGAGGGATTAATTTATAAAGTAGCCTGAAAGTTTATATTACCCGCAGGCTACTTTATTTTTAATAAAAAATATTCCGAATTATGGGTAAATTAAAATAAGAATAGGTTTATTTACTAATGAATTCCTTCGGTTCTTTGTACAATTCGTCTTTCGGAAGTGATTTAAAATAGTCGTAGGTTATTCGTAAACCTTCAGTTCTCGATACTTTCGGCTCCCATCCAAGCAGTTCCTTTGCCTTCGAAATATCCGGCCGTCTTTGCTTGGGATCATCTACCGGCAACGCTTTGTAAACAATTTTCACTTCTGAATTGGTGAGCTTAAGCACTTCTTCTGCAAATTCCTTAAGGGTGATCTCATCGGGGTTACCTATGTTGACAGGAGAAGCATAGTCGCTCATGAGCAAACGATAAATACCTTCTACCAAATCATCAACATAGCAAAAAGAACGGGTCTGAGAACCATCTCCAAATACGGTCATGTTCTCTCCTCTTAAAGCCTGCCCGATAAAAGCAGGTAGCGCTCTTCCATCGTTGAGCCTCATTCTTGGACCATAAGTATTGAAAATGCGGATTATTCTTGTTTCTACCCCGTGAAAGGTATGATAAGCCATTGTAATCGCTTCCTGGAAGCGTTTTGCTTCGTCGTACACTCCCCTTGGTCCTACCGGGTTTACGTTACCCCAATATTCTTCTGTTTGCGGATGCACCAACGGGTCTCCATAGACCTCACTAGTAGAAGCGACTAAGATTCTTGCCTTTTTATCTTTCGCAAGGCCTAAACAATTATGCGTTCCTAATGAACCTACTTTTAAGGTTTGAATAGGTATTTTTAAATAATCGATTGGGCTGGCCGGGGAAGCAAAATGCAGAATATAATCGAGTTCGCCCGATACATGAATAAATTTAGATACATCGTGGTGATAGAACTCAAAATCTTCCAGTTTAAACAAGTGTTCTATGTTCTTAAGGTCACCTGTTATGAGGTTATCCATTCCAACCACGTGAAAACCTTCCTTAAGGAACCTATCACATAAATGGGAACCAAGAAAACCTGCCGCCCCTGTTATCAGTACTCTTTTTTTCATCGTCAATTAAGCTTTTGTCGGTTGAATGCCGATACCATAATAGGAAAAACCTGCTTCAGATATTTCAGATGGAGTATAGATATTTCTGCCGTCAAATACTACATTTCCAACCATAATTGTTTTAATCCTGTTCCAATCCGGCAAGCGGAATTCAGCCCATTCGGTTACAAGTACAAGAGCATCAGCACCTTTAACAGCATCAATAGCACCTCTTGTAAAAATAACCTGGTGGTCTACTACATGAGCGGCTTCTTCCATAGCAACAGGATCATACGCCTGAACTTTGGCGCCGGCATCAAGTAAAGACTGAATGAGCACTAATGAAGGGGCTTCGCGCATATCATCGGTGTTTGGCTTAAATGATAATCCCCATAAAGCAAATATTTTTCCTTTAAGGTCGCCTTTGAAATGGGTTTTGATTTTATTAAAGACTACGTGCTTTTGATCGTCGTTTACTGCATCTACCGCTTTCAGGATTCTTAAATCATAACCATAATCGTCGGAAGTATGAAAAAGAGCTTTAACATCTTTCGGAAAACAAGAACCTCCGTAACCTATACCGGGATAAATAAATCGATTGCCAATGCGTGGATCGGAACCAATTCCTTTTCGTACTTCATTAACATTAGCTCCTACCAGTTCGCATAGATTGGCAATATCATTCATAAAAGATATTTTAGTGGCCAACATAGCATTTGCCGCGTATTTAGTCATTTCTGCTGAGGGAATATCCATGAATAAAACAGGATGTGAATTCAGAACGAACGGGTGGTATAATCGGCTTAACGTTTCTTTAGCCCTTTCGGATTCAACGCCTATAACTATTCTGTCTGGCTTAAGAAAGTCTTCAACGGCGGCACCTTCTTTTAAAAACTCGGGGTTAGAAGCAACGTCAAAATCTATCTGTACTCCTCTTTTTTGAAGGGCGGAAGCGATACCTGCCTTTACCTTTTTTGCGGTTCCAACCGGAACCGTACTTTTAGTAACGACTATCGTATAGTCATCGATGCAACTGCCTATAGTATCTGCAACCTGTAATACATATTTCAGGTCAGCACTTCCATCTTCACCTGGAGGTGTTCCAACAGCTATAAAGGCAACCTGGGCTCCTTTTATGGCTTCCGACAAACTGGTACTAAACTGTAACCTGCCTTTACTATAATTGCTTTTTACTATTGTTTCGAGGCCCGGTTCGAAAATAGGGAGAATTCCCTTCTTCAGGTTTTCAATTTTTTCCTGATGAACATCTACACATATTACTTCTACTCCAACTTCTGCAAGGCAAGCACCAGTAACTAGACCGACATAACCGGTCCCAACAATAACAATTTTCATAAGAATATTTAAATTAATTGTACGGATTTCGTATGTTTTATTCAAGGCATTTTGTAGGCTGTCAAAAATATACGTGGCTAAACATAACGAAAAAAAAGCCAGAATATTTTATAGAAAAGGTTGCAATAAGAATTAGCTAAAAAGCTTTCTCATCTCCCTTAATAGTTTTATAAAGAGTCAGCAAAATTATTCTTAAATCCAACCACATGCTCCAGTTTTCCATATACCAGATATCATATTCAATACGGCCTCTCAAATCCTTTTTATTTCTGATTTCGCCCCGATACCCATTAATTTGTGCCCAGCCAGTTACTCCTGGCTTTATATAATGCCTAATCATATAATGATTCAACATCTGCGAATACTCCGCAGTATGCTTCAACATATGGGGACGAGGGCCTACTATTGACATTTCACCTCTAAAAACATTTATGAACTGGGGGAACTCGTCGAGGTTGGTTTTACGGAGAAATTTACCTAAGCGGGTAAACCTGTCATCATCGCGGGTTACCTGCTTTGCATTAGCATCATTATTTACTCGTAAACTGCGGAACTTGTAACATAGGAAGCTACGGTTATTTTTACCCGAACGTAATTGGGTAAAAAAAACAGGTCCCCTGGAATCTAATTTGATAAGGATTGCTATAAGAGGGACTAGCCACGACAGAATAAAGAATATCATGATAAGGCTGAAAGCAATATCAAAACTTCTCTTTTTAATCTGGCTGTCAAGGTTTTCAAGTGGTTCTGTGCGTAGGGAAAGAATAGGAATATTGCGGGCAAAATCTATATGGACCTTCCTGTTAATAAACATACGGAAGTCAGGAACAAATTTAAACCGGATAAAATTGGTTTCAGCAAGCTGGGCCAGTTCATAAATATGCAGGTTTCTTTCGGGGGATACAGTGGAGTATATCTCTGAAATATTATTGTCAATAGCATACTGTACACTTCCGCCTATTTTACCCAGAACGGGTAGATTTGGAACTTCTGAAATAGTCTCTTCGTCGTCGAAATAGCCAATAATAGTTAAAGTCCTGTTGTAGCTGATATTTTCCACCAGTTTTTTCCCTAACTCGTTGTATCCTATTATAATAGCTTTTTTATTTAGCGGGTATTGCTTGCGTAAGTAATAAGCAGCACCAACATATAAAGTCCTGCTGATTAAGATTGTAGTACCAAAACCAATAAATATTAGAATAACAAATAACCTGGAGTAAGTAAAATTGAGGAGGAAGATAGCAAGCAGTGATACGCCAAAAAAAAGAAAGAAGGAAATTACCGAACGTCTGAAAAAATTATCATTACTATGATGCTTACCGATGTAGAGGGCGGTCATGTAAGCACATAATATCCAGGCCGCATTGTTAATTAAAAAAAGTAAAATGTATTCCCGGGAACCGGGCACATTTTGCATAATCAACATTAAGACAAAATGTACCATGTTAAGGCATAGTAAGTCAAAAACAGCGAACGAAAACCGGAAAAGGTTACTTGAGCGGCTATTCATAATCAAATGTAACTATACGAACTAAATGAAGACAATGGTAACTAATGGTAAGCTGTTACATCTCTTCTTATAAATTTTTACTTGCATTTTTTTTGTAAAAACATCAGTGTAAAAAAATTAAATTAATTGTTGTTAAAGAATAAGTTTTATTTGGGCAATAACTGACTAATAAAAAATAAACAATAATACATTAAAATCTATCATTTTAATCCCAGTAGATACTCTCCATACCCACTTTTCTTGTATTTTTCTGCGATCTTATTCAATCCCTGGCGGCTTAAAAAGCCCATGCGGTAAGAGACCTCTTCTATACAACCAATCTTCTGCCCCTGCCTTTTTTCAATCACTCTTACAAACTCTGAAGCATCACTAAGAGAATCAAAAGTACCAGTATCTAGCCAGGCAGTGCCTCGATCCATTACACCAACTTTCAGTTTCCCATTTTCTAAATATACCCTGTTAACATCTGTAATTTCATATTCACCTCTTAACGAAGGCTGAATATTTTTGGCAATATCAACGACCGAATTATCGTAAAAATACAAACCAGGAACCGCATAATTAGACTTTGGCGCAACCGGTTTTTCTTCGATACTTATTGCTTTAAAATCTTCATCAAATTCCACTACTCCATATCTTTCCGGGTCGGCTACTTCGTAAGCAAATACAGCAGCTCCTTCTACGTCATTAAAGGACCGAACCAGTTTGCTAAATCCGCTTCCGTAAAATATATTATCACCAAGTATTAATGCAACTTTATCATTTCCAATAAATTTTTCCCCGATAACAAAGGCCTGCGCCAGACCGTTTGGAACGTCCTGTGTAGCATAAGAAAAATGGCAGCCGATATCATTGCCATCACCCAATAACCTTTTAAACTGCTGAGAGTCGTCGGGCGTAGTAATTATTAATATTTCCCGGATACCGGCAAGCAATAAAACAGAAATTGGATAATAAATCATCGGCTTATCATAAACCGGCATTAGTTGTTTACTAACTGCCTGTGTTATTGGATATAACCGGGTACCTGACCCTCCCGCCAATATAATTCCCTTCATTTTAATCCTAGATTTTAAGAAACTGGACCCTTTTATACTATTAATACTATACTATATCAGCATCAGCGAAAGATTGCAAAAGTGGTAATTGCTGGTCTTTGGTTGAAATAATCAATTCCTGGTCGCTCATCTTCCAATTAATATTAATTGTTGGATCGTTATAGATTATTCCTCTTTCTGCATCTTTATTATAATAATTATCGCATTTATAGAAAAAATCAGCAATTTCACTTAATACTAAAAATCCGTGTGCAAAGCCTTTAGGAACAAATAACTGAGTTGCTGAAGTTTCTGATAAAACTACTGAATAGTATTTTCCAAATGTAGGAGAGTTGCGCCTGATATCAACTGCCAGATCTAATACTTCCCCCCTTAAAACCCTAACGAGCTTGGCTTGTGCAAATTCACCTTTTTGAAAGTGTAAGCCCCTTAATACACCTCTTACTGACCGTGACTGGTTATCCTGAACAAAAGTTGTATTAATACCAGTTTGCTGGTAAAAACTTTTAGCATTGAAACTTTCAAAAAAATACCCTCTCTCGTCTTGAAAAACTGAGTTATGAATTAAAAAACAACCTTTTAATGGGGTTTCCTCTACTTGCATAAATTACCGGTTATGATACATTTTATTATAGTATTGTTGATAGTCGCCCGAAGTTATATTGTTTAGCCATTTCTTATTATTTAAATACCAATCTATCGTTTCACTCAACCCTTCTTCGAAGGTAACAGAAGGCTCCCATCCTAACTCTTTATTTATTTTTGTTGCATCAATAGCATACCTTCTGTCGTGGCCAGGGCGATCTTTAACATAAGTAATTAAATTGTCACTTGTTCCCGCAGGGTTACCTAATTTTTCATCCATTTGCTTACAGAGTAATTTTACCAGGTCTATGTTTCGCCATTCGTTGAAGCCGCCAATATTATACGTTCCACCTGGTTTACCCTTGTGAAAAACGACTTCTATTGCCCTTGCGTGATCTTTTACAAACAGCCAATCACGGGTATACAACCCGTCGCCATAGACCGGCAAAGGCTTTTTCTCGATGATATTATTAATAAATAAAGGGATCAGCTTTTCAGGAAAATGATATGGGCCGTAATTATTTGAACAATTTGTAATCACAAAAGGGAGATCGTAGGTTTCTCCGTAAGCCCTTACAAAATGGTCGCTTGACGCTTTGCTCGCAGAATAAGGAGAATTAGGGTGGTAAGGTGTTTCTTCAGTAAAAAAACCGGTGGCACCCAGTGCACCGTACACTTCATCCGTCGAAACGTGGTACAACAAATGTTTTGACAGGTCTTCTTTCCAATGCTTTTTTGCCGCATTGAGTAAATTAACGGTTCCAACAATATTTGTATAAACAAAGTCGAGAGGTGCTTCAATTGATCGGTCAACATGCGACTCTGCAGCAAGGTGTATCACATCGGTGATGCCGTGCTCCAAAAAAACGCGATCTAATTCCGGCACATCTAAAAGATTAACTTTCTCAAACGCATAATTAGGAGATTTATCTATGTCGGAAAGATTTTCGAGGTTACCGGCATATGTCAGCACATCTAAGTTTATTATTTTATACGACGGAAATTTCGTCACAAATAGCCTTACAACATGGGAACCAATAAAACCAGCTCCGCCGGTGATTAAAATGCTTTTCATCTAGTTTAATTATTCAGGAGTAAATCCGCGGACAAAAGTAGGGCTTATTTTTTTTAAAAATTTATAATCGCAGTCAATGAAATGTTTGCAAAGACAGTTCAATACTTGAAACAAATAACGCACTCGATACAATACTACCCTAATTATAATTTTTAATTCCCAAACGAAACTTTTACACAATTATTGTCTAATAATGGGAATTATGTGTGTGTGTGTGTCAAAACCAGCAACTTCCGTTACTAATTACATTTTTTATATTTTAAAAAGTTTAAATCCTGTTTATTTAGTAAAAGCCACTCGCAAATTTACTGCCATTTAAATTTTTTGTTTAAGTTTACCCACCCTATAAACGCTAACCATGTCAAAACTACTTTTACTCCTAGCACTTATTATTTTTACTTCTTATATCCCTCGCGTAGCTTCATTTAAAGAGATGTCGGTTGTAACGCAAGTCGATACGATTGAAAACGGATTAGTTCGTGTTTACTTTACACCTATCACGCGAAGAGTTCCATTAAAGGCAGGCGACATACACGTAGGTGATACAATTCGTGGACTAATATTAGCAAAGCCGTGAAGCCATATAAAGATCCAGGTATAATTGTTAAACTGCTGGGTTACTCATCAGTAATAATTGTATGGGTGATTGAAAACCTTGTATATCTAATTCGATTCCGCAGTAATAAAGCATTCCCTCAAAAAGTGATTGATAATGAAAAGCATTGGTGGGAGGAATAAATCTTTAGGTCTCCAGAACAAATGTTTTAATGGTCCTCTTTCCAATTCTTTTTTGCCCAGTCGATAAATTAAAGGTTCCAAAAATATTTGTATAAACACAGTCAAGAGGGGCTTCAATTTATGGTCGACATTCAACTCTGCAGCGAGACGTATTGTGTCGGTGCTGCCGTGTTCTGCGAAACCTGACCTAATTCCGGTACACCTAAAACATTTACTTTGTCACCTGCGTAATTAAAAGACTTATCTTATCAGAATGGTTTTCAGCAATACCCGTATAGGTTAGCACAGCTCAGTTTATTATTTAATGCAGAATTATAAAAATTGTGAGAAACAATAAAGTAACCCGATACACAAAGCTCTGGCTTTATTAACTTTCGTCTGAGTATATTTTTCAAGTACAAAACTTTTAATTTTTTCAACAAAAACGTTGTCATCAAATGACTCTGCATGCTTCCTTAAGAAATTTGGATCAAAGGAAATAGTTTCAAATTCGCTAATCGCCTTTTTTAAGGCCACCACTGTTTGCTCATAAAAAAAAACTGCAGTTGCATTAGCAGAATTCGCAGTAAAAGGAATCATTGTATCCCTAATACCGCCTTTTCCAAAAGCAATTACCGGGCGACCGGAAGCATTAGCCTCTAAAGGAGCAATTCCATAATCCTCTAACTGCGGAAAAATAAATGCCTTGCATTTAGAATAAACCTCTGATAACTGAACAGCATCTAAATTGCTTAAGAAAGTTGTATTTTCTCCAGCCATTTCCTTCAAATCTTTTTCCATTGAACCTTTTCCCACTACAATCAGCTTTTTATCCTTCATTTGATTGAAAGCTTCAACTACCAAATCGACTCGTTTATACGGTTCCAACCTTGAAACAACTAAAAAATAGTCTCCGACTTCTTTAGATATATAAAAATTTTCGCATTTAACAGACGGGTTTATAACAGTTATTTTATTTTTTGGATGATAAGCCAATTTAATACGTTCAACAACTTCTGAAGCATTTGCAATAAACCAGTCGGTTTTTTTAGCATATGCGTTATCAATCTTCTTCAAAATATTAATAACAGTTCTATACATAAAACTCTTAATAACGTTGGCATTTTCTATTTCCAGGTAAGAGTTCGGTCTCCATACCAGTCGAAAGGGCGTATGGCAATAAGTTATAATTAAAGCACCAGGATCAGTTTTTACATACTTAGAACAATGGGTAGTAGATTGTAAAATAACATCGTACCCTTTCAACGACAGCCGGCTCATAGACCAAACACCGAAAGGAAAAAAAAACCTCTTAAGGTTTTTTTCGGTTTTAATAACTTTTCCAAAAAAACTGGTAACGATTTTGCAATCTTTGAATTGGGGGTACGTAGTTTCAGCATTGTAGCTGAGCGTGTAAATTGGCGCATCAGGAAAAGCATTATGAAAACTTAAGAGTACTTGTTCAGAACCACCTTTCCTTACTAATTCATCATGCACCAACGCTATTTTCATATTTTAATATTTAAACTACCCTTAAAAAGCTGTTTATACACCTTATTTCAAATATTCCTCAATGTGTACTAACTTTTGCCTTATTGCATCTTCCCATTTATATTTTTTGGACTGCTCTAAACCTTTTTTTATCAAATTCTCTTTAAGTCTAGAGTCATCTGTAACTTTCCATAATGCTTCACCAATCGCTACAGGATCACAAGGATTAAAATATAAAGCAGCATCTTCGTATACTTCAGTTAAACAGGCCGCATTTGATGAAATGACGGGGCACCCTGCAGCCATTGCTTCGAGCGGTGGAAAACCAAATCCCTCATAAATTGAGGGGAAAATAAAAACCGATGCCTGTTGATAAAGCAATGCCAAATCTTCATCCTGAACCCATCCGGTAAAGTTTACTTTGCCTTTATAAAAACTTTCTTGGAGCATTACATTTATTTCGTTGTCTCCAGTGATAAACCCGTCTCGTTTACCAACGATTAAGAACTTAAAATGGCAATATTGGTTGCCTGCGCTATAAATAAACTCCTTAAACCCCAACAACGCCTTTTTTAAGTTTTTGTGCGGTTTCACGTTTCCAACAAATAAAAAATATGGACCATTTAACAAATATCTATCCAAGATTTCCTGCTTTTCAATTTCTAAATATTTTTTGCTGAACCGTTTATGGTCAACTCCGTTATATACCACTTTTATTTTATCCGGATCGCAGGATGAATACTTAATTATTTCAGTCTTAGAAAAATTGGAAACAGTAAAAATAAGGTTAGAATAATTTACAGCCCTATCAATCATTAATTTTGAATATACTTTCTGCTTAAAATTTAAAGAATTGTAAAATGCTAAATGGAATACATCATGTACCGTAACAATCTTTTTTGCGGAGAAATTTACTAATGGCACATTGTAATGCGGAGACCAAAATAATTCAGTGTTAAAAGTCTTAAAAGGAGCAGTAAGAAGTTCTTCTAAGGAATAAATCTTCTTTTCGAATATAACAAATTGAAAAGCGTTGACATTTATGCTTTGCAAATACTCAATATCCTTTTCAAGGCACAACAGTTTTATCTGATACTTCTGTAGTAAGGGGTTTACCAGCAGATTTTGCAGGTAAACTCCGATTCCGGAACTTCGAACCATTCTTGCATCAATTGTCAGTCTCATTGTAAGCATTATGGAAATAAAGGATGCGATCCTATTTTATCAACAACCGCTATTCCCGTTTTTTTGGAGGCATTATATCAAATGAGGGTACAAATGAAATCACGTCGCTAACTTCTTGTACGGCTTCTGCCTATTCCTACCTCATACCAATTTGCCTGTTGCCGTTTAAATAATGAACCAGGTGCAATTCCTATTTGCCTGTCATTCCACCAGGTTGATGGTATTGTTTTAACTTTCTAGACAGTTATATTAATGCTTACCTTCGTACAGTATGCGTATTTCAAATTTATTAGCATTCTTCTTAATTTTAGCGACCACCGTCTCTACTAAATTAGTTGACAATCTCTTGGCTGCAAACGGGACAATAAACTCGAGTGCAGCCTGGAACAGAATTAATACTGACTTTATTTTAACCTTGGCTTCTAACATTGAAAACGCTGTTTTGAATAAAACTGATGTTGGAATATCTAATGTAGCTACTCCGGATTCGACAAATTTACAACATTCAAGCAATTACAGTTTAGCTACTGATACGCAAATACAATCTGCCGTTGTGCTAACAGCTAACCGCAGCAATTCTGTCAACTATTACAGGAGCGGCAATTCTATTTATGGCATAACTGACAAATACACCGGGGAACAAATATTGCTGAATAAAGCGTTCACCCTTGATGATGGAGCACCGATTACGGAGGACGACGTAGACAATGTTATTTATTTTAAAGTCGAAAATGAATATTTCCGACGTGACTTTGACATTATAAATATTAAGTCGTTTGGTGTAAAAGGAGATGGATCTGACGAATCGGCTATTTTAAATACCGTGTTTAATAAAGGTTATCCGAGTTATTTTATTCCAAAAGGCTTATATCGAAGTACAGGGATAACTATAATTAATCAATCTAATTTTAATATTACTGCTGAAGAAGGTGCTGTGTTTAAAAATATAGATGGTAATTCTGGAGAAAGTTTAGTATTCTCTAAATGCTCCAACTTTAAGTTAACCGGGCTGCAATTAATTGGTACTGGACAATATGGTGTTGGTTTGTTAAGTAAAGGCATCTTAATATCCAACAGCCAGAACTTTACTATAGAAAACTGTAAAGTATCGAATTGTTCATTAAGAGGCATTGAAGCTAATTTTAGTTCAAACGGAACAATTAACAAAAATAAAATTGATAGCTGTCAACACGGGATAAGGTGGTGGGGCGGCGATGCTGCTAAAGATACTTCGTATGGGGTAAAGAATATTACAATTAAAGACAATAACGTTAAAAACGTAAACGGAGGTGGTATCTGGGGCAGCTGTGGTTATGACGTTAATGTTATGAATAATATCGTTGAGAATTCCGGCGATGTGGGTATCGACTATGAACATACTTCTAAAGGCAACATCCGCAATAACAGGATCAAAAATGCTGCAAATGGTGGGATTTCATTTTTTTTCAATTCTTCAAATATCGTTGCTTCAGGTAATACCATTTTAAAAACAAATTCGAGGGGCTTAAAATATGGCATCTGGTTTACAGGTAAGCCGGCCGGCGGTCTTAAACACCAAAATATCACTTTAACCAAAAATCTTATAAACGGGGAAACTGTTCATGGATTTATTGGTGTATATGCTGATCTAGGGGTACTTAGATATGCAAAGATAAATTCGAATGTTATCAAAGTCAATAATGCTGCAGTTATGCGATTTATAGATGCTGAAAAAGTTGATATAATAGCTAACAAATGTTACAAGGTTAGCGGTTCGGATGGCATAAGAATAGAAGGAGCCAGCGGTTGTAAAATAATCAACAACACTATTGAAACTGGTTTAGATAATGCACGTTCTGTTTCTGATGCAACAGGGGGTATTATACTATTTGAAAGGAACGCCCGCTTCAAGGCTCAAAAAAATACTTTAAGTAATAACCGTGTTAAAGGATTTTATGTGAGTATTTATGACCAATGTTGGATCTCACACGAAAGTTTCAATAAAATTTTAAATAATAAAGTTGACGGCTTAATATATAGAAATTCAGGTTCAGCAGGTAAATATAAAGGCGTTGTCAAGGGAAATAGAAGCATTCTAAACCCCTTGAAAAAGATAAAAATAGCACCAGCACCACAGAGGTAGAACTCTAAACTCTTGCAAGATGAGATGTTTTTTTGATATTTCTAAATCCATTCTTTACGCCTCTCCTTTCACTTTTTCTATTCTCGAACCGTTAAATTAACATTCATATTAAACGCCCCCTGTCAAAACCGACTCTTATTATTTTTCGCTGGTATTATATGTTATAACATTCCATTTTACAACTGTTAATAGCAAGACTATCAGTACAGCGAGTGTGCAAACGATTCGAGTAGAACATTTTGTAAACCAAACCATTTCCACCGGGTTGAACGACCCCGAGGAGAAAGTACAGTCGTTAAATGCACTACAACATATTGCCCTATTGAACACTGAATTAGTTGCCAGGCACCGATTGAAAAGGAATAATCGGGGCTATGAATATTTCAAGCTATTCGTGATGTAATTTTCCTTCACAAAAGTTAATGAAGTATAAAGAGAAATAAAAAAGATAACATTAAAAGGAAATATTGAAAACATCGGTAAGAAAGCACTTTGAATTAAAAAAAGTATCAGGTAGATCTCAATATAGGTCTTATTCTTTCTAAGTATTAGCTTCAATAATAAAAGTAGAAAAATTAGAAGGAAGAAAATTGAAAAGGGTGCATAGTTATAAAAAAAAGAGATATACCACGATTCATTGAAAATAAATGGTCGGTTAAAATATGGAAAAAAATAGAAGCTTTTACCGTGTGTCTGGAAATGCTGATTTAAGGAGCCACTTTTTAGTTCATAAATATCTAAAATATAAGTTTTTATCTCCTCGAAATAAAAACTAATTAAAAAAAGCGAACCTATAAAACCAACAATTATAAAGCGTATAAAGGTTTTCTTAAGTTTAAGGCCTTGAAAGCCCCACAGCAATATCACAACAAGATATAAAAGATAGGCAGTGTAAGATACAGTAAAGAAAATACACACCGATAATAGTAAAAAGATTAACCATTTTCTTTTATTAAGGGAAATAAAACATAAGAAATTAGAAAAAAAACCGAAGCCATTAGGATCATCCCACAACCCTCCAAATCTTACTAAACTACCCTCATAGCCTAAAGCGGGTAATCGACCAAAAATATAAAAATTAAAGATAACTATGGCGTTGGTTACAATTACAGCATAAGAAACAGGCAGGAAGTAATTATCATAAAACTTACTTATTTCTATTTTTTCATCTACCGAAAGAAAGATCAAGGGGAAAAGAATTATCGCCCAAATTATTGCCTCTAATTCATCTATTTTAAAATCAAACTTCATATAATTCAGAAGATTCACCATGATTATCCAAAAACAGAATGAAAGAATTACAGTTAATGCGGTTCTATTAAAATTTCGTTTCCATTTAAACGAAAAGTGAAGAACAGATATTAAGAAACCCAGTATTACATATTTTAACACTTTCCATGTTAAAGGAGTATTGGTATAGGTTGGAGAGGTATTTTCATCGTTGTATTTAAAGATATACCTGTGAAAATTGTATACAAGAAGTATAAAATTTATTATTACAAAGGTCCTCCAGAAAAAAGAGGATTTGCTTCTTACTACTTTCATAACATTTGAGTGCAAGGTATCAACGGTTAACAAGAACTTAAGAACTTGCCTACTTCTGATTTTCGTTTTTAAAGGTATAGCTGTTCCTAAACCTGGAAATAAGAAAGATTTGATTTTCCGGCCTGAAATATCGCTGGCAAAACTTTAATAACAAGGAATAATTATCAAAGCCAAGTATTTTCTTTACAGTTAACATTAGAAAATTTAACAGCTTTATTTTACTAGAGAAACTTTCATAATTCCTGTTATTTAACTTATCAATATTCGTCGAGCTCTTCGAGATAAGGTCGTGCTTTTTTAATGTAGCATAGAAAGAGCTATTGTTGACTTCAAAAGGATGTTCAAAGATTACACCTTCCTCCAGCGCTCTTCTGAATAATCTTCTTTGAAAATTAGTGATAATAGCTCCGTTCCTAAATCTACCAAAACCATAAGGTAATTTGATAAATTTATCGAAGCCGTTGCTTTTTAGTAATTTCTTATACGAATCAAAAAATTCTTTCAATTCCGGAAAATCTTCCATGGTATATTCAGGATGATTTTTATGAATAACCGATTGACAATTATTAATATCAAAGCCGGCAAAATGGAAAAAGGTTAATGAAGTAACTTGTTGATCAAACCTATTTTCTACTTTCCAATCGCCTTCTACCGAGCCGGTCAGTCTTCGTTCATGTAAATTCCAGAACGCCATGTTTCTGCCTATATCCCTGGAGATATTCAACGATTCGCCAAAGAAACTTGGTGCCAGGTCTATCCATTTTTGGTCGGTATGTAAAGCTTCAATTTTATCCTGGTAACACTGGCTATACAAACGGCTCTTCCACCATTCTACAAACTTTCTACCCGCGATAGTATTAGCTACTGCAATAAAACCCAAATTAAATGTTCCAACGTGAAGTAATAGAGATTCTGTAATAGTTCCGGAATAAGCAGTTTCAGGTGTAATAAAATGTGGAGTTACAATAATACTTGCATTTTCCAGTTCATCGTAGATATTTTGGAGAGAAGAAAATACACAGATGTCGGGATCAAAATAAATCACCTTTTCATATCCTTTCTTGAATAAAAAATCGATATAGTAAGGCTTGACCGCAGTACAAAATTCTGTCACATTGTATTTAAAGGCCATTACATTAATGTCCTCAATATCTAAAACATCTAAAGTGTGTATTTTAAAAGGCTGCTCATCCAAATGGTCTAACCCTTCGACATCATCTGCTAATAAAATTGAGTAAGAAACGCCAGGACAGTTTTTTTTAATTGTTTGACCTAAAGCAAAAGCAAGCGGCAGGTAGTTTTTAGCGACTATCGAGAATACGGTGTTCATCGTTGAATAATGTTTTGTTTTCTACCGGTAATTTTTAATTTTCAAAACTATTGGCAGGACCAGGATAAATTCTATATGTACATTTACAGTCTACAAACCCTTTAACCGGAACAACAAATATTGAATTGATACAAATTAATTCCCTAAAGTTTTTATTAGCTTAGCTGGGATCCCTCCTATTACTGAGTTACGTGGAAATGTTTTTGTGACGACGGCGTTTGCTCCAATAATTGAATTCTCGCCAATAGTTACCCCAGGCATAATTGCGACCCCTTCACCAATCCAAACATTATCCTCAATCACTACCGGACCTTTAGAAAACACTTTTCTCTTTGAAGGCGGAAGTTTAATTGATTCAGCATCAATCCCCCCGTGATAATGATCAGTAATAAACACTTTGCTTGCAATTAAAACATTATTGCCGATTACAATCTTATTAATACAACCTATATGACAATCAAAATTTATACTTACATTATCGCCGATAATTAATTCAGGGGTAAAAGAATAAGTTAAATGTTCATCATAAGCTTCAATTTGTAAATTAGAAAAAGACGAAAAATTATTGCCGACACAGATATGCTTTAAACCCCTATATTTTAAAGGATAAGATATATTGAAGTTTTTGCCATAACTTTTCAAAGAAGCTTTGATCCAACCAGAATAAAAACAATTGAAAAAGCTCCTGATAATAAATGAGATACCTTTCGGAAATATAAAGGAGGATAAATAGCCAATTAAGTTAAAAAATGTCTTAACGTTTTCGTATGCCTTCCTCATTTACTTTTTATATTTATATAACTGAACATAAAGTAACGTCTAATGTAACTGGCTAACTTTATAAATAAATAGATTTTATTCCTGCCTTTAAAATACCGTAGATTATTGAAATAAGACTTAATTATAGAAGAGACAATTCGTTTTTTATTCGACGGATGTCTGCATGTATTTAAATCATGAACTCTATAAAGAGCAACAGGTTCATCTACAAAAATCAATAATTCTCTCCCAATAACTTGTAAATAAAAATTTAAATCCTCTGCTAAAAGATTGGTAGGGTAACTACCAATTAAATTATATAAGCTCTTCTTAACTAAAATTACCGGTCCTGGTATTGACCATTCATTTATAACGCTATATTTTAATCCTTCTACGGTTAAATAGTTACTTTTTTTACCAAAATATAAGTCTTCTATAGCACTTTGCATTATTACTTCACCTTCAGTGTTTATCACTTTTGCATCCCCTATTACTACTAATTTATCCGGATTCTGCAAAAGTACAGCTATCCTCTTTTCTATGCTATCAGTTATTAACAAATCATCACTAGCTAATAAACAAAGAAATTCTCCTGCAGCCAATTCGATTAATTCATTAAGAGTAGTAGCAAGCCCCTTATTTTCGCGGGTGAATGCTCTAACTTTTATTAAATGACTATTCTTACTTGCCCAAATTTTAATTTTCTCATAGGAACCGTCTGTTGATCCATCGTCAATTATTACTATTTCTTTATTCGAATAACTATTATCAACAACACTGTTTAATGCCTGGTCAACATACTTTTCATGATTATAGCAAGGAATTAATACCGATACTAAGGGAAATTCGATCATACTTATTAAGGGATGGTTTTCTAAGAAAAGTATAAAAATATTAGAAGCGAATGTTATGAATCTTGCGACAGTTTTTTACTTATTTAAACTGACTACTTCGATTGATCTTAATCCTCCTTCTTATTGTAGCATTTTCGGGTTGTATAGAACTATTAGTGACTTCAAGCTATTTCTTCAATTACATATGTTAATCTAAACCGGCGGTAAAACTATTCGAGGCGACAAATGGAAGTGTGAATTAATTACATTTATAAATTGTCAAATTATCTTCATTTTGCGACACTTTTACGAAAATTGAGGAAACTAGAAGCAATATTTATTACTTCATTTACCTCTTGTATTTTTAACAACATCGAAAATAGAATATATGCGAGTATACCTGTTAGGCCGCCAAAAATTAGCTGGGGCAATGGAAAATCGATAAATGACATAACAAAATACACTAATGCCGCCATCATTGCGGTTGCAATAGCTTTTGGAGCCATAACTTTCATTTGTTCTGTGGCGCCGAAAGAAAACAATTTTCCTGGCATATAAGCATTAACAAAATAGGCTAAAAAAGAAGTAACAACATGACCTATAACAACAGCCTTAATGCCTAAGGGAATTGTAATAATCAAAGCGATAATCGCCATTGGCAACTTGGATAAGTCCACTTTAAGAAAAAGGTCAGATCTCCCGATAGCATTTAAAATATTCAGGTTCAAAACACTTATGGGAAAAATGATGCGCGCAAAACAAAGCCAGTGTAATAAAGGCACGGTAGGCAACCACTTATCCGAAAGAAAAAAACGTACCAGCGGATCGGCAAGTAAGGCTAGCATTGTCATCACGGGAAAAATAAAGAATGAGGCCATTCCTAACATTTTCCTGTAAACAGAAACCATCCTTTTTTTGTCGTCTTTAATTGAAGCAAGTATGGGAAATGTAACTTTTTGCAGTATACTTGTAACTGTCCCTGCCGTCATTTCAGCAAACTGAAAACCCTGGGTGTAATACCCCAAGGTTTCAGCCGAGTAAACTTTTCCTATAATAACTTTATAAATATTTTGAAAAAGTGTACCAATTAATCCTACTCCCAAAATTTTAGATCCAAAGCCAAACAGAGTCTTGAAAGAATTTTTTGAAAATTTTATTGAAGGCTTCCACCTACTTAAATACCAAAGCATCAAACAAGTAACAATGGAGCGGATAAGAGCTTGAAATACAAGAGCCCAGACTCCAAAACCTAATAAAGCTACAAAAATTGCAAAAATACCACTAACAATAACCGATATTACGTTGACCTTCGCCATTGTTTTAAAATCAACTGCAATAGTCAATCTTGTCGTTTGCACGAGAGACAACGAATTAATGACAATATTTAGACACAACACTCTAGTTAACGACACTAATTGGGGAACTGCATAAAATTTAGCGATAAGCGGTGCGGAAAAAAAGAGAATAAGATAAATACCAGTGCTTATTGCGAAATTAAAAATAAATACAGTTGAAAAGTCAGCTTCTGTTCTATCACTCTTCTGAACAAGCGCAGTACCCATTCCACTGTCAACAATTGATTGCGAAATTGCAATAAAAATAGTCAGCATCCCAATTAAGCCAAAATCTAACGGCATTAGCATTCGGGCGAGGATGATGGTTATTGCAAACTGCCCCACCTGGATGGAAAAGCTTTCGATCGCATTCCAAAACACGCCCTTAGTAGCCTGGCTTTTTAAAGATATATTTTGCAATTATAATTTGAGAGGTTTAATTAGAAATTTATTTAACTAAAATTGAAAGCCTTTGAGTGCAACAAGACATAAATATTTATAATAGCACGCGTTCTATAAACTGTGCTCTTAATCGCATCTGCCGTACTACTTTTTTACATCAATAACTTGCCCGGAAAAACCACTCATTAATGCCTCTAAAGCAACCTTTGATACCGAGATAGAATCGAGCAAAGTATCTTCAGGCTCAAGACCGAAATTTCTTTCCCTCATTGGAGTTTTCGTCCTCTCCGGATTAATACAGTTAATACGAATTTTAAATGGATCCCATTCCTGGGCAATCGCCTGAACAAAATTTACAACAGCCGCTTTTGTTGAGGAGTACAAGCTATAAAACTCTCTTCCCCGGGTATAAGAACTAGAAGTAAAATGTAATAAACTGCCCTGGGATTCCTTCAGGTATGGATAACTGGCGACAGATACGTTTATCATCCCAAAATAATTGATATTAATGATTTCATTAATAGCATCCTTATCCATACTTACCAAAGGCTCTTTTAAAAGTATTGCTGCTGAGTTTACTACATAATCGATCCTCTTATTTTCTGAAAATACATCTTCAAATGCTTTATTTACGCTATCAATATTACTGATATCAACATCGTTTAATGACCGGGAAAAGGGATATGCCTTTGCCCCATATAATCTCGAGACTTCAACAATATCTTTTCCAATTCCCGAGCTTCCTCCAAAAACTACTATTACTTTATCTTTTAACTCCTCTAAAAAAGTGGAACCATTTAGAGATATAGAACGCAGCTGGAACAACTTGTCTAAAAGAAATAAATCTTCTTTATAGGTTAACTTCATGTTGCAGTCTTCGCCGTTAACCACGAACACTGTTTCATCGGGCAAATATTTTTTAACTATGGAACAATCGTCGGTTGTTTTTAGATCAGCGTCCTGAAGTGCCAGTTCGTAAG
Source organism: Segetibacter sp. (assembly GCA_028288485.1). Taxonomy (GTDB): domain Bacteria; phylum Bacteroidota; class Bacteroidia; order Chitinophagales; family Chitinophagaceae; genus Segetibacter. Next base: position 60,393 of record JAQBNO010000120.1, read on the forward strand.
CTCGCTTTATAGTCTTTAATTTAAACCCCTGAGGAGTTTGCCCCCGCATCAATGTAGATCTATCAGGAATATTTTTTATTTGATTATCTTCAACTGTAATAATAGTATCTGCAGACGGGATAGCAACATCTACAGCATTGTAAGTTTCCAGAGCTTGTATAACGTCGTCAATGATTCTTTGGCTTATTAATGGTCGGACTGCGTCATGAAAAATTAAATTTGTCTCGTCATTGTTATAAGAGGTTATAGCTGTTAAACTCGATTTATACCTTTCATTACCCCCATTCAAAATTTTTTTTGTCTTTTTCCACTCATTCTTCAATACCATGGTTTCAACGAGGTATAAGTAGTATGGGTTGGTTACAATCACAATTTCATCAATTCCTGCATTTTGTTCAAATGCGCTTATAGTATGCTCAATTACCATTTTTCCTGCAATTTTCAGAAATTGCTTAGGCATAGAAACACCTAATCTACTTCCACTACCACCAGCCAAAATAACAGCAACATTCATAAATAAGAATAATTATACATTTAAAAATTCACTCCTGATAAACTGGCAACCAGTAAACCTTAGAATTTACTTCCTGAAAAAAAATCTTTTCTCGAATTATTTTTTCAGGTAATCCCCGCCGGGGAAAAAACAAGACCAATTTGTAATATCCAGTTCTGCACCTTCAACACCTCCTTCCCGTTGATGTTTTGAATACTGCTTTCAATAATTTTAACCAATCAGGGAATCATCTATCTATGCTTTATCTAGTTCTCAAGAATTCTTTCTCCGCGTCGGTGCATCACGCTTTAAAAAAATCTGCAGCATAGTAAAAACGTAAGTTGAACTAGATAATGAAGAAAAAAAATGAAATAGCCGTAAGTAGAAGGTGTTAACCGGATTTGATCATCTGTGTAGCACTCCTGGTAGATACAAGGACTGTTTATTTTTATACGACTGACGTTAAATAGTCAAAAATGTTTTCTGATGCTGTTTTATTGTTTGGCGGGTATGCTATTTCCTGTAAAAATTTGTTTCTGGCCGAATACATTGGATCTTTATTAGCTATTACAACATTGTCAATAAAAGATATAACTTCATCTTTTGTTCTACTATGGTAATGAACACTCAATGCTTGGTCGCCATATCTATTCCAACCTTTCATTACATGTTCATTACTAATCATAAATAGGCTGGGGTGCCCGGTCATGATATACTCAGTAATAAAAGAACCAGAATCATGTATCAGCGCATCAGAAGTAAGAAATAAGTCAGCATATTCTCCTTCTTCCAATTGTCCATTACTTAATTGTGCCCATTGATTATAATATAGTTCTGTTCGTTCTTTTCCCCATCCAGCCATCTTATATAATTTGGGTTTCACCAGAGGATGGGGTTTAAAAGCTATTTGAATTTTACCGGAGTATTTTTTTGCAATCAAAAACATGAAATCATAATAGTCAAGAAAATTGGAACATTTAGAACCTTCTTCCATTAGGTGGTGGGGGGCCCATATAATTCTTTTGATTTCCCGATCTTTCAACTTCCAAACATCTGTTGCCATATAATTCTTATCTAAGAAAATATCACATCCTGGATACCCGGTTACAATAACATTATCACCTTTATTGTCTGCATATTCCTCTGCTATTTCCTTATGAATAGCTGTCTCGTAAAAAGCCTTCCAAACCAGATTATGAAATGATTGATTAAATTGGTCAGCATAAGTATCCGGTGTCATAAAAGCATAGGGAACATAACAAGTTAAAGTGTCTTTCCAATTATTTATGTAGTACTTATCCTTAGTTAATTTATGAGGATTTGTAAAAAAAACAATGTCAGGTTGAATTGTTTTTTTTACATCAATCCATTTACCTGTGGCAGAATCAAAAGATTTGATAACGTTATAACCTTTTGATTTAAAACTATCGTAAGCCGCATCCATGTCGTGCTTCATTACATCCTCACCAAAAATGATATAGGGACAAACTACAACAATAGGCTTAAAACGAGGGTCATTTTCCATTAACCTGTAAACCTGTTCATACTTCCAAACCGATTGGTTGATTAGGAAAAAGGCCACTTTAATTTTATCTTTTCTTTTTACTTTTATTAAAAGTTTGGCATGTTTTCTACCAACCAGCTTAATTAAATAATGTCTATATACCTTTTTTAAATAAACCTTTAATTTTAATGGAACAAGTAATTTTAATTTTGTTTTGACACTCATATCTTACATTCAGAACTTGAAATTTTCAATGACTTTACTTATTGTATCTACTTGGTCCTGAGCCATACCCGGCCAAATGGGTAAACTTAAGCAGGTGTCAGCAATTTCTTCAGCAATTGGAAAGCTTCCTTTTTTAAACCCCAAATTTTTATACGCATCCTGCAGATGTGGGGGAATGGGATAGTGAATTAAAGAACCAATACCATTATCTGAAAGGTATTTCTGCAATTGATCGCGCTGTTTTGTTCTTATTACATACAGATGGTACACGTGAGTTGCTCCTTCAGAAACTTCCGGCAATACCAGGTCACCAATACCGTTTAGCGCCAGATTATACCAGGAAGCAATTTGTTGCCGCTGCTTGGTCCATTCTCGCAAATGTTTGAGCTTCACAGTAAGAAAAGCGGCCTGGCATTCATCAAGACGCATGTTGTACCCAATTACATCGTTATAATATTTTTTTTCCGAGCCGTAATTTCTTAACACCCTTGCTTTATGTGCTAAATCAGGATCATTTGTAGTAATAGCGCCCGCATCGCCGAGTGCACCCAGGTTTTTACCAGGATAAAAACTTGTCCCGTTTATATTGCCCCAACTACCGGTCAGTTTTCCTTTGAAACTTGCTGACTGCGATTGTGCGTTGTCCTCCACTACAAACAACCCATGCCTGTCTGCAATTGCCATAATTCGATCCATTTCACATGCCTGTCCATATAAATGCACTGGAATGATTGCCTTCGTTTTCGATGTAATTACCTTTTCAATACTATTGTAATCAATATTATATGTCTTAATGTCCGGCTCTGCGAAAACAGGAGTTGCACCAACATAAGAAACAGCTAAAACTGTAGCGATGTATGTATTTGAAGGAACAATCACTTCGTCTCCGGGTCCAATATTTAATGTTCGCAAGGCTATATGTAATGCATCTAATCCATTGCTGACCCCTACGCTATCAGAGACATTATTGAAAGAAGCATATTCAGTTTCAAATTGCTTAACTTTTTCACCTAAAACATACCATCCTTTATCGAAAAAATCTTCGAAGGCCTGTAATATTTCACTTTTGATAATTGAATTTGTCTTTTCGAAAGAAAGAAAGGGTATATCCATAACTCCATATTTTTATTAAATCTTCTGCCCAATATTACAACGAATGGGCAAATCTTCAAGGGGTACTAGTTGACTATTCAATGTCGTTTAACTTGCAATTGATTTTGGTAGCCGACTTTACCTATCGGATCAACCTCGTTGTGTCACTCACTTGTGCTACTTGATATTCTATTCAGCCTTCTTAAGTAAACCACATTGATTAATTATTCACCGCATCTGTTATTCGTGCACGGCCCGCAAACACTATCATTCATCAAAAACTACTATAGCACCTTTTCCATTCTTTAACAAGCAAGGGAAAAAAATTTTTCGTAGATTGACATGTAAAAAAAATCTTGTTTTCTTTTAAACAAGATTTTTCACCAGCAATAACTCCCATAAGGATAGAAAAATCGGCATCTAAGTTTACTAAACAAAACTATGCACTCAGGAGTTATGGGAATGCCGGCCTCCTGGATATATTGATCGTCTTTTGTTACTACCTTAACTAAGGCGCAGAAAGTATAATACGAAAAAGTAGCCTATTAAGGCTCTTCATCTTGTAATCATGCTCTGCATGTTGCCTTAGAAAATCGTGGAAGTATTTTACTGTAATGGCAATATTTAGCTTCCACTTTTATGAAACAAAATGGAAAGATCACAAACGAATTTATTCGATTCTCTGGTAAGTGAGAGAAGTTACTTATTAGAGGCAACAACATAAATTTCACCGGCAATATCAGGATATCTTTCTCCCAATTTCATAAACGCAAACAGCATTTCTTTTGTCCATGTAGCGTGAATTTGACTATTCGCTATTGGTTTTAACCAATACCCACCAAAATGGACTACTTTTAAATCAGCTTTTGCGAAGTCGCCTCTAAAGGTTTCGGGGCTATAAATTCTACGATGGCCATGATGGTAATCTAATTCGCTCATGCTGTCTTCTGTTGCTTGAATCCCCATTATTACTGCCGCCTGCCGATGCAAAGACCTGCTATTTGGAACAGCAGCTAATATTACCCCATCATCTTTTAACCATGATTTTACCCTTTTCAGTATGGCAACAGGGTCTTCGACATGCTCCAACACGTGTCCCAACAAAATATTATCGTACTTGCCGGCTGGTTGAAAGTCTTCAAATAAACAGTTAATAATTTCCACTCCCGGAAACCTCAACTTCAACTCATCACAAAATTTTTCTGAACCATCAACTAAAGTCAACTGCCTGGTCACGTCTACCAAATACTTGGTCATTAAACCTTCCGCGGGCCCCAATTCTAAAATACTTCCATCGATTAAAAATCTTTTATAAATATCGTAACAGTACTCGATGGTCATAGCATTAGAAAAAGTAGTGTAAAGAGAATTGTCTGCTACACTCTCTAATCGATTTTTTTCAGCGTTCATAAAGGTAATTGTAAGAGTAAATGATTAATATCCGGATAGATCTTAGAAGATGAGAGGGAATAGAAACCTGTGTCTACGGCGTAAAATGGAACATCCGCAGCCAGGGAAGCATCCCGGTCATTTGTACTATCTCCAACAAAGAATAAAACGTTAAATTGTTCTTTAAATTCCTTAAGAAACTGCAATTTAGGATTAACGGAAGAATGCGGAAGAAATATTAGTTTCTGGAAATTTTTAAAAAACGAAAAGGACAAACATTGATTTTCTGCAATATCCTTTTGCTTCCTTAATGATAAAATTACAAACATAGAATTAGTTCGAATTTTTAATTCGTTTAATAATTTTACATTTACAATTTCCCGGTCGTACTGTAGATACTTTTCACTTTCAATGTTTTGCAACCAAAATTCATTAAATCCCTCCTCAGCCAAAGGGAACAGTTCTTTAATTAAGGAAAGATTTGACGCCGAATCCTGCCTTCTTTTGCTCAAATAATCCCTGTAACAAATAAATTCAATTCCCTTTTCTTTTAAGAAATCCTGAAGGATTTTATAATGCCGTATCCGGGTATCGATTAACGTATCGTCAAGATCAAAAATTATTACATTAGTTCTCATAAAAAACTTCCTCCCAGTACCGCGCCATATAAACAATCTTATAGTTATCGTAGGAAACCAATTGCTGATTTTCAAAATCGTTGATGATAAAATCAAAAAGGTTAACGCCGGCTCTTAGCGTAATAATACTGCTTCCTCCAAACCTCGGATTACACTCAATGCAATACAGTCTTCCATTAACCTCGTCCTTAATAAACTGAAGGTTTATCGGCCCATAGAAGTCTAACAATTTGACGATGCTTTCAACAGGGTAAATAAACTCTGAATTAGACACAGTTGCAGCTTTATAGCATAACCCTTCTCTTACCTCTTTCCGAATTCTTGGTATTATGCAATAAGGAACCTTGTTCTTCACAAAAACATCTATGGTATACTCAATGCCGGTGATATATTCCTGAATAATAAAATCGCTCTTAGTTTCAACAGAATCAACAAAAGATTTAATTTCTTTTCGGTTCCCAATTAAAATACCCCTTCCGCTAACGCCGTTAATCGGTTTCAAGAGCCATTTGTTTTCCTCTTCCTCAGTACTTTCAAGCCAATCAGCAACTGCAAAAGTTTTCGGGGTGCTAATACCCTTATTCTGTAACAACTGAGCAAAAGAATACTTGTTGTTTACCAGTTCAATAGTGGAGATAGAAGAAGAAATTATTTGACAATTATGCTTATTCAACTGTTCTCGATGGCGCGACAACTTTTCAAGTTCCTGGTCGTGAACAGGAATAATAAAGTCCACTTTGTGTTTACAAACAATTTCTTCAATTCTAGTAATATAACTTTCATTATAATAAGGAGGGATCTGATAGAATGCTTGACAAAATGATGAGCCTGCAATTCTATTTTCGTCATTTATATCAGTACCAATGACAAAAACGTTGGCCGAACTTTTTTGAATAAATTTGATTATTCCAATTGCAGTGGTAGATCCAACACTAGTAACTAAAACGTTATATCTCTTCATTTTTCTTTTTAATTTTTAAAAAGTCGGAATAATCCCGAATATAATCCTCTTCGCCATATTGGAGAGAAGCGAATACTAAGCAAATTGAGCCGGATGAAAAATTTACCAACTCCCGCCAAATACCCGGCTTAATATACAATCCGTAATCGGGACGATTAAGGTAGACGACTTTTTTACAGTTGCCATCATCTAAGACTATGTCAAAACTCCCACTTGCAGCAATAACTAATTGCTGCAATTCTTTATGTCCATGTCCTCCCCGCGCTTCCCCACCAGGAATATCATATAAATAATATACTCTCTTTATTTCGAACGGAATAGTATTTAGATTCTCTACTATTGTGATATTACCGGCGCGATTATTAATCTTAGGGAGTTGAATAATGGAACAATCATATACGCTAACCATTTATTATAATATTAAATTCACTAAAATCACGGATATAATCAGCCTCTTCATAATTTCTATCTGAGACTATAAGGGCGAGGGAATTCGTAGAAAAATTGTCCATCTGCCTCCAGATTTTATTGGGGACGTACAACCCATAATAAGAACGATTCAAATGAAATCTTTGCTCATCTTTTCCATCATGCAGCACTACGTCAAATGCTCCCGAAAGGGCCACAATAAACTCTTGCTGTGTCCTGAATGCGTGTCCGCCGCGTACTTCTCCACCGGGAACATCGTAAATCCAATACGTACGCTTTATATCGAAAGGTATCTGCTGATTGTTTTGGAAAAAGGAAAGATTACCTCGTTCATCTATTATTTTCGGGAGAGTTATTATACAAACTTTGTTGCGATCCATAATTCCTAATGTAAAATGATAGGAGTAATTATTCTTTTAATTATTTATACCCGTAAGACTTCCCACTTAATCCTAATCCAGATTAGGGAGCTTAACGACTATCAGTACATGTTATAACTTTTATAAATGAAAAAACTCTTGTTGCTGACATGAGAAAAGGTGCATTGCTGAACAGTAAACAAGACGTACAAGTGTGCGACGCAACGATGCCTCACTATGGTAACACTGCACGGCACATAAAAAGTCACCCTCTTAGGTAACACCTTTCTTACCAACGATCGAGTATCGTTTCTTCAAACGCTCTGCTTCCGTTTAAAACTGCTCATTAGCTCGCTGCATAGCTTCTGTAACGGTTTCTGCATTTTAAATTTAAGACAGTCATAATAAAAAGAGCTATGCTTTAAATCTCTCCAAAAACCCTTTCTTTTTTTCCCCGCTTTCCACGTTGCCGTAACCATATCCGTAGCCATAGCCGTAACCATAACCATAACCGTACTTACCAAACCCGCGACCTTTTAATCCATTGAATATTATGGCTACATTTTTCAGCCCTCTTATTTTATTATTCTCTTCCAATCGCTTTACATGCACTTTTGGTGTGTAGCCGTGACGGATAATGTATAATGTAGCATCGCAGAATTTTGAAAGGATATGTGCATCAGTAACGGGAGCGACCGGGGCGGTATCTATCAATATAAAATCATATACCTTCTCGAGGTGTTCGAGTAATTCCTGTAATTTTCCGTTCAAAATCAGCTCGGAAGGATTAGGAGGGATGGGACCCGAAGCTATAAAGTCGAGATTTGCATTTACTTTCGTCTTTTGTATTATTTCGTCGATCCGAGCTTTGCCGATAAAGTAATTGGTAATACCAACACTACCAGGCTTTATCTCAAACATAGGGCTCAACTTCGGTTTACGAAGGTCAAGTTCAATTAGTAATATTTTCTTTCCTGTCAAAGCAAGACTTGCTGCCATATTAACAGCAATAAAGCTTTTTCCTTCCCCGGAAATAGTTGAGGTAAGCAATATTTTCTTCTTGTTTTGATCAATACCAAGGTAATCAAGTGATGTTCTCAATTGCCTGAATTGTTCAGCTATTACATTTCTTTTTCCTTCACCAACTACGATGCTTTGATTAGCCTCAGAAAAGGTTATTTCACCTATTACAGGCCATGACACAAATCTTTCTATTTCGCTTCTAAATAAAATGTTCTGATTCAATAATTCTTTCGTCAACACTATACCTATGCCAACACCGAGAGCAGCTAAAACAGCAATTAAGTAAACAATTTTTCTTTTAGGGCTAACAGGTACCAATGATGCTTCTGCTACATCCACAATTCTACTATCTGCCACAGTAGATGCAAATGACAGGGCTGTTTCTTCTCTTTTTTGTAGTAAAAAAGTGTATATATTATTTTTGATTGCCTGCTGCCGGCTTATCTCCAACAATTCTCTCTCGTTTTGGGGAATATTCCGTAACAATGAAGTATACCTGTTACTGTTAATATTCAAGTTGCTTCTTCCTGCCTGCAAACTGCTCCTCTGGTTCCTTATATTCTCAATAATATTTGGCTTTACTTGTTGTATTTGGTCCTGGAGAGAAACCAACAAAGGATTGTTTTCTGCGGTAGTTTTTCTTAATCTTTCATATTGCAATTGAAGGTCGTTTAAAGATTGCAACAATTGTGAAAGGACAGGATCATTCGGACCTAATGTAGAAGGAACTATCCCTGCATTACCCTGTTTAGATAGTACATACCTCTCTACCTGGTCTAAAACCGCCAACTGCATGTTCATTTCAGCAATCTTCCGATCATTTTCCTGAACACTTCCCAGGAAAAGTTTTCCCTGTTCACTTATATCAACAATTCCCTTGTTGCTTTTAAATCTTTGTATTGCCTCTTCTACCTTTCCTAACTCGTCTGTAACTCCCCTTAATCTTTCTTCCACAAATGCAAGTGTATTACTGGCAAGAATGTTTTTATCTTCAATAGCGGCCCTGTTATAGACCCTTATTAATTCATTCAAAATATCCTCTCCCCTTCGCGGTACCTCGTCATTTAATTTCAGACCGATGACGGTTGCCTGTTTACTGACCGGAGATATATCAATACCTTGAATCAAACCACCTACTTGTTGTTTCAAGTTTACGAAAGAAAAATAGAACTGCCTTTTTTCTAAAGGAGGAGAATACAATGTGTTAGGGATAAAGCGGAGCGTGTCTTTCTTATAAATAAACCATTGGTTGACTGGTACCAACCCTTTACCCTTTAGCGCCACGCTGTTTTTTGCGCTATCAAAAGTAAAATAAACCTTGGAAAGAGCGGTAATAGAATCGGCATGTTTAACTTCAACTTTCACGGGAGAAGTGCGATATGCTGATACATCTTTTATTCTGCCTTCGTTAAAAACAGGGGCATATAATTGTAGATTAGTCACTACCTGTTTCATTAAAGTACGAGATTTCAATACTTCTATTTCATTCTCAACTATTTTTTTTGAACCAAACATATCTAAAGACTCCATTATACTTGATTCATTCAGGCCTTTTTTTTCATCCTTGACCAAGATATTAGCAGATATTTGGTAAACAGGTACTGTATATCGCAAATAAATAAAAGCGGCAGCAATAAATACAATTACCGACGCTACAAACAATGGCCAATAGGGAACATACTTGTAGAGTACATTAGAAATATCAAAATCTTCCTCTTTTCCTAGATGATTATTCATAGAAAATTATTCCATTTTAATTACCTTATAATCCTATCCAATATTATTACAAAAAAGGATAGTCCGCTTAATATAAGGGGTAAAAATTGCCTTGTATTGCTTGCTGATGCGATCCTAGTATTATTAGGTTCAGCATAAATAATATCGTTGGTCTTTAAATAGTAGTATGGAGAAGTAAATACCTGGGTTGAATTTAAATTAATCCGCTTTATGGTTTTTTGACCATTTTCTTCGCGCACCAATAATACATTGTCTCTTTTTGCATAAATAGTAAGGTCTCCTGCAAGACCAAGAGCTTCGAGTAGCGTTATTTTTTCGTTAGGCACAGTAATCACATTCGGCCGGGCTACTTCACCCAAAACTGTTACCCGAAAGTTTAAAAAACGAACGTTTACTATTGGGTCGAGGAGTAATTTCTTTTGCAGCAGTAAGGCACCTATTGTATCGGTTAACTGTCTCTTTGATAAACCAGCCGCCTGGACATTACCCAAAATAGGAAAAAGGATATTGCCATCCTTATTTACGAGATACCCCGTTGTTTGTGAAATAGAATTCGTATTTGTTCCTGTGATAATACTGGGGTTATTTGGGGTATTAAAAATAACAGTCGCTTCAGGGTTTAAACTGCTTACTGATATACTCAGCAGGTCATTCTTTTGGATAGTTGGTTCCAGGTCTGCCGACGCGACGTTTTTAAAAACCGTATCTTGTAAATTGTTAAAATAAACAGCATTTTTGGAACTGACGCATGATGACAAGAAGAATATTACAGCAAGAGCAGAGAAGAATGTTACTATTTGCCAGTGGCATTTCAACATATAATATTATAAATTATAGTAAGTAGATTTTACAAAAAAAATGAGCAGCTAAGATACAGCTTCGCCACCTCACTCCCACCAATTAAGTAGTAATAAATCGGAGTTGATAGGAATAAATATATATGACCGCACGAGTCATTTTAGATAGTTTACATTATTTTTTAGCCCGCAAATATAAACGTTGTCCCAATTATTCTCCCCATCTAATAAAATTTTAACGACTTAACGCCTAAAAGCCAATTTTATTACAGCCGACAACATGTGTTAAAAAATCACTTAAGCAAAGATGGGCAGGGTGGAGGATAGGTTGCACAAAAACTTCACAGGAGTTAAAGGAGGTGCAACAAAAGAGAGGAACAGGAAGCAAAATGCAGTTCTTTTTCAACCGATTAAACACAAATCCCAACGGTTAAACTAACGTTAGTAAGGAGAAAACGCATTTTTTCAAAATCGACATTTACTCGGTCCGGCATCTTAAGAGGTAGTAAATGAAAATGAGAATCGTTGCAAGTGAAAAAATACCATTAGAATGTGAAAAATCGAAAACTATACCATTTAAAGATGGTTTTGAACATAGAATTTCACGAGCCCCGGGCGATTTTAGAAAAAATTGCCCCTTTATGAAAACGAAACATTTTGCTGTTAAAATTTGTTGTCGTTCCACATTAATAATTGAAGCCCCTGCTGCTTTTAGATATTGGGCAAGCAGTAAAGTTACGATTTTTTGCCTGGTGCTGTTCGTACTTTCGGCAAAGACTGCCGCCAGGCTTTTCTTCGTACGATGTCAAATGTCGTACGTATAGTTCTGCTTGATCTACTTATGTAGATGTCCCTATAAACAGCTTGTCTGCCGCATTTCTTTCAACCTAATTGTCACAGTTTTTAATAGCTTTTTTGAAGACGGCGATTTCTACAAGTAAGAAATTTAATTCGATTTTAATCACAAAATAAAAAAGAGAACAAAATTCGTCGTTAAATTAGCACAAAAGCTAGATGAGCCCATTTAGAACCGACTTATTTTTAATTTTAGTGCTTTACTTCCCGTTTTTAATACTTCTGCAAAGTTGCACAACAAAAAAGGAAATTGTTACACCTACTGTACAGACCAATACTGGTTTTTCTATAACCACTAATGCTGATACTATTCCAACGGCTACCAATGATTCTCTTCCAACAAAGGCCGATGATTCTCCTGTAACGCCCCATGTTGATACGCTTCCGTCGTTGAGTATGACCACAGATAAGATTTTAAACTTTACAGGTCTAAAAGGTAACAATCAGGGGTTACTCTATAATAACAAAAGAATAATGTTGGCTTATGATATTGGCGGCGGCAACAATCGGCTGGTTATTTATGATTATTTTACCGGAGCTGTGTTAAAAGAGGTTCCAAGTTTACGTATAGGTCACGGCGCGGAAATAAAATATCACAAACAAAATAAGTTGTTATTTGCTATTAATGGAGGAGGGGGAACGCTGACGCATGTGTACACCGTCGACATTGAAAGTACAAAACCTTCTATTTTAAGAGATTATAATTTGGAGCAGTTAGGAAAAGCCGGAATTATTGCACTCGATGAAGCCAACAACAAGTTTTATGTGTTGAGTTCTGCTACCGGAGATCTAGGAACTCACCTAATTACTCCCGTAGATATTGTAACAGGAATTCCTGATTTAAGTAATCAGTTTAGGCTACCAAATCTTGGAATACCACAGGGAGCAGTATTTCATAAAGGAAGAATTTACTTTTTGTTAGGTAAGAACTCAACTATAATTGCGGCTATTAACCCTGCTACAAAAAGCCTGGAAAAAGTTGTAACAATGCCAGATACAGCAGAACCAGAAGGGTTGGATATTGTTGATGATATTTATAGTTATCCCAAATTTGTTGTGGGATATGTAGGATCAAAAGTATACACCTATAATTTGAGATTTTAAAAGGTAATCAGCAATACTGCAGGCGGTCAACTTTATCTTATTTATCTCCGTAGGGATTATTAGGAGGTAATTAGAACCGTTTCAATTACTTTGGAAAAAAGCAGATAACCAAAGACAAACTTTATTAGTAGCAATGGCCGGTTTCAGTAAAAGATGAGCCGGAAAAAATTAAGTAGCTGCAGAAATCGAACCCATTGTTGTAGAAAGCGCCGTAAGTAAAGTACGCCAACGGCAATTCTCTATGCTTTCGAAAAACTAATATTGAGTATACTGATTCAAATTCAAATACCACTTCAGCTCGTTTTCATTTATTTCTGACATATTTTCCTGGTTTTAACCTTTCTATGCGCCATTTGTACTTCAGGTATGTACATAACTCCTTCTTCGCTTGCCGGAATGTAAAGAAGACTGTGCGCCGGTGTATACAAAAGGTGAAAAACCGGTAACCCCATAAAGCTATAATCAGCCCCATTCCAGGCCAGGCAAACGATCCGGGCATAATTGATGGACAAATAGTAAGGGTGGCTTTTTTACAATTTCAGGGAAACATCGCACGAAGAATGCGGCTCTACGACACCTGGGAACCTGGTACCGAATTCCTTCCATCCAAATCGTCACTACACACTCCATCGCTGCGCGGATGAAACACGCATACATCTATGCGCCAATAACGTTAACAGTCTGCAACGATACCGTGCCCAGCAAGAAAAACGCTGTTTAGCACCTTATAGGCGGAGCTTAAAGTGTACCCGTTGTACACCGCTACTTCCACAGAACCTGCATTACACCTGTAAAAAGTTGACCAAAATGCAAGCGTGCAACAGCTAGTTGTGGATAGATGTTAGAATGACCAAATTGGTCAATGAAATAGCCCGCAATGGTTAATTATCTTTTTATTGCAATTTTCGCCACTAAAGCCCGTTTTAAAATGTCGACAAACAACTAAAGGGTTTTTAGTCTATATCCAATTTATCCATTCCGGCTCCATGAAAAACAGAATACTTCGCGTACTATTATATACCTTATTTTTCCTTTCGGGGTTCTCTGCAATTAATGCACAGGATTTTTCGAATAGAGGTAAAGATTTTTGGCTTGGCTACGGTTATCATCAGGCAATGTCAGACCCGGCCAACGTCCAAAATATGGTTCTGTATTTCACATCAGGCCAAACTGCATCAGTAAAAGTGGAAATACCGGCACTAGGGTGGATTAGAACCTATAAGGTCATGGCCAATTCGATCGTCGAATCGGCCCCCCTGCCGAAGGGAGGATCCCAAGATGCAAGATTGTTATCGGAGGGAGTTTTTAATACCGGGATACATATTACAAGTGACACACCGATTGTTGCTTACGCCCATATTTATAGTGCCAACACTTCAGCTGCTTCATTACTGTTCCCGGTTAACACTTTAGGAAACGATTACTACTCATTAAACTTTACTCAGGCCTCATCCAATAAAAAGGCACATTCCTGGGCATTTGTTGTTGCAACAGAAGATAGTACTATGGTGGAAGTTACGCCTTCAGTAAACTCACTTACCTATTCTGCCGGCCAGGCCTTTTATGTTACCCTTAATAAAGGTCAGATTTATAATCTTTTCGGTAGTATAACCGGTTCTAACGGCGCTGATCTTACTGGAACCAGAATACGTTCGGTTAATACCGGAACCTTTACCAGGAAAAAAATAGCAGTTTTCTCCGGAAGCGGCCATACATCTATTTCATGTGATAATAGGGGGATGTCTGGTGACGTTCTATTTCAACAATCACCTCCGAGAAGCGCCTGGGGAAGAAAGTATCTTACTGTTCCTACGGCCAAACTTACCAACAATTATTTCAGGATATTGGTAAGTAATCCTTCAACAATTGTAACAATTGATGGTCAAAAAGCTTCCAATTTAATAAATGGCCTGTATTATGAAATAACAGCAAATACTCCCAAAAGTATCGTTTCAGACAAACCTGTGATGGTTGCTCAATATATTACCACAACGAATGCCTGTGATAATTCATTTTATAATAACGGCGACCCCGAAATGATCTATTTAAGCCCGGTAGAGCAAACTATCGAACAAGTCACCTTAAATTCAACTAACCATTTCAATATAACATCCCACTATATTAATGTCGTTATTAAATCATCCTTTGTTAACAGGTTTCAACTCGATGGAATAAACCCTGTTTCTTCATTTAAAACTCATCCTTATGACCCTGCCTATTCTTATGCATCATTTGCGGTAGCGGGGGGACCTCATACTCTCATTGCAGATTCCGGTTTTAATGCTATAGCTTATGGTTATGGATTTAATGAATCATATGGCTACAATGCTGGAACAAACATCAGAAACTTGTCGGAAATTCTAGCACTGCAAAATCCCTATGCGGAAGTAAACGAACCTATCACATGCAAAAATACCCCATTTCAATTTTCGGTTTATTTACCCTACAAAACGCCCTCCATTGTGTGGGACTTTGGCAATAATGCACATCTTTTTCCGGCTAATACAGTCATAAAAAATAATGTTGAACCTGACAGCACTATAACAAGGTATGGCCAAAAATTGTATTTATACAAGTTGCAGTCGTTTTATAAATTTAACGAAACCGGAACTTACCCGGTTAAGATTATAACGAAAAGCCCAAGTGAAGATGGTTCTTATATGGAGCAGGAAATCAATTATGATATCCAGGTTACTGCACTACCCATCGCTAACTTTAGTTTCAGCGGCAGTGGTTGTGTAAAAGATACTGCGCTCTTTTATGATTCTTCAACTGGTGGCGACAGAGCACTGGTAAAATGGCAATGGCAATTTAACGACGGAACAATAGACGAAAACCAAAATCCAAAAAAGAGCTTTACAGATCCCGGTACAAATCCTGTAAAACTAACTGCAATTAATGACATTGGTTGTTTTGCAGACACCACCCATCCGGTTACGCAAGCACCTCTCCCCTTCGCAAAGTTTGGTTTTCCCGGATCAAATTGTGGGGACAGTAACATTACGTTTGCGGAATCATCAAGCATCATCGAAGGAAAAATTGCTAAATGGAATTGGAATTTTGGTAATGGAGATACTTTAACTAATACTACTAACCAAGCGGTTACAAAAACATTATCTCCGGGAACCTATGATGTTACCTTACAGACAGAAAGTAATATCGGTTGCAAAAGCCTTGCGTTTACTAAACAGCTAACAATAGAAGCCTCACCAAAAGTTAGTTTTTCTAGTTTGCCAGGAATGTGTTTAAATGATAAAGCGCGAATGGTAACCGAGGCAAGAGAAACAACAGGGATAGCAGGAACTTTTTCATTTTCGGGAAAAGGGATTTCACCGTTGGGACTGTTCGATCCTGCGAAGGCAGGAGCCGGACAATTTGCGATCGGATACGTATATACTTCAA
Organism: Segetibacter sp.; assembly: GCA_028288485.1. Taxonomy (GTDB): domain Bacteria; phylum Bacteroidota; class Bacteroidia; order Chitinophagales; family Chitinophagaceae; genus Segetibacter. The sequence goes on from JAQBNO010000120.1 coordinate 76,401, forward strand.
TCGCTGGTTGTAAAGATTCCAGCACACAAACTATTACAGTTTCCGAAAATCCAATTATTAAGCTGAAGCCTGAATTAGTGGTATATAAAGGTGAAACTGTTACACTTGAGCCGTCGGTGTCAAATGACGGGTACAAATATAATTGGACACCTGACACCTACCTGGATAATGCCACTAGTAAAAGCGTACGAAGTACGCCGCAAGAAAGCATTTCATATACACTTACTGCTACAGGAAACGCTGGGTGTACAGCTGAGGGAAGTGTGTTGATTTCGCTCTTGAAAGAACCAAACATGCTAACGGTTACGAATCCCTATGCCGAGGTAAAGGCGCCTGTTACCTGCAAAAATAATCCGTTTCAATTTTCCCTTTATTTACCTTACAAACCGACTTCGCTTGCATGGGATTTTCAAAATAATCCAAATCTTTCTCCTGCAAAAAAGGTAACCAGGAACAATATTCAGCCCGACAGCACCATGACCAGAGATGGACAGAAAGTTTATTTATATAAGTTGCCGATCGTGTACCAATTTAAGGAAACCGGAACTTATCCGGTTAAGATCATAGCCAGTAAACCATTAGCCGACGGCTCTAATGAAGAGCATGAAATAAATTACGATGTAGAAGTTACTGCTCCGCCAGTTGCAAATTTTACATTCAGAAGCACTGGTTGTGTAAAAGATACCGCGGTTTTCTACGACGCTTCAATTGCGAATGACAAGGCAGTGGTAAAATGGCAATGGCAATTTAATGATGGAACAAGTGATGAGCACAAAAACCCACGCAAGAGCTTTGACAAGGCAGGCACATATCCAGTAAAATTAACGGCAGTTAATGACATCGGTTGTTTTGCAGACACGACAATTCAAGTAGTCCAGGCGCCCCTAC
>JAQBNO010000124.1 GCA_028288485.1 Segetibacter sp.
GTTCCCACCACAGATAAGCGATAAGGAAACAACACCTCCCGGTTTCGCTGGAAATAAATAGAATATGCATTTTGACGGGCGTACAAATTATAGAAGGAGAAATTGAGAATGCTATATCTTTTTTGCTCAGCGTAGCGCCGTGAAACATAAGAAAAACCCGCATCTAAACGATGATACAGTGGTAAACGGTCAAAATTCCTTTTTGAATAATTGGTAACGATGGTTCCATTGTAGGAATAGTTGCCATCGGGATAAGTTGCGGGCCGGCCGGAAGTCAATACAAAGTTGCAATTAAAGCTCCAGCCGTTTCCAATCTTCAGTTTTGTAATTACGGCAAGATTATGAGGCCGGTCTGAATTTGATGGATAATAAAAACCGTTGTTAACCTGCTCTGCCGGAAACTCATTTAGTATTTGAATTTCCGATTTTGAATAGCTGTAGTTGAACTGGCCGGTAAACTTTCCTGTATTTTTTGAAAGACTGAATTCTATGCCATGGCCACGGCCTCTTGCATTTAATAAAGCACTTTCAATATTGTTATTCAGTAATAGAGTTGCACCATCTTTATAATCCACTATGTTTTTTATGGAGCGATAATAAGCTTCAACAGAAAGCTCGTACTGGTTGTTACCAAAGCTTTTTACAAACCCTGCTGAATATTGATCTCCTTTCTGTCCTTTAATATAATTGTCACTGATTTTCCAGAAATCAACGGGAGATATACCTGTTGTATTTGATATAAGATGAAGAAACTGTTGTCCTCGGTTGTAGCTTAATTTAAAGGCCATGTCATCGCTTACACCAATTTTTAAAGATACCCTTGGCTCGAAGCCTCCATAATGTTGAATACTTTTATTTTTTAGATAAACAGTGGTATCGCTGATAGTTTCTTTTGAAAGGGGAACGCCGGCTTTGTAAGAATACACGTCTTTAGGCCCGAGGTAGTCATAACGAGCATATCGAATTCCGGCATGCAATGAAATTTTGTCTGTAAAACTAACCTCGTCATTTATGAATATCGCTATTTCCCGGCCTTGTTCTTTCTGGATGGAGAGGGGATTTATACTGCTTGAAGTAGACACAGGCCTTCTTTCACCGGGTGAAATATTATACAGTATAAAATCAGTTCCGGCTTCTATCTTATTTCTATCATTAATAGTATATGACAACAACGCCTTTCCTTGTTTTTGCTGAATGGAAGAATTAAGTTTAAACTGGTAATTATCTACAAGATTGTTTATTACCGAAACAAAGGCACTGTAATTTGCATTTAGTTTAAGCGATAGCCTGGGCGTCAATAAAAAGTTTCCATTAAACGACAGTAGATCGCTGCTCCATTCGTACCTCGTTGCAGTATCGAATTTGAATTTGTCGTAGCTCTTGTAAGCGGTTACTGAAATTTTATTATCGTTGCTAAAAGCGTATTCACTTTTTATTATGGCATCATAAAAGAAAGCGCGACTTTGGCCAAATTTCTCGGGCAGACGTGCTAATACAAGGCTGGGATAAGCAGCCCGAGCGCCTGCAGTAAATGTGAGTTTATCCTTAATAACAGGTCCGTTTGCAAAAAATCGTGCACTTACCGGGCTAATGCCTGTCGTAAACCGCATAACGTCGGAACTGCCGCTTTTTACTTTCATATTCAATAATGATGAAAGCCGCCCGCCATATTGTGCCGGCATGCTCCCTTTGTATAAGGTAACATCCTGTATTGCATCAGGACTAACGGAAGTAAAAAAGCCGAGTAAATGAGATGTGTTGAATAAAGGCGCCCCATCTACCAGCACCAGGTTTTGATCGGTATTGCCTCCACGAACATTAAAACCACCTGCGCCTTCCCCGGCTGTTGTTATTCCCGGTTGTAAAGTGAGTGCCTTAATAATATCTGCTTCGCCTAATATTACCGGACTTCTTTTAATCAGTTCGGGGTTTATTTTGATAATGTTCATTTCGACCGTCTTTACCCTTGATATTTCCCTGGTCGTGTTCACTACTACTTCATCCAATGTTTCGTTTGCCCGTTTTTCAAGGGTTACCGTTATGGAGTTATTATCTGTTAAAAGATCTATTAGGCGGGTGCCATTTCGATAACCTATTGATGAAATTATTACAGAAAATTTGGGAACACGAACAGTGATGCTAAAATACCCGCTGTCGTTTGTTGCAGTTCCGGTTTTGGTTTCTTTAATAATAATGCTTGCATTTTTTATTGATTCTTTCGTGTCACGATCAATAATTTTCCCCCGGAAAGTATAAACGTTTTGGCCAACAGTATTAGTTGCATTCAGTAAGACGATAAAAAGAAGAACATTTGTTAGTTGTAAAGCTCTTTCGATCATGGCGAAATTTGGGCGTAAGCAGTAGTTGTTGAAATGGTAACTAAAGCTACAAAAAATGCTGAAATGACTAGTTGTTCATATTTTGGCCTAGTTGTTCACGAACTCACTTTAGTTAATATTATGGCCAGTTAAAAGTGAATGTATGAATGCCGTTTTAAATAAGTTGGACCCGTTCGGGCAGTTGATATTTGAGGAAGGTCTTCGAATTGAAGCTATTCACATTCACCAGGAATTGGACCGGATGCTAATTGTTCTCAACACCAAAGCAGTATTGCGACACAGCTTATCACTATATCCAACTTTAAAATCCGCGTCACAAGATGAATTGAAGCAATTTGAATTGATCGCTGATGGAACCGGGGTTCATTGGCCTCTTTAGAATGAAGATTTAAGTTTAAAGGGGTTTTTGCAAGCTGAATGGAGAAACGTTGTAAAAAAGGATCCAATAGCAGCTTAACCAGTTTTATAAATAAAAAAGGTGTCTCAAAAAATCGGGATACCTTTTTTATTTGAATGATCTCTTATTTAAAACGTTGCCTGTATTTAAGACTTAAAGCTCCCAATCGTTTTGCCGGTAAAATGATTGCGACCCTTCGGCAGGCTCGAGGTAAACTGTTGCAGATTACATCGGGACTATGAAAAACTACCAGTGAACCGTTCCGATGGATCGGAAGCAACGATGAAGCTATGGAAAACTAAGGCGGGTATCTAAAAAAACAACCCCGACCCGAATTGTTTTATCGCTTGTAACTCAGCCCCATATTGTATAACATAAATGCCCACTTGTCTGCCTGCTCTTCAATAATCTTTGACGTTGGTTTTCCTGCACCATGCCCGGCTTTGGTTTCAATGCGAATAAGAACGGGATTTTTACAAGCCTGGGCTGCCTGCAAAGCTGCTGCAAACTTAAAAGAATGGGCAGGAACTACACGGTCGTCGTGATCGGCGGTAGTAACCAAAGTTGCAGGATAACAGCTTCCTTTTCTTAAAGCATGAACGGGTGAGTATTTGTACAAATACTCGAACATTTCCTTGTTGTCATCTGCTGTACCGTAATCGTATGCCCATCCCGCTCCTGCAGTGAATTTGTGGTAGCGCAGCATATCCATCACGCCCACAGCAGGAAAGCAAACACGAAAAAGGTCGGGGCGTTGAGCCATACAGGCACCAACGAGCAAACCGCCGTTAGAGCCGCCTGAAATAGCCAGGTAATCTTTTGAAGTAAAGTTGTCTTTTATAAGATATTCCGCTGCTGCAATGAAGTCGTCAAATACATTTTGTTTCTGCAGTTTGGTTCCGGCATTGTGCCAGGCATCGCCATACTCACCGCCACCACGCAGGTTAGCTACTGCATATACACCTCCGTTTTCCATGTATACAAGATTACTTACACTAAATGCGGGTGTAAGACTTACATTAAATCCTCCATAGGCGTACAACATCAATGGGTTTTTGCCGTTAAGCTGCATGCCTTTTTTGCAGGTTACGAGCATTGGAATTTTAGTGCCATCCTTTGATGTATAAAAGACCTGCCTGCTTTCATAATCCTCAGGGTTGAACGTTACTTGTGACTTCTTATATAAAGTAGATTTATGTGTTACGAGGTCATATTTGAAAATGGTAGAAGGATACACGTAAGATGTATAAGAATAATAGACTTCATTTTCGTTGCGTTTGCCATCAAAACCACTCGCAGCTCCCAAGCCTGGTAAATGTATTGTGTTTATTTTTTTGCCTTCAATATCATATTCTTCTACAAGTGAAACGGCATCCTTTAAATATTGTACATAAAACCTTCCGCCGGCTGTAGCTACTTCCATTGGAAATTTTCCTTCAGCAATTAGTTCTTTCCAATGTTCACGAGTAGGAGTAGAAGCATCGGTAACTACCAGTTTACGGTTAGGTGCATTAAGGTTAGTGCGGATATACAGCTTTCCATTCTCTGCAAAAACAACGTCATGTTCGTTATTAAAATCAGTGACCACGGGAACAATCGGGGAGTTTTTTTCAGCAAGATTTTGGATATATAGTTCATTTCCGTAAGTGGCGTTGGCGGCCGAAATAACAAGATACTGTTGGTTTTCAGTAACATAGCCAGCGACATAACGACGGGGAGTAGCTTCTCCGCCAAAAATTAATTTGTCCTGGATTTGGGGTGTTCCAAGCTTATGGAAATACAATTTGTGTACCTGCGTTTTTCCCGATAACTGGCTGCCTTCTGTTGGCTTGTCGTAACTGCTGTAGTAAAAGCCTTCATTATCTTGCCAGGAAAGGCCGGTAAACTTTACGTCGGTTAAAGTGTCATCGAGCATTTTCTTAGTATCTGTTTGCACTACGATGACCTTACGCCAATCGGATCCGCCTTCTGATATCTGGTAAGCAGCAAGGGAGCCATCTTTGGTAAAAGAAATGCCGGAAAGTGAAGTGGTGCCGTCAGGAGAAAATTTATTGGGGTCAAGGAAAACTTCCGGTTCCTGCCCATCTTTATGGCGGTATAAAACTGACTGGTTCTGCAACCCGTTATTTTTATAAAAGTAGGTGTACTTCCCTTCTTTAAAAGGAGCCGAGAATTTTTCGTAATTCCACAGTTCAGTGAGGCGGTTTTTAATTTGTTCCCTGTAAGGAATTTTTGAAAGATATTCATGCGTAACCTTGTTCTGTCGTTGCACCCACTCTTTGGTATCGTCCGCCATATCATTTTCGAGCCACCTGTATGGGTCCTTTACGCTGGTTCCAAAAAAATCGTCTGCCTGGTCTGTCGTTTTAGTTTCCGGGTAGGTGTTGGTAAAAGCACCCGGCTGTTGCGCCATCAATGTCATGCTTATTAAAAGAGAGGTTAAACAAAATGAAAATAATTTCATATCAGTTATTAAAGTGGCAAAATAGGAAAGTTAATTGACGTTGGAGCAAATTCGTCCGGGGCTTTATCAATAGCTGTTATTTTTTGGGTTCCAGCCAATGAATTTCCATTTAGCAGCGTTGCGTCGCACTCTTGTACTAAAGAATAAAAATGGTCGATAATGCCTTGAATGGTTTGAAAAGCAATTAGACTGCTCACCTTTTTATATGTACTCTAATTCAAAAATTCCAACGGTCGATCTGTGTTGAAAAAATTATCCTTTTAAAAAATCGCATTCAGTTGTTCGATTTTTCATAATTTGAGACTAATTATAATTCTTCAGCATATTTAGCAGAATGGAAGTAGCTAAATAAAAAAAATAGCCCGATAGTAGTTCAAAAAGATGAACGGATTGCGACGCAACGATGATTCCATGAAATAGCAACGCCGGTACTCAAACCATTCAGGTAAATAAAGAGAAGACTATTTTATTCTAAGGCTATTGTATTCTTCATTTATAAATCCATTGCTATGCCCGAATTCGATACCGCTCATTTTAAAAACATTGCACTGCTCGGCCACTCCGGCAGTGGAAAAACGACACTGGCTGAATGCATGCTTTTCGAAGCCGGGATGATTCACAAGCGTGGTTCTATAGAGGAAAAGTCGACGTTGAGTGATTACACCGACCTCGAAAAAGAACGCGGAAATTCCCTCTCATCAAAACTGTTACACGCACCCTGGAAAGGTTATAAAATTAATATATTGGATACGCCGGGGTTCGATGATTTTTCAGGAGAAGTGCTTACTGCATTGCGTGTTGCAGATACAGGAGTAATGCTTTTGAATGCAAGTACAGGAGTAGAGGTGGGCACCGATATTATTTGGGAATACACAGAAAAATTTAAAACGCCTACAATTCTTGTTGTAAACCAGCTAGATCATCCCAAGGCCGATTTTAATAAAACGTTGCAGGAAGCAAGAACGCATTTTGGCAATAATGTAATTGCTGTTCAATACCCTTTAAACGTTGGTTTAGGTTTTAATGCAATAATAGACGTATTGAATATGGTAATGTACCAATATTCAGGATCAGGTGGCAAACCCCAAAAGCTGGCAATTCCTGACGCGGAGAAAGCCAAAGCAGAGACGATGCATAAGGAGCTTATTGAGGCGATAGCGTCGAACGATGAAAACCTGATGGAGCTGTATTTTGATAAGGGCGAACTGACTGAAGATGAAATGAAAGAAGGTTTGCATCTTTCAATGAGCAGGCACGATCTCTTTCCTGTATTTTGTATTTCAGCAAAACAAAACAGGGGAGTGGCAAGGCTGATGGGATATATCGATAATGTTTGTCCGCCGGCAAGCGAAATGCCTCCGCAGGTAACTAAAAACGGACATTTATTAACGTGTGATGCAAATGGCCCCACCTGTATTTTTATTTATAAAACCGTTTCGGAGCCACATATCGGCGACCTGAGCTTTTTTAAGGTGTATTCGGGAACTGTAAAAAGCGGTATGGAACTGGTAAACGAAAACACAGGCGTTACCGAAAAGATGAACCAGTTGTTTGTGGTGGAGGGCAACAGACGTATCAATACAAACCAGCTGGTCGCCGGCGATATTGGGGCTACGCTTAAATTGCGAAATACACATACCAACAATACCCTGCACGAAAAAGGGAAGTCGATAGAGCTGCCACCCATAGTTTTTCCGGAGCCGGTTATGAGTATTGCGATTGCCAATATAAAGAGGGGAGAAGAAGAAAAGCTGGCCTCTGCATTACACCAGCTGAGAGAAGAAGATCCGACAGTACAAGTGGAAGTTTCTGCAGAGCTTGGGCAAACACTCCTGCACTGCCAGGGCGAAATGCATTTAACCATCATAAAATGGAAGCTTCAGAATATTTTTCGGCTCGATGTCCAGTATTCGCAGACGAAAATTGCCTACCGGGAAACCATTCGCAGAGAAGCTGAGGCGATTTACCGGCATAAAAAACAGTCGGGTGGATCCGGCCAGTTTGGTGAAGTCGCTATGAGAATTGAGCCGTGGTACGAAGGCATGCCGGAGCCACATAACCTGAATGTTCGCGGCAAAGAGGAATATGAACTTACCTGGGGGGGCAAATTGGTGTACTATAATTGCATTGTGGGCGGCGTCATCGATAGCCGCTTCCTGCCCTCGATAATGAAAGGAGTAATGGAAAGAATGCAACATGGGCCAGTAACCGGCTCTTATGTAAGAGACATACGGGTGTGCGTGTTCGACGGAAAAATGCACGCTGTAGATAGCAATGATGTTTCCTTCAGGATAGCCGGAATGATGGCTTTTAAGCAGGCTTTTCAACAAGCCGATCCACAGGTTCTTGAGCCTGTATATCATGTGGAAGTCCGTTGCCCCGACGAACTTACCGGGAATATAATGGGCGATATACAGATGCGTCGGGGTATGGTTGAAGGCATAGATGCCGAGGGGCATTTCACGGTAGTAAAGGCGATGGTTCCGCACGCCGAAATGCACCAGTTTGCATCATCGTTACGAAGCATAAGCCAGGGTAGGGCGAGGTTTAAAATGAAGTTCCATCATTACGCGCCTGTTTCCGCAGAGTTACAGAGAAAGCTGGCGGAAGCTTATAAGAAAGAAGCCGTGGAAATGGCGGAAGCATGAGGCATTTTGTTCAATAAGTCGCTGAGTCAGGAAGTGAATAAGGAACACATTTTTGACTTTTTTGGTACAGGCATTTGTTCGCTGATTAAACATTGTTGCGTCGCATTTCGTTCGCCGGCAAATGTTTGTGCATCCGTTCTTGCTGTATTAAGGCTGTAAATAAAAATATTTTTGGAGGATGTTGCGTAAAAGTAAAAGGCATCCCTGTCGCATGTAAGGATGCCTTAAAGTTCTATCAGAAAGATTCCATTATTTAATCGGCGAGTAATCGGTAGGCACCATAAAGATTGATTCAACTTTACTTGTTAATGTGCCGCCACCTTTCACTTCTGAAGCAGCTTTTGCTGCAACCCAGGTTGGGTCTTCCCTGAAGCTTTTCCACGATGCGTCGCCGGTAGTTTTGTCTTTATGCGCTATTAAATAAATAAGGGTATTGGCGTTGCTTTCCGCTGCAGGAGCCACCGGCTGCCAATAAGCTACATTTGTTATACCATGTTTTTTAAACAGCTTCATTGTATGGTTACGGAAACGGTCATGTAAGTTTTGAATGTTTCCGGCAGAAGCTGTATAAGTACGCAGTTCGAAAGTGCGCGCTGGTGATTTACTTTCAATTTTCAGTGATGGTGAATAGTCGGTGGCCAGCATAAAGGTGCTGACGACTTTTGCTACCAGTCTGCCATTAGCTTCCGATGCTTTTGCTACTGCCTGCCATTCTGGATCGGATCCAAAAGCTTTCCATGAAGCGTCACGGGCTTCCTTACTCGGGTACGCGAGTACATAAACTATTTTATTTTCCGGATTATCGATAGGCAGCCAATAGCCAATATTTACCATGCCATGTTTAGCAAAAATCCGGGTAGTATTATTACGGAAACGGGCGTTCAAATCATCAAGCTTTCCGGGTGCTGCGTAGTAGACTCTCATTTCGTAATAAGGTTTTTGTTGCAGCGTGGTAGGTTTAGAAGCGTCGGTGCCTGACGAACTTTTTTTAGACGAAGAGCAACCGGCTAATATAGCTGTGGCAAAAAGAAAAACCGCGAAGATTTTTTTCATATGGTCTTGTTTACTGGTTAGTTGTAAATCTTTATTTACAATTGAGTTGCCGCAAGGTAACGTTCATTTTAATTCTAGCCTGCATTAAAAACGAATTTTGTAGGTAATAGAAAAATTTTTTCTTTTTACGAAATAATAATAATAAAGTGCTTGATTAGGAGAGGTCGTTAAAATCGTGGGTGAAATATTAGTTGGGTAAACTATAGTTGACTATAATTTCGCCAGGTAAAATTTTGTGATGAAAAATAGCATTGAAGAAAAGTTCTATGAAGATGAAGACTTCGATAATATGGTTTACGACGATAAACATATTACGGGCACCGATTTTAGTGACTGCAGGTTTTATAAATCGAGTTTAAAGGGGTGTCTTTTTGAGGAGTGTAATTTTGAAAACTGTACTTTTGAAGATTGTGATTTGTCACTTATCAAGTTTAAGCGTACTTGCTTTAGTGATGGGAACATAATTAATTGCAAAGCGATTGGAATTAACTGGTCGGAAGTCGTTAACGCCTTATCTGTTAATTTTAAGCATTCACGAATTAGTTTTTCCGGCTTTTTTGGTAAGAATCTTAAAAAGAGCCAATTCACCGATTGCGTTGCCGATGAAGTAGACTTTACCGATTGCAACCTGTCGCAGTCTGTATTTACAGGTACCGATTTATGCAATGCCAGGTTTGAGAATACAGATCTTACCAAGGCAGATTTTGCCGGTGCAAAGAATTACCTGATCAACACAAAGACTAATAAAATTAAGGGGGCAAAATTTAGCTTGCCCGAAGCACTGTCGTTATTGAAAAGCCTGGATATAGTTCTTGTTGAATAATTATTACCGTTTATATGCTATTTCATACCGCTTCTATTCCTTTAAAGATTAAAGACCGGTCGTTTTTATCCAGCTCTTCCTTCAATTGCAATGCTTCATCAGAAACGGTTTCATCAGCCGGTAGGGCATAATGAGTAGCTATCGGAAGGAAAGCGCGGAGAAAATCTATTGAATTGTCTTCAAGCGTCGACAGCATCGATCCCATATATTCATAATAGATTTTACCATCCTGAACTTTTTGCTTCAGCAAAACATATAATCTTCGTCCGGCTATATCAATATCTTCTTTTAATTCATGCACGTATTGAATTCTGCCAAAAATGTCTATCATCATAAACGCGAGTATTTGCCTGTTTGCTTTAATAATTATAGCTAATTCAATCAATATTTATTCCATCTTTCCGGCCTTTAAAACAGAGAATGCAGCAGTAATCAATTTAATACAAGTCGGGGACGTTGGCGTCGCTGGCTATTGGGACGGGCAACAACGCTTAATAGCAGGAGTCTGCAAAGTACCTAAAAATAAAAAAGGCACAAATTATAAGAACTGAATTTATATAACCAATGCGGTTAAGTCGGATATAAAAGAATGATTACTGTTGAGAGTTAACAATAGACTCTGGAATCTATATCAAGTATTACTCCTTCGCCACCAACCTCGTAAATTCTATTTTGTATGCTTTGTATTATTTGCATTAGTAGTAAATTTTTTAACGGTGCGGATGAACCACAAAACGTAATACCTCAATAAACTACAATATTATCTACTGCATGGCAATACTGGTTGCAATTAAACTCTTCCGTGAACCCTTAATTTAAATTCGTTCTTATATTGTCCGGCGACATCCTAATCAAAATGAGAATTGTACCTTTCGCCCATGTACCGGTTATACTTAATATTGTTAATAGTTATGGGAAGTATATCAATTAACCCGCTTTCAGCACAACCAAAAACAGACCAATTGTTGCTGGATATTTTATCTGCCAACAATCATCCTATTGTGAAACTGGTATTGAAAAATCCTAATACATATCGGTGTCAGATTATTTATACTCAGGTAAACAGGGACCAGCATAATCGTCCCTCATTCAAAAATTATTATTATAACTACGACCGAAACCTATATTTCAATCCTGCTTCGATGGTTAAAATGCCGTTAGCATTTCTTGCATTGGAAAAGCTTAATAATTTGAAGGTAAAGGGAGTAAACAAGTATACAACGATTCAATATGATAGCAGTTATCCAGGCCAAAAGACTGCATATGCTGACACCACTTCTGCTAGTGGGTTACCAAGTATTGCTCATTACATAAAGAGAGCTTTTCTCATCAGTGAAAATGATCCCTATAACCGGTTGTATCAATTTGTAGGGCAGCAAGGCATTAACAGGGGGCTTCACAAAAAAGGTTATACAAAGGCAAGAATAACAAGGCAGTTTATGGGATTTACAGAAGAGCAGAACCGTCACACTAATCCTATTCGTTTTTTGAAGGAGGATGGGAGCTTACTGTACCAGCAGGCTGCTGCATATAATTCTGATTCCTTTGATTTTAGTCGTGACATTAAACTTGGCAAAGCTCACCTGGATCGTAATGACAGCCTCATAAATGAACCTTTCGATTTTACCCGGCATAATAACATTCCGCTCCAGGATTTTCAACAGATGTTGCAATCTGTTTTGTTCCCTGCATCTGTACCAGTTACACAAAGATTCAACCTGTCAAAAGATGACCGCGATTTTTTGCTCCGTTACTTATCTCAATACCCTTCAGAAACCAGTTATCCCAAATACGACACCTCCCTTTTTTACGATAGCTATGTCAAGTTCTTCTTTCGTAACAACACACATAAAATGCCGCAACATATCCGGGTCTTTAATAAGGTTGGTTGGTCATATGGTTCTTTAACCGATGTATCTTACGTTGTTGATACAAAAAACAACATAGAATTTATGCTCGCTGCTACTGTTTACGTCAACAGCGATAATATTTTAAACGATGGTAAATATGAGTACGATAGCATCGGACATCCTTTTTTATACGAGTTGGGGCAAACGTTTTATCAATATGAACTACAGCGCCAAAGACACTACAAGCCGCAGCTTTCGAACTTCGATTTGCAATACAAACAGCGGGATAAAGATGATAAACGCCGAGAGATTAAAATTGTAGATAATTGAGGTTTGCTAATCGTCAACCAATCCGTCGTTCGTCGTCTGTCAACTCTCCTTATACCTCTCACTCAATAAATTGCAAAACTAAGCTTGCCCCGGTGTGTTTCATGAACAAACGCCACGCCTGTTTCTGTTGATACAGTTTTAGCAAGTTTAATTAACTCGCGGTTTTGTTCGAACGAATAATAATCTTTCCCCGTTCGGCTATTAATAGAGAGAGGTTTTGCTGTTGCCAGTGAGCGAAGTCTCATTTCAAATTCCTTATAATGTGCGTCAAAGTAGGGGGTAACAGTTTCGCAGTGTCGGCGGATGGACCATATCTCTTGTTTTGCAAGTTCTGTTGTAACATCCTCTTTTTCTCTTACATCTAAAGGCAGACTCGATTCTACTCCATCGTAACCTGCATCTTTTACTTCTTGAACAAAAATATTCCATGGAATATTTTCTTGTCCCCACTGCCGGCAGAAAAACAGAATTTTCATGAATTGATTTTAGGTTAATACATTTACTGTAAAGTTTTAAAATAAAGGCTGCAATTCATTCATCTAATTCCGGATAAAATAAGCCTGTTTTTATTACAAACTTTTTATGCTATTATTTCATCATTCAATAATTTAGAAATCTCTTCAAAAAATCCATTATGAAAAGTTTATTCCTCCTTTTGCTTCTTTCCTTATTTACTACGATGCTGTGGGCGCAGAAAGCGAAACTGTTTAACAAAAAGGATCTCACGGGCTGGACAATTCATGGAACAGAAAAATGGTATGTTGAAGACGGTCATTTAATTTGCGAAAGCGGGCCCGATAAACAGTATGGTTACCTGTCGACCAACAAGAAATATAAAAACTTTATTATGGAACTAAAGTTTAAGCAGGAAGCCAACGGTAACAGCGGCGTTTTTATACGTTCGGGGATTGAAGGAACCAAGATCAGTGGCTGGCAGGTTGAGGTCGCACCTGCTAACCAACATACAGGTGGAATATATGAATCGTATGGAAGGGAGTGGCTGATAAAACCCAAACCTGAAGATGAAAAATATTTGAAACAAGGTGAATGGAATAAGTTGAAGATAAAAGCGGTCGGTGATGAAGTAACTACCTGGCTAAACGGCCACCAGATGGTGTATTTAAAAGATGAAAAAATTGGAAAGGGTGAGGGATTTATCGCATTACAGATACATAGCGGTGGTGGTATAAAAGTGCGTTGGAAAGATTTTAAAATAAAGGAATTGGAATAAAATACCAGAAGGTCTTCGGCCTGAACTAAAAGAGGTAAAATTGTAAAATTTGCGTCTCTTGCTATTAATGGTCGCGAAGCCAGCCATGGCAGATAAAAAGGTGTTTTGCTAATAAGTAAATCTAACGATATGCAATCAAAAGACTTAAGTGAATTTCATCAACAGGTTTCTGATATGTTTCCCTGGCCCAAAACCGACGAGGAGTGGGATCGATACCGCCTTTCAAAGGACCAGGTTAATTTTTTTAATGAAAACGGTTATTTGCCTGGTATCAGGATGTTAAATGAAGAACAACTCGCAATTTTGCGGGAGGAGCTTTTCCAGTTAATCGACCCGGCCCGGCACGACAATTCGCTTTTTTACGAATACAACAGCAACGAGTCTACTGATCCGCAAACCATTCTTTTTCACGCTTTGGGGGAGTGGCGTATTACAAGAGGGCTTCATGACGTATTATGGAACCCTGCTTTTGTTATGGCCGCAAGCCAGCTATTGGACGATAAGCCGGTTCGTTTCTGGCACGATCAAATCTTTTATAAGCCGCCTAAAAAGGGTGGGGTAGTAGCGTGGCACCAGGATTATTCTTACTGGACGCGGACAAAACCGGTTGCACACATCACCTGCTGGTGCCCACTAGACGATGCAACTGCTGAAAACGGATGCCTCCAGTATATTCCTGCAAGCCATAAATGGGGACTGTTACCGAAGCCTGTTATTGCCGGTGATTTGCATGGTATCAGGGAGTTTCTAACTGCGGAGCAGCAAAAGCAATTTGATAATGCGCAGCTTGTTCCTGCAAAGGCTGGTGAAGCCATTTTTCATCATTCACTTGCGTTGCATGGTTCCGGAGAAAATAAAAGTTCGGAGCCAAGACGCGCATTTGTGATTAATGCTTTTGCCGACGGCGTAGTTTCTGATACTGATGAACCTTTGCTACAGGGGGTGCCTCCTGTGCTGAAGGGTAATAAGATGGAGGGACAATTTTTTCCCTTATTGTTCAAAGGCAGCGGCCAGCTTCAATAAGGGAAAGATTATTTATTCCGCTGGCTTAACTTCTCGTTTAAGGATGTTTACTGAACGATCCTTAGTTTTTCATAGCAGCTCAGTTGTTTGGTCGATCCTTTTGGTGATGTCGCTCACCTGTACAGATGTAATTAATGCAGCCCGACAAGGCTGCTATTAATTTAATCATAGTGTCTTTCAGAAGTTGGAATTTTTTCCACTTGTTCAACGTTTGCGAATAGTTTATCAAGCGTTTTATATAGAGGGGCTGTATTTGTGATGGAACCAAAAAAGACATCTTCCAGTTCTTCTGCATCAAGGCTTCTGATTTCATTGATTAATTCTTTGGCTTTATTTAAATATTCGTCTTCATCTCTACAATCACCGGCCAGTTCCGAAAACTGTAGCATGAGGTCGTGATTAAATCTTTCTGCTTCGAGTAAAATGCCATCGTTTGTTTCTTTTGATAAAGACTGTGTTTCCATATTATTGCTGGTGTGATCTTTAATATTCTGTTTAGGGTACCACGGTTAAGAAATATTGGTACTATTATCAACTAAGATTATTTACCTGCGAAATCGCTAGGAAAAAAGGAACATCCTTTTCCTCTCAAGTGTTGTCCTATGGCTGAAATAATAGAAGCGACGATTTTATTATGCTCTTTCGTCGCCGCGGCTATTGCAAATATTTCTCCGCGGTAATATTCACTTTTATTTGGTGCCTGCCTTTCAACTTCAAAGTATTCACTTTCAGAAATCGTTGATTTGGCAATTGCGGGCATAAAAAGATTTTAAATAAAATTAAATCATTTTACGTAATCCAATTTTCTTAAAAATTTTTTGAATTGGAGAATAGAATTACACAAAGTACAAGAGTGCGACGCAACAATGTTTAATAGTAGCAAAAACGCTTAGTACATAAAACCCTCCTAAATCCTTCTTAAAAGGAGGACTTGCTACCGCTGTCAAAGAGGATTTCAGGCGCGAAATTCTTCGTAGGGTTAATACTAGTACAAACAAAAAACCCGCCTTTTACAAAGCGGGTTCTTATCTGTCAACGGTCATCTTTCAACCGTCAAACTACTAATATCTGTACATTTCAGGCTTAAACGGACCTGTTTTGCTTATTCCTAAGTATTCTGATTGTGCATCGGTAAGTTCATCCAGAACAACACCAATTTTGGCAAGGTGAAGACGGGCAACTTTTTCATCTAAATGCTTTGGCAGAACGTACACCTTGTTCTCGTAATTAGCGTGGTTCGTCCAAAGTTCAATTTGGGCCAGGGTTTGGTTACTGAAAGAGTTACTCATTACAAAGCTTGGGTGACCTGTTGCACAACCTAAGTTTACAAGGCGACCTTCAGCCAATAAGATGATGTCTTTGCCATCAACGTTGTAAATGTCGACCTGGGGCTTAACTGTATCTTTAGTTTGACCATAATTTTGGTTTAACCAGGCAACATCAATTTCAATATCGAAGTGACCGATGTTACAAACGATCGCTTTGTCTTTCATTAATTTGAAATGTGCTCCGGTGATCAAGTCGCGGCAGCCTGAAGCAGTAACGATAATGTCGGCTTCTTTAACTGCATCAATCATTTTCTTTACTTCAAAACCATCCATTGCAGCTTGTAAAGCACAAATCGGGTCAATTTCGGTAACGATAACGCGGCAACCAGCACCAGCCAATGAAGCCGCAGAACCTTTACCCACATCACCGTAACCACCTACAACGGCAACTTTACCGGCTAACATAACATCGGTAGCGCGGCGTATAGAATCTACCAGACTTTCTTTACAACCGTATTTGTTGTCGAACTTAGATTTGGTAACGCTGTCGTTTACATTAATAGCAGGAATAGGCAATGTACCTTTTTCCATTCTTTCATACAAGCGGTGAACACCTGTAGTCGTTTCTTCGCTAAGACCCTTTACGTGTTGAATAAGTTCAGGATATTTATCGAAAACGATGTTGGTAAGGTCGCCACCATCATCTAAAATCATATTTAAAGGACGCTCTTCGCTACCGAAAAACAAGGTTTGTTCAATACACCATTCAGCATCTTCATTGGTTTGGCCTTTCCACGCGTATACACCTATACCCGCAGCAGCGATAGCAGCAGCGGCATGATCCTGTGTAGAAAATATATTACAAGAGCTCCATTTAACTTCAGCGCCTAAAGCGATCAAAGTTTCGATAAGAACGGCTGTTTGAATAGTCATGTGTAAGCAACCTGCCACACGTGCACCTTTTAGCGGTTGAGAAGGACCATACTCGGCACGGATAGACATTAGTCCGGGCATTTCTGCTTCTGCAAGACGTATTTCTTTACGGCCCCATGCAGCAAGGCTCATATCGGCTACTTTGTACTTCAGGTTGAAATCAATCTGCGAGTTTGTTGATGTTGACATATTTTTGGAATTTCTGATTTTGCGATTTATTGTTTGGTGATTTTTAAGCCGGGCCTTTGTTCTTTATTCGATCTTCTCTTCCCGCCACGGCGTGTCTCTTGTACTGATTATTCTCTATTCTGCTTTTTCTGTTTAGGCAGATGCTTTGCAAAAGTAATTCTTTAGTGGAATATTCTACCAATATAGATAACTTCGGAAAAAAGATAACAATACCTATTCTATTACAGCATAAATGCCCATTTCATCATGGTAAAGACAACTGAAAAAGAGGATTCGACTATCGGCAAAACGATCCTGGATAGTAAGGATCTTGCGATCCTACGTTTGCTACAGGAAAATGCACGTATTACGGTAAAGGAAATATCTGATAAAGTGCATTTGAGCACCACACCTGTTCATGAACGTATAAAGCGAATGGAAGAATCAGGTGTAATTAAACAATACGCTACTTTGGTCGACCATACAAAGGTGAAGAAGGGATTGATGGTAATCTGTTACGTTTCGTTACAACAACATAGCAAAAGTGCCGGGGATAAGTTCATTAAAACGATCTGGGAATTGAATGAGGTGATTGAGTGTTACAACATTTCGGGCGAGTTCGACTTCATGTTAAAAGTGGTGAGTGAAGATATGAACGCTTACTACGATTTCCACGTAAATAAGCTAAGCCAGATTGAAAATATGGGGCACGTTCAGAGTGTCTTTGTCATGGGAATTTTGAAGCAGACACACCAGTTGGTTTATTAATCCTCATCCTCCAACTCCTTCTACGTGCAGCAACAAGTATCGGCACTTTAGAATTATTCTACACATTTGTTCTTCCACGTCAGCATTCGCTTTTGAGCCGGACTGTGCTGCTGAAATTGTTACTACCAAAGAATAATTACAGGCTCTGGTATGGCCTCCGTCTCCTTTGCAAGGGGAGGGGACGATGGTGAGGTTATAAAGCCTCGGTAAGAATTTCGTGGTAGCGCCTGGCTATACTTGCAATAATATCAGCTTTGTCGCGGCCATTGATTATAGTGCGGGCATTTTCAAAATCTGATTTCTCTTCATTAATGAACTGGCTAAGTTTTCTTCCGGTAAACCAGCCGTCTTTCATTCCCTGGATAGCGATTTGGTACGCCAGTTCCGGGTCTTTTGCTTTGTCAGGATCGCTTAGCAGATCAACCCGCGTAAGTTTACCGGCTCTTTGATAGTTACTCCTTCCGGTTAACTGAACATATCCGCGTCCATGAAAACGGGCACCATCGCCGGGCTCTGTATTCCCAAGCATCTTTCCAACTGCAGTCTGAGGGCCGTACAACCTGTTAAAACGTTCGTCGGTGCCAAATTCGTCGATTGGTTTCATAGTATGTGCTGTTTCCCATTTAAAAGTTGCCATACAGTATGCAAGTTGGCGCCGACCGGTATCATCATCAGTAAACCGGCTGTCCTGCTGGATCTGGCCAAGCAGGAAGCCAAACGAATCTGCTAGTTTATTGGTTAAGGGGCCAAAGCGGGTGATATAGCCGTCTAATAATCTTGATCTGTCTACGGTAAGCATATGGAGATATATTTTCGGTTAAGGATAAACATGGTTTAAATTACTAATTAAACGCTAGTTATGCAAATAACTTTATATATATCCTTCTTATTGGTATAAATGGAACAATACTTATATAACCGGTTCCAATGCCATTATTCGCATCTTCCCCTGATACCATCATCAATAATAGATTTAATATCAATGTACAGGTTCCGTGGTTGATCGGCCTGCAGTTCCTTTGTGAGTATTACACAAGCATATCCCCTGCAGATGTCAATCATAGGCCATGTTCCCTGGAGAGAGGGAACGGTAACTGCTGTTGTTTTACCTTGTGAATTTGTTTCGAGGATCCATTCTCCATGCCCATAATTTAGTCCTTCAACTGTTTTAGGTGCATACTTCATTTTACTCGCTTCTGCGGTTAAAGTATGTAGCGTTTCAACTGAACTTTCGGTTAATACGGGTTTATTATTAAAAGTTCCCTTGTTCAGCAGCATTGAAAGAAAATTAGCCAAATCCGCAGCGCTGGAACGGGCGCCGATGGCAGGATTAACAGCGTCGTTATAATCTTCGCTCGAGAAGGTCGTGTTCTTCATTCCTGTCAATCTTATAATTCTGTCTTGCATCAGCCGGTCAAACGTTCTTTTAGAAACCACTTCCATCACTCTTCCAACAATACTGAACCCGATATTGCTGTACCGAAACTCTTCCCCGGCATTGGTTTGAATATCTCTTCTCGACGCAAATTCGTTCACTTCCTCTTCAAGGGTTTTGAATTTGTTCTTTTGTAAAAGCTTCGTCACCCCTTGTTCAGACTGAATCCCCGTAAAGTGAGTTAAACAGTGCCGGATAGTGATAAAGCTTTTAAAATGTTTGGTGAAAATGGGCAGGTAAGTACTAACCTTATCGTCTAGTGATAGCTTTCCTTCCTGGATAAAGGTCATTAACAATGCGGCGGTAAGCCACTGACTACTTGCACCGATTGGTCTTTGCGTTTTAATATTAAAACTGCCCATTTCTTTTTTGTACAGCACCTTCCCGTCTTTGAACAAGACAAAAGCCACATCCTTTCCAAGCCTTTCCCTTGATTGGATCAATTTTATTGAGAGCGCAGTTGTATCAAATTGTGCATTCGCTGAGCTAAACGTTGCTATTAACAATACCGAAATAGCCGTATTTAAAAAACTTTTCGATGCCATAAATCCTGTTTGATCTTCAATTTATTTTATTAGTGCAATATGTACTGATAAATATAGCGAAATAAACCGCGGGAGCTTACCGGGCTAAATTTTACTTCACATAATTAATGATAACTAAAGAAGGTGAATGGTTGGCTATGCCATGAATAGTTTCATCACTTAGAACGATCTAAAAATGAATAAAGTTAAAAACGAGCTTCCCTTTAGAATTGTACTCGATAGAAGGCGCAGGAAACTTAAACGCATTTAAGAAGCCGAATGCGATCTTTACAAGCTTGCTTTTGGTTTTGATCTTGCTAAAATCGATATCGGGAGAAATGTAGAATTGCCGGTATCGTTGAATGTCTCTCCTGTCGAAAGTTATATTTCCGAGATCATCTTTTCCTACATTGCTTTCGCCGCCAAACATCCCGTCAGCGCCATATCCAACTGCGACTCCAAGCCAGGAAGGCAGGTTGCTGTTTGGAAGGAAAGATTTGAGATTTGCGCTTAGCCAATAGGTTTGGCCATTGTAGTCTTTGATCATTCTTTCACCAAGGCTTTTGCCGTACAAATCGTTGGCACGCCTGTTTAAATCAGTCGCACCATAATTCTTTTTATGAAACGAAAACTTAAACCGCACCCTTTGATCGTTCCACGCCAGTTCCTGGCCTACTAGTAAACCGCTCCCAAATACATTTGCTCCGAAGTCTCCCCAACTCCAGCCCCAACCGACACTAAATGCATCGAGTGTTTCAATAATGGTTTGGTAAGCAACTCCACTTAAACCGCCAATCAAAATCCGTTTATTTCGGCTTACTCCAGCCCAGCGCCACATTTCCATGCTGGCGTAACTTTCAATGTAGGCACTGTATGCATGTCCAACTTTATCAACCTGTTTCCATTCGTAGTTGTCGTCGAAAAAATGAAAATGAGTTTGCGGGTAATGGCTGTACCATGCAGCATACAACCCAACCATGGCCCCGCCATAACCCATAATGTTCCCGGTCGCAACCATCTTGACTCTGGTTTTATTCGACCAATTTTGTGTCTTTTCTACTCCGTTGATTCCCGGTGAATCAATTCTTAAAGTCGCAATGCTGTTTTTCGAAGCAAACGATACTTTATTTAAAAGCACCGAATCCTGGGGAAATGCATAAAAGGGAAGGATTGAAACTACGAAAAAACAAAGTCCTGATTGCCATCCTTTTACTACAAACCTGTCCTTCATTTGTCAAACGTACGGGATAAAAATATATAAGGTTGTATTTTTGAACGCTTTAATCATTAAATATTCTTAAACTTGCCTCGCAATTTGATGACAGACCACTGATAACAGGCCATAAACGAAAACAGGAATGCTGGTAACAAGTAACAGGTAACTGGCAACGCTGTAAGCAGCAACCTGTAACTTCCTCCATCACTGTGTTGCCCTTGAACGGTTCCGATAACTTCGAAGCAACGACGATCAAATGGGGTTTCGAATGTTGGTATCATAATTATGTATTTCAAACTAAAAGCTTAAAACATATGGATGCTGCAATTTTAGAAAAAGTAAATGTATGGTTGAATGGAAATTATGACCAGGCAACCAAAGATGAAATCAAACGTTTGCAGGAATCGTCAGCAGATGATGTTGCCGAGGCCTTTTACCGTAGTCTTGAATTTGGTACAGGTGGATTAAGAGGTATCATGGGGGTTGGAACCAACCGCATCAATAAATATACAATCGGTATGGCAACGCAGGGCTTTGCCAACTACTTGAAAAAGGTATATGGAAACGCTGAAATTAAAGTAGCTATTGCGCACGATTGCCGCAATAACAGTCGCTTCTTTGCCGAAACTACCGCAAACGTTTTTGCAGCAAACGGAATAAAAGTTTACCTCTTCGAAGACCTGCGGCCTACTCCTGAGCTGTCTTTTACCATACGTCGTTTAGGTTGCCAGGCCGGTGTTGTTCTTACTGCCTCACACAACCCGAAAGAATATAATGGATACAAAGCGTATTGGAACGACGGTGGACAGTTAGTACCGCCGCACGATAACAATGTAATTATAGAAGTAGACGCCATCAAAAGCGTTGATGAGGTGCTTTGGAGCGGGGGAGAAGAAAATATTTCAATCCTGGGTAAGGGAATGGATGAAGCTTTTATTGATATGGTGAAAGGTCTCAGCATCTATCCCGAGGTAATCGAAAAGCAAAAAGATCTGAAGATCGTTTATACTTCTATTCACGGTACCGGCATTACCCTGGTTCCACAGGTATTGGAGCGCTTTGGTTTTACCAATGTTTCAGTTGTAGAAGAACAGGCAGTTGTAGATGGAAATTTCCCTACTGTTGTCTATCCAAACCCTGAGGAGAGTGAAGCGATGAGCATGGGCGTTCAAAAAGCAAAAGAACTCGACGCCGATATTTTGCTTGGAACTGACCCTGATGCCGACCGTGTAGGTATCGCCATAAAAAACCCGAAAGGGGAGTGGGTGTTAATGAATGGTAACCAAACCGCTGTTCTTGCTTTCAACTATATGATTGAAGCCCGCAAGGCGAAGGGTATTGCAAAGCCGACCGATATGGTTATTAAAACGATTGTTACCACCAATCTTATAGATGATATAGCTGCAGCAAATGGCGTTACCTGTTACAACGTGCTGACAGGCTTT
The DNA here is from genome assembly GCA_028288485.1 of Segetibacter sp. Classification (GTDB taxonomy): domain Bacteria; phylum Bacteroidota; class Bacteroidia; order Chitinophagales; family Chitinophagaceae; genus Segetibacter. The sequence continues at coordinate 21,916 of JAQBNO010000124.1, forward strand.
AAATGGATTGCCGAGCTTATCACCGAAAAGCTGGGTAAAGAAGATTATATTATTGGTGGTGAAGAAAGCTACGGTTTAAGTATTGGTGATAAACTTCGCGACAAAGACGCTGTATCCGCCGTTGCTATTCTCAGCGAAATGGCAGCCTACGAAAAGAACCAGGGCCGCAGTTTATTCGAAAAACTGGTAGACCTGTATGTGCAGTACGGTTATTACAAAGAGTCACTTATTTCTATTACTAAAAAAGGTATGCGTGGAGCAGAGGAAATTGCTGAAATGATGCAAGGTTTTCGCGACAATCCGCCAACTACTATCGCAGGAACGCCTGTTACTCAATTGCTCGACTACCAGTTGCAGGTTGGTAAAAACCTGCAGTCGGGAAACGTTTGGGATATACAATTGCCAAAAAGCAATGTGTTGCAGTTTGTGCTTGAAGACGGTTCAAAGATTTCTGCAAGGCCTAGTGGAACTGAACCTAAGATTAAGTTCTATTTCAGTGTAAAAACGCCGATGGAAAGTGTCGGGAAATTTGAAGAGACAGAAAAGAAAATGGATGAAAAGATACAAGCTATCATCAGCGATTTGAAACTTAAGTAATTATCGTAGTTGATAAAAGAGAGGCTGCTTATAAAAGGCAGCCTTTTTCATTACTGTTGGTTGTAGTTTTTGTTACAGCCTTTAGAATAAACATGCTACATCGTTGTGTCACTCCCTTGTACGGCAAGTATTTACTGCGCTTTTTTTACAGCCAATGTTATAACGCAAAGGGCGCAAAGAAAGACACGCGAAGTTTCGCAAAGGAAACGCCTCTTCTTTGCGTCTTCTTGGCGGTACTTTGCGTTCTTGCGTTTGAAAAACCAGCAATAGTTAGTTCTAAAGAGGTTGAACCGGCATTGTTACCAATTCATTTATTGTTCATGTTTATTAATTTAATCCGCCATCTTTATTGTACACACCCGAGCTCATTCTCAATTGAAAGTAGCTGCTCTCATTCTGATTAAGTAATTTTACAGCCGGAATGAAAAACTACGTAGACACATACCAGTACAAAGGATTAAGAAAACGGCTCGTTGACCTGCTAAGGACCAAGGGCATTACTGATGAGAATGTGCTTACTGCCATTAACAATATTCCACGACATTTCTTTCTTGATTCCGCTTTTGACAAAATTGCTTACGAAGACCGCGCCTTTCCAATTGCCGAAGGGCAAACCATTTCTCAACCTTATACCGTTGCGTACCAAACCCAGTTGTTAGAAATAAAACCTTACGACAAAGTTTTGGAGATTGGAACAGGAAGCGTTTACCAGGCGTCAGTTTTAGCCGAAATGGGAGCAAAGGTGTTCACGATCGAAAGGCAAAAGAAGTTATACGAGCTGAATAAGGGCTTCATTTTTAAAGCAAAGTACCCCAACATCAAATTCTTCTACGGCGACGGTTTCGAGGGCCTGCCCACCTATGCACCATTTGATAAGGTAATTATCACGGCAGCCGCCCCATATGTTCCCCCGAAACTGGTAGCGCAACTAAAAACAGGCGGACTCATGGTAATACCGGTCGATCTTGGACCTTTCCAGCAAATGCTGCGACTAACTAAACTGGCAGACGGGAGTTACAGTGAAGAAAGGTTCGATAATTTTTCCTTCGTTCCTATGCTCGAAGGCAAGAGTGGAAATTAGGAAGAGTATAGAAAGCCCGTATTTTAAACAGCATTTGATCTTACAGTTAATCGAACCAAACTTTTAGTTCCAGATTTGATTTGCCTCTGTCAAAATAATCGGTTCAGAATCTGTTACCATAATTGTATGTTCGTGCTGTGCTACAAATCCACCATTTTGGCCTGCTAAAGTCCAGCCGTCGCTTATTTCTATTGCATTAGTCGATTTTGTAGAAATAAAAGTTTCTACTGCAACGATTGAATTTTTTCGAAAACGTTTTACGTTTGATTTGTCGTAGTAACAAGCTATGTCGTATGGCTCTTCGTGCAGGCTTCTTCCTACACCGTGCCCGGTTAAATTCCTGATAACCCGGTACCCTGATTTTTTGGCTTCCATTTCAATAAACCGGCCGATGTCTGCAATTTTTACTCCGCCTTTTATTTGCCTAATGGCGTTAAATAAGATGCTTTTTGAAGCCTTAACTAAGACGTTGTGGTTATTTATGTCTTCGCCTAATACAAATGATCCTCCATTGTCTGACCAGAAGCCTTCCAGTTCTGCTGAAACATCTATGTTTACCAGGTCACCTTCTTGTAGAATTTTATTTTCAGAAGGAATACCGTGCGCTACTTCGTTATTAGTGCTTATACAGGTCCAGCCCGGGAAGTTATAGCTAAGTTTTGGCGCAGAGTTAGCACCAAAATTCTTCAGAATACTTCCGCCAAAATCGTCTAATGCTTTTGCAGTCATACCGGGTCTCGCATATTCCCGCATTTCTTTTAGTGTTATTGCAACCGCTTCACTTATTTTTTTTATCCCGGCAAGTTCTGCATGTGTTGTGATTGGCATTCTTCGTTGTTTAAAAATTAGCAGGATGCGTAAACCCTTCTAAAGTAAAATAATTAAATTATTTGAACAGTTATAAAGAAACTGTTCGGTGACATGTTGCAGGCAGACAAGACGATGAATAAATGTGTGGGGTACAAGTAGCCGCACGGCCGCTGGGGACGATGTTTACAAAAGGGTGAATGTTTGTCGAACATTAAAAAAACTAAAATTAATATGAGCCGAAATGTAAAAAGGCCGCTTGTTAGAATAAGCGACCTTTTCCATATCGAAATATGCTTTTTGATAGTTATTGTGGTATCATATCGTTTCCACCGCCCTGGTCAGCTTTGTTATTTTTTCTTTTCAACAGGTTGAGGTCAAACTTGCCAAAACGGTAGGCAAAGTTAACTCTCAAAACCTGCGGGTCTCTTCTGCGCACTGACGTTTGCACCAAAAAAGGTGACTCGGAATAAGTGCTGTATAATTGGGTTCTTAAGAAGTCGTTCATGCTTAACGTAAGGGCTGCGCTGTTTCCACCTTTCCAGGTCCAGTCTTTACGGATTGCGATATCAAATGAATAACGTGGGTTGATGTATCCTTGTGCGGTAGCTACCGGGCCGCCGCCAAATCCGCCGCCACCGCCTCCGCCGCCACGTCCACCGCCGCCACCGCCTGCCTGTGGTAATACGGTTCTTGCGTAATAGTCTCCCGACAATTGCAAAGCAAGGGTTTTCATAATCTTTACACTGTTATTCATTTTTACAAACCAGCTTGTTCTTTTATTAGAGATATTCTCAAGCTTAGGATCATTTACGTTTATTCTCGAGTTGAACAGGTTGAAGTTTAAAGTCATATCCCACCATTTGGTTACGGGCATCCTGTTGGTTAGTTCAATCCCAAAAGTGAAACTATTGTTTGCATTGATGAAAGTGTTGTACAAAACGCTGTCGCTGCTAGAGTAGTGATGGGCGGTATCAGGATTAACATCGTAATATTGATACCTGGTTATGAGGTTTGTATTATGCTTAAAAAAAGTGCTTGCCAAAAAGTTCGCGCCCCTTTTATAGTTATTATTATAGGAAATTTCAAAAGAGTTTGTAAACTCAGGCTTTAAAGCCGGGTTACCAACGCTCAGGTTATACGGATCGGAGTAATCGGGGAACGGAATTAACTGGAAGAAATTTGGGCGGTTAATTCTGCGGGAATAGTTCAACTGAAGATCTTCTTTGTCGGACAATTTATACGTAACAAAAGCACTTGGGAAGAGTGACAGCGGGAAGTTTACGTTAAAAGAGGCAAGAGAATCGTCGCCGTTTTCATTTTTTCCAATAGTAGATCCGTTATAGTTTGAACTTTCTGTTCTTAAACCAAGCTGGTAATTCCATTTCTCTAATTTTAAGCTATATGTTCCATAGGCAGCATACACTTTGTCTGAAAACCTGTAACTGCTGCTTATACCTTGTGAAAGCTCGTATTTTCTGCTTGAATCGCTAAAAAAGAACTGATTATTAACGCTTTCGTTATTGCGGATGGTAGCCCTAACTCCCAATTCGAGCTTCTGGTTTTCTGCTATTGGATTTTCGTAATCGGATTGAATGGTCCAGTTCTTTGTTTTTCCCTCACCAAGAGATTGTTGTAATACAGGCGACCGTTTGAATATATAAGGAGGCAGATATGTTTGGGTGTTTATGAAGTTTAGGTTTTCGTTTTTGCTATAGTTGTAATTGGCGTCAGCAGTAAGTTCATGGCCGGTTTTTGCAAAATTGTGCTTGAAGCTAAATTGCGAACCTAAATTCTTGAAGTTTCCTTCGCTGTTCTGCCGAACGAGGTTATAACTTGGATCCTGAATTAGAAAAGAGTCGACCCGTTGAAAGTCCTGGTTTTTGAAATTACCACGGTTGTAGTTTCCGCTTAAAGTAACTGTGTTTCTATTGTCGATCAGGTAGTCAAAACCTCCGCGTATGAAAGCAAAATAACCGTCATTAATCGGGTTCCCGGTTTGGTAAACCCGGCTGGCTGCTACACCCTTATCAAGATTAGTACGGTCGTTTGTCGAGTTAGATTTGGATTTACGTTGGTTGTAAACCCCGCTTGCAAAAAAGTTGATCTTATTGGCCCTTAAATTTAAGTCCCCTCCAATATTCACTTTCCCGCGAGAATCGATACCTGTACGAATTCCTCCATTGTAACCGGTTCTTTTGTTTTTCTTGAGAACGATATTCAAAATACCGGCGTTGCCGCCAGAAGCGTCAAACTTTGCTGAAGGGTTGGTGATCAATTCTACACGGTCGATTATGTCAGCCGGTATTTGATCCATAGTCATGGTAGTAGGACGGCCATCTATAAATAGTTGCGGTGTTGCATTTCTCATGGTAACATTACCGTCGATATCAACACTTAAGGAAGGAATGCTTTTCATTACTTCTGTAGCCGTTTGTCCCGAACTGGTTAAGTTTTTGTCAACATTAAATATCTTCCTGTCAACCCCCATTTCAAACATTGCCCTTGTTGAAGTAACGGTAACATTTCCCAGGTTTGCAGCGTCCTGTTCCATTTTGATGTTGCCAAGATCCTTGTCGATCATGTTCATCATTTGATTACCGCCACCGTCACCCTGGCCGCCACCCATCTTTATTCCGAAAGAAACTTTTTGTTCAATTGCTTTATAACCAATAGCGGAAAGTCTTAGGGTGAAGTTTCCCATTACCGGTAAATTGTCAAGGCTAAATTCTCCCTTGGCAGTGGTAATAGCGGCTTTTAAAGTAACAGGTCCTTGTTTGGCTGACGAGTCGGGCCTGCCCGGCCTGTTTCCAAGTAATTGGACTGAGACTCCATCTACTCCCTTCCCCGTTTTGTTGTCAACCACTTTTCCGTACAAGTGGCCCATATTCATATTTTGCCCGGCAGCCCCTGCAGGACGTCGGGCACCTGCTCCACCAGGTGCCTGACCAAATACACCAACGGAAATAAAGAGTAGTGATGTAAGTAATAATTTATTCATAATAATGCATTTTCACCGTTAAAGATCCTTCTCATAATTTCAGGAAAGGTTAAAAAATAGTAATAAACGGTAAAAACGTGGTTAAAATAGGTTAATCAAAATAAATGTGGCGGGCTGCTGACTACATAGTAGCTATAGTAATGAGAACTTGTACTAAGCCAATGATAAAGCCGAGGACGGCTCCAATAATTTCCACGAATCTAAACTCGGTAGACATAATTTGGTTCAGTATATCTTCCAATTTATCCGACGAAAAGTTGCCTACTTTTTCAATAACAATTTTTTCAAGATCCAGTTCACTTTCAAGCGTTATCATATACTGTTTCATCAAAACAGGAAACAGTTCTTCCAGCTCTTTAATAAAAACACCCTTCACCTGTGAAATTGTCTTTTCTCCGATCAGCATACCTAGCATAGGAATTTGCACGGGTAGTTTTTCCTTTAGAAATGTTTCAATATGCACTTCAAGCACAGGCATTAGTTTTTCAACATTGGCAGGATCAGATATCTTTTGTTCAAGGTCAGAAAAAGACAAGAGTTCTTTACTTACCAGTTTACCTAATTTCATTGCAAACTGTTTTTGTCTTTTCGGAAAAATTCCCTGGAAGGTAATACCAAATATTTTTTTAGGTTCGCGGGGGTGAAATAGCATTTTGATTGCTATCCAGTTTGTAAACCAACCAATAAATGCAGAAATAAGAGGAATTAAAACAAACATCCAATTCATTGAGTTCTAGTTTGATTACATAAAAAAGCCTTGTTGCTTGTTGCAACAAGGCTTAGTTTAAGGGAGACCGATGGGTTTCGAACCCACGGCCTTCAGTGCCACAAACTGACGCTCTAACCAACTGAGCTACGATCTCCGTTTTAATTTGGTTTGCAAAAATAGAAAGAAAACTAGTTCAAAAAGCAAATTATCTAACTTCTTTTAAAGTAAATGTCCATCCAGCATCCATTTTTATTATCAAAGGATTTCTTTCGTCTGTCAAAACCGCCATTTCTTTTTTAAATTTTCCCGCTTTGTTCACAACATTATAAACAGTTATTATTTTTTCCCTGCCTTTGTAATTAATTTTTATAGTGCTTGTGTTTTTCCTTACAAAATCTTCCTCACCGTTACCGGTGTCGAGCGTGCTCGCCAAGTCTTCAACTAGCTCAACATAGTTTTTTTTGCTTAACCAAAACATACTCCCCCTTGGTAAACTCTTCACGCTGCTATCAAACGGACTTCCATATCTAATTCCTTCATTTACTGCCTGGGCTTCTATGTTAATATTGCCGGTAGAAAATTTATCGGGCCTATTAAAATCAAAATTAATCTCGCTACCAAATTTCTTAACTGTTAGTATCAGGTTGAAAAGCTGGCTGTCTTTGCTCACCGAGTAAAGGAGAATATCACCAGGTTTTATCGGAAAGGTGGAGTATTTGTTATTATAGAAGCGACTCCTGCTTATAGGCGGGTTGTATTGGGTAAAACATTCGTAAAAAGTTAAAATAAACAGGAAGGAAAGTAAAGGCTTCTTCATAAATTCTCATAAGTTAGGAGTTAAAATACTTCTTTTTTTACGCTTTGTCAATAAGCCTTTGTGTTAATTTTACCGTTTGGCATGCCGTTTTCATCTTTTTATAGAATTTAGTATTCTAAGACAACAAAAGCTCTTCTTCGTTAGTTAGTATTATAATAATACCAGTGCGGGTAAAACCTTTTGTTAAGATAAAATTTGAAACTTTATTAAAAGTGTTTTTACTCTATTTTTGATACGAATGAAAAAAATATTTCAATTTATGCTAAAACGCAAAGTACTGCCAGTAGTGCTCGTTGTTTTGTTTGCCGGTATTTTTTGGGCTTTTCAGTCGCAGGGAGGGAACGGTAATACCTTGCCTTCGCAACAAAAAATCTTAACAACTTTAGGAACTATTATTGAACAAAATCATTACAATCCTAAAACGATTAATGACAACTTTTCCCAGCAGATCTTTAAGAAATTCTTAGCTTCTGTTGATCCGGATAAAAATATTTTCCTCCTGTCTGATATTAATTCACTTAAAAAGTATGAGAATACTATTGACGACGAAATTCATGGTTCTGCGATGCAGTTTGTGCCGGGAGTTAATGAAGTATATACCAGGCGAATGCAGGAGGTAGTGGCAATTTATAAAGAGCTTCTTGTTAAACCTTTCGATTTTTCTGTCAATGAAGAAATTGTAGTGGATGGAAGTAAATTAAGTTTTCCAGCTACCGAACAGCAAAGAAAAGAAATGTGGAGGAAGAAGCTTAAATTTTTAACACTCGAAAGGTACAATGACCTTCTGGACCAACGTGAGAAAAATAAGGATAAAAAAGATTTTGTCGTAAAAACAAATGCTGAGCTTGAAAAAGAGGCAAGAGAGAAAGTGGGTAAAATAATGGACAAGAATTTCGACCGGTTGAAGTTGAAATTTACTGACGACGACCGGTTTAACTTGTTCATCAATACCATCACTTCTTACATGGATCCTCACTCTGATTACTTTCCGCCAATTGAAAAAAGATCATTTGATGAACAAATGAGCGGCAAGTTTTATGGAATTGGTGCCTCGCTTAAAGAGGAAGATGGAAATATCAAGGTAGCAAGTCTTCTTACCGGAAGCCCTGCATGGAAAAGTGGACAGGTACAGGTAGGAGATATCGTGGCTAAGGTTGGCCAGGGCAAAGATGAACCGGTAGAGTTAACAGGGCTTGCTGTAGAGGATGCTGTAAAGATAATAAGAGGAAATAAGGGTACTGAAGTAAGGTTGAGTTTAAAAAAACAAGATGGAACACTCCAGGTCGTTTCAATCATTCGTGATGAAATCGTACAGGACGAGGTGTATGTAAGAAGTGCGATCATTAAAGGAAAAGAAAAAATCGGCTACATATATTTACCCGATTTTTACGCCGATTACGAAAAGCCCGATGGTCACCGTTGCGCCCTGGACGTTGCAAGGGAAATTGAAAAGCTGAAAGCTGAAGGGGTAGATGGAATAGTAATGGACTTAAGAAACAATGGTGGTGGCTATTTACCGGAAGTTGTCGAAATGGTAGGTTTGTTTATCCCCGACGGTCCCATTGTTCAGGTAAAAGACAGGCAGGGACGCCCAACAGTTTTGAAAGATAATGATAAAACAGTTTTATATACTGGCCCGCTTACCGTTTTGGTGAATGAATTTAGTGCTTCAGCCTCCGAAATTTTTGCCGCAGCCATACAGGACTATGGTCGTGGGGTAATCATCGGAAGTTCTTCATCTTATGGAAAAGGAACGGTACAGCGCAATATTCCATTCGGCCGGCCCTTAGATCTTTTTACAGGCAGAACAGAGTTTGGTGCTATTAAACTTACCCTCCAAAAGTTTTACCGGATCAACGGTGGTTCTACACAGTTAAAAGGAGTGACCCCTGATATTGTTTTACCCGACGAATATGAATACCTTAAATTCAGGGAGAAAGACAACGAAAATGCAATGCCGTGGGATGAAATTGAGAAAACCAATTACACAAAATGGACCGGCAATTACGATGTTTCAGCCTTAAAAGCTAAAAGCAGCGAAAGAGTAAAAAATAACGTAAACTTTAACCTGATTAATAACAATGCTATCTGGCTTGCCAAGCAAAACGACAAAACTTACAGTTTAAACCTTGCAAAATATAAGGAAGAGCAAAAGGCAATAAAGGCTACGGTTAAGCAAAATGACAGTCTTGCGAAATTAACCATAGAGATGCCATTCGAAGGTCTGAAATCAGATGAAGCCAAATACAATAACGTTGACAAAGACAAAGGTGAACGATATAAAAACTGGTTGAAAAACCTTAAATCCGACATTTACATTAATGAAGCTTCTAATGTAATAAAAGATATGATTGTAAGACCTGAGGGCCTTGCTACTCACAACTAGCAGGAATAATGTTGTTTTGATACAAACTAATAACTCCGTGGGAGCTTTTGTTGCGACGCATTTCGTTCATCATTTTGCTCTTTGTGGCACTTTTCTTTAGCGTTCTGTTTATTCAGTTTAAGCTGGCATTGAAAAGATCTCGTTGTATTGAAATTAAATTATACGTAATTAATTTATAAAGGATGTCTAAAAAGGCATCCTTTTTTATTTTCCTTTGCTAATTCGTATTCAAAAATTTACTTTTGAATTTTGTTTGGGGGTTATTTCAGGCTTTTCACAATGTTTGCTACAGTCTGACGTTCTTTCAACAACCAGTATTTCATCAAAATTATCCGGTACTTTATGTTTAAAAAGTTAGAAGAAAACCTGTTTACTATTAAAAAAATTTACAAAGACAATGTCGCGGGTTTATTGGGTAGTGTTGTTTTCCTCTGCTTTTTTGGTTCCTGTATTCCTGCAAAAAACCTGAAGTATTTTAGTAATTTACCTGATTCATCTGTAGTTCATCTTCCTGAAATAGAAAAGCCGCAGGCTGTAATTATGCCCGATGATATCTTAGAAATAAAAATAGCCGGTGCTAATGAAACTACTACAGCTTTGTTAAATACTTATTCTACTACACCTAATTCTGCAACTTCCTCGTCTGGTGGTAGTGGCTATCTTGTCGATAATAATGGTGACGTTGAATTCCCGATAATCGGAAAAGTAAGGGCTGCTGGTCTTACAAAAGAAGAATTTAAGGATAGGTTAAAGGAAAAAGTCGCGAAATATTTAAAAGATCCTTTAGTTTCAGTAAGATTTACAAATTTCAGGTTTACTGTTTTGGGAGAGGTTAAGGTACCAGGTAGTTTCTTAGTTCCAAATGAAAAGGTCACGGTGTTAGAAGCATTAGGACACAGCGGCGATATGACTAACTATAGCCGTCGTACTAACGTGCGGGTAATCAGGGACAGTAGTGGCGTTCGGGAAATAGGAACTTTAGACTTTACCAATAAGAACGTTTTTACTTCCAGGTATTACTATTTGGAAAGAAATGATGTGGTTTATGTTGAGGCTGAAAAGTCAAAAAGCCAGTTTGAAGATTTTTCCCGTATTTCAACCATCCTGGCAACTGTTGCCAGTTTGATTGCGATTACTATAACAATTTTAAAATAAGTTTGCGTAAGGAAACTTTCAACTTCTTAATTTAATAAAATGAGTTACCCGGTAAATGCCTCAGAAAATGAATTTTCAACCCCGGCAAACACCCAGTTTGACATAAAAAAATTCATATACAAGATCATCGGGGTATTGCCATGGTTCATAGTCAGCATTCTTCTTTGTATTATAGCATCTAAAATTTACCTAAGGTATACAATGCCGGTGAGTAAAATTTCGGCTTTCCTACTCATAAAGAGCACCGACGATGGGGGGAACTCCGATTACAAGACTCTAAAGGAGATGGGCGTTTTAACGCAGAATAGTGATGTCGAGAATGAAATGGATATTATCAGGTCTTATTCTTTGATGAGAAGGGTGGTTGACTCGCTGCATCTGAATGTAAATATATATAAAGAGGGAAGGGTTACAGCTTCACCAATTTATGGAGATAAATCACCTGTTTATATAAAGGTGGTTGAAGAAGACCCGGATGCAAAACCGAGCGGTTTTAAAATTAATATATCAGAAAAAAACTTTACTATCAATAACGGTGGCTCGGCCAATACTTTCGAATTTGACCAGGTTATTAAGACTGAATTTGGAAAGTTGGTGATTACCAGGAATCCCAACGTAAAAATTGATCCCAATGGTTATAGAATATTTTTTACCGATAAAGAACAGGAAACAAAAAAATATAAAGGAGCGGTAGATGTAAGGCTAACACACGACATGGGTGGTATAATTGAAATATCAATGCTCGATGAGATACCGGAACGTGCTATAATGATTGTGAACAAGCTGATTGATGTTTACAACGGTGCTGGCCTTGATGATAAAAACATCGCGAGCATTCGAACTATTAGCTTTTTGAATGGAAGAATTGACACCGTAGCCCGCGAGTTAAATCGAGTTGAGTTGAATGCGCAGCAGTTTAAAACTACCAATAAAATAAATTCAATTTCGCAGGAAGCGAACTCATATTTGGGCCAGGCTGTAATTGTAGATAATAAGAAGGCAGAACAGGTGGCACAAATAAAGGTTTTAGAATCTTTGGAGAACTATCTTACTGCTACTAAAGGCTCAGAAACTGAAGCTATACCGTCTGGTTTAGGCATTTCCGAGCCTACTTTACTTTCTTTAATTACAACCCACAACACCTTAATCCAGGAAAAGCAAAGAATGGCTTTAAGAAGTACAGCCGCTGATCCTATTGTTGCCAATCTCACTGACCAGATAAAGGATATACGGGAAAATATGGTGCGAAACCTTCGCGTTCTTAAAAGCGGGTTCAATACCAATTTAAACCAGGTGCAAAGCACCTATGGAGATATAGAAAATAAGATTGCAGGATTACCAGGTAAGGAAAGGGAGTTGGTGAATATTTCAAGGGAAATGAATTTAAAAGAAACGCTGTATTTATACCTGTTACAAAAAAGGGAAGAATCGCAGCTTTCACTTGCCTCAAATATTAATAATACCCGTATCGTGGATAGTGCATTTAATACAGGAGTGGTTAGACCGGTAGGGGCGCAAATACAATTATTTGCCATTCTTATCGGATTAGCTATACCTACCCTGATACTAGTATTGAGAGATTTTTTCAATAATAAATTAAACGATCGTAAGGAAATAGAAGAGGGCACAACTGTTCCAATCTTAGGGGAACTTGCTCATGAAAAAAACAAAAAGAATATCGTAATCGACAATAAGAGTCGTACGCCTATATCAGAACAGTTCCGACTTATCCGTACTAACATCCAGTACATGGGGGCTGAAAAGTCGGTCAAGACAATTCTTGTCTCTTCCTTCATGAGTGGTGAGGGTAAAAGTTTCGTTTCGTTAAACCTGGCAAGTAGTATGGGAATTACGGGTGCCAAGACGGTGATTTTGGAGTTCGACCTTCGTAAACCGAAGTTGAGTAAATACCTTAATGTTCCGGGCGAGTACGGAATTTCCAATTATATTATTAAAGACATTCCCGTTGAGAACATTATTCAAAAGGTTCCGGGCCATGAACACATTCACGTAATCAGTTCTGGTCCAATTCCTCCAAATCCTGCAGAGTTATTGTTAAGCTCGAAAACCGCCAGTTTAATGGAATACCTGCGTAACAATTTCGACGTAATCATTATTGATACTGCGCCTATTGGGCTGGTAACTGATGCATTATTGTTAGAGAAGTATGCAGATCTTACCATGTTTATTGTTCGTCATAAATACTCTTCAAAAGCGGTAATTCCTTTTGTTGAAAAACTAAACAAAGAGAAGAAAATTAAAAGTCTTGCCCTGGTGGTGAACGGTATTAAGAATGATACTTCGTTCGGATACGGCTACGGCGGCTACGGCTACGGTTATGGCTACGGATATGGCTATGGCTACGGTTATGGTTATTACATTCAGGAGAAAAAGAAAGGTTTCTTAGGAAACCTGTTGGGAGGATTTGGGAAGAAGGATTAATTAACGTTTTACCACATATTTTTACAATTTGGTTATTCCTGCCTTATACATGGGAGTGAGGTGGCGAAGCTATAAGAATGATTGAATAGTTAACTATGGAAAATGGTAAGAAATGGTTTGCCGCTTATACCAAACCAAGATGGGAAAAAAAAGTAAGCAGGGTATTAGAACAAAAGGGAGTTGAATGCTGGTGCCCGCTTAGAAAAATAGAAAAACAATGGAGCGATCGTAAAAAGATAATTGAGGAACCTTTATTTACCTCCTATGTGTTTGTTCGGGTAAATGATAGCGAAAGAACACAGGTTTTAATGACTGATGGAATATTGAATTTTGTATATTATGTTGGGAAGCCGGCTATAATAAGAGATGAGGAAATTGACATCATTAAAAAGTACCTTTCCGAGAAGGAAGCCTCCATATCAGTTCAATCATTAAACTCTTTAGACGAGAATACAAGAATTAAAGTTAACCACGGTGTTTTTATGGATACTACGGGCACCGTACTAAAAGGCGGCAAGAAAAAAGTATTTGTTAAGTTAGAGAGCCTCGACCAGGTCATGATAGTCGAGTTCCCGGTTGAATATCTTTCACCGCTTATTTAATTTTTGCATTAATCCATTTCTTTGAAAATTATTCTTATTGGCCTTGGTTCCATAGGGCTGAGGCATTTACGTAATATTCTTAGTTTAGGTTACAACCAGGTTTCGATAGTCAGTCGTTCCGGTAATTTACCTGAAGAATTTTCTTTCCTGCCCGTATTTTCTTCCCTGCATTCTGCATTATCCTCCTCCCGTTTTGATGCTGCAATTGTTTGCACGCCAACTTCGTTACATATTTCTCCTGTCAAAGCCTTGCTTGAGGCTCGAATTCCTAACATTTACATCGAAAAGCCTGTCAGTCATTCCTTAGTTGGAATTGACGAAATATTGTTATTGTCAAAATCTTATTCCAATACAGTGGTTGTTGGATACGATTTGCATTTTGATCCAGGCTTACAAAAAGTAAAGCAGTTACTTGACGAAGATGTAATAGGTAAAATTGTATCAGTTAATGCGGTCGTAGGCCAATATTTGCCGGATTGGCGACCTCACCAGGATTACCGCGCTGGCATGAGTGCAAAGAAAGAAACAGGAGGTGGAGTTATGCTCGACCTTGTGCATGAATTTGATTATTTATTGTGGCTGGTTGGTAAAGTAAGCAATATAGCTTGCCAGTACAGCCACTCAGGAGCATTGGAGATCGAAACTGAAGACGTGTCGGATGTACTTCTCCGTTTTAATAATGGCGCAACCGGAACCATTCATTTAGACTACCTGCAGCAGAAACTGGTGAGGAATTGCATGATAACCGGCTATAATGGAACCCTTTTCTGGAACCTTGCTGAAAGCAATGTCAGGTGGATTAACAAAGAAAAAACGGAAGAAACCTTTACTTATTCCGGATACGAACGAAACAGCAGGTTTATAGAAATTATGCGGTCTTTTTTAGAAAACAGAACCGATCCTCGTTTAACCGGGCTAAACGAAGGAATTGAAAGCCTTAAACTTGTTCTTGCTGCGAAGTATTCGGCAGAAAATTCGGTTTTTGTGAACCTTGATTCATTTCAACCCCTACTTAATTAAAAATGATATTAGCAACCATTTGTTGCCGCGGCGGGTCAAAAGGTGTACCTGGAAAAAATATTAAAAATTTAAAAGGCAAACCATTAATTGCATACACCATTGAATCTGCAAAGGGTTCTGCACTAATCAAAGACTTAATAATATCTACAGACGATTATACGATAGCGGAAGTTGCCAAACAATTTGGTGCTTCCGTTCCGTTCATGCGCCCTGTTGATCTCGCAAGTGATACAGCTTCAAAATGGCCTGTGTTTATTCATGCTGTGGAAGAGTATGAAAAACTTACAGGCAACGCTGTTGATTATCTGGTCGATCTTGATGTTACAGTGCCATTAAAAACATCTGCAGATATAGATGGAGCCATACAAATGGCACTCAATGATCCCGGAACCGATGTGGTTATCACTGGTTACGAGCCCGAGCGTAATCCTTACTTCAATATGATGGAAGTTAAGGAAAACGGGTTTGCCGAAATTGTAAAAAAAGGAGAGCGGCCAATTGTACGACGTCAGGATGCTCCGGCGGTGTACAGTTTAACACCCGCCGCTTATGTAGTCAAAAAAAGTGCGTTATACGAGTTCGAACACTGGAGTAAAGCGAAATGCAAAATCTTTCCGATTCCGCGTGAAAGGGCGGTGGATATAGATACGGATATAGACTTTAAGATTGTTGAATTTTTAATGGATAACAAATGAGCGAATTGAACTTATTCGATCTGACTGGAAAGGTAGCAATTGTAACAGGCGGCGGCGGCTTATTGGCGTCAGAACACGCCATTGCGTTACACGCTCATGGAGCAAAGATTGTGCTTGCCGATTTCAACGTTGAAAAATGCGGGGCTGCAGTAGACGCATTGGTTAAAGAAGGTGTAAGCGTGACCGCCGGGTTTTGTGATGTAACAAAGAAAGAAAGCTGGGAAACATTATTAAACGAAGTAGTAAGTGAATTTGGAAGAGTAGATATTTTGGTTAATAATGCCGGTTTTACCAACCAGAGCAAATCTGCCAACTTCGACGCTTCGTTCGAGAATTTTCCTCTTGAAGACTGGAATGCCATTATGAATGTGAACCTTACCGGGGCTTTTTTAGGATGCCAGGTAGTGGGCAAGCATATGCTTCAAAACGGCAAGGGTTCCATAATAAACATCGCTTCTCTTTATGGCGTTGTTAGCCCAAATCATAAAATTTATCCAGGTACAGGTATTTCTCAACCCGTTGCTTATAGTGTTAGCAAGCATGGAGTTGTCGCCCTCACAAAATACCTTGCAACCTTATGGGCCGAAAAAGGCGTCAGGGTAAATGCTTTAACGCCCGGTGGTATTTTTAATGGTCACCAGGGCTTGTTCCTTGAGCGGTTTCAGCAGTTGAATCCTATTGGAAGAATGAGCGATAAAACCGAGTTGCGAGGCGGAATTGTTTTCCTTGCCAGCGATGCAAGCAGTCATGTGGTTGGCCACAACCTGGTCATCGATGGCGGGTGGACGGCGTGGTAGGAAGTTGCTGTTACCAGTTCAAAGTTGCCGATTTCTAGTTGGTGATACAATCCAGTTTAGATCTTTTATAGCGGGACGAACAGTATCATTTCTTCAACATCGTTGTGTCACTCACTGCAACTGTTTGTTCTCTTATCAACCAAGATTTGATATAATATAACCCCAGGGTAAAAGTTGCTACACGAAATTCAGTACAAGAGTGCCAGCCTTCCACAACCTCGGGGTAAACTGGAACGTTGAATAATGTGTTGCAGTACAAGCGAGCGTGGCAACGGATGACCAGGTGAAAAACAAGAGCTGGTAACAAAAAAAAGAAAACTAAATAGCAGGAATTAGAAAATATGTCACACCCTTACTTCGAGATTGCGGGTAGAAAAATTGGTTACGAATACGAGCCATTGGTAATTGCTGAAATTGGTATTAATCATGAAGGATCTTTAGCTGTTGCAAAAGAAATGGCAGATGCTGCAAAAGCTGCCGGCATAGAAGTGGTAAAACACCAGACGCATATTGTAGAAGATGAAATGAGCAGTGCCGCAAAAAATACAATTCCTGGTAATGCAGACGTGAGCATATATGAGATCATGCGTCGTTGTTCGCTGAACGAGGAGGACGAACTGGAACTAAAAAATTATGTTGAAAGCCTGGGGATGATTTTCATTAGTACACCATTTAGCCGCGCTGCTGCCGATCGTTTACATAAATGGGATGTTCCGGCATATAAGATAGGATCGGGAGAATGTAATAATTACCCGCTGCTAAATCATATCGCTTCTTTTGGCAAGCCTGTCATTCTTAGCACCGGCATGAATACTATTGAAAGTATTGCCAAGGCGGTTGCAGTTTTTAATAAACACAATGTGCCGTTTGCCTTGTTGCATACGACCAATTTATATCCTACACCCAACCATCTCGTAAGGTTAGGCGCACTCACTGAAATTCAACATTCTTTTCCGGATGCTGTAGTTGGCTTAAGTGATCATACACTTTCGAACCACGCCTGTTTTGGAGCTGTTGCTTTAGGTGCTTCTGTCTTAGAAAGACATTTTACAGATAAAATGGACCGCCCGGGACCGGATATTATTTGTTCTATGGATTTGAAAGCAGCCAGTGAATTAATTGAAGGTTCAAAAATAATTGCGCTGCAGCGCGGGGGGCACAAGGGACCTGCAAACGAAGAGCAGGTAACAATTGATTTCGCATTTGCAACCATTTGCACCATTAAACCCATCAGGAAGGGAGATGTTTTTACAAAGGAAAATATTTGGGTAAAGCGACCTGGAAAGGGTGGAATACTTGCTGAAGAATATGAAAATGTTTTAGGCAAAACAGCCGCGAAAGACATTGAGGTTGATTTGCAGGTAAATTATGAAGACATCGATCGTTAAAGCAGGCAATAATGGTGATTTCTAAAATTTCGATGGGACTAGGTAACCAGATGTTTCAATATGCAGCAGGAAAGTCGCTTGCATTGCATAAAAACGTTCCTTTTAAAGTAGAGGTTCATAGTTATAAAAGATATAAGGAACGGAAGTATGAATTAGACACTTTTTTTGCAATAGAGACAGAAAAAGCAACTGAAGAGGAAATTAGAAAGTACCAGTTAAAACAACCTGTAAAGATTTTATGGAACAGCATATTTAGCAGAAATAAAATTCCCCTTTATAGTTTAGCCTATGAGCAAGACCAATTGAAACGAATGGTTTTAAAGCTTTCTGAAGTAATAACTCCTTCTGCAAAGAAAAAAGTGTATCTCGAACCGGAGTACCATTTTAATGATAGCTTTTTCAAAACCCCTGACGAGGTATTTCTGATAGGCTATTTCATGAGCTGGAAGTACTTTGAAAAGTTTGAGAAAGAAATCCGGCGGGATTTTACAGTCAGGCCCGAACTGGTTTCCCATTTACACCAGATCGAAAGTGAACTTAGGCAAAACAATAGTGTAAGCATTCACATAAGAAGAGGCGACTTTACCAGCAAGAAAAATATAGAGATCCACGGTATTATATCCATGGAGTTTTATCGGAATGCAATTGCTGAAATAAGCAGCAGGAGTCCGTCTCCTCATTTATATGTTTTTTCGGATGATATAGCGTGGGTAAAAGAAAACCTGCAAACACAGTTTCCAATAACATTCGTAAGTAACGAAGTAACAAAAACAGCCGTAGAAGATTTTTATTTAATGAGCGTTTGTAAGCATAATATTATTGCGAACAGCACTTTTAGCTGGTGGGCTGCCTATTTAAATAACAACCCCGGCAAAATCGTGGTCGCGCCCAAAAAGTGGTATAATAGCTCAACATACAATTATAAAGATGTTTATCCCAGGCGTTGGATAGTTTTGGACAGTTAAGGGCAAGATGATTTGAAGGCAGGACTTTATTACTGTATCACTTACAGGAACACCGTTAGGACAGGTTAATAGTAAAATGACTTTAGCGAACAACATGCGAAAAATATCTTTTCTTACAGGAACACGTGCAGATTTTGGTAAACTGAAATCGCTGATTGAAGTACTTCGTTTAAATCCGTTGTTCGAGGTTCACATTTTTGCGACCGGTATGCATATGGATAAAAAATATGGATATACGGTGCATGAAATTGAGAAGTGTGGATACGAAAACGTGTTTAAATACATTAACCACCAGAGTTTATCTTCAATGTCGCTGGTGCTGGCGAGAACCATAGAAGGTTATTCAAATTATGTAGACGTTATTCAGCCAGATCTGATAGTTGTTCACGGCGACCGGGTTGAGGCATTAGCCGGCGCAACAGTTGGAGCTTTAAACAATACTCTGGTTGCCCATATTGAAGGTGGTGAACTTTCAGGCACTGTTGATGAATTGATCCGGCATGCAGTTTCCAAACTCAGTCACACCCATTTTGTAGCGAACGAAGAAGCAAAGAAAAGGCTTCAGCAAATGGGTGAAAAAAGTGAAAGTATTTTCGTCATTGGATCTCCTGACATGGATGCCATGAAAAGCGATACACTACCGTCGTTAGAGGAAGTGAAAAAGTATTACGAAATTCCTTTTAAGAATTACGCGATCTCATTGTTTCACCCGGTAACTACCGAGTTCGATGAAATGGACGATTATGCTGAGCAGTATGTAAAAGCACTCGAAGAATCGGGATGCAATTACATCGTTATCTATCCGAATAACGACAACGGATCTGATTTTATACTGTCTAAGATCATGAGGTTAAAACACAAAAAGCGCTTCAGGGTTTTTCCTTCTGTGCGTTTTGAATCGTTTTTATCGATGATGGAAAATGCGCAATTCGTTGTTGGAAACTCAAGTGCAGGAATTCGTGAAGCTCCGTTTTATGGAGTGCCGACAGTTAATGTAGGCAGCCGGCAAAACGGAAGAACCCAAAACGGCGATATTATTCATACAGGTTACGAAAAAGAGGAGATTTTAGAAGGAATAGAAAAAGCCCTGCAACTAAAAGTGGCGCCGAGGAGTTTGTTTGGCGATGGCAATAGTGACGAATTATTTAATGACATTATTTCGGACGATAATTTTTGGAACACAGCCAAGCAGAAAACTTTTTCTGATGTTCTTGTCTTTTAAGCAATATGCTGTAGTCTGTCCCGTTTTTGTAAACGAACGTTGATGTAAGAAATAAAGTCAGTACTCTTTCTTTGCAATCTGTTCATACCGAAAAAGTGAATTTAAAATAGATAATGAAGTTTAAAAATAGTTTTTGGGGTTATTTTCAGTTTTACTACAGTATAACGGGGAGAAGACTGGTATTCAGCTTTTCTATAGGAATCCTGGTGAGTGTGTTAGATGGTATTAGCTTAGCTATGTTTATGCCTTTGCTTGAGGCGACCGGTGATGCCGCCGGCAATAACAGTCAACAGTCGTTGGGTCATCTTCATTATGTAACTGATTTTATCCAGGCACTTGGTTTTTCATTAACTACGGGTACGGTGCTGGGCATCATCGTTATAATTTTCATTGTTAAGGGTTTTTTTAAATTTATCCAGCTAAGCTACCAGGTGAATACCCGCCATTTATTTATGAAGCGGGTGCGAAACATGTTACTGAACAAACTCGAGGCCTTAAGCTATAAGGGGTTTTTAAAGTTGGATTCGGGAAGAATACATAACACGTTAACGGGTGAGGTATCACGCCTCTTTTCAAGCATGAACTATTATTTTGACGCCGCCCAGGCGGCTGTAATGCTTGGTACCTATATCGTTCTTGCTTTCCTCGCAAATTTTCAGTTTGCTATACTCGTTGCAGTTGGTGCAGGCCTCTCCAATTTTCTATACCGGAAAATCTATACAACCTGCAAAAGAATTGCGATGGAAATTTCTCAGCAAGGCAACAGCTTCAACAGCTTTTTGGTTCAGGCGATTTATAACTACAAGTACCTTAAAAGCACCAATTATTTAAGCAATTTCTCTAAAAAAATCAGGAAGGTAATCAGCGAAACAGAAATGCTGAACAGGAAGGTAGGCATTTATAACGCTATAACAGCAAGTGTAAAAGAGCCGATAATCATGTTGATAGTTGTACTGGTTATCCAGGTGCAATTGCATTATTCAGGCGCTAATTTGACTTCAATATTATTAAGCCTCTTATTGTTCTATAGATCGCTTAATTACCTCATGACCGTGCAAAGTTACTGGCAGTCATTCATCCAGGCTTCATCGGGTATAACCACCGTTACTTCTATCATTAACGAAATGGAAATGAATAAAGAAGTAACTGCTTCTAATCCGTTTCATACTTTCCGCGATAAAATATCTATAAAAAATTTAGTCTTTTCATATGGTTCGAACAGGGTTTTAAACAATGTAAGTTTAGACATCCCCAAAAACAAAACGATCGCTTTTGTTGGCGAAAGCGGCTCGGGGAAAACAACAATAGCAAACATTGTTTCAGGTCTGATACAACCTAATGAGGGTGAAATTTTAGTGGACAACTATCCCTTAAAAGATTACGACCTAAACAGCTACAGGAGTAAGATCGGTTATATTTCGCAGGAGCCGGTGATTTTCAACGACAACATTTTCAACAATATCACATTTTGGGACGAGCCGACTCCTGAAAATTTGAAGAAGTTCTGGGAGATCGTTGAACTGGCTTCGCTTACACAATTTATAAATGGTCTCGAAGACAAGGAATTAACTGCATTGGGAGACAATGGAACCTTGATCTCCGGAGGCCAGAAACAAAGGATTTCCATTGCCCGCGAATTGTATAAGAACGTTGAGATCCTTATATTAGATGAAGCTACATCTGCTTTAGATTCTGAAACCGAAAAGGTAATCCAGGACAACATCGATAAGTTGCATGGTACATATACCATCCTCATCATTGCTCACCGCCTGTCTACAATTAAAAAAGCCGATACCATTTATTTATTAGATAAAGGGAACGTTCTCGAATACGGTGATTTTGAACAAATGCTGCAAACATCTAAAAGGTTTAAAAGAATGGTTGCTTTACAGGAAATGTAGAGAGCGAATGCATGCGTATAAACCGGTTGCAACGTACACAGGCACTGCATACGTGTGTACCTGAATGCAGGATGTGAATTAACACGTCAATATCAAAATGAAAAATCTAAAAGAAAGAATATTAATACCTATTGTGGGCCAGGGTTCCATCACGCACATTATTCGTACGGGTATGCTGGATCAGTTACGGGAATTCTGCAAGCCCGTTGTTGCGCTTTTATGGAAACAGGAAGATCTTATTGAAGAGCTTCGAGAAAAAGGATATGAAGTAGTTATTTTACCACCTTATACTGTCTCTAATGAGTATGCACATCTGCGGTTGAAAATAAATTTGTGGTATACCAATTTCAAGCTGAAAACACCTAGTGTAAATATTCAGAAAAAATACCTTGAACAATTCAGAAACCTCGGAACTACTGTAAAGTTCAAAAGGTTATTAAAGGAAGAGTATTACAAGTTGCAGTTCAGGCTACAGCCATCTTTCATCGAAAAATTGCTGCAGCAGGAAGAAGTGTTAATGCACCAGGAAGAGGTATACACCCGCTTCAAAGACTGGCTGAAGCTGATGAATGTAGCGGGACTTTTTACGGTTACCCCATTCTTACCCGAGGTAGATTTAATAGCACGGATTTTAAAAGAGCAAAAAATTAAGGTAATTGCCTCGATTCATAGTTTTGATAACGTAACGAAACGCGGTTGGCAATCAATTATTTTTGACCATTATATTGTTTGGAATAAATACAATAAAGCAGAGCTACAACGTATTCATGCGGCATTAAGGAACGACGAACTAATAACCATTGCCGGAGCTCCGCAATTCGATTTCCATTATAAAGAAGAGTTTTCCTGGAACCGCGAAGAGTGGCTGAACCGTCTTGGACTTCCTTCCGATAAAAAGATCATTTTGTACAGCGGCGGACCTGTTTCTTTATTACCGGATGAGCCTCAATATTTAAAGGCGTTAAAGGAAGCATTTGACCAGGGTAAAATTTCGAAAGATTATGTGCTGCTATTTCGATGCCACCCATTAGACAAGGTGGAAAGATGGAAAAAATATGTAGGAGAGTCTCCTGATATTATCTACGATAGCGCTCCAAATGGTACCGTTAAGCTCGACCAGGTTAATGTGTTGGTAGACGACATCATGAAATTAACGTCTACCTTAAAACATACGGAAATTCACATCAATGTTGTATCTACAATGACTGTTGACGGAAGTGCATTCAACAAACCGCAGGTTGGACCTTACTACGATGACGTAAATCCTTCAACACAGCATTTATTCAGGGAAATGTATTTCCAGGAACATTATCGTCCTATCATGAATAGTAAAGTTGTTAACCTTGCTCATTCAAAAGCAGAATATATCGACCTGGTCAACAAGATGCTTGAACACCCTTGTAAGTATATTAGTAATTGCGATAAATGTATAGAAGAAATCATTACTTTTTCTGACGGCCGGTCGACTGACAGAGCTGTGACTGCTATAAAAAACTTTTATCAACGATGAGAATTCTTCATGTTTGTCACAATTATTTTCCCTCGAAAGGGGGCCCGCAGTATACC
The DNA here is from genome assembly GCA_028288485.1 of Segetibacter sp. Lineage (GTDB taxonomy): Bacteria > Bacteroidota > Bacteroidia > Chitinophagales > Chitinophagaceae > Segetibacter. The sequence continues at coordinate 45,067 of JAQBNO010000124.1, forward strand.
ATGAAGCATATCTCGGAAAAGCTCGTTTCTTACTACGGCGATACTGTGCAGGTCGCTACAACAAATTCTCTATACGGACCGGAAAGTAAATTGTTTAAAAAAATTGAACCTGCAGTCGAGTGCCTTGGAGATGTGGAGGTTAACAGGCTTCCATACAATCGCTGGCATTACCCGTTAATTAAATTTACAGGTAAAGTATATGGAAAATTAACGGGCCGGTATCTGCCTCGTTCCATAACCCGTTTACGCGATTTAGATAGCCCTGCTATTGATAAAATGATGGCAGAAACCGATACCGATGTTATAATGGCTACCACCATTATTTACAATTTTGCTGACTATCCGTTATGGCGTTTTAAGACTAAAAATCCGAAGCCTTTTATAATGTACGGGGCAATTCATTTACATAAAGAGCTTCCTGCCAATTCTCCTTTAATTGAAAGGGCTAAGGCGTGCGATTGTTATTTGGCAAATACCGATTTTGAAAAATATGAATTAGTACGTTATGGCGTTCCTGAACATAAGATTGCAACCGTTGGTACAGGCATCGAGCTGAACGATTTTATTGTTGATAAAGAAGAAGTAAATGCCTTCAGGAAAGATAATGGCATCAGGGAAACTGACGTGGTTATTGGCTTCATTGGAAGACTGGTTAAAGGAAAAGGCGTTGCCATTTTAATAGATGTTTTCAGGAAAATGCATTCCGGAAATAAAAACGTTAAACTGTTACTCGCAGGTGGAACCACCGAATACGTTCCTGAAATAAGAAGAGTGATAGACGAAGAGAAACTGCCCATCATTCTTGTCGAGAATTTTGAAGACAACCGGAAGGCCGTTTTATATCATGCGCTTGATATTTTTGTTCTTGCCTCGCAAAGCGAATCGTTTGGCGTTGTTTTTCTCGAGGCGTGGGCGTGTAAAAAGCCGGTGATTGGTTCAAAAATGGGTGCCATTGAATCTCTGCTTAGTGAAGGGGTCGACAGTCTTCTTTTTAAACCGCACGATGCCGATAGCCTGGAAAAGACACTCGATATTTTGGTGGAAGATGCGGCAGCCAGAGATACTTTAGGAAACAATGGTTACCAAAAAGTAGTAGACCATTTTACCTGGCCAAAAATAGTGGCAAAGTACAGAGCAGCTTATCAGTTGGGTATTAAGAATTTTGAAAATGAATTTAAGGGGACTTTGGTAAAAGTATAATCACGGGTGTCCTGGTAATGTTTTTTGAAAGACAATTTGTCGACAAGCAGTAGATTTTTTTCAACATTGTTGTGTCACTCACTTGTACTGAAAAAAATAGTGCGGCTTTTTCTAAACAGCGAATTAATCATAAGTACACGATATAAAAATAATTGTCAGACAAACGACGTTTAGGAGAATAAACGCAATGGATTTTATATGGTTAGCGGTAGGGCGACAACCTTCCCGAATTTTTAATTATTGTGATGTGTGTGCTGAGTGTGATGCAGATGCTATGAAAATTGTACAATTGTTTTATATCAGATAGAATTGTTCTGCTATTGTCAAATGACTTGCTTTTCATAGGACAAAATTCATAGATTTTAACTAACAGAATTCTTTCGATGATGGTTTAAAAATGTAGGGGTTCCTGTTGGCCGAATAACGATAAACGGTACAAGAGTGCGACGCAACGGAGGTTCAATAGCAGTATTCAGACTGGCTCAAAAAAATTATTAATAAAAACAACAACATAAAGTTTTAGATGGTTGGGGAAGTATCCCGGCAGGAAAGCTTATTTTCTACATGAAAATTGTTCATATTAGTCACCTTTATTATCCTTCCTCGGGAGGTGTGCAGTTTTTCTTTAAAAACGTTTCTGAACGCCTCGTAAAGGATTATGGTGACGAGGTAACAGTGGTTACTACCAATTCCTATTATGGTCCCGAGCGGCAGCAGTTTAAAAAAATTGAAACGCGGGAAGAAGTAATAAACGGAGTAAAAGTTGTACGTTTTCAGTATAGAAGATGGCATATAGGATTGTATTCTTTTCTCTTCAAACTGTTTGCAAAACTGGGCGTTCGAAAGCCGGAGTGGATGGGATTGCAGGCAAGCGGGCCCTATTCGCCGGAAATGAAAAAGTATTTAATGAATGTGGAAGCAGATGCTTTCTGCGGTTCTTCAACTAATTACTGGTTCATGCAGTTGCCCTTGTGGAGGAAATGTAATTTTTTCTATTACGGAAGCATTCATCTTGACGAGGAGGAAAGTAAGTCGGCTTTATATAAAGTCCAGGTAGATTCCATGAATGCTTCCACGCTTTACCTGGCCAATACTTCCTTCGAAATTGAAAGACTGGTAAAGCTGGGAGTACGGCGCGAAAAGATAATGGTGCTAGGTGCAGGCGTAGATATGGAACCATTTCTTAATGTAGACTCTGAAAGTGTACAACAATACAGAAAGGAGCTGGGAATACCTGGTGATGGATTACTGATTGGTTATATAGGTCGAATCGAGTTTACCAAAAATGTTCTTCTTGTTATTAAAGCATTTGAAAAGATTTCGACTAAGTTTCAAAATACTTATCTTTTAATAGCAGGTTCAGGAAACGGCTACGTAAGCGTGATCAAAGAATACTGTAGCCGACTTCCTCAAACAGTTCAAAGCCGGATTAAGTGGCGGGTAAGCTTCGCTGTGGAGGAAAAACCGTTAATTTTTCATAGTCTTGACATCCTCGTACTACCCAGCCACAATGAATCTTTTGGTTTGGTTTTCCTGGAGGCCTGGAGCTGTAAAAAACCCGTTATTGGTGTTGATATCGGTTCTGTGCGACATGTGATAACTGATGGAAAAGATGGGTTACTGATGAATATTGACGATGAAGAAAGCCTTTCAGAAAAATTAGGTGAATTAATAAAGGATGATGCTTTAAGGACAACAATGGGTAAAAACGGCTTTGAAAAAGTAAAAGAAAAATACACCTGGAGTAAAATTGTTGCGCGTTTACGAAGGTTTTATGAGGAAGGAGCTTTAAAAAATGATTAAACAAATCAGTTAAGGATTAATAACATGTTTAGAGAAGAATCGCTTTGGATTAAAAATGCATTGCAGAAATTAAAGCCTGCGAATGAACAAAATGAAGTGGCAAATATTGGCTCTTCAACCGACCATTTTAGAAAAGTAATTCAGCCTCATATTCACCAGAATATTATTGATACACTTCTTTCAACCGGTTGGAAGGTCTTTAATGTGGACATGAAGAAAGAACCCGGGGTTGATTTGGTGGCTGATGTTACCAAGGCTGATTTTGCAGAGCCATTCCGGAACAGGTTTGCCTTAACTATTTGTACTAATTTACTCGAACATGTTGAAGACATAAAGCTTGTTACAAAAAACCTCGTGGATATTACGCAATCGGGAGGACATCTTCTTATAACGGTACCTTATAAATACAAGATACATTTAGATCCGATTGATAACGGCTTCAGACCGACACCGCAACAGATAGTCGATCTGTTTAAAGATGTAGCAGAATACATAGTCGACTCGAAAATTATTGCCATCAGTGATAAGGACCAGTACCGTATCAGAAAATCAAGGTTTCCGGTTTGGGGCTACCGTGAAAGACTTGCGTATTATTTTGGTAAGCGGCACAAGACTTCGGGCATTTTGTTTTCTATTAAAAAATAACTGGTCGGTATTTTTTGAACCACCAGGCCACAAACGAAAAGAAGTTGCACTAAGTCTTAGTGCTTCTTAGCTCACTGGTCGTCGTGGTTCAAGTTTGGTGAACAATAACCAACAATACAAAAGACGATTTCAAAATCCAAAAGAAAAATCATAAAATAAGTGTGTGGTATTGTAGGCATATTTAATTACAGGGACAATGTGGAAAGCCAAAGAACTTTCATTGATTGGTCCTTGCAATCGATGCATCATCGCGGGCCGGATTCTAACGGAGTTTGGACAAACGACCGCAACTATATTGCCGGCTTTGTTCGGTTGTCTATTCTTGATTTAAGTGAGAATGGTAACCAACCTATGCTGTCATCATGCGGAAACTATGCTATTTCTTTTAACGGCGAAATGTATCATACTTCAGCCTTTAAATGCCGTCTGCAGAAAGAAGGAGTAACTTTTAAATCAACGACCGATACGGAAGTTCTTTTATATGCTTTGATACAATGGGGTGAAGAATATGTTTTGGAAAACTTCGACGGACTATTTGCTTTTGCATTTTACAATCTCAATACTAATTCTTTAATACTTGCACGCGACCGAAGCGGTATAAAGCCTTTATACATTGGTCACTCGCGGCAGGGAATTGTTTATAGTTCGCAGTACGACCATATTATCAAACATCCGTACATACAATCAAATCCTTTACATACGGGTGCAGTAGGTGCGTATCTTTCTTTGGGTTATGTTCCAGAAAATACCGGTATTGTTTCCTCCACATTTTTGTTGCCGCACGGGTATTTTTTACGAGTAAATAATACCGGTTTTACCAAACACCGGTTCTTTAATTATTCGCTTCAGCCCCGGGGAATTGCGTCAAAATCATTAGAGCAGATCATTGATGAAAATGTAAAGGCTCAACTTGTAAGCGATGTACCTGTAGGAACTTTTATGTCGGGAGGAGTAGACAGTCCGCTGGTCGCTTATTTTGCAAAAAAACATACAAACCTTCAATCATTTACTATTGGTGTTGATGATGAAAAAATGGATGAAAGTGAAGCGGCGGCAGCTTATGCAGGCATATTTAATACCGAGCATTTATGCCAGCATATTACTGAAAAAGATTTGCTGGAAACCATACAAGATAATATAAAAGCCTTTTCTGAACCATTTGCCGACTTCTCGTCCATTCCCACTTTAGTGCTTTCAAAATTTGCACGGAGAAAAGTTACGGTTGCACTGAGCGGCGATGGCGGAGATGAGCTTTTTTGGGGATATCCAAGAAACCTGCGGATGAAGCAGGAGGGAATGGTTTTCAAACAAAATAAACTGGTAAGGCTGCTGAACTTCGGCAAGGAAAAATTGAGCGGCGCGAAAAGAACAACACTTAAGCGACATTTGAAAGTAAACGATTTCCCTGCCTATTATTACAAGTCGTTATTCATTCACGGCGCCGAACGTTGGTTACCCGAATTGTATAACGACGAGGTTGAGGAGGCATTCTTCTTAAAAGAGTTATATAAAGAACCTGGTGTTGCAGATGTAACCGAGCAGCAGGTAATGAATACGCTAAGAAAGCTTGAATTTGATATACACCTTCAACGTATCCTGATAAAAGTCGATCGTGCAAGTATGTATCATAGCCTGGAGGTCAGAGTGCCGCTTTTAAGCAATGAAATGATAGACTACAGTTCTACTTTACAGTTCCAGGACTGTATAAAAAACGGGCATGGTAAATATAACCTGAAAGAATTGCTGATTAAGAAAACGAACGAAAAGCTGGTATTGCAACCAAAAAAAGGTTTTGTAATTCCGATCGGGAACTGGCTGAGAAAAGAACTTCGGAAAGACGTGGAAGACAAGGTGATGAATATGCCGTCAGAATTACATCCCTTATTCAAAAGAAAAGAACTGACTGAAGTTTTTAAACAGCACATGAGCGGTACGCACGACTGGGGCTGGCTTCTTTGGTCGTTATATTCATTGGTTAACTGGCACGGCGAACATAGAAATGCAAAATAAGAAACTACATATCTGCATCATTACCGGGGAATTTCCGGCGCTTACTGAAACCTTTATTACCACAAAGGTTTTGGAATTGCATAAGCGCGGACACAGAATAACCGTAATAAAGAACCAGCATTCCGGTGCGGTTAATGCTTCTCATTTATCGCTGGTGAAAGATGCAGGCATAGAGGTCTTGTCGTTTATTGATATTTCTTCTGCTTCAAATCTTCTGGAGGCTGCAATAAAAAATCCCGGACTTTTAATAAAAACCTTACTGGTAAATGCCAGGAAATTCAGGAAGAGTTATAAGGCCAACAGGCAGGGTGAATTATTACAAAAGCATCCCTACGATATTGTTCATTTTGAATTTTCAGGATTGGGCGTTTTATATAAAGATGCTATTAGTAAGATAAAAAGTAAAACGGTGGTAAGCTGCCGGGGAACTGCAGAAAAGGTAAAACCAATCTCAGAACCAGACAGGGTTGAAAAGCTGAAAAGACTTTTTGAAGTTGTAGATGGCATCCATTGTGTTTCTGATGACATGGCGGCAACTATACGTCCTTATTGCAATAATCTTCAAAAAATCTTTGTTAACCGGCCGTCAATAGATCCTGCAGTATTTAAGAGGACAAAAGATTATACTCGTAAAAGTGCGAAAGTTACCATTTTAACGATCGGCCGTTTTACTTTTCAAAAAGGATATTTGATTGGGTTAATGGCAATGAAACAACTGAAAGCTGAAGGGGTTGATTTTCTTTGGAAGATAGTAGGAGATGGGCCGCAAAAAGAAGAACTTCTCTTTCATATTCATACGTTGCAGTTACACGATCATGTGGAACTGCTCGGAAAGAAGAACAGGGATGAGATCCTGGACTTATATAACAACGTTGACCTTTTCCTGTTACCAAGTGTTTATGAAGGGATTGCCAACGTTTGTCTTGAAGCGATGAGTATGCAATTACCGGTAGTATCAACAAAGAGCGGTGGAATGGAAGAAGTAATCGTTCATAAACAGAATGGTCTTCTATGCGAAGTATATGATGCAGCCTCTATAGCGGCAAACGTAAAGGTAGTTGCAGAAGATACGGAGGTCTCAAAAACGCTAGGGATCAGTGCACGTAAAACAATTCTCGAAAGATTTACCATACAGCAACAGGCAGATGTTTTTGAAGAACAATATGCTAAAATTGTAAGAGGTTCAACAACAAATGAAGAAGTGTTGACGTATAAAGCAGTAAACAAATTAAGTACGACACTTTAAACGACCATCACTTTATACACCGCATGCGCTTTCAAATACGACCTCTTCATTGTTACCTGGTTATTATTGCTGCTTTAATATTATACCCCATTTTTTACGGCACTCACGTAGCATCTTCAGGCGACACACCCGGTTACCAGGAGGCAGCTAATACAATACTTAACGGTTATCACCAGATTAACTTCAGGGTTCCTGTTTATCCATTGCTTCTAATTGCAACGGGGTCGGTAAAAGAGATTAATACTTCATTATTTTTCGTACAGTTCCTGTTGTATTTTTTGAGTGTTTGGCTGCTGGTTACCGCAATGCTGAAATCCGGAATCAGTAAGGCGGTCGTACTTGTAATTACACTGATTCTGGTATCGCCCCTATTAGTGAAAATAGTTTACCTGGCGTTAACGGAAGCTGTTACATTTTCGCTGGTCAATATTCTGTTTGCGCTTTTCGTGTTGCTTAAAGGCAATTATAAATTTTTATTACTTGGATTACTTGCAGCAATACTAACGCTTACACGTCCATCGTTCCAATTGACGGGCTTATTGCTGACGGTGTTATTCTTTTTCTACGAAAGAAATAAATGGAGAGCAATAATGTTTTTAGTTGCTTTTGCGACTCCCATTGTTCTCTTTTCCTCGTTTAATAAGGCACGTTTTAATTTTTCGGGTATTACGCCTGCTACCGGTTGGCATTTAACAACCAAAACCGCGTTGTTTATCGAGGACTGGCCCGATGTTTCCATGCGCCCTTTAATGATCAGGCAACGCAACGATAACCTCATCAATAAATCTTCGCATACCGGCAGTATGTTCGTGTGGACCTTACCCGGAAAGCTCCAGGATAGTTTACACCAAAACTATGTTGAAGTGTCTAAGTACATGATGAAGAACAACCTGGCGCTTATTAAAGCACAGCCGCTTAGTTATGTTGAAGCAGTAGGTCGAAGTCTTTTTCAATACACATTGCCTAATGGGCCGTCAGCTAAAGACCCGGGAATAGTAAAAGCATTATATACGCTTGTTCAGTTTGCCTATGTATATCTTGCGTTAACATTAACTGCGGTAGTATTGGTTTGCGTGTGGCTTTTTAGAAAGAGAATTAATGCTGTTTGGTTATATCCTTTTTTAGTAACGGCGATTATTATTTATAGTAATTATTTTGTTTCAATCGCCGCCGAAGTTGGCGATGCAAGACACCGGGCACCAACTGAAGCGCTGATTTTAATTTGCATTGCTTACGCTTTACCTATTGTATCATTCTGCAGAAGAGCTGTTAAAAGTCTTCCAGCAACTATTTGATCTTGCACAGATAGAACATTAGAGAGTAGAACTTTTTTGGTGCCAACATTTGTTTTCATCGTATCATCCTACTAATGAACTCGTTTTTACTGTCTTGATTTTTAATATTTTTTGGATACCGGCTTTTTGTACTATAAGAATCATCGTTGCTACGCTCAGTTCAACTTTTAATTCTTTGATAGAACGTAGCCTGGCAGTTTTTTTACCCTGAACTTGCCGAAGGGTAGGTACCCTGAGCGAAGCCGAAGGGTCGCAATCTTTTCGTCGGCATTGCTGCTGGCAACAAAAGAGTAAGATTGTTGCTGTTTTTATCGGTTGGTGTTATAATTATTCGCTTCTGACAACAGTTATTGAATAAGGCACATCGGCCGGTTGGGTGCCAAGGGCGTAGGCGGAGGCATTCTGAAACCAGCGAAGCGGTTTCAGAAACAAGCGGGAGAGTCCGGTCGCAGTTACGAAGTCACCCGGCTTGAGCTATAAATGATTGCAGTAAAAGTTCATTTTGTGTGGTTTGGGGGCCGCCCCTAAGGTTTCTTGCGTCGCACGCTTGTACTGTCGGGAAATAGATTAGGCAATTATGCAAATAGCGCCATTGTTCATCCGCATAGCAGGGAGCATCAATGATAGAGAATTAATTATCAACTTAACTTGTTTTACAGTCCGCTTAATTGCCCATTAAACTTATAGCGTACAAGTGAGTGACACAACGATGTTGATAAAAGTACCTCCGCCCGGTCGCAAATTCTTTTCTTGTAAAAGGCCGTGAAATACTAACTCAAAAGAAACGTTTAAGATAAAAAAGCGACAAGTAGTACTTGTTCCTGAACCTAATAAATAATAGTGCAGTTCTCTTTTATAAAATATACGCAACCAGGATGGCAGTTTAATTTACAACCAAAAAAGCCGGAGTATTCCTCCTGTCTTTACCATCCCGAACTCTTACCGGTTTCGGGAATTTCATTAGAAGCTGACCCTGCTTTTGAAACGGTTGCCGCACAATACGCAGATATCGGATACCGGGCGTGGAATAAGGGAGTGCTTACCTGGACAGACCGTGAGACTGAATACAGGATAAGATCTTTACAACCACCTTCTTTGCAAGACGAATACACATTCGTTTTCAAATATTGGGGTAAGCCGTGGGCTACTTTTGCTTTGTTGCAGAGATTGCTTTCATTTCGTAATCCTTTAAAAGAAACGTCGGCTTATGTAAAAGCCTCCGGGAAAAAACGAATAAACCCGTTTACCGAACCTGTTGAAAGAAACGAGTATTTTGGTTTTACATCCACATTGTTAGAATCCCAACCTCTTGTTGCCGTAATTATCCCAACCCTTAATCGCTACATTTACCTCAAGGATGTATTGGAGGACCTTGAAAAGCAGGATTACCAAAACTTCGAGGTGATTGTAGTTGACCAGTCAACTCCGTTTAACCAGGATTTCTATAAGGCTTTTGATTTGAAATTAAATGTGATTCATCAAAAGGAAAGGCTGTTGTGGACGGCCAGGAATAATGCGGTGAAGGCAACCAAAGCCGAATACCTGCTATTTTTTGATGACGATTCACGGGTTGAGGTCGATTGGATCAGCCAACATCTAAAATGCCTGGATTATTTTAATTGCGACATTTCTGCCGGAGTGTCACTGGCAAAAGTGGGCACGAAAATACCGCAGAGTTATAGTTACTTCCGCTGGGCCGACCAGTTCGACAGTGGAAACGCAATGGTAAAAAGAAACGTTTTTACTACTATAGGTCTTTTTGATGAACAATATAACAAACAACGGATGGGAGACGGCGAGTTTGGAGCAAGGGCATACTTGAACGGTTACCGGTCTGTTTCAAACCCGTATGCCGCGAGGGTTCATTTAAAAGTTTCGGATGGTGGATTAAGAGAAATGGGAAGCTGGGACGGGTTCCGGCCAAAAAAATGGTTTGCTCCAAAGCCCATACCAAGCGTGGTTTTTTTGTATAAAAAATATTATCCGACCAACCTTTACCGCGGAGTAATGCTGTTAGGCATGATGCTATCAAACGTACATTACAGGAACAAAGGAAGCAACAAAATGCTGGCTGTAAGTATAGCCTTAACCGTTGTAAAATCGCCACTATTATTAATCCAGTTCTTGAGGGCGAGGAGCATTGCCAACAAGATGCTGCAAAGGGATAATGGGATAAAATTGCTGGAGAAATAGTGGTGGCTACAGGCGGGAAAATATTGATCATCAGTTCAGAGTTTCCTCCTAATGTAGGCGGAATTGGAAACCATGCCTACAACCTTGCCACAGCTTTAAGTAATGAAGGTTTCGCTGTAACAGTAATGGCAGATATTATTGATGTTCCGGAAAATGACTTAGACGAGTTTGAAACTAAACAGAATTTTAAGATTAGCTGGATTAAAAGGAAGGACTTCTTACCGAAAACCTATTTGAACCGCATTTTTCAAGCGATTCAATTATCTCTAAAAGCAGAGAAGGTCATCTGCTCCGGAAAATTTCCGCTGTGGTTGGCGATTTTGATTAGGATATTTAACGCAAGAAAGGATTTAATAGCAGTAGTTCATGGCTCTGAACTCGATATCAAGTCTGCTATTCCTAAAAAACTTACTTCTTATTCACTTTCTAAGTTTAATAAGATTGTTTCAGTTTCAACATTCACACAGCAATTTCTTCCCAAATCACTACCCCGGCAAATACAACAATTTGTTATTCATAATGGGATTAACTGCAGTGAATTTCAAATAAATCGAGGATCAGCTCTTGCTGGCACTCCGGCATTAGTAACCGTAGGCAGTGTTACCGAAAGAAAAGGGCAGGAGAATGTGGTGAGCGCTTTGCCATCGATTTTAGCCATTTTCCCTTCAACTAAATATCATGTTATTGGCAAACCGGTGATAAAAGAGAAACTGGAAAAAAAAGCGAGGGAATTACAGGTTGATAATTGTGTAAAGTTTTATGGAGCGGTAAACAGGGATCAATTACTGCAAAAGCTAAGCGGTGCTACCATTAAACTCATGCTTAGTAATCACACAAAAGACGGCGACTTTGAAGGATTTGGTATAGCTGTACTCGAAGCCAATACCTTTGGGGTACCAGTAGTAGGAAGTAAAAACAGCGGAATTGCAGACGCAATTGTCGATTATAGAACCGGGATACTAGTCAATCAGCACGAGCCTTTGGAGGTCACTAACGCGATAAAGATGATTGTGAAAGACTATTCTTTTTTTTCCGCTAACGCAAAAGAATGGGCTTTACAACATGACTGGAAGATTATCGTTAAAGAATATGTTGCAGTACTTAAAGCATAACATTACATGAACCTCGGAATTATTTCGGATTGTATTCATTACAAAACCCCAGACGGAAGGATAGGCACAGAAAATCACATCCTGCTCAGGCAATTAGAAACGTTATGTTCGTTTTATACCGAAACACTCATTTGTTGTCCTTTCGAACCATATGATGCTTCAAAAGTGATCTCTGTTTACACTAATGAAAAGATCCATTTTACTGCAGTTCCAAACGTAGGAGGTAATACTTTTAAGGCCAAGCTAAAAATATTAACCGCATTTCCGAAATGGTTAAACGCTTTTAAGAAGATAGACCGCTTTAGCAATATTGTTTACCAGCGTTTTCCTAACAACTTAAATATTCCGGGGTTTTTCTTTTTCTGGCTGAAGAAAAAGAAGGTTTTTGCCACTTATACCGGAACCTGGAATAATACTAATCCTATAACTTATGATCTTCAAAAGTGGCTGCTAAAGAAATACTTTAAAGGACCAGTGTGGGTTTATTCAAATGAACCTATAAAAAGCGAAAGAATATTTCCCGGGATTAGTCCTTCTTACAGTATTAACGTTTGGAATGAAGAAGAACTGCAGGTACAAAGGCGAATAGAGCGGATTGAAAAAGAAGGATTACCGGTTTTCAGGTTAATAACGGTCGGCTCATTAATACATTATAAAAATCAGACAGGAATTGTAAAGTCTTGTTTAATTTTAAAAAATCAGAACTTTGCTTTTTCGTTAACCATTGTTGGCGACGGGCCTATGCGCGAAGAACTGGAAACGCTGATAGAAGAATGTGGATTACAGCAGGAAGTAAAAATGGTGGGTAAAAAGAACTTTACAGAATTAAGGGAGCTTTACCGGAACCATGATTTTGTAGTACAGGCACCCTTCCTGGAAGGATTTGGAAAAGTGCCGGTAGAAGGCTTTTTTCATGGAGTAATTCCTGTTATCAACAATATTACTATGGCAGGTTATATGACCGGCGATGAGGAGAGGGGATTTTTATTCGATGCAACCGATGAAAACAATCTTGCGGAAACACTGCAGCGAATAAAAAAAAGCATCCATCAATTGCCGTGCATGATTATCAACGGTAGACAGTTTGCCAAAAAGCAAACACTGGAAGAGTGGGCACAGGATTATTATCAAACCGTAACGAATTATTTTGGCTAGTACTACCATTTTTTTTAATATTGAGAAGCTGCACACAAGGTATATCCTGGCTTTCTTTATAGGATCTCTTGTGGGTTATAAGCTTATTCCAGTTCCCGTTGTAGCTATCGGTTACATCATTCTCGTTATAACCTGCATTTTCAAATGCGCAAAAGGCGATGTTGACGGATTTTTTTCTATAGTTCCCTATATAGTTTATACCGAAATCTTTATGAGGGCGTTTGCCCGCTGGATTCCTTACCTCGGCATAGCGTATTTGTTTATTACTTGTTTTAGCATCCTTCTGTTTACTACCCGGCGATTGAAAAGGCCGCATACCAATGCAGTGATCTTTTTGATCATGTATACCTTTCTTGAAATTGTTAATAATATATATCCGGCTAAGCCGGCAATTACACGACCAATAATAATTCAGTCACTTGGTTTATTGATGCCGGTAGTGTGGGCATCTTACAATGCATTGAAACCGGTAACTATAAACAGGCTGCTTAACAATGTTAAGGTCGCTTCCGTTTACCTGGCAGGGATCGTTTTCGTTGCCCATATGACCGGTAAAATAAATTACGGGATGTTTTCCAATTCTGATTCCAGCAATGGGTTAGCACCGGTTCAATTAAGCGGGTACCTCGGTTTTGGCTGTATATTATTTTTTCTTTCTATCATGAACCCCGAGGAGTTGGCAAAAAGGGTATTGAATATTACTGTTTTATCTGTTACAGCAACCGTTATGTTGCTTACTTTTTCTCGCGGAGGATTGTATTTTTTGGGTGCTGAAGTGGCTATTTTCCTGCTCTTTAACAGGGCCAAGTTAGGCAACTATGCAAAGTTGTTGGTTCTTGTTCCGATTGGACTTGGCATTTATGGATATGTGGTAACTCAAACGGGTGGAAAAATTGTAGAGCGATATGAACAGAAAGGAACCAGTAACCGCGACGTTTTGGTAAATATTGGCTTTAGGATTTTCGAAAAACACATGCTTTTTGGGGTAGGAACAGGCAATTATAATACAACGATTGTTAAGGAGAAATTATTTAAAGAAGAATCCGGAGCACATAACGAATATGTAAGGGCGGCTGCCGAGCACGGTATTTTTGGAATATTCTTTTACTGGGGTTTTCATGTCTTTCTTTTCATGGAAATCTGGGCGAGGCGAGAGCCGCAGAGGCAATACGCAATTTACTTTCTATTGTTGTTTTTCCTAATCATCGTGCACAATGGTTTGAAAATTGGTATTCAGCCGTTACTTATTATGTTGGCAGTAGGAACTCCTTCATTACTTTACAAGATCCCTAAAAATGCTTACGATAAAGAACTCCAGGAAACAAGAGTTGCCTGACATATCTGTTTGTCATATGGCTTGTTTTCCCTCGTCGCTTGCAACAAGATTAGGGAAGAGTTATGTGCAGAAGTCGATGGAGTGGTTTCTTGTTAACCCAAACCGTTTTTTATTTCATATAATTCGCGATGGCAGGGTAGCAGGTTATTGTGGTGGGTTTAAACCGGTAAAGCCAGGTGATGGAAGTAGCAGCGGTATGTTGCAACACGCTTTCAGCAAGGCCATTAAGGGAATTATCTTTAAACCGTGGTTACTACTCCACCCCGAAGTTAGAAGTCACTACCCGTTTCTTTGGCTAAATATAAAACGAAAGATCACCGGGAAAGCAAAGCCAATTAAGCCGGTTTCTACAGAAAAGCCGTATAAACAATTCGTTGGATTGGTCGTCATCGGCGTACATCCCGATTTTCGCGGAAGTGGTATTGCCCAGGCGTTGATGGCAGAGTTTGAAAAAAGGGTGCTTGAACTGGAGCAGAATGAATTGGTGCTTTCTGTAAAAAAAGACAATGCCCGCGCCATCAAAGCTTACACAAATTTTGGTTGGAAAATTAAGGAAGAACAAGACAAAACCTATGTGATGAATAAGTTTCTTGTGAAAGAGCCGGAAAATGCGCGGTAAGAATATGAAATGAAAAGATGGTTGGACCATCCTTATTCCTTCTTTCTACATTGTCCCCGCCGTGGCGGGGCTTACTTCTACGCTTAGTTTTCTATTCAGCTTTTTTCGCGTTTGCAGTAGAGCTTGCAGATGCTGAAATTACTCCAATATTATAAAATGTTCCAACAACATATCTATCCTCATCTGCCCGTTTTTTTGCAAAATGTTGCCGTGTCAGCATACGGCTTGATGTGGAACCGTCGAAGATTTGGAGGAATATTTAATAAAACGTATAATGAATTTGTAGAACGGGAAGTTTTATCTCCTGGTCAATGGCAGGCTTACCAAACACAACAGCTAAGAAACCTGCTGTTACATTCTTATAATTCTGTTCCCTACTACACATCTCTTTTACAAAGGGCGGGTTTTACACCAGGTAAACTTAAAAGATTCGAAACAGACGATGTACCCCAAATTCCTGCATTAGAAAAAGATACCTTACGTCAATTAGGTAAAAGTGAGCTTTTATCTTTTAAAAGAGAACCGGGAGGATCTTTTTATTCGAGCAGCGGAAGTACCGGAACACCTACCAGTATATTATACTCTTATCAAATGCACCAGAGACTGGCTGCATTATACGAAGCACGAATTCGTAAATGGGCAGGAGTGTCGAGGTTTGATTCGAGAGGCATGATTGGGGGCAGAAGAGTTCTTCCTGATGGAATGGCCAGACCTCCTTATTTTCGTTATAATATCGTAGAAAAGCAAGTATACTTTTCTGCTTATCACATAAGTCCTGCTACCGTTAAGAACTATTTGTATGGTATGCAGAAATATAAGATCGACTACATGGTGGGATATGCCATGTCGAATTACATTTTAGCAAGGTTTATAAAAGAAGCAGGACTTGAAGCCCCGGCTATGAAAGCAGTGCTGACGAGCAGCGAGAAGCTGACACCTCACATGCGTGAACTTATAAGCGAGGTTTACCAATGTAAGACTTATGATGGATGGAGCGGCGTGGAATGGTGCGGATTGATTTCAGAAAACGAATTCGGGCAACTATTATTAAGTCCGGACTCGGCCTATGTGGAGATATTGAAACCGGATGGAACACCAGCCAAACCGGGAGAAGAAGGCGAATTGGTTTGCACCGGCTTTCTGAACTACGACCAGCCTTTAATAAGATACCGCATTGGAGATGTAGTTAGGTTGGCTGCTGACCAGACAACAAGATGCGGACGGTCGTTCCCGGTAATTGAAGAAATTATTGGCAGAACCGAAGACGTTGTTGTAGGAAAGGATGGTCGCGAAATGGTTCGCTTTCACGGGATATTTGTTAATCTTGAAAATGTAGTGAAGGGGCAAATTGTGCAGGAAGACCTGGACAGGTTCGTAGTAAATGTTCAAACAAATGGACTAACTGAGGAAGAAAAATCGCTTATTGCAAAACGGATGCAAACGCAGTTGGGCAGTATCAGTTTAAGTATAAACGAAATGAGTAATATCCCCGTGGGGAATAATGGAAAGTTCAAAGCCGTTATTTCAAAAGTGCACAGGAAAACCGCTTAATTGTTTGTATCAATATTGTATTCCCCGGGGTGAAACGAGAAAAGCTGGTTCCTGCTTAAGCGATTTCACATTTGTGATTGCACGCCCGACCTTTGACGTTAAAAATTTAATGTTCGACCTGTAACGACTGACCTTCGACGTTTCACCTAACGGCAACTCCCAATACCTTTCGGTTATCTCGGTACACGTTGTTGCAAAAAGATTTGCCGACGAACGGATTGCGACGCAACTATGACCCTACGAAAATCATCTGTTGGTATTAAAAATTAGAAAATAATGCATTAATCCAATAACGCTAAAATCAGTAATCAGAATCTACTTCTAAACAACAAGCCTTTGAAACTTTTACCGGAAAAAATTTTAATTGTCGGGCTATTCCTTTCACGTAAGAATGAAGGTAAGATTATGAGAACCGCTGCGGATCAGCTTGCAGAACTACTGGTAAATAATGGCTTCTCGATAATTACTGTTTCAAATATCGTTAACCAGGCAACAAGATTGTTAGATACAATTTTTACCGTTCTTCTCAGGAGTTTTTCTTACCGTATTGCCATTGTTCCTCTTTATGGCAGTTTCAAAAGCTTTATTTGGGAGAGCATCACTACCCGGATTTTAAAAGTACTTCGAAAAAAGATCGTGATTATTGTCCACGGCGGCAGTATTCCCGACAAAATGAAGCGAAATCCGCGCAAGTATATGCGTACACTAAAAATGGCGGACATGGTGGTTTGCCCTTCCAGTTTTTTTGTTACAACCCTCCAGGAATATGGCATTAAATCGGTATTAATTGAAAATGTTGTCGGCTTGAAGAATTACGATTTCCAGGATAAACCGTCGTTTCGACCCTCGATATTCTGGATGCGAACACTGGAAGATATTTACAACCCGGAAATGGCCATAAGGGTTGGAGCAATTCTTGCAAAAAAGTACCCGGACTTTAAAATGGTAATGGCAGGGTATGACCGCGGTTCTCTTTCTATGGTTAAGGCGTTAGCGACCGACCTTAACGTATTAGATAAGATCGAGTTCCCGGGCTACATAACTAATGAGCAGAAAAATAAATACGCCGTTGACTTCGACATCTATATTTGTACAAACCGGATAGATAACGCACCGGTTTCTTTCATCGAGATGATGGCGATGGGACTGCCGATCGTGTCTGTAAACATTGGAGGGATACCTCATCTTATCAGGAACAATGAGAATGGACTATTAGTAGACCTGGATGATGACGAGAGTATGGCAAATTGTATTATTTCAATTGTTGAGCAACCTTTATTAGGAAAGCGACTGGTAGAAAACGGTTTGCAGTTTTCAAAGGAATTTGATGAACAACCGGTTTTGCAAAAATGGAAAAGAGTATTTAACGTTCTTAGTAGCTAGCTATAAAAAATATAAGATAGATGTGCGGAATTTCGGGGGTGTTATATTTTGACAGGGATCGGGTAGTGGACCCGGAAAGGCTAAGACGAATGCGTGACCGGTTAATTCATCGTGGTCCTGATTTTGGGAATTCTTATATAGATGGAAATATTGGTTTGGGTCACCGGAGGCTATCAATTATTGATTTATCTGCACAGGGTAACCAGCCGATGTACTCTGCCGACAAAAGATATATCATAGTCTACAACGGCGAAATTTATAACTTCCGGGAACTAAAAGTAGAACTGTTAAACCACGGCTACTCCTTTCACTCTTCCTGCGATACCGAAATACTGGTAAACCTTTACATTACCTACGGAAGCAGTATGCTCGACAAACTGAACGGCATGTTTTCGTTTGCCATTTGGGATACCAAAGAAAGAGTTTTATTTGCGGCAAGGGATAGGGTGGGTATCAAACCTTTCTTTTACCTCCTGGATAACGAACAGTTCCTTTTTTCTTCTGAACCGAAAGCAATATTCTCTTACGGTTATCCGTTGGCTTTAGAGTATGATAACCTGAACGAATTATTATTATACCGCTTTACTGCAGGAGAAAATACAGTTTTTAAAGATATAAAAAGGTTACTGCCGGGTCATTCTATTACGGTTGAATCTTCAGGAAAGACAAAGATCAACAGGTGGTGGAAATTGGCGGATAAAATTGCAGGTCATGAGAAAATCAAGGATCCGTTGGGATGGTTTAAGGCAACCTTAGACAGTAGTATAAAAAACCATTTGATCAGCGACGTACCGGTAGGCGTTTTGCTTAGCGGTGGTTTAGACTCAAGTTCAATTTGCGCATCTCTTTTTAAGCAGCAGATTAACGGGATCCAAACGTTTAATGTTGGATTTTCTAATGTTGAAGATGATGAATCGGCATTGGCAAGGCAAGTATCAAAAAGCTACGATTTCCCTTTCCACAGTATTAATGTGGAGGATGAGGACCTTGAAGAAAACCTGGAACTCTCAAATTTCATTAATGATGAACCACCCGTTCATCAAAATGAAGCGCAGATAGTAGCAATATCGAGGTATGCAAAAAAGTATATTACGGTAATCTTATCAGGAGAGGGGGCAGATGAGTTTTTAGGAGGCTATGTAAGATATAAGCCGATTAAATACCTGTCATATTCAAAGGGTGTAAAAAGGTTTTTAAAATTTTTACCCGACGGCCTGAAGACAAACCGGGTGATAAAATTAGAACGGTATTTTTCACTTCCTACTACTGACCTGATGTTAATGATGAATTCGGTGAATAATTTCCCGGAGGAGTTTGACCAAATCGGGATGCATTTAGGTGAGATCCATAATGATTACCGGAAAAAGATTTTGCAGGAGGCCAGGGAAGTTTACCCCGGAAGTTTGCAGAGGCAGGCTTTATATTTTGACCAGCACACCTACCTGTCTTCTTTAAATGACCGAAATGACAGGTCGACAATGGCAGCCTCTCTTGAATGCCGGGTGCCTTTTTTGGATCACCGCCTGATGGAAGGACTGGGAACATTGGAAGATAAATATTTATTCAAAGGCAGGAAAGGGAAGTATATTTTGAAGAAAGCGTACGAAGACATACTTCCGCCTTCAATATTAAGTCATGAGAAAAAGGGGTTTTCGGTGCCTTGGATGCGTTTTATATTCAAAAATGAAAATTTACGTGAATTCTGGAACACAATGGAAAAGTCAGACATTTTTCACAACTCCCTGTTCAATGGGATTGATATAGTTAAACTGAAGGAAAAAGCAGGAAAAGGAGACATTTCCACGCAAATGTTATTGCGCCAGTTTTTCTTCACTTCACTTTGGTGGAAGCAATACCAGGACCGCTTTAAATACGTTTTGGTTATAACAATTAATGTTTTTTATAAATTTTTGGAAAGTCAGGTATTATGAACGATGTAAAGTTTGCGATTGTTGGTTGTGGCAGAATTGCTCAGCGTCATGCTGAACACATAAATAAATTGGGTCTTTTAAAAGCCGTTTGTGATATAGACTATAAAAAAGCATGCGACCTTGCAAACAAGTATAATGCTACTCCATACCAGTTTGTAGATGAAATGCTGGAGAAGGAAAAGGAAATTTGTGTTGTCGCTGTTTGTACACCCAACGGGTTGCACGCACAACATTCGATAAAAGCGTTAAATGCGGGTTTTCATGTATTGTGCGAGAAGCCGATGGCCAATAACGTAAACGACTGCGGAGAAATGATAAAGGCCGCAGAGAGAGCTAATAAACGTTTATTCGCGATCAAGCAAAACAGGTTCAATCCGCCGGTAGCAGCAGTTAAAGACGCAATCGACAAAGGAATATTAGGCAAAATCTATAGCATACAGCTTAGTTGTTTCTGGAATCGGAATGATGATTATTATGCAAACTCCTGGAAAGGCACATCCGACCTCGACGGTGGAACGCTCTATACACAGTTCAGTCATTTTATCGACCTTTTGTATTGGATGGTGGGTGATGTTAAACGTGCTTATGCATTAACGGCCAACTTCGCTCATAAAGAAACCATTGATTTCGAAGATACAGGGGTGGTTGCACTCGAGTTTTATAATGGTGCATTAGGAACTATAAATTATACGGTTAACAGCTATAAGAAAAACATGGAAGGTTCCCTTACTTTTTTTGCTGAAAAAGGTACGGTTAAAATAGGTGGCCAGTATTTGAATGAGCTGGAGTACCAGAATATTGAAGGGTTTGAGTTTAAAGACATACCTGAAGGCAACAAGGCCAATAATTATGGCAACTATGTGGGTTCAATGTCGAATCATGATAAGGTATATGAAAACCTGATAGATGTTCTACTGAATGGTAAGTCTATTTCCACCAACTCTTTTGAGGGATTAAAAACAGTGGAGATTATCGACAAAATTTACCAGTCTTCTAAACAACATTGCATTTAAAATATGAAGTATATATCACTGCAGGTAAGTATTCGTGATGTCGCTTTTGGTGAGAATGTAACCATAATTGAGCCGGTGAACATCTATGGTTGCAGGATTGGAAAAAACTCCTTTGTTGGTCCTTTCACTGAAATCCAGAAGGAGGTAGTGATAGGCGAAAGGTGTAAAATACAGAGCCATACATTTATCTGTGAACTTGTAACCATCGGCAATAACTGTTTTATTGGCCACGGCGTTATGTTCGTTAACGACTTGTTTTCAACGGGTGGGCCCGCTATGGGTAACAAAGAGCTTTGGAAGAGCACGACTATAGGCAACAATGTTTCTATTGGCAGTAACGCCACAATTCTACCTGTAGAAATTTGCGATAATGTTGTAGTGGGCGCAGGGGCAGTCGTTACTAAAAACATTACTAAGTCTGGTATCTATGCCGGTAATCCTGCAAGATTTTTAAGAGCTATTTAATTGCCGGGTAGTCCAATAAAAAGTGTAGTGTTTTTTATGGACCCGGCAGTCGAGCTGCACTGCATCACCCCTCGCGCCTTCGGCGGGAATATTGTGCAGTTCGTTGAGCATGCATAACGAAATAATTTACCGATAGAAAGTCTAACTTATCTTAATGAATGTACCTTTTGTGGACCTGAAAGTCCAATACCAATCTATTAAACCTGACATCGATAAAGCAATCGGGGATGTTATTGCTGAAACTGCCTTTATAGGCGGTAAATATGTAAATGAGTTTGAAAAAAAGTTTGCAGAACTGTACGGAGTAAAACATTGTATCAGTTGTGCCAACGGAACCGACAGCTTATACATTTTAATGAAGATGCTGGGTATTGGAACCGGTGACGAAGTGATAACCGTCGCCAACAGCTGGATCTCCAGCTCAGAAACAATAACTCAAACAGGAGCGACTCCAGTTTTTGTAGATATAGATCAGGTTTATTATTCAATTGACGAAAAGCAAATTGAAAGTAAGATAACAGCCAAGACAAAAGCCATCATACCGGTTCATTTGCACGGACAGATGTGTGAAATGGATAGCATCCTCGAAATTGCTGCCAAACATAACATTCCTGTGATTGAAGATTGCGCCCAGTCACATTTCTCCGTTTATAAAGGTAAACGTGCGGGCACAATGGGAATTGCGGGGTCGTTTAGTTTTTATCCGGGTAAGAATTTGGGTGCTTATGGCGACGCCGGTTGTATTATTACCGATGATGACAAACTTGCCGAGAATTGCAAACGATATGCAAGGCATGGCGCTCTCATAAAACACCAGCACACCACAGAAGGCGTCAACAGCAGGTTAGATGGTTTGCAGGCGGCAATTCTTTCAGCCAAACTACCCTATATCCTCGGGTGGACGGCACAGCGCCAGGCAAATGCAAAATATTATGATCGGGTTTTATCTGGCATAAGTCAAATAGTTATTCCTGAAGTACGGCCAGGAACTGAACATAGTTATCATTTATATGTTGTCAGGGCTGAAAGAAGGGATGAACTTGGTCAATGCCTTAAATCAAAAGGTATTGAAACTTCAGTTCACTACCCGGTACCTTTGCCTTTTATGAAGGCCTATCAATACCTTCGACATACGGAGCACGATTTCCCTATATCAAATAAATACCAGCATCAAATTCTATCTTTACCCTTATATCCTGAATTAAGTAACGAAATGATGGATTACGTAAGTAACACTATCAAAGATTTTTATTCGAAATGACCCTTTCCATCATTTGTCCTACATATAATGAAGAGCGATACATTGCTCAAACACTCGAAAGCTTTATCAGTCAAAAACATACTTTATTTGACCTGGAGGTTTTGATCTGTGATGGAAGGTCTACCGACAGAACAAGGGATATTGTGACGCAATATTCCAATACTTTTCCCAATATTCGTTTAATTGATAATCCCGATCGAAAAACTCCTTTCGCATTTAATGCAGGATTAAGAGCGGCGACTGGTGAATATATTGCCATTTTAGGCGCTCATACCAAATACGATGCAAACTATTTGCAGGTGTGTTATGATGAACTGGTCGCTTCAAAATCGGTGGGGTGTACAGGAAGAGTTATTACAAAAGCCGCTTACAATAATTTTGAAGCAAAGCTTGCTGAGTGGGTGATGCTAAGCAGTTTCGGTGTTTCTACGTCATCTTTCCGCGCCATGCGTGAAGGATACGTTCATTCGGTAAACTTCCCGGTTTTTCGGAAGCAGGCGCTGTTGGATTTAGGTGGTTACGACACTAAACTCGAAAGAAACCAGGATAACGACATGAACCAACGGCTGCTCGATGCGGGTCACAAATTGTACTGCACCTGGAAAACCAAATGTTATTACCGGCCACCTGCCGACCTTAAAAACTTATTTAAATACGGTTATCGCAGTGGCTTTTGGAATGCCAAAAGCGTAATGCTTTATTCACGTTCTATGAGGCCGCACCACCTAATACCATTCTTTTTTGCATCCGGCATTATATTATCATCAATAGGGGGGCTGGTAGAAAAAATATTTTTTAAAACAAACTACCTCTGGTCTCTATTAGGCATTGTCGTAAGTCTCCATTTAGTTGCCGGAATCTTATATGCCGTCCGGTCATTGAAATACGAGAATGATGGCAGAAAAATAGTTTTGCCATTCATTTTCTTTGCCTTCCATTTCTCCTATGGCTGGGGCACACTCAGGGGCTTTTTAAAAGGGAAGAAGTATTAAACACGTTCCTTTTTGCTTAAAAAGTTGTTGTAACACCTGATATTTTTTGTGTGCCGTCTTTTAATCTTCATTCACCCGCCGTTGCCACGCTCGCTTGTACTGTATGGCATTATTCAACATCGCGGTTCTTGCCCTGTGCCGGTCAATGGTTTCTGAGCCTTTGAAAGGGTTACACTCTTCTGCCTTCGTGCCAGTATTCTTCGTTTTTTCCCTCTGATTGCAAATAGTTTTCTAACAGCTTCATGTCTTTCGGTTTGTTTAGCATGTATATATTTCAAAAGTTAATACGTTAATATTGTGATTAGAGCCTGAAGAATATCCACATGCGGCTTTAGGTTGCTTTTTAAAATCTATAATTGCAGTAAAAGAATTTAAGAAAGCTAAAATTTTAATACTTTTTTAATCACTATTGATTTAACAAATCCTAAAAATGATTGTCCTAACGGCAAAGATGAACACTTCCGCTGTTCGCGAACTGCCTGGTATTTGTACCAAACGCACAAGAGTGCGACGCAACGATGATTAACCGGAGTTACAAAGCTGGTAACAAAAAAATCGGGTAACTATTGTTCGGGCTGTTAGAATAATAAAAACAATCCGGTGGGAAATTTTTTGATGAGCGTTGACGTTTATCAAACTATTAAAGAACCACCGACTGATATAAATGAAAGTACCATTTTCGCCGCCTTTTATAGATGATGACGTAAAAAATGAAGTGATATCGGCGCTTGAAAGCGGATGGATAACCACAGGACCAAAAGTGAAAGCACTTGAACAGGAAACTGCAAAATATGCAGGTATTGAACACGTGCTTTGTGTGAACTCTGCAACTTCGGGTTTGATGCTAGTGTTGCATTGGCTTGGAATTGGCGAGGGCGACGAAGTAATTGTTCCGGCTTATACTTATTGTGCAACTGCCCTGGCAGTTATGCATGTTGGCGCCAGGCCTGTAATGGTTGATGTAAAAGAAGACTTCAATATAGACCCAGAAAAGGTAAAGGCAGCCATTACCAATAAAACAAAGGCCATAATGCCGGTAGACTTTGCCGGGTGGCCATGCGATTATGATGCACTGTTCGCCGTAGTCAACGATCGGGATATTGTAAAACAGTTTGATGCTAAAGGAAAGGTACAGCAACAATTGGGAAGGATTGCAATAGTGGCAGATGCAGCCCATTCTTTTGGCGCAGAATATAAACATAAGAGAACAGGTAAGCTTGCTGACATAACCGTTTTTTCTTACCACGCTGTAAAAAACCTTACAACTGCCGAAGGCGGTGCTGTTTGCATTACCATGCCTTCTCCTTTTGATAATGCTGAAGTTTATAAAACCCTTCGGTTGTGGAGCTTAAACGGGCAAACTAAAGACGCCTTTTCGAAGAGTCAGTCAGGCGGATGGAGATACGATATCGTATATGCAGGGTTCAAAATAAACATGCCTGATGTTTGTGCGGCCATTGGTTTAGCGCAAATCAGGAAATACGATGTGGCTGTGTGGGAGGAGCGAAAAAGGGTTTTTGAATATTATTCAAATGAGTTTTCAAAAGACAGCTGGGCGCAACTTCCTCCCTATAACCATGAGGGAAGCCGGTGCAGTTATCACCTGTACCCGTTACGGATAAAAGACATAACAGAAGAGCAGAGAGATAGGATTATTGACAGGATCTCGCTGGCAGAAGTGGCTGTAAATGTCCACTTTATACCATTGCCTTTACTGTCGGTCTTTAAGGAGTTGCAGTATGAAATGAGTAATTATCCTGTCACATATCACAATTATTCAAGGGAGATTTCTTTACCTATCTACCCGCAGCTAAACAATAACATTTGTGAACACATCGTTAAGGTAGTTAGGGAAGCCGTAATAGAAATAATAGGATAATGGATGTAATTAGAAGTCTGGATTTCTTTTTTTCACTGGTGGGATTAATTATCTTATCACCTATTCTGTTACTCGTTGCTTTGATTATAAAACTAACATCCCGCGGACCGGTTTTCTTCAAACAAAACAGGGTAGGAAAGGACGGTAAAGATTTTAAGGTGTACAAGTTCAGGAGCATGTATATCGATGCAGACAAAAAAGGTTTTCTAACGGTGGGGGGTAAAGATAACAGGATAACAAGCGTGGGATACTATCTTCGCAAATTCAAGTTGGATGAGTTACCTCAACTAATAAATGTGCTGAAAGGAGAGATGAGCATTGTTGGTCCGAGGCCTGAATTAAGAAGGTACGTCGACATGTATTCGGAAGAACAACGGAAAGCATTAAAGGTTCTACCGGGTATTACTGACTATGCTTCTATCGAGTACAGGAATGAGAACGACTTGCTTGCATCTTCAAATAACCCTGAAGAATTTTATGTGAAAGAGATTTTGCCAAGAAAGATTGAGCTAAATTTTATGTATATAAATAACCGTAGCTTAAAGGAATACTTCAAAATCATTTTGAAAACTGTGGGTACATCTGTAAAGGGTAGGTAAGAAACCGGTTCAAATATTAGTAGGGAATGCGGCAATGGGCGGAGGTCAATTTGAAGCAACCTTTCTTTTCCCTTTTCCGTCATTAGGAGAACGGGAGAATAGTTGCAACAAGTTGTGTAGAGAAAAACACAAATCCGGGGCAGTTTTATATCCATTATTCTCTTTGAAACATTTCGTGTTTTTCATGAAATTAACGATTGGTTGATGGGAAAAATCTGTTCAATTAAACAAACAAGGTTGTGAAAAACTTAAGGAAATTTTTATTACGGAATCGAATTGCACCTAAATGGCTCATATTTGTATTAGACCTTAGTATTTGCTGTTTCGCAATTGTTTACGCAAATTACCTTCGTTTAAATTTCGACATTCCTCTTATTCACTCCATTGATATGATAGATGACCTTATAGTTACTATCATAACAAACTCCATACTTTTTTATGTCTTTCGTACCTATCATGGTATTATCAGGCTCTCCGGTTTCCAGGAAGCATTTCGAAGCATCTCTGCTGTTTTTTACTCGTTTTTTATAATGCTTTTGTTGAATGTTCTTCTGAAAGTATTTGCATTTGCGCCATTTATTCCAACTTCAGTTTTATTCATTTACTTCTTTATTTCTTCATTTTCGGTTTTCGGGTATCGTCTTTTAGTAAAGCACCTTTACCATATCAGCGTTAACCAGGAAGATAATATTCATATTGTTATTTATGGAGCAGAATTAAATGGCTCTGTATTAAAGAAAACAATTGAGCAAACGTCGAACAATCGCTATAAAATTGTCGCTTTTATTGATGATGATGAAAACCTCTTTGGTAAAACAATTGACAACATAAAGATTTACTCTTTCAGCCAGGTGCAGAGTGTGATTAAAACGTGGCAGATTAAGATGTTGTTTTTTGCACGCCAGGATTTTGATCTGAATCAAAAGAACAAAATAGTTGACTATTGCCTTGAACAAAATATAAAGGTGATGAACATTCCGCCAATGGGTGAATGGATACAGGGGCACCTCAATATTAACCAGTTGCGGGAAGTAAAGATTGATGAATTGCTGGGGCGTCCGCAGATCAGTTTGAAAAATGAACACGTATTGAATTTGTTGCGCAATAAAAAAGTTTTAATAACAGGTGCTGCCGGTTCAATTGGAAGTGAACTTGCCCGCCAAATCGCCGTAATTAATCCTTATTCACTTATTATTTGCGACCAGACCGAAACCGGTTTATACGAACTTGAATATGAGTTACAAAAGAAATATCAGCTTGGCAATAGTTTAAAAGTGTTTTTGGGTGATGTGAAAGATGATAAGGCAATGAACAACATGTTCAGTCAATATACGCCTAACATCGTGTTTCATGCGGCGGCTTACAAACATGTTCCGATGATGGAAAACCACCCCTCGGAGGCGGTGCGGAATAATGTTTTAGGAACGAAGGTCCTGGCAGATTTATCGGAGTTTTATAACGTAGAAAGGTTCCTGTTTGTATCGACCGATAAGGCAATCAACCCAACAAATGTGATGGGTGCTTCAAAACGTATTGCTGAAATTTATTGCCAGTCTTTACAAACGAGAGAATTTGTGCCGGTTATAGATGAAGGAATTATACAGTTGACCCCGCGGAATACAAAAACCAAGTTCATTACTACGAGGTTTGGCAATGTATTAGGTTCAAACGGTTCGGTTATTCCACGCTTCCAGGAACAAATCACTAAAGGTGGTCCTGTAACGGTAACTCATCCTGATATTATCCGTTACTTCATGACAATTCCTGAAGCTTGCTCCCTGGTGCTGGAGGCAGTAACGATGGGCAACGGCGGAGAGGTATTCTTATTTGATATGGGTGAACCGGTTAAAATACTTGACCTGGCAAGAAAAATGATCAAGCTCGCGGGTTTAACTCCAGGTAAAGAAATTGATATTAAGTTTACCGGGTTAAGACCAGGAGAAAAACTGTACGAGGAGTTATTGAATAAAGAAGAGGAGGTAATCCCAACACATAATAAGAAGATCCTGATTGCGAAAGTTATCGAGTACGATTACCAAAAAGTTTCCATAAGCATTGATAAGGTTTTGAGTATCGCTATTCAAAACAAAGATGAAGATGTTGTTAAACAAATGAAGCGGATTGTACCGGAGTACATTAGCAATAATTCAATTTACGAAGCGATGGATGAAGAAATCCTCGCACCTACCTTCACTTCTCATGGATAGTTAATATCTTGCGGTCTGAACTCAATTGTTACATGTTTAATTTTTTCAAAAGATCCCCTAAACTAGTTGAGGCTGATCTGTCGTTCCTGGGAATAGATATGCATTCGCATCTTTTACCAGGCCTTGATGACGGGTTACAGGAACTGGAAACAACAGTTGAATTCATTAAGGATCTGCAAAAGCTGGGCTATCGTAAACTTATTTGTACTCCACATATTTTATCAGATTTATACCCTAACAGTCCCGAAACTATATTGCCCAAGCTGGACCTGGTAAGAAACGCATTGAAAGAGGCTAATGTAAGTGTAGAGGTGCAGGCTGCTGCTGAATATATGGTGGACCATGATTTTGCTACATTGGTAAAACGTTCAAAGAAAGAAGAGCTATTAACGATTGCCGGCGATTATATTCTCATCGAAATGTCTTATATATCTGCTTCTCCAAACTTCGAACAAACGGTTTTTGATTTAAGAATGCTTGGTTTGCAGCCTATCCTTGCTCATCCTGAAAGGTATTCTTACTATCATCAGCAGTTTAACCAATATGAAAGATTTAAGGAGATTGGGTGTAAACTGCAGGTAAACCTGTTGTCATTGTCAGGTGTTTATGGACCTCATGTGAAAAAGACGGCGGAAAAGTTATTTAAAAACCAAATGGTCGACTTCCTGGGAACAGATCTGCACCACAGCAAACACCTGGCGATGTTAAAACACCTGGCAACAAGAAAAGATTTTTTAGATTTGGTAAGTAACGCTGAATTATTAAATAAAACGCTGCTGTAATTGATTTTGCCGGTATAATAAAAAAAGGTAGTGATCAGCTACCTTTTTTTATTATACCCCTTTTGTTGTTTATGGTTTCAAAATTACCTTAACGCAATTATCTTCTTTTTTATTAAAGATATCGTAGGCATGAGCTGCAGCCGAAAGCGGCAAGCGGTGAGTGATGATGTCGTCGAGCCTTATTTTGCCTTCTTCCACCCAACGGTTTAATTCGTCTATGAAGGTATGAGCAGGTGCCTGCCCCGCACGAATGGTAAGTCCTTTGTCAAATATCTGGTGCCATGGGAAGTTATCGTAAGGGTATCCATACACTCCAACTACAGAGACGGTGCCCCCGCGACGAACTGCAGAAAGGCACATACGTAATGCATTAATGGTACCTTTTTCCATTCTTATAACACTCGCTACACGATCTAACATGCTGCGGTCTGCTTCCATACCAACAGCGTCAATCACTACATCTGCACCACGTCCATTAGTCATCGACCTTATTTCCTCAATAGCATGGTCGTTATCTTTTACGTTAATTATCTCTGCTCCGCACACACTCTTAGCCATGGTTAAACGGTAGTCCTCAATATCGAGCGCAATTACTTTCGATGCGCCACGTAACCACGCCACTTTCATTGCCATCAGGCCAACCGGGCCACATCCAAAAACAGCCACGGTTTCACCACCTTTTACGCCTCCCCATTCAACTGCGGCATAACCCGTTGGCAGAATGTCGGTAAGAAATAACACCTGTTCATCGGTAAGTGCATCTGAAACTTTCCTTGGCCCAAAGTCGGCATAAGGCACTCTCACATATTCTGCCTGGCCGCCATCATACCCACCATACAAGTCAGTATAGCCAAATAAAGCTCCTCCTTTCCCGGTTAACAACCCACCTTCGGGCCCATAGTTGTCGGGATTTGAATTTTCACAATGACCAACTAAACCGGTGTTACAAAAATAGCATCCGCCGCATGCAACCGGAAATGGTACAATTACGCGATCTCCCTTTTTCAGTTTGGTAACATTACTTCCTATGTCTTCAACAATGCCCATGAATTCATGGCCTAAAACCATGTTTCGGGGTTGAGGAAACATACCATTATAAATATGGAGGTCAGAACCGCAAATCGCTGTTGATGTAACTCTTATTATGGCATCTCCCTGTTGTTTAATTTCCGGGTCGGGCACATTATCGACCCTGATATCTTTCGGATTGTGGAATACTGCAGCTTTCATTAAAGTGGTTTTAAAATTTAAAAAACATCTACCCCGATAGGTGTAAGTGTTTAAATGATTAAAAAAAATATGCCATAAAAATGAAGCAATCGATAATGAAACTGTTTGGGGAAGCTTAGGTGAATGTGAAGAAAGTTTAAACAATGATGGTACAGGCGGCGGTTCTCCGGTGTCACACCCTTTATTATTGTTAGCGAAGTCAATCAAATACGGTATTAAGTGTCGAAAATGTGTTTGCGGTACAAGTGAGTGACACAACGATGATGACCAAAGAACCAGGGATGGTTACCAAAAATATTTGCAAAAAAAGAGGCGACCAAACGGTCGCCTCTTTCAAAAATATTGTTCTTATTTCTATTTATACGTTGAACCTGAAGTGCATGATATCTCCGTCTTCCACCAGGTAATCTTTACCCTGCACCGATAGCTTTCCGTTATCACGACATGCTGCTTCGGACCCGTACTTTATAAAGTCGGTATATTTAATAACCTCGGCCCTGATAAAACCTTTTTCGAAATCGGTGTGAATGACGCCTGCTGCCTGCGGTGCAAGCATTCCTTTTGTAATGGTCCATGCCCTAACTTCCTGCACGCCTGCAGTAAAATAAGTTGCAAGGTTTAACAGGCGATAAGTTGAGGTGATAAGGCGGGCAACACCACTTTCATGTAGCCCCAGGTCTTCTAAAAACAACTGGCGATCTTCGAAGTTTTCCATCACCGCTATCTCACTTTCAATAGAGGCACTGATTAAAAGCGTTTCTGCCTTTTCATTTTTGACCGCTTCCTTTAACGCTTCCGAAAATTTATTTCCGCTTACAACGCTTTTCTCATCTACGTTGCACACGTAGATAACCGGTTTCATGGTTAGCAAAAAAAGTTCGTCCAGGTGTTTTTCTTTATCCTCCGCGCTTACCTCGAAACTCCGGGCGTTTTTACCCTCACCGATAAAAGTTCTCAATTCCTTCAACAGGTCATAGCCGCGAAGTAATTCTTTGTCTGCTGTTTTAGTCTTCTCGTTTCGGGCAATTTTCTTTTCGATACTTTCAAGGTCTTTTAGCTGAAGTTCGGTATCGATAATTTCTTTGTCTCTAACAGGATTAACACTTCCGTCGACGTGAATAATATTATCATCTTCAAAACAACGAAGCACATGAATGATTGCATCGGTACTCCTGATGTTTCCTAAGAACTGGTTCCCCAGCCCTTCACCTTTGCTTGCACCTTTAACAAGACCCGCAATGTCAACTATTTCAACCGTTGCAGGAACAACCCTTTGCGGGTTTACTATTTTTTCCAATGCAATCAGCCGTTCGTCAGGAACGGTAATCACTCCAATATTAGGCTCGATCGTACAAAAAGGAAAGTTCGCAGCAACTGCCTTTGCATTACTTAGCGCATTAAATAAAGTTGATTTTCCCACGTTTGGCAGCCCCACTATACCTGCTTGAAGACCCATTGTTATTTCTGATTTTTAAATTTTGTAATTTTTCGATTGCGGTTTCAACTCGTCGCTTGCCGCTTCCGACTTCCCCGCTTTTCGGCGGCAAAAGTAGGTATTTGAAATTGAAACTATAGACGTATTATTGTGACCTTTAATTCAGATTGTTTCCCGCGGCATTTTAAACATTTCATTTAAACGATTTAATAAATGGCATTAAGCAGGATTTGGTCGGCATTTATAATAATAGCAGTTCTTGTGGCAGCGTCGAAAGCGTTTTTCTCGGGAGACAACCAGATCTTTAGCCGAATGGTAACCGGTAGAGCCGATGAAGCTTATGATACTACACGATATATCACGGTTGGTTCTCCTCAGCAGGGGGGCAATATGTCAAGAGATGCTTTTGGTAAATATCTCGGTGGTTATGGTTATGTAGCTGCAGATTCTGCTCATCCCGCAACTGTAATTATTAGTGATAATGTTAATGCAGACTCTGTGGTGCAATTAAAAGCCCGGGGACAAAACGTGGCAGTTTACACCTATAGCTCTATCCAAACCAGGTTGGTGAAGAAAGCCGACGGGATTATTGAAACCTGCAAAAGTGCGGTAAATATCAGCATTGGCCTAATAGGTATTATGGCGTTGTTTATGGGCTTTATGAGTATTGCAGAAAGGGCGGGAGGTATTCGCTTGCTATCAAAGATCATCGGTCCGTTTTTCTCGCGGCTTTTCCCGGAAATTCCTAAAGGCCATCCCGCTATGGGCCATATGATGATGAATTTTTCCGCCAATCTTTTGGGGTTGGACAATGCAGCTACTCCTTTTGGAATTAAAGCCATGGAAAGTTTACAGGAAATTAACCCAAAGAGAGAAGTGGCTTCAAATCCGCAAATCATGTTTTTGTGTTTGCATGCGGCCGGTTTTACCTTGATACCTATAAGTATTATAGCAGTAAGGGCTTCTTTGAGATCGGCCAATCCTACCGACATTTTTGTTCCCTGCATGATCACCACCTTTGTTGCAACAATGGCTGCTATGATGATTGTAGCTTTTAAGCAGAAGATCAACTTACTGCAACCAGTGGTGTTGGCATGGGTAGGAGGTCTGTCTGCCATACTCATTTTACTGGTTGTTTATCTTACTTCCTTAGATGCAGCATCTGTTCAAATGTTTTCGAACGTTTTAAGCAATGGTTTAATTCTCCTGATATTTTTGCTGATCATATTTGGTGCAGTTTATAAAAAGATAGACGTGTTCGATGCATTTATCGATGGCGCCAAGGGCGGCTTTGAAACTTCTGTACGCATTATTCCTTACCTGGTTGGAATGCTGGTGGCTATTAGCCTGCTTAGAACGAGCGGAACTTTTGACGTGATCATCAATGGTATGAAATCTTTGTTTGCTGCGCTTGGAGCCGACACCCGTTTTGTTGATGGCTTGCCAACCGCATTAATAAGGCCCTTAAGTGGCGGCGCGGCGCGGGGTATGATGATCGACACTATGAAAAATTTCGGAGCCGACTCATACGCCGGCCGGCTCGCTTCTATAATGCAAGGTTCATCCGACACTACCTTTTATGTGATTGCTGTTTATTTTGGAGCGGTATCTATTAAAAATACCCGGTATGCTGTAGGAGCAATGTTGCTCGCCGATCTTGTAGGCATATTAACCGCTATTCTTTTAGCGTATTTGTTTTTCGGGCAGGGGTAGTTTCAACCGGCGTGGTAAGGAGTTAGGATGAAACAGTCTGCAGGCCAGACAATGAAACGAGTAGAAATGCGGAAGAATTTTTATTGAGCCGGCTGTATTGCTACTATTGGGCATCGTTGCGTCGCACACTTGTACCTGGTTTATTAACATCAGCGCTCCGAAACCCTGGTCGTTATTCCCCTTTTATCAATCCAAACCAACGTTATTCATCGTGTATCCGTTCTGCGTGTTTTCTTAGTTCCTGTCTATGGTTTACATCTATACAACTGGTCTTTCACGCTGTGATCTGCGAATGCCTTCACACACACCGAAGCGAATGGCATTAGCAGATGCTTTTTATTAAACGCAAAAAACGCTAAGAACCGCGGAGGAGACGCAAAGTATTGCAGGTATTTTTTTGCATCTAAGGGTTAGCTTGGCATTGTCTTTCTTTACGAATCTTTGGGTTATCTTTCTTTGCGAATTTTGCGTTCCTGTGATGCGTTTAAACGCAAGTGGGGGTTCTGTAACCAACAATAAAAATAAAAAAGTTAGTGCGCATGCATCTCGTTCACTTAACGAGTTCGAACGGTATTTTAAAAGCCGGTAACATAATTCCTGCTCTTTCAAAATTCGCTTAACTTGCTGCAAATAGATAGTCAAAAATGGATCTTGAATTTACGGAAGAGCAATTGATGATAAAACAAGCGGCGCGGGATTTTGCAATAACAGAATGCCTGCCTGGGGTAATTGAAAGAGATGAACAACAGCGGTTTCCAAAAGAACAAATAAAGAAACTGGCTGAACTTGGATTTATGGGTATGATGGTTTCGCCCGAATATGGCGGCAGCGGCATGGATACGGTAAGCTATGTGCTTGCGATGGAGGAGATCAGCAAAATAGACGCAAGTGTGAGCGTTTGTATGAGCGTAAACAACAGCCTGGTATGCTGGGGCATTGAAGCTTATGGAACCGAGGAACAGAAACAAAAATATCTTACGCCGTTAGCGCAGGGAATAAAAGACGGGGAATTATATATTGGCGCTTTTCTATTAAGCGAACCCGAAGCCGGAAGTGATGCGACCTCGCAACATACGATTGCGGAGGATATGGGTGATCATTACCTGTTGAACGGCACCAAAAACTGGATAACCAACGGCTCTACAGCATCGGTTTACCTGGTGATGGCGCAAACGCATCCCGGTGAAAAACATCGTGGTATTAACACATTAATCGTTGAAAAAAACTGGCCGGGCGTAACAGTAGGGAATAAAGAAAATAAACTGGGCATTCGTGGGAGCGACACAACCTCTATAATGTTTACCGATGTGAAAGTGCCCAAAGAGAACCGGGTGGGAGAGGACGGCTTCGGCTTTAAGTTTGCCATGAAAACACTTGCGGGCGGACGAATAGGAATTGCATCGCAGGCTTTAGGAATTGCGAGTGGTGCTTATGAAATGGCGGTAGAATACGCAAAACAACGTAAAGCTTTTGGTAAGGAAATTATGCATCACCAGGCTATCCAGTTTAAGTTGGCAGACATGGCAACAAAAATTGAAGCCGCACGATTGCTTTGTTTAAAAGCTGCATGGGAAAAAGACCAGAAGAAAGACTATACTATTAGTTCATCAATGGCCAAGGTTTTTAGCAGCGAAACGGCCATGTGGTCGGCAATCGAAGCTGTTCAGATACACGGCGGTTATGGTTTCGTAAAAGAATACCACGTTGAACGATTAATGAGGGATGCGAAAATTACACAGATCTATGAAGGCACAAGCGAGGTGCAAAGGATCGTGATAAGCAGGGCACTTTTGCAATAGGTCGGTAAAATGTAGTAAGTGTTTGCAAATTGACAACGTTGTCTCTGACAAGAATTTTAGAATTTTGAGACAATAGAAGTTAATTTTGCCCCACAATTTTATAAGTGATGGCAGTAAATGAAGCGGTGTATAAAACTATTACAGAAGAATTAAGTAATTCAAATGTTCAGTTAGTAGCAGTAAGTAAAGTTCAAACTGTTGAAGATATTAAACGCTTGTATGATTTGGGGCAACGGGATTTTGGCGAGAATTATGTGCAGGAACTTGTTGAGAAGCAAGCTTTATTGCCTGCTGATATTCGTTGGCATTTTATAGGTCATCTGCAAAGCAATAAAGTGAAATTGATAGCTCCGTTTGTACACCTGGTGCAAGGCGTGGACAGCCTGAAGTTATTGGTTGAAATTAATAAGCAATCCAAAAAGTTTGATAGAATTATTCACTGCCTCTTACAGGTGCACATAGCCCAGGAAGAAACGAAATTCGGCCTCGACGAAAATGAACTGGCCGAAATCATAGATTTACTGCAGAACAAACCCGAACAATTCAGCAATATTTTCATCGATGGCTTAATGGGCATGGCCAGCTTTAGCGACAACATGCAGAAGGTGAGGAGTGAAATGAAATATTTAAAATCCCTTTTTGATAAATACAAGACTCTGTCTCCCGGAAGCTGTCAGGATCACTGTCATCTGTCAACACTCTCGATGGGCATGAGCGGCGATTATAAAATGGCAATAGAAGAGGGAAGCAATATGGTAAGAATTGGGAGCCTGCTTTTTGGAGCGAGAGTAAAAAAATAGTTCTTAGTCTGCATCTCGTCTCGGATCCTTTTTTAAGAGCATGTATAAACCAATGCCTGCCCCAATTGCCAGCAACACCCCGATAGTCCACCACCAGTAACTTACATGATATTGTTCTTCTATTGGCTTCTGGATTGGAACCGATTGAGCAAAAACTGCCATTAAACTGAAAACAAGACCTGAAGTAAGAAATGATTTCATAGTAAGCATTTACTTACTGAAAGTTACGAATTCTATTCGACCTGTTATTTTCTATTTTTTGTTGTGTTATAATCAAAAACAAGATTGCAAAAAGCCTTAACGCCAACATCTAATCCACTATCGTCAATATAAAAATCAGGTGTGTGATGCGGTGCGGCTGTTTTTGGGTCCCGGCCTTTTGGCATTCCTCCCAGGTAGAAAAACAACGACGGTATTTTTTCTCCAAAAAAAGAAAAGTCTTCTCCGCCTGTTACCCAATCCATTTCCACCAATTTTCCCTTGCCTGTAGCAGCTTCTAACGATGGAAGCATTTGTTTCATTAATTCAGGCGTATTGTAAGTAACCAGTGTTTTTGTATCAATCGTTACATCAGCAGTAGCGCCGGCGCTTTGAGCAATAAATGATGCAGTTCTTTTTATTTTTTCGAAAACATCCAAACGCATTGCAGAATCCAATGTTCGTATTGTACCAACCAGTTGGGTTTCTTCGGGAATGATATTAAAACGCAGGCCGCTATGTATTGAACCAACTGAAATTACTACCGGCGCCTTTGTTAATTGGCTCTGGCGGCTTACAATCGTTTGTAATCCCTGGATGATCTGTGCTGAAACCATGATAGGGTCTACACCGAGCCATGGTTGAGAACCATGGGTTTGTTTGCCTTTCACGTTTATTGTAAATGATTCTGTTGCCGCCATCATTGCGCCGCTTTTATATTTAATGGTGCCAGTTTCGGTCGCTGAATTTATGTGTAAACCAAAAATCGCTTCCACTTTTGGGTTATCCAATACACCTTCCTTTACCATCAGTTTTGCTCCGCCTTCTTCACCTTCCGGTGCACCTTCTTCGGCAGGTTGAAAAATAAATACTACTGTGCCCGGAACATCTTTTTTCATTTGTGACAAAACGGAAGCAGTACCCAGTAAAATAGAAACATGAGTGTCGTGACCACACGCATGCATGACGCCCACTTTCTGTCCATTATAGTCGGTTGTTACTTTAGAGGCGTAAGGAACGTTCGCTCTTTCAATCACCGGAAGTGCGTCCATATCTGCTCTCAAGGCAACTACCGGTCCTGGCTTTCCTCCTTTCAAAACCGCTACAACACCCGTTTTTGCAATGCCGGTTTTTATTTCAAGCCCCAGACCTTGCAGGTTCTGCACAATAAAAGCCGCGGTTTTAGACTCCCTGTTTGATAACTCCGGGTATTGATGCAGGTGCCTGCGCCACGAAATGAGGCTATCCTTTATTGACTTTGATTTTTGATCTATTACTGAAGTGAGATTTTGAGCTTCGAGTATTGAAGGCAAAAGGGAAAGCAACAGCAGGATTTTTTTTCTCATGTTAGAAATAATTTTCGAAATAGGTGTTACGGCAAGAAAGGTTTTTTGATCGCAGGACACTAAAAGATGCATACAGACCATAAGTACAAGGGAGTGACACAACGATGTCGAATAAAGTTGTACGGCTCTGTTCCCAAAAACTTCCTTCAAAAACTATTTCTTGATAAAATTATAAGGATCATAATCTATAAATTCATTCACTCTTAGCTCGATAGATGCTACCTTTTTATCGGCAGTTTTAAACTTTACCGGGAAGATTCCGTACCCAAGATTATTGTAAGTTAAAAGCCATTCGTCCTTATCCATGTATTGCAGCATCGCCGTTAAGTTATTGTGACCTTTAAAATTAATCGAAAGTCCTTTTCCGTCTTTGTCTTTTTCAATTACGATGCGACCGTATAATTCATTTTCATAATTACCCGCGTACGCATCCAGTAACATCGGCGTTTTATTAGCTTTTACTCTTGCCTGTAAAGTTTCTGTTTTTTTTACTGTTTCCGACATTTTCTTTTGAAAATCCGGGAGCATTGCTTTGCTGCGGTTTGTATAACTGACCCCTAAATAAGCGTCGAGAATTTGGTAGCGCAAGGCTTCAAAAAAACTTTGATTATCGTTGTTGCTAAGAATGGTGATACCAAGGTTTTCCTCGGGAACAAAACAAGTATTTGTAACAAATCCGTCTGCACCTCCTGTATGGTAATAGATTTGCCTGCCTGCATAATCTGCAGCATAAACACCTAAGCCATAACCACGAAAATGGGTTGGATAAACCTTTGAGCGACGGCTTTGAGTAATGATGTTAAGGTCTCTTGTTTTTTGCAGAACATCCCATGCTAAAATTCTTTTGCCTTCATACCGGCCGCTGTCGAGTTGCATTAGCAGCCAATGAGTAAGATCTTTCACATTGCTTACTATACCTCCCGCAGCGCCCAGGTTACTAATATCGTCATATGGTAACTCGGTAAGTTTACCGGTAAAACTGGTTGTATAGGGCTTCGAAACATTCGGCCGCTGGGTAATGCCCTGCGATAGCGTATGGGTATTGTTCATCTGTAACGGCATAAGCAGGCTGTCGTACACATACACTTCCCACGGTTTCCCGCTGACAACCGGGATTACTTCTCCCGCAGTTACAAAGCAACTGTTGCAGTAGCCATAATCTTGCCGGAAAAGACCAGTAGGTTTCAGCAACCTCATTTTGTTCATTATTTGTTGCCTGCCCAGGTTACTGTTCCAGAAAATAAAATCGCCCTGGAACGTTTTGGTGCCAATACGATGGCTGAGCAAATCTCTAATAGTTACAAGTTCGCTGGTGTTTCTATCGTACAAACTATAGCCTTTAATGTATTTGCCCACCTTGTCGTCGAGCGATATTTTTTTATTGTGCTCTAATTGAGCAAGGGCAGTGCCAGTGAATAACTTACTATTGCTGGCGATCATAAAAAGTGTATTCTCGTCTACCGGCTCTTTGGTTTCGATATCTTTTACGCCATAGCCTTTCATAACCACCGTCTTTCCATCTTTTACAATCGCAAGTGAAAGCCCCGGAATATTCCAATCACTAAGCCCACGGCTTATATAAGCATCCAGACTATCGGAGATAAAAGTGGGAGTGGTTGTTTGTGCCGTTGCATTTAGTGAAGAAGCGAATAAAAAAGACACAGAAACGAAGTGTTTTACCATCAGGTTATAATTAAAGGATCAAAGTAACGAAAACCTTTCTTACGGATAATGTTTAAGACTGGAGGATGTTTTTGGTATCCAGCCACCGAACAATAATGTAACAGCCGTTGCCACGCTCGCTTGTACTGTAACGCATTATTCACCGTGGCAGTCTACCCTGGGCCTGTCGAGGGCTCCCACACTTATACCGCTTTTCAAAGGGGAGAAGGAAAGTGGATGCAAAAGGCGACGAGGAAAGAAAGATATTCACAGTAGTTGCTTGATTACGATTGCGGTTTATGTGATTTATAATAGGTATAGGAATAGACATCGGCAACCAGCACGATCGCGCTAAAATTGTAAGGAACACGGGAAGTTTGTAGGCGAGTGGAACCATTAGCGTCGCTATAGTAATTATGAAACCTGCGCCGAACCATAATTTGCCAGCAAACTGGTCAGTCTTTCTCCAGGTTTTCGCCGTCTTCAACCGTCGAGGGTGTACGGATACGAACCAAATAGTTGGTTTTTAAACTACACATCATGTTGGCCATAAATGCCCCGCTTGTTACCAGGCATAAAATAACCTCGTTCGACAGCCAGTCAGCCAAAAGCAACGGCCTTCTTTCTGTATATGAAACGTCTGAAAAAGGGAAATTTATAATTACAATTGAGCTTTTTGAAGATGTGCCGATGCTTCATCCTCTTCTTTACTCAGCCATTCTTTTGCAAGAGAACTTTCTTAAAGAGCATTGAGGAAATGTCGGGATCTCCTGTCTTTTGCTTTAATTCCAGTGCTGTAAGATATTGTAAAATATCAGCAACAAATTCATCGGTATTTTATCGAGAGTCTCGTCAAATTTTTTTTTATTCTCCGCTATCTTATTGCCACATAAAAAAATAAACTTCTATTTCATGGTTGCGCAGCCGATAAATTTTAAATAATGTAGGGTAACCTGCCCTGGAGTTATAGTCAGTTTTGAAAAGGAGTCTGGTGAAAGAACACTAAAGATTATAATAGTAAGAGATGCAACCGTGCCGGTTGATCTAACATCGATCTTAACCTTACCTATATACCAACCTCCCTATTTTCCCCTTTTCGCCCGCCAGAAAAACATGTTTTCCTTTGCTTACCATACAAACATTAAAACTTTCGAGGCTTGCTTTTTTCCATTCTTTATGGCCATTTGGAGCAAAATCGACTCCTGTTGGGCCGCATGCTACAAGAGTTTTATCTTCAATTATCCGAATACAACTGCGGTACCCGTAAGGGGGACCGACAGATGGAGATCCCCATTTAACGCCGGCGTCAGTTGTATAATAAAAATTATCAAAATAATCACGGGGAGCCTTATAATCTCCGCCGATACAATAAATTCTCTTTTGTTTGTCTGTCGCCATAGAAAAAGCGCCGGTGGTTTCTTTATGCTGTAATATGGGAATGAGCACTGATTTGCTCCGTTTTCCGGGCCTTCCGATCATAAATAGTTTTGATATGAGTCCACCGGAAACAAAACCGTATTCAAAATCAGGGTGGTCAAAAAATGAGATGTTGGTGCCGCTGGCAGAAAAAATCGCTTCGCCAGGGTCTGCTGGTGGTAACTGGTTTACTGGTACTTCTTTCCATGTTTCTCCTCCATCAAACGTTCTGATAATATAAAAAAGCCGCTTGTTAATTCGTCCCATATTTAGGGGATCGCCTATACAAATTCCTTCCTTTTCATTTTTAAAATCCATAGCGTCGAGGAACATTCCTTCCATTGCCCGTTCAAAAACTTTTTTCCAGGTAGCACCACCATCAATTGTTTTTAAAATAATGGCCGGGTTATCTACACCCATTATGATCGCTGTACTACTATCGAAGGCTTCAATATCGCGAAAGTCTCTTTTTTCAAAACCTGGTACCACCATCCATCGCCAGCTTTTGCCCCCATCAACTGACTTTCCGATTGTACCGTTACTCCCGCTTACCCAAATTACATTGTCTGCAGGAACACTCATTCCGCGTATACTTGTGTTGGTACCGGAAGCAATGATCTGAACACCTAAGTTTTGACCGTCAGAAGATTTTGATGCAAACACGAAAAATGTAGACAGGAAAATGAATAGTTTCATCAGGGTTGTTTTCTGGGTATAAAATTATGGGAATGATGGGAGCAAAAGCTTTGCTTTCTGCAAACTGAGCGTTTATTTAATATAATTATATGCACTCTCTTGTGTTTCTTGATTTCCACATTTGTAGTCGATTTGTTCAAAAGTAAACTTGTCTTCCTGCCTTCAAAATTTAATATTTGCGGGTTGAAATTGTTGGAGCTAGAGTTATATTAAAGACAGGTAATAAGATTGAAAGTGGCGGATAGGGAGCAAAATGGATACAAAGTTTGCAATTTTGTATGTTAAATCGGCGTTGGTTGTAGACAATTAGATTGTATAAATGTAAGCTCACCCCATTTGCAGGTTAGCAAACAAAAGGTACAAGGGAGCCGCGCCTTGGGCGCGGACAATGCGAAATAGTAGTACAATAGTTAAGTACATAAAAAGTTTTTAAAGAATAAGAGGAATTGAAAATGGCAGAAAAAACAAATTCAGGAGATTATAATGAAGACAGTATACGGAGCCTGGATTGGCGGGAGCATATCCGTTTACGTCCCGGAATGTACATTGGTAAATTAGGCGATGGCAGTAGCCCCGACGACGGTATCTATGTAATGGTTAAAGAGGTAATGGATAACTGCATCGACGAACATACTATGGGTTATGGCAAAAACGTCGAGCTTACTATTGCAGAAAAAACGGTTACGGTTAGGGATTTCGGCCGTGGTATACCGTTAGGAAAGGTTGTGGATGTGGTTAGTAAAATTAATACCGGCGCCAAATACGACAGCAAGGCATTTCAGAAAAGTGTGGGCCTGAATGGTGTAGGTACAAAGGCAGTAAATGCGCTGAGTAATTATTTTAAAGTAACAGCCTTTCGGGAAGGAAAGCAAAAAACGGCAGAATTTCAAAATGGCGTTTTATTAAAAGAGCATAAGGAAAAGCCGACCGATGAGCCAAATGGAACATTGGTTACATTTATTCCCGACGATACTATATTTAAAAATTATCATTATATAAATGATTACATCGAAAACCAGATCTGGAATTATTGTTACCTGAATGCCGGCCTGGTTATTAACTATAACGGGAAGCGGTACGTGAGTAAAAATGGTCTGCTCGACCTGCTTCAA
The DNA here is from genome assembly GCA_028288485.1 of Segetibacter sp. Classification (GTDB taxonomy): domain Bacteria; phylum Bacteroidota; class Bacteroidia; order Chitinophagales; family Chitinophagaceae; genus Segetibacter. The sequence goes on from JAQBNO010000124.1 coordinate 87,151, forward strand.
CGACGTACTAACGCCGATGAGATTCGTTACCCGATTATCCATTTAAAAGGTGAAGATATTGAGGTGGCGTTAACACATAATAACGATTATGGCGAAGACCTGTATTCTTTCGTTAACGGCCAATACACCACGCAGGGTGGAACGCACCAGCAGGCATTCAGGGAAGCGTTTGTAAAAGTAATCCGCGATTTTTATAAGAAAGATTATGAAGCAGCCGATATTCGTGGAAGTATTGCGGCCGCCATCTCCATTCGTGTGCAGGAGCCGGTGTTTGAGAGCCAGACTAAAACCAAGCTGGGTTCATTAACTGTTTTTGAAGGCGGCCCGAACATGCGAACCTTTATGCAGGATTTTTTAGGTAAGGAACTGGATAATTACCTCCATAAAAATCCTCAAACTGCAGATGCACTTCGTAAGCGTATAGAGCAGAGCGAAAGAGAGCGCAAGGAATTGGCCGGCATTAAAAAGCTTGCAAATGAAAGGGCTAAAAAAGCCAACCTTCACAATAAGAAACTGCGTGACTGTAAGTTTCACTACAACGACGAAATCGAAGGGAAAAATAAAGAGGAGATTTTAGAGAAGCGTAATCAAACCACCGTTTTTATAACGGAAGGTGACAGTGCAAGCGGGTCTATCACAAAAAGCAGGAGAGTAGACACACAAGCCGTTTTTAGCTTGCGCGGTAAACCTTTGAATTGTTATGGGTTAACGAAAAAGGTGGTGTACGAAAATGAAGAGTTCAACTTGTTGCAGCACGCATTAAATATAGAAGACGGACTCGAAGGACTGCGGTATAACAACGTGGTGTTGGCAACAGACGCAGACGTTGATGGCATGCACATTCGCCTGTTAATGCTCACTTTCTTCCTGCAGTTCTTTCCTGACCTCGTTAAAAACGGGCACCTCCATATTTTGGAAACGCCTTTGTTTCGCGTAAGAGATAAAAAGCAAACGATGTACTGTTATGATGAAACGGAAAAGCAGGCAGCAATCAAAAAGCTAGGCGGCAAACCTGAGATTACCCGGTTTAAAGGTTTGGGTGAAATTAGCCCGGAAGAATTTGCCCGTTTTATCGGCGATGACATAAAGCTGCAACCGGTAATGCTGTTGCCCGAAACACATATTCAGCAGTTGCTGGAGTATTACATGGGTAAAAACACCATGCAACGGCAGGAGTTTATTATTGACAACCTGAAAATAGAACTTGACTTAACGGAAGATGTTGAACATGATATAGAGGAAGCAAAAGCCGAGGCGGTGGCGGAGCATGTAGGGGAGGAAGTGGCGGCGTAAGGAGTAAGAGAATAGTTGTAAATTTGAGGTTAGAAATTTTGAAATATGGAAAAGCCCGAAATAAAACAGAAAGTAGAAAATGGAAAAGTGTTGCTTGATCTTGCTGAAGAGTTTGATAACAAGGAAGTAAGTATTACAGTATCAACAACTGAAGATATTTTTCAGGATGAGAAAAACCGGGCAGACCTGCCGGCAGCAAAAAGAGTAGAAGTATTAAAAAGATTTGCGGGCACCGCTAAGTATCCTGATGTAGAAACAAATAAGTATGAGGTCTATGAGCAGTAAAATATTTATTGACTCATCATTACCTATCGAATACAATAAAGGACAAAAAACAAAAGCTTTTACTAGATATACTATCTGATGAAAAAATAGATCGTTTTACAATGAAACAGTGGTTAGTGAATTTATGTTCCATTTTTTAAAGATCAATGGAAACGCTGCTCCTTTATCACTACAATCTTCAGGTAAAATTCCTATTATAATTTCTCGGTACTCCGATTATTCGTTAATGAGATTATTTCATTTAATTTCTAATGATGACAGGTTGATGAATATAGTTCCTGCTTTCATTCAGAAGTACAATCTCCTTTCCAATGATGCCATTATTTTAGCAACCTGTAAAATTCATAATATCAATCAGCTGGCCTCTCATGATACTGATTTTATAATCCCGTGCAAAGCTGAAGGAATTGAATTGTTAAGAGAAGAAGAATAATTTTGGACCAGTCATTTGTTCTACTATTAAACAGCCGTTGCGTCGCACTCTTGTACTGAATTTAATTCTATTCAGCTAAAGATTGCATAACGACAATTGAGGAACTAAACATTATTAAATAAAAAAATTACCCGCCTGGGTTGCGATGATACATATAGTTTTCCAACATGCAGATGTTGAAGCATTAAGAAAAAGCTTTGAACTTGATCCGACAATGGAAGGTGAAATAGTGGAGATTAAGGATGAATATGCTGTTGGCCCAATCAAGGAAATTTATACCGAAGAAGGGATTGAAGCCCGATTACAATGGTGGAAGGAAGTTTTAAAAGATGGTCATTACAATGGGATTGCAGATGACGGACATGTAGATGATAATACCGAAGTAAAAGAACTTAAAAAGAAGCTTACAGAAAACCCTGGAGAAATAGTGTGGATATGGGCAGCCCAAAATAAACATGATGTTAGCGGGTACTATTGGCTTATGAGCCAGTTAAAAGACTTCCAGGGAAGGCTCTTTATTTTGTACCTAAATAATCTTCCTTTCATCAATGAAAAGGGTAACATCTTTTACCCGACCAGCCTGTTCCAGATTCAGCCGAAAGAATTTGTGAAGGCTAAAAAACTTGCCCGACCAATTACTTTAAGCGAATTTGAAATTGACCCCGATGAATGGGCAAAACTAGGCGCGGAAGATAAAGGAGTGCGGCTATTGGAAGGTGGCAAAAAGCTGGTGCAGAAAGGCTATGATTATTATGACGACGAATTGGTAAAATTTATCACTAAGGATTGGCAAAAGATCTCGAAGCTTTTTCAACAGTATTATGGTAAGGTAAAAGACACTACAGGAGATGCTTATTTACTCTGGCGGATTAATGAAATGATTGCAAGTGGCAAGATCGAAATGCAGGGTAACAGGCAAAGCATGAAAGAATTTGAAGTGAGACTTGCCGGGACAGAAGCGCCAAAAGTTGAGGTTGTTGAAGAACAAACTGCTTAATCATTTTCAAAAGTTAACGGGCGTTAGCGAAACGCCAGTTCCAATGATGCCCAAAGTTACTTAGGTACAAACCTGGAATATGTATTTTACCGACGTTCATTTATACCTCCATCTCATGCTTGCCGTCAAAGGCCGGGAATCTTTTATTTCCCGTCTCGTAAAAGAAGAGTTGGAAAGTTATTTACGCGAATGATGAAATAAACGAGCATAAAATACATGCCATTCGTGCATGCCTGACCATGCTCACTTGCTCATTTCCTGGAACCCTGTTGTAGCGTCGAAGATTTGGTAGTAGAGGTAAAACAATTATCAAAATACTTCATTCTTCATAGAAAACGGAACAAATCGTTCGAATGGCAGGAAGATTACGGAGCAGTTAGTTGTTCACAAAGTGACCTGCCTGAAATGACAAAATACATGGATAACCAAATGGGATACCATAAGAAAAATAGTTTTAAAGAAGAATTTGAGGCGACTTTACAACAGAATGAAATCGAATACAGGCAGGAGGATTTGCTTGAATTTTATGATTGACAGGCAGGTAATTCGAAATTAAACATTGAAAATTGATTGTTGAATATTAAACAACAGAGCACTTAATGAAGATTAAAGGAGTTCACCATATTGCCATTCTTACCGATCGTTATGAAGAAAGCAAGCAATTCTATACCACTATACTTGGTTTTGAAATTATAAATGAAACATACCGGGCCGAAAGAGATAGTTACAAACTCGATCTTGCTATTAATGGAACATATTGCATCGAACTTTTTTCATTTCCTGAATACAAAGAACGAAACAGTTTTCCAGAATCAAAAGGATTGCGACATCTTGCATTTGCAGTGGATGATGTTAAAAAATGGATAGAATTTTTACGGATTAAAAATGTAGATGTTCAGGATGTGAGAGTTGACGAAATAACAGGCAGAAAATTTACGTTCTTCTACGATCCTAACGGGCAGCCGTTGGAGTTGTATGAAGGATAGTGTTTTCTAAAATAAGCGCTCCTGTAAAAGCTCCTACTCCTGTTTTTAAATTATAAAGTAAATTTGCTATAAATTTTACAGTGTATGAAGAATTACCAGTCTATTGCACAGGTGCAAGGCGACAATGAAACCGGGTTATATATAGGCATTATTCCAAATTTACCTGGCGCTCATACACAGGCAGCTTCACTTGACCAATTGAATATAAATCTCAAAGAGGTACTTACGTAATCTTGAAGAAATGAATGATGAAGAATTGTCCTCTATTCCTGAGTTGGTCGGTTTTCAAAACATACCTGTGGCTGTATGAGCAGGCTGCCGATAGTAAATGCAAGATCATTAGAAAAAATATTATTTATTCTCGGTTTTTAAATGGTTAGGCAAAAAGGTAGTCATGTATTTTACAGGCATCTTTGATGGAAGATACACAACAATACACCATCATCCGGGAGTTGATATTAGTCGTCCCTTGCTAAGAAGTATACTTAAGGAAATTAATGTAGTTGTTGAAGAATTTACAAGTCTTCTTACTCAAATTTGACCTAGAGGACTATTAAAAATAGCATGGTTAGTTATCTGAAGGGGGTTTTAAACAACATTAACTGCCGCACAAAAAAGAAACAGTACAAGTGAGTGACACAACCGGAGACGCATTGGATTACAAATGACCGATACCAATAATAAAAGTTTTTCGACCTAGAAATATAATGACTACAGAAACAGCAAACGAATTAACAAATAATGAAAGTGGCGTAACCGGGCAATATAAAAACTGGTTCCTCGATTACGCTTCTTATGTAATCCTGGAAAGAGCAGTGCCGGCGATTGAAGATGGGATGAAGCCGGTGCAGCGCCGCATCCTTCATGCAATGAAGGAAATGGACGATGGCAGGTTTAATAAGGTGGCCAACATCATCGGGCAGAGCATGCAGTATCATCCGCATGGTGATGCATCTATTGGAGACGCATTGGTGAATATGGGTCAGAAGGAACTGCTTATTGAAACCCAGGGTAACTGGGGTGATGTAAGAACAGGTGACGCCGCCGCCGCTCCCCGTTATATTGAAGCAAGGCTAAGCAAATTTGCGCTTGACATTGCTTTTAACAATAAAACAACCGAATGGCAACTTAGTTACGACGGAAGAAAAAATGAACCGGTAACCTTGCCCATGAAATTTCCTATGCTATTGGCCCAGGGGGCTGATGGTATAGCAGTTGGTCTTTCCACTAAAATTCTACCTCATAACTTTTGTGAATTAATTGAGGCGTCTATAAAGTGTTTAAGAGGAAAGCCGTTTCAGATCTTCCCCGATTTTCAAACGGGCGGAATGATTGATGTTGCTAACTACAATGATGGTAAAAGAGGCGGCAAGGTAAGGGTGCGGGCAAAGGTTGAAGAGCTTGACAAAAAAACTTTGATAATACGGGATGTGCCTTATGGGGTAACAGTTTCTACTTTGTGCGACAGCATTGTAAAAGCTAACGACCAGGGCAAGATCAAAATAAAAAAGGTAACCGATTCCACCGCCGCCGCAGTTGAAATTATTGTCGACCTTGCCCCAGGCATTTCGCCCGATATTACCATTGACGCTTTGTACGCTTTCACCGATTGCGAGGTAAGCATTTCTCCCAACGCCTGTGTTATTATCGGCCAGAAGCCTCACTTTGTTACAGTCGACAAGTTATTACAGGACTCTGCTGATAATACCCGCGCCCTGCTGAAAAGGGAACTTGAAATCAAGCTGGGCGAATTGCAGGAGAAATGGCACTATACTTCTTTAGAAAAAATCTTCTTTGAAGAAAAGATCTACAAGGAATTAGAGAAGAAGCATGATACATGGGAAAAAGTTTTAACGGGCATCGAAAAAGCTTTCGTTCCTTTTACAAGGCATTTAAGACGTAATGTTACCCGTGAAGATGTTCTAAAACTTACGGAAAAACCGGTTCGCCGTATTTACCGGTTAGATATTGATGAACTTAATAACCAGATAAAAGGCATTGAAGTCGAAATTGACCAGGTACAATTCCACTTGGATAATCTTACCGATTATGCCGTCGAATATTATGAAGGTTTATTGAAGAAATACGGAAAGGGCAGGGAGCGCAAAACAGAGATCAGGCAGTTCGATATTATTACTGCGAGGACGGTTGCTATTGCCAACACCAAGGTTTACATGAATCGGGCAGAAGGTTTCGTTGGACTTAGTTTAAAGAAAGATGAACTGATTGCAGAGTGCAGCGACCTCGACGATATTATTGTATTTACCAAGTCGGGTAAAATGAAAGTGGTAAGGGTAGCCGATAAGGTATTTATTGGCAAAGACATTATTCATGCAGCGGTGTTTGTGAAAAATGACGAACGTACAACCTACAACATCGTTTATGTTGACGGGGCAAGCGGAGTAAGTTATGCCAAACGTTTTAATGTAACCGGTATTACCCGCGATAAAGAATACGACTTGACCAAGGGGTCCGAAAAGAGCCGGATCCACTATTTCTCGGTAAACCTGAACGGGGAAGCCGAAGTGGTAAAAGTGCTATTGAGTCCCAACAGTACTGCTAAAAAGAAAGAGTTCGATTTCTATTTCGAAGAACTCGATATTAAAGGTCGTGGAAGCATGGGTAACCAGGTTACGAAACATCCTATTAAAGCTATCCGGTTTAAGGAAGCAGGCAGAAGCACGCTTACGGGCAGAAAACTTTGGTTCGATAGTAAATTCGGCAGGCTCAACAACGAGGAAAAAGGAGAGTACCTGGGAACTTTTGAAGAGGAAAAATTACTGGTAATCTACGACGACGGAAACTATGAAATTACAGATACGGAACTTACGCAGAGATTTGAACCGGAGAAAATTTCATTGATAGAAAAATTTGATCCTGAAAAAGCAATCACTGCAGTATACCTTGATGCTGAAAAAGAGCAATACAATATAAAGCGCTTTAAGATTGAAACCAGCTCAATCAAAACGAAGTTTCTCTTTATTAAAGAAGGAAAAGGAAACCGGCTTGAAGCGGTAACGACCGATGAGGAACCTGTTTTGATCTTACATACGAACAAAGGTTCGCAGGTTGCAACACAAAAAATTCAAATTGGCGGATTTGTTGAAGTGATGGGGTGGAAAGCGATCGGAAATAAACTGGTAAATTTCAGTAAAGAGGTTGAAATGGAATGGGAAGCAAAAACAGCAGAAGACGACGTGCAGGCAAAGTTGTTTTAAGCGAAGTTGCGGCTTTCAGCTGACAAGGTGTAGAGATTTGGCTTCAAGCTGAATAACCTTTATCATCATCGTTGTGTCACTCACTTGTACGTGCAGATTGCTTATTCAACGTTTATCAATTTTGTTGTTAGTGCTATAGAATCATGAGGGAAGAAGAAGTAATTAAAAAAGTGAACGGTTTTTTTAAGGCGTGTTTAATAGATCATAACGTGAAAAAAGTATAATAGTAGCACTGCCGATGAACGGATTGCGACGCAACGGTGCATAAGTAGCGAACAGCAGTTGGTACAAAAAAAAACAGCGGAAAATTATTCTTCCGCTGTTTTTTTATCAATTCTTAATTACCTAATTCCTGATTGCCTTGTTATCTTCTGTTCTTTTCTTCAATACTTCCATTGAAAGTTATAGGCTGCCTGTTATTACTCATAACCTGTAACATGGCATAACCGTTATCAGAAACAGTAAGATTCATTTGCCTTACATCTTTTCCGTCTTTAGGGGTAATGGTTATATCCCAGCCACCTTTTTTACGTGCTTTAGTAATGTAGTTGAAGTCGGTAGAAGTGAACCTGAGGGCACTTTCTGTAGGGTTTACAGGTGCCACAAAGGCACGTCCAAAATAAGGAAGATCGCTTTTTAAGGTATCACTTGACACTCTAACATCGTACAAAGAGGTGAGGTTGATAAAATTTCCACCCATTGGATTTGCAGACCGGGCTACAAAAACAAAGTTCCTTGATTCTATAAGCCGTTGTATCCGTGCTTTCTTATCTTCTTTGCTGTCATTTTTGTCTTGCGCATTGCTAATACCTATACTTAGAACAGCGAAAGTTATTATTAAAAGTAACCTCATGAGAAATGTATTTATCTTCATTTTTTGTTCTTTTACCGTACTATTTCCAAATGCTGTACCATTTGCTGTAGTGTTAAGAAGCTTTATGAAACAAATAAGTTAAAGTAAGAACGTACAGGAGATTAATGAAATGTGGGTAAAGTTTACCTTCGCTTCTTTTTATTAACAATGCCTAATTCTGCCTTTGTAACAGCCTTACCAGTTCATACTGCACCTTTAATTTCGGCTATATTTGCTATGAAGAGTTTAAACAATGGCCAATCGTATAAAGAAGAAAACCCCACCTCCTCCAAACCCTGATAAATTGTCACCCGACAAGCAGGAAGAAGTGACGGTAAAAGAAATTGTGAAAGATGAACGTACGTATAAAATCGCAGGTACTATAAGTCTTCTAATCTCTCTCTTTTTATTTGTTGCATTTACTTCATACGCCTTCACCTGGCAGGACGACCAGGATAAAGTACACCAGTTTGGGGTGAAAATTTTTAGTGTCGACGATGTTCGTGTAACAAACCTTTTAGGTGTTTTAGGCGCATATATTGCCCACTCTTTTATTTATAAAGGTTTTGGTATTGCTTCCTTCCTCTTCTGCAGTCTATTTTTCATCCTTGGCGTTAACCTGTTATTCGGCAGGAAGATTTTTTCGTTAAAGCGAAATGTGAAATACGTTTTTGCAGGATTAGTAGTTTTAAGTATTGCATTTGCTTTCGTATTAAGGAGCAGCCAGTTCAGCTATGGTGGTGCTTTCGGGGAATTGATAACCGAATGGCTGATTAAGTGGACCGGAGTTGTTGGCACAGCAGCGTTATTACTCGTAACCGGCTTTAGTTATTTCGTCTGGAGGTTCAACCCAACCTTTACCTGGCCGGAAAGAAAAGTAGCGGCGCGAGTTGAACCCGCACACAACAGCGGCACTGTTGTAACCGAAGCAGAAGATGAAGAAGAACAGGAACAGAGACCGGTAGTTTCACCGGCAGTAGCAACGATAAATGAGTTGTACAGTGAAGAGAACGGTGCCCGTTTGTATATTGAAAAGGAAGTAGCTGTTTCGAGTAATAAGCTTAAAAAAGAAGGCCAGGGAGTTGCGGTTTTGATGGCCGAAGACGAGATGGATGAATATCCTTTGCACAAACTACACCTGGTTGAAAAGGATGAGCCTGTTGTAAATCAGGTGCCGTTTGACGAGCCTGAAGAGGAAGAGCCGGAACAAGATTATGTTGCGCAAAAAGACCCATACGCTTTAGAAATAAAGGCAACAGCGGCAGATACAGAATTGGAACAGATGGAGGAAATTGTACCTGTTGAAGCTCCTGTTAAAAAAATTCCTGTTGTAAAGTACGAAGAGCCCCTTGACGATTTTGAGTTGGAAATAAAGGACGTAGCTGCCGTTGAGGAGGAAGACGAAGACGAGGTGTTTGAACAAAAGATCGCTAAAATAAAACTCGACCCTTACGAGCCGACACTTGATTTAAGGGATTATAAATATCCTTCTTTAGAGTTACTGGAAACACATGGTAGCGAGAAAATCGTACACGACCCGATAGAATTAGAGAATAACAAGAACCAGATCATAGCCACGCTAAAAAACTATGATATCGCTATTCAGCGTATTGCTGCTACTGTAGGTCCGACAGTTACATTGTATGAAATTGTGCCGGCTCCCGGTGTTCGTATCAGTCGTATTAAGAACCTGGAAGACGATATCGCACTAAGCCTTGCAGCCTTAGGTATCCGTATAATAGCTCCCATACCAGGAAAAGGAACGATTGGTATAGAAGTTCCGAATGTTACTAAACGGGTAGTGAGTATGAAAACGTTACTTGCTTCTGAGAAATTCCAGAACAATACTTATTCTTTGCCAATTGCTATCGGCAAAAAGATCGATAACGAAAACTTCATTGTCGACCTTGCTACCATGCCACACCTGTTGATGGCAGGTGCCACAGGACAAGGTAAATCAGTAGGATTAAATGCGATCCTTGTTTCGTTATTGTACAAAAAACACCCTTCACAACTGAAGTTTGTATTGGTCGATCCGAAAAAGGTAGAGTTAAGCATCTACCGTTCTATTGAAAAGCATTTCCTTGCACGTCTGCCGGGCGAAGAGGAAAGTATTATAACCGATACCAAAAAGGTAGTTCATACGCTCAATGCACTTTGCATTGAGATGGATAACCGCTACGACCTTTTGAAAGAGGCCGGTTGTCGAAACATAAAGGAATACAACGATAAATTTGTTGCCCGCCGTTTAAATCCTGAAAAAGGTCACCAGTTTTTGCCGTTCATCGTGTTGGTAGTTGATGAGTTTGCAGATCTTATCATGACTGCCGGCAAAGAAGTTGAAATGCCTATTGCCCGTTTGGCACAGTTGGCCCGTGCGGTTGGTATTCACCTGATCATTGCAACCCAGCGTCCTTCGGTTAATATTATCACAGGTACAATTAAAGCGAATTTCCCCGCACGTATTGCCTTCAAAGTTTCGAGCAAGATCGATAGTCGTACAATTCTTGATGCAGGTGGTGCAGAGCAGTTAATAGGTAAAGGCGACATGTTGATCAGCTTTAATGGTGAAATTACCCGTTTGCAATGCGCTTTTGTTGATACTCCTGAAGTTGACAGCATTACCGATTTCATTGGTGATCAGCGTGGTTACCCGCAGGCTTTCCTATTGCCTGAGTATGTTGATGAAAAAGAATTGGACAGCAAAGATTTCGACAGCAGCAGTCGCGATCCTTTATTTGAAGACGCTGCACGTTTGGTTGTCACCAGCCAGATTGGAAGTACTTCTTTGATTCAACGACGAATGAAACTGGGCTATAACCGCGCCGGCCGTTTGATGGACCAGTTGGAAGCGGCAGGAATTGTTGGCCCGAACATGGGAAGCAAAGCAAGAGACGTACAGGTAAGGACGGAAATGGAGTTGGAAGATATATTGAGTGCATTTTAGAAAACAAGACATTGGCTCGTTCAGTCACAACAAGTGATGACAACAAGTGATGGGGTAGTGTAAACAAGGTTTCGGAACTGCATTTATTTTTTCTAAGAGAGGTTTTTTTGGTACAGGCTTTTGTCGTTTGTGGATTTTTTTCCGAAAGATGCTTTAAAATATCAAAAGCCCTGGAAGGGCGATCTATACTAAAAGAGGGCGGTAGCCCTCTTTTAAATTAAGAAAAGATGCTCTGCTTAAATATTTTGCACCCAATCCGAATTAATGGCGGCAGCTCCGGCAAGATTTTCCTGTGAAGTGCTTGCGACGTCACCAAGGGATCCATTCGAACAACAATGATGCTATGAAAACTACGGTTGGTATCAAAACTTCTTCAAACAAACTTCCCGGCATTGAGTCTCTTCTCACTCTTTTAACAATCCATCATTAAACATATAGAAGAGTGTAAAGTCTGAAAGACCTAATATTGCACACGAAAAAAAATAAGATGAAAAAAATATACTATTTGTTAGTGGCACTTGCTATGGTAGCAGGTTCAGCCAGGGCACAGAACGATCCAAATGCAAAGAAAATATTAGACGCAGTAAGCGCTAAATTAAAAGCTTATAAAGGAATTAATGCAAGTTTTAACCTGGTTTCGAAAGGGCGTACGGGTAAGGTAAATAATAATGTTGCCGGAAAAATTTCTATTAAAGGAAACAAATATTACATAAAGCAAGGCGGTACCGAAATATTCAGCGATGGAAATAAAACCTGGAACTATAACGGGAACGACGAGGTTACCGTTTCTACTGTAGACGCCGATGGCCAAACCTTAACTCCGCAAAAGTTACTTACTAATTTTTACGACAAGGATTTTACCTATAAACTCGTTTCCTCTGCCGGCAGTTATAACGAAATACAAATGACGCCAAACGATAAGCGTAAAAACTTTCAAAGAGTAAACGTGTTTGTCGATAAAGCGAAAATGATGATCACGAAAGCCAGGGTGTTGGATAAAAGCAATAATACAATTGAATTTAATTTAAGTAACATCAATACAAGTGCAAGTATTCCTGATAATACTTTTGTTTTCGACGTAAAAAAATATCGTAAGAACATTGAAGTAATTGAATAAGCACACGCCTTATTCGATTACATAACCTATCCTTTACTTTATGGAAAGCAGAAAAAAGCCGTCCCCTTCCCAGGACGGTTTTTTTAATGTCTCAAACTTGTATCTTGCAGTTTCACAAAAAACCAGTATGAAGCATCTTCCTTTAAGTCCGCAAATTTTTATTCGCAACAGGGAGCGGTTTGTAAGAGAAATGAAGGGCGGAAGTATTGCTATTTTCAACAGCAACGACGAGATGCCTTCAAACGGCGATGCATTATATACCTACAAGCAAAACAGCGACCTATATTGGCTCACGGGGATTGAACAGGAAGATACTATGCTTATTCTTTTTCCCGGCAATCCCGATGAAAAGTACAGGGAAGTATTGGTATTACTTCGTCCGAACGAAATGAAGGAAAAGTGGGATGGTAAGAGGTTACGTGCAAATGAAGCAACAGAAATTTCGGGTATACAAAAGATAGTTTGGTTAGATAGCCTTGATGTTTTATTACAACCCTGGATCCATCTTGCAGATACTATTTATCTAAATTCTAATGAAAATGACCGCAAGGGATCGTTGATCGAAACAAGGGATTATCGTTACATCAAGGAAATGAAGGAACGGTATCCGTTGCACCATTACGAGCGTTCAGCAAAAATTTTAAAAAGACTTCGTGCTATTAAAACTGCGGAAGAAATTGAAGTATTGAAAGTAGCAGTATCTGTTACGGATGATGCTTTTAGAAGATTGCTTGATTTTATACATCCCGGAGTGATGGAATACGAAATTGAAGCGGCAATCCTCCATGAATTTATCAGGAAAAGGTGTAATGGGGTAGCATATAACAGCATAATAGCCAGTGGCGACAGGGCAAGAACGCTGCACTACGTTTCGAACAATGCCGAATGTAAAGATGGAGAATTGGTGCTGATGGATTTTGGTGCAAACTATGGAGGATATTGTGCCGACCTTACCCGCACTGTTCCGGTTAATGGCAAATTTACACAGAGGCAAAAGGAGGTTTACAATGCGTGCCTTAGCCTGCACAACTTTTGTAAATCAATATTAAAACCGGGAATTTCTATTGTTGATTATACCGAAAAAGTAGCTGATGAAGCTACTGACCAGTTTATAAAAATAGGCCTGTTGAATGAGGCTGATGTAAAAAATGAAGACAAGGAAAACAGGGCTTACCGTAAATATTTGTATCACGGTATTTCGCATCATCTGGGAGTAGATGTTCACGACCTGGGAACCAGGGTAGAACCTATTGAAGCCGGAATGGTCTTTACTGTTGAGCCGGGGATCTACATCGAAGAGGAGAAAATGGGAATAAGGATTGAGAACAACTTTTGGATTACAGAGAACGGCAATATTGATCTGATGAGTAATATTCCGATTACGGTAGAAGAAATTGAATATTTAATGCAAACAAGGCCAACGGCGAAGTAGGTTTTCGACTACGGACGACAGACGATAGACAACCGACGAAAATACATGCACTTTCATTACTTTGCGAGATACTTATTTTACATTTAATATGTTTTATGCCTTTCAAATTTCAGAAGTTAGAAATCCGGCAAGCTGCAATTGAGATGCCTGATGATATAGATAAACTACCTAAAACATTTCCGAAGGAGGAAATATTCGTGCTGACCTCCCAATTAAAAAAAGCGGCTGAAAGCATTTCACTAAACACATCCGAAGCTTCGACTGCACAGTCGAATGCAGAACAATCCGCGTTTTTAGTATATGGCCTACGTTCAGCGTTAGAAGATGTTAATTGCTTGTTCCTTGCAAAAAAAAAGAAGGTTTTATGCCAGAAGAAAAATTTACGATACTTTATGACATTTTAGAAAAGGAAGTAACAAAGACTTTAAAAATTCAATCAATAAAAATTAATAAAACAATTTTTCGGTCGTCTATTGTCTGTCGTCCGTCGTCTTCGCAAACATGAAACAACTACCCAACATATTTACACTTCTCAATTTGTTTTTTGGCTGTATAGCCATCGTATTTATCCTGCAAAATGGAATGGTGCCATTGAATAGCCAGGAGGGCGAATTGATGCTGATGTTGCCTGAAAAAATTTACTGGGCTTCTGTATTTATTGCTATTGCGGCTATTATCGATTTTTTGGATGGCCTCGTTGCCAGGATTATGAATGTAAGCTCTGAAATGGGAAAGCAGTTAGATAGTCTGGCTGACGTCGTAAGCTTCGGCGTTGCGCCAGCCATGATCGTTTACCAGTTTTTGCGTTTGTCTTTTGCACAGCAGGAAGATGGTCTTGACGTTTCGGCTCTATGGTTACTGCCCGCATTTATTATTCCATGTGCCGGTGCATTCAGACTCGGCAGGTTCAATCTTGATGAAGAACAGTCATACGGCTTTAAGGGAGTCCCTATTCCTGCGGCAGGTTTGCTCATTGCTTCGTTTCCACTGATTTATTGGTATTCTAACAAGCCTTTCGCTATAAGCCTGCTGCTAAACCAATGGTTCTGGTATGCATTAATAGCGGTCGTAGCTTATTTAATGGTTTCAACATTACCCATGATGGCCCTTAAGTTTAAGCAACTAAGCATAAAAAATGATTACCCGAAATTTATATTAATTGGTGTTGCAATCGTAGCAGGAATATTTTTACAATGGCTCGCGGTTCCTGTCGTATTTGTAGCCTACGTAATCATTTCGCTGGCAATGCCCGACTATGCCAGAGGTGGTAAGAACAACCTGTAATTCTGCTACCTTTGTTGCAGGCTATTTTGAAAGATTTTTTGTAACCGGCAGTATATTTCCATTGTAGCTTCGGTTGTCAGGATGGATCAGAAATCCCTTTGGTGATGTCACTTACTTGTCCTATTGAATTTTAAAGGAGCAGCTTCAGTATCTGCTGTGTTTCCGCTCTATATTTAAGCCTGAACATTGTTACGTTAACGACCCCTGCTCAATTCATTTTCATTTCTATAAATAAAAAAACATATTACATGAAACAAATTCTTTTTATTCTTTTGCTGGTTTGCAGTGCTTTTATGGCAAACGCACAACTGGAAAACACCAGATGGCTAGGCAAGATCCAGGCAGGCGGCAATACTTTGGACGTCATTTTTAGATTTAATAACGATACAGTTACCACCACCCTTCACGATGACGGTTCCTCAATCGACGTATCAACTTTTAAAGTACGCGACAGCACAATAACATTTATAAAAGTATCTGGTCAAAGCAGTTGTAACGACGCACCCGGCAAATATAAGTTTCTAATCACAGGTAAGCACATCACTTTTACCAAACTCGGGGATGACTGTTATGACAGGTCTGGTGCCATTGATAAATC
>JAQBNO010000130.1 GCA_028288485.1 Segetibacter sp.
CCGGGGCGTAGATCTTTGCCTCTTCCAATTTGGAACCATCATCCATGCATCTAAAGCGCCACCTATTACCGCACCTCGTTCAACCAACGCCTTGATCATATCATTACTGAACTGCCGGTTGTGGTTAACCAACGAGCGGCAGTTGTTATGGCTCGCCCATACCGGTCCGTTAAACATTTCCAATGCTTCCCAGAAAGCGTCGTCACACAAATGGGTTGCGTCGAGAATAATATTCAGGCGC
Organism: Segetibacter sp.; assembly: GCA_028288485.1. Classification (GTDB taxonomy): domain Bacteria; phylum Bacteroidota; class Bacteroidia; order Chitinophagales; family Chitinophagaceae; genus Segetibacter. Next base: position 242 of record JAQBNO010000130.1, read on the forward strand.
TCCATTTCTTTTAATAAATCTTTTCCCATCTGGTTTAATTTTCCCGAAGAATCAGTTCCGTTTGCGTAACGCCCGGCACCGTAATGAGCAGGACCTACTGCCCGCAGACCATATTCATATGCTCTTTCCAAATAATCTATGGAAACAAGGGAATCGGCTCCTTCGAGGCTTAAGATATAACCAATTGGTTTTTTGTCGTTTGCTCCTTCTTCCAACCATAAAGCAAGGTGTTTTTCCAACGCCGCTTTGTCTTTTATCATTACCATTTCACCGGCTTCTTCCATCGCTTTATACCAAGCCAGCTGTCCCTGTGTTTGCGCCCATGCTTGCTCGGGTGAATGCCAGCCAGGTAAAGGATTACCGGGAACTGCGTAACGAGCTATCTGCGTTGCTACTACCAGGCCAATGTTTCCTTTCCGCAACTCGGGAAATGCCACCGTTCCTTTTGCCCTGTCTGGTTTATCGGTCAATCCTTTTTCAGTTTCCCGTATCTCAAAAACTGACTTTCGTAAATCACGATTCCATTCCATTGCATTCATGCTGAGGTCTAAATGGGCATCTATTGTAAACATGGCTCGGTTTCAATATTCTTTAAGTAAAACATACGGAGGGATTTTTTTATGAGCCGGGCGGAATTTTGCTATTGCGCTTTTGTTGCGTCGCACACTTGTACTTTCATTTCCTAATGCTGCTGGCAACCTCACCAGCTTGAACAAAGTCGTTTGGACTGGCTCGTCCCTCTCCTTTCAAAACAGGGAGGCCACGCATTGTTCTATGTTCCGCTAGCACTAACAACTGAGGTCTTTCCTTAACCTCAACAAGTGATTAGATTGTTATCTTCCTGTCACGTGCCACAACCTTCCATTCTCCTACCGCATTATTATTTTCAATTACAATTGCTCTTTCATACAAGGCTACTGTTGGACAAATGTGAACCGGAACGCCGTAAAACACATCGCCAACAGAATACTTAGCAGCGTCGGGCACTTCTAATACCAAATGTTCTTCGCTTTGACCGATAGGGTTTGCATCGGGTGCATTTAAGAAATGAACCCTGGGTAAAGGGTTTTCTGCTGCAACAGATTTATGACCAAGGTCGGTGCAAATGGTGTGTTCATTAATAACTGAAATTACGCGGCTGATTACAAGGGCGGCAAAATCATAAGGCTCATCGGGTAGTTTTTGCTTGTAGCCCCAGTCCCAAAAAACAAAAGTACCGGGACTACATTCAACATTTTCTCTTAAGGCATGTGTAACAAACGAAGGCGAACCACCTGCAACGATTATCGGCTGAAAATTAAACTCACTGCTTATTTCATCTGCCAGGGCTTGTAAATGAGCAAATTCTTTATCACTTTTCTCTTGCCGTAATTTACTGTCAGTATCATTTACATGTCCGTCGTAACCGTGCAATCCCCGCGGTGAAAGATTTGAAAGGTGTGCACAATGAGAAAATAAGTTGAGTGCTTTACAGGGAGCGATGCCGGTACGATTCATCCCCACATTAAGATCAATAAAAACATTGAGTTGAATATCTTCGATTGCAGATTGCCAGTTCAGCGAATCAGCATGTTGAATATTATCGACCAAACAAGAAAATTGAGTCGACGGGTATGTTTTTATTAATTGTAAAAGCCGTAGAACTTTGGGGCCAACGGGTTGGTATGCAAGCAATACATCGGGTGCTTTTACCATAGCCAGCATTTCGGCTTCTGCAATCGTAGCACACTTAAATTTTTGAATGCCTTCTGCCATCATTAGCTGACACACTTCCGCCATTTTATTCGTCTTTATATGAGGCCTCAGCGCTACAACATCTTTTACCCTGCTTTTTAAGAGCCGGATATTCTGCTTAACTCTCTCAGGATATACTACTAATGCAGGGGAATCAATTTCAGCAACATTAGTTATTTGATACCAATCGGGTTGTTCAATCATAATAAAAAACGCTTGTTAAAGTCTTCCATATCCAACTTGGAAATCGAACAAAATCCTGGCCTTACAGGTCTTTGGTTTTTCAATAATTAATTCGTACAACTTTCCGCCTTCACTAGCTCTGGTGGATTAAAATCTATAAAATTTCCTTTTTTATCTAAGAGCACCAGTACAGGTATAAGGTCAATGTTATAAGCTCTTCTAAAGTGTTTATCCTCTCCTTCCCGAAGGCCAAGTCCTGGTGGCTTTAACGTCAAAATTGCATTTTTAGCCCATACTTGTTTTGAAACATCTATTGAAATTGACAATAATTTAAAATCTTTGTTGTCCTGTAGTTTTTTTTCTAACTGATGTAAATCGTCACAATTTTTTTTATTAAAGTACGCATCGGTTATAATGAAGACTGAAAAGTTTTGACAACTGATGTACACCAAAAAGCTTTTCAACTAGCAAAAGAGATTATGTCACTTTTTCAATTCTACAATAATTCTTCGTTGTTAACCGAGAATCAATGCAGTTCAAATAACGCTTCGATCTCTACAGGTATATTGTCGGGCAGAGACGCAAAACCTACTGCGCTTCGTACGCCAACACCATTTTCTGCACCCCAGATAGCTGCAAATAGTTCGCTGCAGCCATTGATGATATAGGGATGCTTTTCAAATTCAGGCGTACAATTTACCATTCCCAAAATTTTAATGACCCTTTTAATTTTACTGAGTGAACCTACATGAGCAATTATGGTCGATAGCATGGCCAGCCCCACCTGTCTTGCCGCCAGTTTGCCTTGTTCCATATCCAGGTCTTTACCTATGCGACCTATGATGAGCGTTTTATCTTCCTGGACAGGACCATGACCGGATAAGTAAAGGTGTTTGCCATCTATAAGACAAGGTTTATAAACGCCTAAAGGTTTGGGGGCGGGAGGCAAACGGAGGCCAAATATTGCAAATCTTTCATCGGCAGTTGTTTCTGTCGTTATATGCAGATTTTCCATGGTCCTGTTATTATTAAAGTTGTTTAAAATTCTGAAAAAACCTTGGCTTTAAAGTTAAAGCCGGGCCACAGCCATGCAAAAGCCTCTACGTCATTTGCCGGAACTGGCGCCACGCTGTCAACAGCACAAGAGTGCGACGCAACCACCGTAGCTATGAAAACCAAAGGCCGGTCACAAAAAAAAATAAAGCATCAATTATATACTTACTTCCTGATCTTACTGCCAGAAACCGCATAATATAAAATGTACAAATAGCAGGGAATTAGGATTACGTATGCATGAGTTGGATTAAGCACATCGGCAAGGCGTCCATAAATTAGTGGAAGTATAGCTCCGCCTGCAATTCCCATAATTAACAGCGATGAGCCGATTTTAGTAAACCTTCCCAGGTCTGCAATTGCAAGGGGCCAAATGGCGGGCCACATCAGTGAGTTTGCCAAACCCAATAAAGCAATAAATAATACAGAAGTATACCCGGTGGTGAGTATTGCAATAACTGAAAATATAGCACCGAGTATCGCAGAAAATTTTAAAGCAGTTCCCTGTTTAATGTATTTTGGAATAGTCGCTATGCCAATAATATAACCGACAATCATGGCCACCAAAGTACAGGTGGTAAAATACTTAGCCGTTTCTAAAGGAATTCCTTGTGATGCTCCGTAACTGATGATGGTATCTCCCGCAATTACTTCGGCTCCAACGTACAAAAACAAGGTAAGAACACCCAGCATTAAATGAGGGAACTGGAACACACTTGTTTTATTGGTGTTTGCCTTTGCCACTGCTTCATCTTCGTTATCTGTATCTACTTCAGGCAAATGAGAAAAGTAAATCCAGATGGACAATAATACTAACACTACAACGATAACAACATAAGGAAGAATAACCCGGGAAGCTAAAGCATTCAATTCAACTGCTTTGTCAGTAGCAGTCATCGTTAGTAGCCGCTGTTGTATAGCGTCTGCATTTTTTAAAGTAATGGCTCCCAATACAAGGGGGGCAATAGCACCCGCTACCTTATTACAAATACCCATAATGCTTATTCGCTTAGCTGCACTTTCACGCGGACCCACTATTGTTATGTATGGATTTGAAGCAGTCTGCAAAACAGCAAGGCCGGTACCCTGGATAAACAGACCCAAAAGAAATAATACATAAGTACGGCTAAGTGCTGCAGGTATAAACACAAGCGCCCCCACTGCCATTACCAGCAAGCCTACTGCCATTCCTTTTTTAAAGCCTGTTTTTTTAAGCACCCAGGACGACGGAATAGCCATAACAAGGTAAGAGATGTAAAAAGCGAAAGCAACGAGGTAGGACTGGAAATTATTCAGTTCGCAGGCAATTTTTAAATACGGAATTAAAACAGAATTTAACCATGTAATAAAACCAAATATAAAAAACAAGGCTCCGATGATTACGATTGCACTCGAACTTTTTGCAGCAGGAACAGGTCCTAATGGGGGATTTTTTAACGTTGCAGTTTCAGCCATTTTTCTTGATTTAATGATTTGAGTACAAGCTACTTAATTTTCATTTAGTTTACTTTTGAAAAATTGAAATGATGATAAATTAAGTGACCAGGAATGTTTATTGAACGAACAACGGTTCTTTAGTCAACGCCGGTTGTGTCACTCACTTGTACCGTATCTTTTTAATGCCTCGGATTGAGTTCGGCAGCTAATACGTGTGAAATACCACCATTGAAGTCACAGTAGCACTACAGCTTAATCAAGGCAGGAAGAAAGAAACGGGATGTAATAGTTTCTTTCTTGATTTTTCTTTGTTTCTTTCTTTTCATCAAGGAAAAGAAAGAAAAACTTTGAAAGGAATGTGATGGTCAATAGTGAAACCGTTTCATGTTTCTAATTCAAGGGAGGAGCAGCTTTTCAAGCAAGCACGAAACAAGTGGCCTAGCCGGTTGCAACATGTAGACGTCGAAAATTTGTATGCTTTGCAGTAATTTGAATAGAACATTGAAGATCGCCAACGAAATGCAGGTGAACGGATTATGATAAACGATGAATAATCGGGGAACAAAAGCCGGTACCAAAAAATAAAAACCGAAGGAGAAATAAAGCTTACTTTTTTGTAATGCTTATTTCTCCTTCGGTTTATAAAGTATAGCCGGTTAAATACTACAAAACCAACATTGCATCTCCATAGCTGGAGAATTTATATTTGTCTTTGATCGCTTTTTTATAGGCTTCCATTATAAGGTCGTAACCACCAAAAGCGGCGGTTAAAATAAGCAAGCTGCTTTTTGGTAAATGAAAGTTGGTGACCAGTGAATTTGCGACATTGAAATCGTATGGCGGATAAATAAAATTGTTGGTCCAGCCTTCACTTGGTTTCAAAAATTGTTGTGATGTATAACTGCTTTCCAATGCACGCATAGTGGTGGTACCTATAGAGCAAATCCGGCGTGTTTGTTCCTTTGCTTTGTTTACAATTTTACATGCAAACTCATCTATCTGGTAATACTCCGCATCCATCTTATGTTTATGCAGGTCTTCTACTTCAATAGTTCTGAAAGTGCCTAATCCTGTATGCAAGGTAATTTCAGCAAAGCGGATCCCCTTAATCTCGCAACGTTTAATCAGTTGTTCGCTAAAGTGAAAACCAGCGGTTGGAGCAGCAACAGCACCTTCATGCTTGGCATAAACTGTTTGATATCTTTCACGATCTTCCTCATCGGGCTTACGCTTAATATATTTCGGTAACGGTGTTTCACCCAATGCATCTAATTGCTTTTTGAAATCCTCTTCATTTCCGTCCCATAAAAATCGGATAGTACGTCCACGGCTGGTGGTATTATCGATCACTTCCGCAATTAATTCATCTGAATCTCCGAAATAAATTTTATTACCTACACGAATTTTTCTTGCAGGTTCTACTATTACATCCCATAACCTGTTTGCAGCATTTAACTCGCGAAGCAGGAAAACCTCAACAAGAGCGCCGGTTTTTTCTTTGCGGCCATACATCCTTGCAGGAAAAACTTTCGTATTGTTTACAACAAAAACATCTTTATCGTCGAAATATTCTAAAATGTCACGGAAATGCTTGTCTTCTAATTGCCCGGTTTTTCTGTGGACAACCATCATCCTGCTGTCTTCCCTTTTTTTCGCGGGGTTTTGAGCAATCAGGTTAAGAGGAAGGTCAAAAATAAACTTTGAGAGTTTCATATTAATTTTTTAAATAAAAATTTTAGGTGTCCACAGCACGAAAAACAAATCTTTTTTGTCAGACTACTATATTTCTTTCATCGAAAACACATAAAATTATGCGGAAAGTACAGTATTCAAATACTGTTCCGGGCTGCAAAGATTATGTAATTATTGCCGAGCTAAAAAAAACTTCTGCTGTTTTAGCAGTTATAACTTTTTTGCTTGATATGGAACCGGCGTTTTTACCAGCTCCCACCCCGTTTCTGTTACGGCAGCTTTTCCGAATGCCGTTCTGAATTCCGCCGAGTTTTTAAATTGCAACTGGCTGATGATTCTTGACTCGAAATAGACTAAAAAAGAAGACGGTTCAAAAGGCCAGGGATCTACGGTAAGCTTATTATCCTCTACATGGTATAAGTGATATTTAATGCCATCCGGTCCCTCGCTAATTTCGATCGACCTTTGTTCGGGTTGAATTTGATACCTGCATAAGAGTAACGAAAAGGCATCGCACCATTCGAGCAATGAATAATTTTTTTCTACCGCAGCCTTTTCGAGATTTAATTGTTGCCTCCAGGTTTCCTGCATTTGGCGCTGCTCATTAAGGAATATTTTCACCTGCTCATTTGAATTCTCTTCACTTTTATAAAGAAAATCCATATGCATCGACGTGAGCAAAGCGATATACCTGCTTTTCGTGATAGAAAACTGGCTTAGCCTTTGGCAATGTTCCAGTTCAAATTTTTTCATCGCGAAGTTGAGAGGCCCTCCTTGCCCGGTCAAGAGATTTTCCCCGTCTAATTCAACTTCTGCATCGTCATGCTCCGCAATAGCCAGCAAAGTTTCCATCCATCTTTGTGGGCGTTCTTCTACTTTCCAGTGCATACCCAATTGGGCTGCAAGAATTCCATGAGCTCTTTGTGTTATAATTTCCCAGCCTTTTTCAGTATAATTTACTATCATGTTGTTGTGAAAATTTGACTGCTTACAATTGGTTTGTGTCACTTACTTCACTATTGTTTCTATAGCAGCTACAATTTCTTTTAGTAATTCAACATCAACAGTTGTACCCGGCTGCGTTGCAGCAGGATCGAGAATGGCACGGTAATTTCTTTCTTCGTCGGGCTCTAAAAAAATTTGCTGCCCATATAGGTCCACTTCTATTCTATGCGTATAACCGATCGTCTGAAGTCGCGCAGGAAAATGTAAATCTTTTCCCTTGTACTTAACGGGGATCTCAAAAGTGTCGTCCATGTGGTAAAGATGTACGATAAATGCTAAATAAACTTCGATAAAAACCAGGGACGTTCCCGTCCGTCTTGTTTTAATACTTATTTGGGGGCCGCCAAGTATAGTTTTCAACATCGTTCCCGTAAACGGGACAGGTAGTGGCAGTTCGCGGCTAGTATGGATCCTTGCAGTTTATCTATTCAGCTTTTTAATTTGCATATAAAAACTCTCGTAACTTCAGCCCCTGTTTTAGAAAATACTATTGTTATTAACGTATAAATTTTACATATCGAAACGACTGAATAGTAACACCAACGGCTCATTTCGGTGTATGTAAAAAGCAAAAATTATGAATTACTCTTGTCCGAATCTTGCTATAGGAATTGATATTGGGGGCACTAATTCAGAATATGGCATTGTTAATCATCGCGGGGAAATCTTATTAAAAGGCAAAATAAGAACGGATACGTATACTACCGTGGAGCCTTATCTGAATGAGTTGTATGACAAACTGATGCCGATAATTACAAAGTACCGGGAACAGGGAAATATTATAGGTATTGGCGTTGGCGCACCTAACGCGAATTATTATAAAGGCATTATCGAGTATGCACCAAATTTACGATGGGAAGGTGTAGTACCGCTTGCAAGATTAATGACCGAAAAATTTGGACTGCCGTGTTTGCTTACCAACGATGCCAATGCCGCCGCACTAGGAGAAATGACTTACGGAGCTGCAAGAGGTTTCAAAGATTTTATCATGATCACTTTAGGTACCGGTATGGGCAGCGGAATTGTTTGTAATGGTCAACTGGTATACGGCCTTGACGGGTATGCGGGAGAATTAGGTCATACAATCATTCGACGAGGTGGACGCAAACATTGGAAAACAGATTTGGAGGGTTCTTTAGAATCTTATGTATCTGCAACAGGCGTAGTATTAACAGCCAGGGAATTACTGCAGCAAAGCAACGACGAAAGTTTGTTGCGTAAATACGACCTCAACAAGATCAATTCAAGAATGGTATATGAATGTGCTATAGCGGGTGATAAAATTGCACAGGAAGTATTCCGGTTCACGGGACAAATTCTGGGAGAGGCCTTAGCTAATTTTGTAATGGTAACATCGCCTGAAGCTGTGGTGTTATTTGGAGGGGTGATAAAAGCAGGAGACTTGTTTTTACAACCTGCAAGAGAACATATGGAAAAGAATGTACTTCCGCTGTATAAAAATAAAGTAAAGCTTCTTTACAGCGAACTAAACGAAGCTGATGCGGCCATATTAGGTGCAAGTACATTGGTTTGGAAATTTCAAAGGGAACAACGATACAATCAATGAGTAGTGCAGGGAAAATGATAAGCTCCATAATTAATTATAAATGAAGAAGAAACTAACATCGCTGCCATCTCTCATTTTACCTGGTTTACTCTTTTTACATGCAGGCATATTTACTGGGTGCAAACCAGTTTCGAAAAGCAACACAACGAATAGCAACGAAGCAACCACCGCTGGTAACCCGATTATTACAAAAAAATACACTGCTGATCCTGCCGCGTTGGTTTACGGCGATAAAGTGTACTTATATACCGGTCATGACGAAGCGCCTCCCGGGAAAGATTTCTATGTTATGCACGATTGGCTGTGCTATTCATCCTCCGATATGGTTAACTGGACCGAGCATCCATCTCCAATGTCGGTAAAAGATTTTAAATGGGTACAGGACGATGCATGGGCAGGACAAGTGATCTACCGGAATGGAAAGTTTTACTGGTATGCTGCTATGACTCATAAAACAATTCCTGGCAAAGCAATTGGCGTAGGAGTTTCGAATAGTCCGACAGGACCGTTTAAAGATGCGCTTGGAAAGGCGTTAATTACAAACGACATGACGACCGATGCCAAAATCGGTTGGGATGATATCGATCCTACAGTTTACATTGAAGACAACGGCCAGGCCTACCTTATCTGGGGAAACACCAAATGTTATTGGGCAAAACTTAAGGACAACATGATCGAGCTTGACGGCCCTATTAAAATCTTCGATCTTAAAAATTTTACTGAAGCGCCCTACATACACAAACGAAAAGGCTGGTATTACCTTTCGTATGCATCGCTGTTTCCCGAAAAGCTCGCTTATGCTATGAGCCGCAGTATTGAAGGGCCGTGGGAATATAAAGGCATCTTAAATGAGGTGGCCGGGAACTCGAATACCAATCACCAGGCAATTATTGATTTCAAAGGCAAATGGTATTTTATTTACCATAATGGCGTTATTCCTACCGCCGGCGGAAGCTTTAGACGCTCTGTTTGTATCGATTATTTGAATTACAATCGTGACGGAACTATTAAGCGTATTATTATGACGTCAGAAGGAGTTAAATCTGCAAAATAAAATTCGGTACAATTTGAGAAGTTAAGAAAAATCCTTATGTACTTAGCTTACGTCAATAATTAAGCTTCTGTTGCGTCGCACACTTTTGCTGACGGTAATTCTATTGAACAAAGAAACGACTTGGTCCTAAAGTTGGCCAAAATGGTCCCCTCATGCAGGTTGAAGGAAGTAATTTTGTTAGAAATAATCATTAGACCCTAGGCTTAGCCTGGACTTTGGCAGATATTTTAATACCCATCATTTCTTGTCCAAGTTCATGAATAACCCGCTCAATCAGTTTTGCTCTTTCGTAAGACGGGAATTTGATACCCGACGCATATTGACGCATCAGCGATTTATTGATGCCAGCTCTTTCTGCTATTACTGCAGCGTTTAAAAATTGCTTTTCTTCAAACAGTCCTGCAACGTCATACTGGAGGTCAAAAGTGATCTCAGTTGGATCAAGTTCATGCCAGTCTTTCAATAGGACTTTCATTTTACCTTCCAGTTCGGGTACAGATGATGCATTATCAACTAGTAAATTATCATCATACTGCACCCGCCCCCAGAATTCGCCATTTTTAGCGCTTTCAATAATTAATGCAATTGTTTCCATAAATATTACATGTACACAGATCTATTAAGACTTCGGCTTTTTAATTTGAGCTTGTTTAAAGATCTTTCCCAGTGTACCAGGAGGTATATCGTCATTACCTTCATAAGATAATGTTACTTTCCCTTTTTTACCGGATGAATAAATTGTTGGTGGCTTCCCTTTTGTTCTTTAAAATACCAGCCATCCTCCTTCAAAATCCTGACAATTTCCCTTGCTTTCATGCAGCATGAGTTTTAGACCCTCTCGGGCTTTGCGGTTTGTTTTCTGAAAATTATTCATTTTCTTTTGTTGCATTTTTTTTAACAATGCCTGAGTAAAGGTAACGAAATAGTTACTACAACCAAGAGTTTTCTTTCTGTTTTATTACCTCAAAACAAATTTGTAGCTGGCAACGAAATTGATATATTAACGTAAACTCAGACCATGAAAAAATTATTGATAGGTTCGGCATTGTTTATAGTATTATCAGCGTGTGGTGGTAATTCTACCGAAGAAGCAACTGATGCAAATACAACAGATAGTGTTGGTCTTACAAACCCTACAGCTATTGATACAACAAAACATCCAAGTGGATTAGACAACAGTAACGTGATCAGTACCGATACCGCCGCAATGAACACCCAAAATTCTATTAATAAAGCGAAGGCAGCTGAAAAGAAAAAGAAATAAACAACACTAATTTCTTAACAATGCTGTAAACGTTTACTGACTATCCGAATTATTATACTTATACCTTTGCGCCCTTCCCGGATAATACGGGAAGGGCTTTTTGTACTCTCTAACTTTTGCTTGCCTGTATCTTTTTATCTATAAACAAACTTATGATTAAAGCTATTTTATTTGACCTTAATGGTACCATGATCGACGATATGGATTATCATACAAAAGCATGGTTTGACATCTTAAATAACGACTTGGAAGCAGGCCTGAGTTGGGAGGAAGTGAAAAAAGAGATGTATGGCAAAAATGTAGAATTATTGGTAAGAGTATTTGGCGACAAAAGATTTACCATGGATGAAATGAATGAATTATCGGTTGAAAAAGAAAGACGATACCAGAAGGAATTCTTTCCCCAACTAAAATTAATTAATGGATTAGATGCGTTTTTAAAGGAAGCCAGTTCGAAAGAAATTAAAATGGCGATAGCATCGGCTGCAATTCCATTTAATGTTGATTTTGTTTTAGACAACCTAAACATAAGAGACCTGTTCGGAGCGGTAGTAAGTGCGGATGACGTAAAAACGAGCAAACCGCACCCCGAAACTTTTTTAAAAGCAGGAGCTTTATTAAATACTGATCCTTCAGATTGTATTGTTTTTGAAGATGCACCGAAAGGCGTTGAAGCAGCTTTAAATGCAGGAATGGACGCAGTGGTTCTAACAACAATGCACGAAAGAGAAGAATTTGACCAATATCCAAACGTAATTGCTTTTGTAAAAGATTATACAGATCCGTTTTTTAGGCAGTTGCTAAAGAATGAAGCGAAGTACGCTTAATGCAAGTTGATGGTTAGCAGATGAGTGATGACAGTTGATGGATGACAGATGGCGGTTGACGGACAAGGGAAGACCAATGACAGCGCCAATTTTCAATAACCAATTTTCAATCAATGTCGTTTACTTAAGGAACTATTCGGTCTGTTGGTGTAGTTATTTACGATTTGCTACAGTTATTCGTGTTTTACGGATCATGTTTTGTTTTTCTTTTTTTCTTGATAAAAAAAGAAACAAAAAAATCAAGACTTTATAGAAAAGGCTAAAAATTAGCGGGACAGGCTAAAATGAAATAAGTTACAACGGAAGAATAAAAACGGGCTTTTGTATGACTTACGAGCAAAGAATACAACCGGGCTTCAGTAACATCTATTTCATTTCATCACGCCTCTCCCGCTAATTTTCTTAACGCCTTTTCTATAAGGTCGGACTAAGAAAGACATTGTTGGTTATAGGCCTTGTCTTTCAATATAAATTTGTTTTAACGAAAGTCAGGTCACGCCATGATACCTTACCGTTTCTAAGCGTACGCCAGAATAGAATAAGCATGAAAAACAAATGTTGAAGCCACAGTAGCACTACCGCTAAATCAACGTACAAGGAAAGAAACGGGATGTAATCGTTTCTTTCTTGATTTTTCTTTGGTTACTTTCTTTTCATCAAGGAAAAGAAAGTAACAAACCTTGCTTATAGGGAGGCCGTCATATAAATATCGCCTTACAATAGTGCCTTAAATCAACACCATTGGATGTTCAATAATCAATTAGTGAAGGTCACAAGTTGAACTTTATTTTCCTTACGGCATAACCCTAAACCTCACACCTTTCACCCTCCTGAAAAAGCAGAATAAAGATTTGCGGTACAAGTGAGTGACACAACGATGT
>JAQBNO010000087.1 GCA_028288485.1 Segetibacter sp.
CCGAAACGTTTTCGACCGTCTCAGGTTTCATACCAAACTTAATCTTATACCATAATCTTTCGTGCAGGTAAAACAAACCTATTTTCGTAAAAACTTCTGTAAAGCCTATACTAAATGCCTTAGCGAAATTTCCGGTGATAAATGATGCAATAATAATAGTATCAAGGGTTCCAAAAAAACGCCAGCTCGTACCCTTAATAACACTGCGATAGTGCTTATCTCTTTTCAGAACAGTTCCGTCCGCACTTAGTATTTCTTCACGTGCAAAATCCATGCGTAGCCACACTCGTTCGTGAATGAAAAACAGGATAATTTTCGTAAATACTTCAATGCCTCCAATTTTTAAAGCTGCAGAAATGTCTCCTGTAAATAGCCAGGAAAGAAGGATGGTGTCAAGTGTACCTATAATGCGCCAGGTGATTCCTTTAATAACACTTCTGTAAGGTTGTTCTTTCATAACTGTTGAATGCGCTGTCAGCTTTAGTCTTTGAACATATCCCGGCAATATTACGTAAAAGTGTTTAAATGCATACTAAGACGATAGGAATAATAACCTGTTTAACTTTTTTAATTTGTTTTACCCAATCTTTTAAGGTTGGGTGACTTGCTGCGGCCCTTATAATATTGTTTTATGTTATTTATCAGTCTTCTCTATAGTTAAAATTTTATCAATTGAATTTTGCCAAAAGCGTTGTAGGGATATTACGAACTTATTCCCTTTTTATCGGCAACAATAACAGTTACCTGGCCGGAAAATCATGGTATTACTGTTGAAGTGTTAGCGATAGTGTTACTGTTACTGTTTGTGAAATACTACGAGGAAGCGGCTACAAAACAGAAAAGCCCAAGACATTGAAAACAATAATTGAGCTTTAGTAGCGAGGAGCAGACTTGAACTGCCGACCTTCTGGTTATGAAAAAGAATGGCGTCTTTTTTCCGGCCTGGGACTGTCGATATCAATGCTTCCGATTTTTATACAGCATCGGTTTGCTTCCATTTCTGTCGGTGGTGTTAACGTTTTTGTTAACTGCATTTTTACCCGTAATCCTCCGCCGGATTGAGTTTTGCTTTAATCGATTTGATCTGCTTCTCAATGCTATCCAGCGAGGCCTGTTTATCCAGCATGATTTCACCTTTATTTAAAAAAACCAGTTAGCACTATAGCCGGCTTTCTCACAAAGGACCGTGCATTGTTCAACCGTCGGGTTTCTGCTACCGTCCATGATCTTGTATAAAGTCATGTAAGCAAACGCCAGGTGAGAAGCAACAGCCTTGATTTCTGCAAGATCTTCAGTAGGCATTGAGTAGCGAATGCCCGCAATAAAGTTCTATTGGTATGTCATATTTGAACCTCTCATTTTTGACATTTATAAATAACGGCCTGTATAGTTGTAAATATCTCTTCTGCAATATTCTCCATTCCATGATCGCCGGGGTGCCTGCCTATTCCTGCAACTCCCCATTCGCTTTTATTGCCTTTGTACCCCTTTTCATATACCGCCAGGTTTTGTTCATTAAATGAGAGGTGCGAAAGGTCAACCAAAAAGGTTTTTGTTTCGTTAGCTACCTTTTCAATTTCCCCGCTCTTTTCTAAGGAAGGCATAAAAGGAGTAGTACAAATTATAATTGGCTTTCTTTCCGTCTTAAACCTGTTTATTAGTTCAATGTACTTTTTCCGAAACAACTCAGCATCTCCTTCGTTTTGACGTAATGTAACATTCTCACCTAGCTGAAAAACAATAATATCAGGGGTAAAGGCCGTTAAAGTATCTAATTTATCGAATTTGTAATTGTAAAAGTTTCTCTCAAATCCTGCAACGTTAGCTACCCTTAAAATGATATTTCTATCAGGATATAAGTTTTCTATCTTTCGAAACAAAAGGTGGGCAAAGTCTTTTTCTATTGAGCTTGCAGCCATGCCACTAACATGAAACCATCCTATATCTTCTGCTACAGCATGCAGTGAAATGCTATTCCCAACGACCAATATCTTATATGCCTCCCCGGCTCTATTGCTTGACGTGTCAATGAATTGTTTCGACACCGCCATGTTCATCTGACTAATATTGGATGCCGTAACATATCTTTTCTTAAGAAAATCTTTGATGTACGTCCGCTGGCTGTAAATAAAATAGGAGCCCAGAAGGATGTTTAAAATAAGCTGTATAATTGTAGCTATTCTTGTATTCATACTGGCGTTGGACGTTAAGCAATGAGCATTAACCTTTCAATACCGTTGACTTAAGGATAAGCTCGGCATTTGTTAGTGATTTGAAAGTTAATAAAGTTCTTTGACAATTGATACAATTAAAATGAGTGCGGTTATTTTTACGTCTAAGATTATAGGGCTATATAAAAAATATACAAGGCTCTGAATTAGAATTTCAGGAAACATACTTAAATGAAGTAATAACAACGATAGAAGATGAAAAATTTGTTAGTAGAAGCCGTTCAGAAGACGGCGGAAAAGGATTTTCCCGAAACAGATAAATAACTTTTGTTCATCTAATACTACTACTTACGCAAGGTCTCACCGGGTCAATACAAAGGGAGCTGAATAGCTTTTATCAAAAGCTTCAGAAAAGTGATTTTAGCATACAACATGTTACTAAAAGCGCCTTTAGCCGTTGCCGTTCCAGATTGAAGCCCGAAGCATTTGTTGAATTAAACCAGGTAGGCGTCAAGAGCTTTTATAACAATGCTCCATGGCGTCGCTGGCAAGGTTTGAGCATTTTTGACGTTGTGGAACCAGGTAAAGATTTACTTCTGTTTGACAGAGGATATCCAAGTCTGGGACTTATGTTTGAAATGCAGGCTAAAGGGGTTGATTATTTAATCAGGATGCGGGAAGACTGGTGGCTTGAAGTTAGAAAAATGGTAGCTGGCGGAGTTAAGGACAAAGAGGCAACTTTTACTCTGCCTGCCAACGAAAAAGAGCTTCTTAAAAAATACAATACAACCGATAATGCAATTAAGTGCAGGCTTGTATGTGTACAACTGCCTCATTAAGGTACAGCGGTACTATGCAGTTCTATAACAAGTAAAGAAATACTTCCTTATGAATGTTTTGCCGAACTGTATCATTATAGATGGAATATTCAGGAGGGTTATAAGCTTATTTAAATGCAGATTACAATTAGAAGCATTTTCAGGAAAGACAGCCATAGCGGTTAAGCACGATTTTTTCGAAAAAATATTTACAATGACCACTGCAGCAGTTTTGGCATTCCCAGTAGATGAAAAAAATAAGAAAGAGTTCCAGACTAATACGAGAAAGCATCCAAACAAAGTAAACCGCACAAATGCTTTTATCAATGGTTAAAGAAATAGCTGCCAAAGTGTTTATAGATAAAATGATCGGTTCTGCAATAGAAGTCTTTGATAATATCCTGAAAGCCACAACTGAAATAATAAGGCCGAACAGAAAATTCGAAAGAAAGAAAATAAAAAAGAAAACCGCTTCAATGAATTACAAACAATTGTAGCTTAAGTCAACCACATTGATACGACTTTGTCCAATCCTGCCCGTTCATTATGAGAAACAAGGCGCTGTTCAAAATTGGTGGTAAAGCTGTGTAATGCTTATTAAAGTTGTCGGAAAACCGTAGATAAACAATAAATGCCATAAAAAAAGAGGCGACCATTTTAATGGTCGCCTCTTAGTACCGAGGAGCAGACTTGAACTGCCGACCTCAGGGTTATGAATCCTGTGCTCTAACCAGCTGAGCTACCTCGGCATAAAACATGCAAGTGCTGTTCTTGTTTTTGGGCTGCAAATATAGAGTCTTTTATTTAAAAAAACACTTTCTCTTTTAATATTATAACACCGCCACTTCAACATCAACAGTTGTTCCAGCCTCGAATTTACATTCAGTCATTTAACTTTAACCAAAAATAGGGGACTATATGAATGGTGATCATCAATCAACGGATTTATACGATCGATACAAGCAGGAGATGCAAAAGCTTGCAGATGTAAAATATTCTGCTGCAGTGCTTCAATGGGACCAGGAAACGTACCTGCCTCCAAAAGGAGCAGACTTCCGGGGAAGACAAATAGCAACCCTGAGTGAAATTTCGCACCAGATGTTTACAGATGAAAAAGTAGGCAACCTGTTGCAGGACCTCGTGTCAAAAGAGTTACCTGCGGAACAGAAAAGAAATGTTGAACTAACCTGGGAAGATTTTAGCAGGCTGAAAAAATTATCACCAGCGTTTGTAAGGAAAATGAGTGAAGCTGTCTCAGCAAGTTTTCATGCATGGGTAGAAGCAAGAAAGCGAAATGATTTTAGCATTTTCGAACCCTTGCTCGCCCCGTTAGTCGATCTTAAAAGGCAGGAAGCAGAATTATTTGGTTACGAAGGTCACCGGTACAATGCCTTGATGAACGAATACGAAAAAGGAGCAACGGTTGCAATGTTAGACCAGGTATTTTCAGATATAAAAACTCCTTTGATTGACCTGTTTTCTGAAATACAACAAAAAACTGTTGCCGACGATCGTTTCCTTTTCCAACACTTTTCGCGAGAGAAACAATGGGAGTGGGGGCTATACCTGGCAAAACAGCTCGGTTTCGACTTAGAAGCCGGAAGGCAGGATATTTCTGAGCATCCTTTTACCACCAGTTTCAGCAGCCGGGATGTTAGAATTACAACCCGTATAGATGAGAACGATTTTGCCAACATGACCTGGAGTACGATTCATGAAGTGGGTCATGGATTGTATGAGCAAGGCCTGCCCTCCCGGCAATATGGTTTGCCTTTGGGTGAGTATGCCTCGTTGGGTATCCATGAATCGCAATCGCGCCTTTGGGAGAATTGCATTGGCCGGGGTTCCGCCTTTTGGCAGTTTTACTACCCGAAATTGCAGCAATACTTTCCTTCACAGTTCAGCAATATTTCGAAAGAGCAGTTCGTTAAGGCAATTAATAAAGTACAGCCGTCATTTATTCGTACAGAAGCGGACGAACTAACGTATCATTTTCATGTTATGGTTCGTTACGAACTCGAAAAGCGGTTGATTGAGGGCTCGTTGCAGGTTCATGAGATCCCTTTATATTGGAACGACCAGTATAAAGCTTTACTCGGAGTAAATGTAAAAGACGATAAAGAAGGTTGCCTCCAGGACGTTCACTGGAGCCATGGCAGCTTCGGATACTTTGCCACCTATAGCCTTGGCAGTTTTTATGCAGCGCAGTTTTGGGAAAAGGCAAAAACAGATCTTCCGGGGCTGGAAGCCGGTATTGCGAGTGAAGGTAAAACAGACGAGTTGTTAGAGTGGCTGAGAGACAAGGTTCACCGGCATGGACGGTATTATACCAGCGATGAACTGTGCGCTTTGGTTACCGGGAAAAAACTGGACAGTACCGTTTTTGTGAATTATTTACGACAGAAATTAAACGTGCTTTAATGAGAAAATTAATGAAGGGGCTATTCGTTGCCTTCGCTGCAGTAATCCTCGCGTCTTCTTGTTCCAAAGAAAAATTGCAGGAGATACAACAAGACCTTGCCATTTCAATAATGACCAGTGGAGACTGGGTTATTACGAAGTTTACCGAAGGCGAGACCAATACTACCGCCTCCTTTGCTGGCTGGCAGTGCCATTTTAATGAAAATAAAACCTGCGAGGCAACCAAGGGAACTAATAAAGTCCAGGGAACATGGGACGCTTCAACTTCAAGTAAAACAATTACCGGTATGTTTCCTGCAGGTGCAGAGCCGTTAACGAAAATTAATGGTACCTGGAATATCGTAAGAACAACACCTGCCTTCGGTGAATTTACCCAAGCTAAAAACGGAATAATTTATACAATGGAACTTACAAAAAAGTAAGCTCGTCTGTGTTGCCGTTCAACTTTAAAGATGGTTTCTTTCACGCTAAAAAAGTTCTCGAAGAAAAGGTTTTAGTACACGGCTATTTTGATAAAACATTTACTTGCTATTGTGTTTTTTTTGTTACCGGCACCGCCGCCTTGATTATTCTTTGCTTGCGTCGCAGTACGTTCATCTTCCGTATGCCTGGGCATCTTTGTTTAACTTATATTTTTTAAGATGTAGTATTCTTTGCTCCGGCGTTGTTATCCATTCACACGTATTAAAAAAGCGGAAAGTACAGGTGAGCGAAACGACCTTTCGCGCCAGCACGAACAATGATGACGGAAATTACTTGATATACTAAAAACAGCGTACTGTGAAAAGGCTGAATAGAATAATGAGGTACAAGTGAGTGACACAACGATGTTGAAGAAAGATTATTCGTTGCGTCCCAAAAAGGCAGCCGCCATTGAAGCTGGCAAGAGAGTAGCAGGAAAGACAGTGCCACTGCTTACCCATGGAAGAAAACCGGTATGCGGAAGCTGCAATAACGGCGTTTAGATACATTAAGTGGCGTGAATCTAAAAGAGGATAACAAAAACGTTATCCTCTCATTTCATTAGTCATCCAAATTTTTTACCCCGTCAAAATCAACAGGTTCTATTACATAAACCTTCCCGTATAACTCTCCGCAACATTCTTAAGTTCTGCAGGCACTCCACTGAAAACTAAATTGCCGCCCTTATCACCTGCCTCCGGACCAAGATCTATTACCCAGTCGGCACTACGGATGACATCTGTATTATGCTCGATCACCAATATAGAATGCCCCTGCTCGATCAAGGCGTTGAACGACGCCAGCAGCTTTTTTATATCATGGAAATGGAGGCCGGTAGTAGGTTCATCAAAAATAAATAACACATGGCCGATGCCTTTTCCTTTACCGAGGAAACTGGCCAGCTTTACCCTTTGGGCTTCACCGCCGCTTAGCGTGTCGCTGCTTTGGCCCAATTTAATATATCCTAGTCCCACATCCTGTAAGGGCTGGATAGCTTTGGCAATGTTCTTTTCATCTTTAAAGAACCCGATTGCCTCATCCACGCTCATGTTTAAAACATCGTAAATGTTTTTCATTTTGTAAGTCACTTCAAGAACTTCTTCTTTAAACCTTTTACCGTTGCACACGTCGCATACCAGGTGTACATCGGCCAGGAATTGCATCTCCACAACCTGTTCTCCTTCGCCTTTACATGCATCGCATCGTCCGCCATCTACATTAAATGAATAGTGTTTTGGTTGAAAACCCCGCATTTTTGCCATTGGCTGCTTTGCATAAACATCACGTATCTCGTCGTAAGCCTTAATATAAGTAACCGGGTTGCTTCGCGAGGATTTTCCAATTGGGTTCTGATCTATCATTTCAACCTGCGAGATGTGTTCAACGTCGCCTGTAATGGCTTTATGAAAACCTACTTTCTCTGCAAACTCACCTTTCAGCTTTTTTAATGCCGGAGCCAGGATTTGTTTGATCAACGTTGTTTTCCCGCTGCCGCTGACCCCGCTGATCACGCAAAAGACATCGAGTGGAAATTTTACGGTAATATCTTTCAGGTTATTATGCCTTGCACCTTCTATGGTTATACTCCGCATCGATTGTCTTACTATCGCCGGCGGTTCAATTTTTAATTCTCCCTTTAAATACTTACCAGTGAGACTTTCGGGTTTGGAAATGATTTGGTCGTAATTGCCTTCAGCAACTACTTCACCTCCAAGATGACTCGCAAATGGTCCCATATCTATGATATGATCCGCTTCACGCATCATCATTTCATCATGTTCTACCACTACCACGGTGTTACCCAGGTCGCGAAGTTCCTTTAAAACTATGATCAGTCTTTCTGTATCCCGGCTGTGTAAACCAATCGACGGCTCATCCAGGATGTATAACGAATTGGTGAGGTTGCTTCCCAGGCTTCTGGTTAATTGTATACGCTGGCTTTCTCCGCCGCTCAGGCTGTTCGCCAGCCGGTTGAGCGTCAGGTAGCCGAGTCCAACATCGAGCAAGGTTTTTATCCTGTTTTTTACTTCCAATAGAATGCGTTTTGCAACCTGCCTGTCGTATTCGCTTAACTCTAGCGAGTTGAACCATTCATACAGGTCTTTCACCGGCATTTCGCACAGTTGCCCGATGTGTAAACCGTTCACTTTTACATACAGCGCTTCTTTTCTTAAGCGATAACCTTCACATTCGCTGCAACTTGTACGGCCCCTGTACCGGCTCAGCATTACACGGTATTGTACTTTATACAAATTCTGCTCTACTTCTTTAAAGAATGCGTTGATGCCTTCGGCATAGCGGTTTCCTTTCCATAAAATATCGTATTGTTCTTTAGTAAGGTCTGCAATGGATGCATGAACCGGGAAATCGAAATTCTTTGCGGCGCGTATAAAGTTGTCTCTCCAAAGGCCCATCTTTTCTCCTTTCCACGCAGCAACTGCACCTTCATAAACGCTTAATCTTTTATCGGGGATCACCAGGTCGGGATCAATACCCAATACCATTCCAAAACCTTCGCACACAGGGCATGCTCCAAACGGGTTGTTGAAAGAGAAAAGGTTCGGAACGGGTTCTTCGAACTGTATTCCGTCGAGTTCAAATTTGTTACTGAAATGCACGTACTGTTCATCTGCCTGCAGGTACATTTCGCCCTCGCCTTCATAAAAAGCAGTTCCAATACTATCGCTTAAACGATGAATATCATCTTCATCAAATTCTTTTTTTACAATACGGTCGACTAATATAAAAGTTGATAGTTGACGGTTTACAGATGACGGGGTTGAGATTCTTTGATGGAGATCTTCGTCTGTCATTTCGAGAAGGTCTTCTATGCGGATGACCTCACCCGCACCCTCTTTACGCGGAGCGGGGGAACCCGCCACAGCCCCCTCTCCCCCTAGAGAGGGCTGTGGCGAGGTATACATCCGGCTGAAACCTTTTTGTAATAGTATATTTAACTCTTCCCTTACCTGCCTGTTGGCATGTTGTTTAAAAACTGCCAGCATTAAGATCCTGCTTCCTTCACGCAATTTTTGTATGGCTTCTATAACATCCTTTACATCGTCTTTTTTTACTTCCCGTCCGCTAATAGGAGATATGGTATGGCCTGCTCTTGCAAATAGCAGCCGGAGGTAATCAAATATTTCGGTCATACTCCCGACGGTACTGCGTGGTGTTCTGGTAATAACTTTTTGCTCAATAGCTATTGCCGGGCATAATCCTTTAATAAAATCAACATCTGGCTTATTCATCCTTGCCATGAACTGGCGGGCGTACGCACTCAGGCTTTCTGCATATCGTCTTTGTCCTTCTGCAAACAATGTATCAATGGTCAGGGAAGATTTTCCCGAGCCGGAAACTCCTGTAACCACAATAAACTTATTTCTTGGAAATTCAACGGTTACATTCTTTAAATTATGAGTTCGTGCGCCCTTGATAAGTATGTTTTCATTTCTTTTGAGTGCCGGTGCTACTTTGGCAACTTTAACTGCATCTGAAATCTTTTTAGCCATAAGACGGCAAAAATATAAACAATAATGTGGTAACGGCTTCAATAACTGTATACACTTTCTTAAATCAATTGCTTTATCTGGGAATTAAAAGAATTATCTGTTTGAGTTGTTCACAAACTCGCATTTTTGGCCTAAAATAATTATTGTTCTGTCGAATGGAAACCCGAATGCGATTTTCCCATGATGGGAAGTAATATTATAAAAAATAATTAATGAGCTGAAAATCAGAAGTTTAGGTGTTAAATTGTTTCTGATAACTACACCAAATAGATTTTAATTTTCGAAAGTCTGCCTTTTTGGGCTATGGTTTTATCTGCTACGACTACTTCTTGCCGAAACATTGAGCTTACTTTACATCACTGTACTAAACACCATCTCAAAATGAGAAATCTTTAAAAGGCGGTAATTAACACAGGGACCACTTATCCAATATTCTAATAAAAACATTATCCAATCCAAAAGTCACAATTTCTATGAAAACCTTAACTCAAGCCTCGGACAACCAACTGGTTCGCTCATTCCAGGATGGTAACAACCAGTCTTTGGAAATTTTAGTTGGCCGTTACAAGGACAAGATTTTCTCTTCAATTCTTTTCCTGGTAAAAGACAAGTACTTAGCTGAAGATCTTTTCCAGGATGCTTTTATCAAGATCATTGATACCATCCGCAACAACCGTTATACAGAAGAAGGTAAGTTTTTACCATGGGCTATGCGTATTGCTCACAACTTATGTGTAGATCATTTCAGAAGAGTAAAAAGAGGCCCGGTTGTTAAAACCAGCGATAACGACGACTTCTTCGAAGTGTTCAATTTCGCAGAAGAAGCTGCAGATAAAAAGATCATGCAGGCTCAAACACACGACCGTGTACGCCAAATGCTTGAAAGCCTTCCTGAAGAGCAGAGAGAAGTGATCGTATTACGTCACTTCGCTGATCTAAGCTTTAAAGAAATTTCAATAATGACCGATTGCAGCATCAATACAGCTCTGGGCCGTATGCGTTATGGACTGATCAATATGCGTAAAATGTTAACCGAAAAACAAATAGCCTTATAGTAAAATTATATCCTCTAATTCTATAAATAAAAGCCACCTGTAATAGGGTGGCTTTTATTTATAGCGACAATGGTCTTCACTATTAAACATTGCTTATTGGATGTTTAAAAATTGCTGAGGTATTTGTTACGAGAAATGACATGGTTATAATGGTAAGAGAAGTTTTTGGTTACCATCATTTGAAGTTCTGTTATACATCCTTGCGTCGCACTCTTGTACTTTTGATACGTGTGGGCAGCCTAATAGAACAGAAAAATGCGGCTTCGGTAGTTTTTAATGTTACTTTGGCTCTTCTTAATTAACAGTCAACTTCTTGTGTCAGCGACTAACTACCCTGTTTTGCAGCAAAAGCTTTCTTCACTGTCTCTAAGTGAGCAATAAACTTTTCGATGTTTGAATCATAACCATATTTCACTTCACTCAATTGTTTTCCGTCGAGGTCGAGGAACATGTACAGGGGCTGGGCGTTGAAACCAAATTTTGTAACTTCATAATCGAGGTTTTTTTCGCCAAGCGTAGTGATCTCTTCACCATTTTTATTAGTGTATTGTTCGCTATCAGGCAATTCAGAAGATTCATCAACGTAAAGGCTTATCAATACAAAATCTTCTTTTATTCTTCTAAGCACTTCAGGGTTCGACCAAACTTCCGCTTCCATTTTCCGGCAGTTAGCACAACTATGACCTGTAAAGTCGAGCATTACCGGTTTATTCAATGCTTTTGCAGCTGCCATTCCTTCGTCTAAGTCAAAATATCCGGGAAGCCTGAATGGAGCATGTAGCTTATCTGTGTATTTTTTAGGAGGTTGAGCACCACTCTTCCGCGTACCTGAACTTACTCCTGAAGCTTTCAAATCATCTAACTGGTATTTGATATCCTGCAGGTTGAAGTCCTGGGTACTCATATGCGGTAACCATCCGCCAATTCCTTTTAAAGGTGCTCCCCACAAACCAGGGAACAAATACAAGGCAAAACAAAAAGAGCCAATAGCAAAAAACAACCTCGGAACGCTGATGTAGGCAAGATCACTATCATGACTGAATTTCAACTTCCCTAAAAGGTAAAAACCCAGTAATACGAAGATTACTATCCAAACCACCAGGAAAACATCCCGATCTAATAAACGCCAATGGTAAGCAAGATCAACGTTCGACAGAAACTTCATTGCCAGGGCAAGCTCAATAAAACCAAAAGTTACTTTAACGGTATTTAACCATCCGCCACTTTTCGGCAGTGATTTGAGCATTGACGGAAAAAATGCAAATAAAGAAAATGGCAGTGCCAATCCCAAACCGAAACCCAGCATTCCCAATACCGGTGCCATACTTACTCCTTGCGTAGATGTTTGTCCCAGTAAAGTGCCCACAATCGGGCCGGTACAGCTGAAGCTTACAATTACAAGTGTTAACGCCATAAAGAAAATTCCCAGTAAGCCACCTTTGCTTGCTTTTTCATCTGATTTATTTGCCCAACTGTTCGGTAACGTAATGTCGAAAGCGCCAAAAAATGAAATGGCAAAAATGATAAAGATGGCAAAAAATAACAGGTTGCTTACGGGGTGTGTTGAAATATTATATAAAGCCTTATCCCCAAAAATTAAAGTGAGTATTAGCGTTGGAATGGTATAAATTAAAATGATAGATAAAGAATACCAAATCGCATTACGCAATCCTTCCGCCCTGGATTTACTACGTTTTAAAAAGAAACTTACCGTAACAGGTATTAATGGAAATACGCAGGGTGTTAGAACGGCAATAAGCCCGGTTATAAGGCAAAGCCAGAAATTAGACCAGAGAGAATTCTCTTCTATTTTATCACCTGTATCTATACTACCATTTGCTGTAACAGCCTTTACTTTTACGGCAAAACTTTCTTCACCCGACGGGAACTCATTGCCTTTTATTGCAAGCCATGTTACCGTGCCCTTAATTTTACCGCTATCCGCTGAAGCAATATTAAGCGGTTGCTTCCATTCTACACTGTCACTAAAAAACCTTACTTCTGTTCCGCCGGTTGTAGAATCGATGGCAGTTTTTACGTTACCACTTTCTACCAGGCTATCTTTCAAAAATCGGTTTGAACTGCTGTCGAAAGTAACCGCAGATATAAAAGCATCATCGGCAGATTTCTTTGTAATAGAAAAGAGCCGTGCATCACCCGTAACTTTTGCTTTTATAACAACAAAAGCCTGTCCTGCAGCATCACGATCGGCAGAAAAAGAAAACTGCACAGGTTTTGTTTCCTGTGCAGTAATTGTATTTGAATTACATGAAAAAAATAAACCTAATAAAAGGAAGAAAGAGTTATAAAACTTAAGCATGTTACATCTGGTTATTGTTACAAAGAAACATTAAATGTTTTCTTTGTCGGCGGAAGGCATTGACTGTCGTCACAAGTCATATATTCAACAGTTACGTTTACGTTTGTTTTAACGTTGCCCCTCACTTTTACAGCCTGCACAAAATCGACTTTCTCCCCGTAATATTTAACCTTTGTATCGAAAAGCTTATCAAAATTCTCTTTCAGTTTGCCCACTTCTTTAACGCTTCCGTCAAAAGTTAATAAAGGATTTTTGGTAAACTTAATTGTGGTTGGAATTGGGCCACCCTCACCCGTTGTTTGTGAGTAGATGTGCCACGGCTTAGGCAGGGTTGCAGTTAAAACTACCTCGTAACCTGTACCGTTTTTCCTGCTGGTTGCTGACCATTTTACAGGATCTTTAAGCTGGGCCATAACATTAATGGCCAACAAAGCACAAACAACAAAGGATATAAATTTTCGCATGAAATGTTCAGTTTTATTATGTACGAACGCGGTTTGCAATAGGTAAGCCACAGTTTGTTAATTCAATCCTAATAGCTTAAATACCTGCACTCCATCTATATTGCCTAAGGCAGGAGAAACTGCTCTTTCCGGATGAGGCATCATTCCAAACACATTTTTTTCTCTATTGCTGATACCCGCGATATTTCTTAATGCGCCATTAGGATTGCTCATCGGCTCTATATTGCCTTTTTCATCGCAATAGCGGAAGATAACCTGGCCGCTTGCTTCCAATTCGTCTAAAACATCGTCTTCGGCAAAATACCGGCCTTCACCATGAGCTACGGGAACTTTTAAAGGATTGCCATCGGTGCCGGTCATATAAACGTTCTTACAAACGAATTGTTGCTGTGCATTTTGTAATAAGACGCCTGGTAATAGACCACTCTCGCATAGGATCTGGAATCCATTACAAACCCCTAAAACCTTACCGCCTTTATTTGCAAAATCTATAACACTTTTCATCATAGGACTGAAACGGGCTATGGCTCCGCAGCGTAAATAATCGCCGTAAGAAAAACCACCTGGTAAAACAATGCAGTCATCGGTTGAAAACATGCTGATGTCTTTGTCTTTGTGCCAAAGCATCACCACCTCTTTTCCCAACTCGTTTTGTAAGGCGTCCTGCATATCCCGGTCGCAATTAGAACCGGGGAAAACTACAATTCCAAATTTCATAGATAATAATTACAGGCGCTAAGGTAAACAGTGAAATCTAAACAGAGTTGTAATATTTGAAGTATTGCCAGCTGAAGGTTCTCGGTAAAATGGTGATAGTATGAAAAGCACTTTGAAAAAAGCCAGAAAGAGAAAGAAAGTACAAGAGTGCGACGCAACGGGTGACCAATCGTAGTAATAACGACGGGTCCCAAAAAAAACTTCTTATTACTTGAGTTTTTAACACTATTTGCAGCTACTTAGCACTACTTAACGATCTGCCAGTTTTTTAATATAGCCAGAGCAAGTAAGGCCCAGAACATTAACCCGGGAAGCGTGTTTGTTTTGGGAGCAAGGAAGCCCCTGGCAATAAACGGACTGACAGGCACTATCCACAAAAGAAGACTTTCGATGCCTGCATGCTCGTTAATAAAAGGCAACGGCAATAATATAAACACCATCGAGAGCAGTACTGTCCAGTTTTTACGGATCTGTATCACTAATTTCCGGTTTTCGTGCTGGGAGTAAAACAGACCTGTTAATAAGATAGCGATGAGAACGCCAATGGTTACAAAAAAGGTAACGGAAACGTGCACAACTGGTACGTTTAGACCCCAGTGAGGTAGGTAAAACCTGATAGACCCAAAACTGTCGGTTAAATACAAATAAGCTGCAAGGAAATAATAAGGGCAAATAGCAGCCATGAGCAACACCAGCCATTCGGTTATAATAAACGGCCTCAATACCATAACGGCAAACAAGGCAAATAAGAAAAGCATGGCCGATGGATGGTATAACAGTATGCTGCTGCCAACCAGCAATCCTATATTGAATATTAAGGTTTTAGGCTCAGATGCATTGTATAAATGTATTGCTTTTGCAAATAACCATATTACCAGGAAATTATTAATAAGAGCCGGTGAAAGACTACTCCATTCGGTAAATACGCCCGTGAGTAAAATGTACACCATGGCCGGCAGGTAGTTAACCTTAGTATACATTCTTTGACCGGTAAAAAGGAAGTTTAACCGTAACGCCTGCAGCAAAACAATACCGTGATAAATAAAAACTACAATGGCAGGGCTTAAAACCGAAATGTAATTTTTTAAAAAGGTGGAAAGCAAACCGTCTCCGTCCTTTGTGTAAACAACAGGATAATCAACAAAGAAATGGCTATGAACAACAATGCTCAATATAAAAAGCCAAAAAATTGTAGCCGGTGACCGGTCTTTAAATAGTGCAACCACTCTTTATGATAGCAGGTTTTTTTTCTATAAATCTAACCGTGCAAAACAAAGGTAATTTCGGTACATGCATGGAAAAATTATTTGCCTGCTTCCAATTTGTTTTCCATAACGGGCCATAAAATCAAAGCCTTTATCCAGGTTTTTCAAAGTCGGGTTTCTTATTACCTGTCCTGATGGTGAAATGCTTTGGTCGGTTAATAACTGGAGTCTTTTTTCCTGTTGGTTAAATAAAAAGTGAAGCTGATCTCCTGTATTTAAAAGTGAGTAACCAATAAATGCGTCTGTTTCATCGTCGTATTGGTTTTTATTCAAAACATTGCTCCAGTCAATTCTGCCTGTACTGTCGAACGAAAACACTGCGATATTTTGTGCATTATAACGGGTATTTTGTCCTAAACTATTATAACGATACCATGGATAACCGTATCCATAAGAATTAAACATATAATAATTTGTATAAGGACGGTAAAATGGCGAACCGTATAAATAGTCGTACCGGTTGAAGGCGCCTCCCCTGCCGGTGCTAAAAAACGATTCAGCCGCCAGTAGAAACCCGCCATCTTTTCTTACGATGAGGTTTTTTATAAAATAGTCATTGAAGGCTCCTTTTGTACTGTTATCTCCTTTTGCATCGTTTCTTAAATTTTCATCGAATTCTGAAACAGTTACCGCTTTTACAGCGTCCGAAGTTTTATCCCAGATGCAGGTATAAAGCCCTTCAATATTTCCACGCCTCGATCTGCTATAGAAAGAAGAAATAAGGTAATTCTTATTAAAATTATCCACTTTCAGCCGTATATCGTCAAGAGTTAAGTCCTTCAACAACAACTGGCTTTCTTTAATTGAGCCGCTTCCCTGCTTTTTTGTAATTAAATGAATTTTATTGATCTTATCGTTTTCCTGGGTCTGCGACGCCCTTATAAATGCTATATCACCATCATTATCAATTGAAAGTTCAGTGATAAAATCGTGCTTATCGGGCATTTGAACCGTTAAATACTGCTTTTCTTTTTTCTCCAGTTCTTTATTAAACACAGTGGTCGTAACCAGGTAAAGGTCATCATCCTTGCTGTTGATCTTGAATAGTCCGATGTATTGTTTATCGTCGCTGTTTACAATTGAGTAAATTTTATTATTAGCCAAAAAACTTATTTCGGTGGTATCCATTTTAATTGGCTCACCTATAATATTGCCATCGCCGCCAATTTTAGCCGCCATCGAATACACCACACTTCTACGTTGGTATTGGTAGAACATGTAACAGTAATCGGGATAAGCCATGAAGTCGGCATTAATGATCCTGTCGGGTAAGAACTCAAGTTTAACCCTTGCCTTCTGTTTCATGTCCATATCGTACACACTAATCGCATAAGAGTTTCTTATATTTTTGTAAATAAGGATATTGCCATTTATCTTTCCAATAATGTCAAATTCTGTCTGCCTGTAATCACTTTTGTCCGGCTCGCTGTATACCACTTTTTGTGCTTTTACAACTAACACACTCATCAAAAACACCAGGCACGCTACGGTTTTTTTCATATGCTCGTAAAATAGATTTATATGCTAACAAATGTAAGCTTTGTATGTTATCAATTTATCCAATAATATCTTAACACTTTTTATTTAAATGCTTTTACAAACACGATTACAAAGAATTAACCAAATGTTTTAATTTAAGCGCAATAAGGAAATTAAGAAAAGGCGCTGCCATTACATTTGCTTCCACGATTACTTCTTCCGATAGCATTTTGGTGTAAAGGGGCGTGATAAATCTTTCGATAAGAAAATATGCAACAGATAACGATAGAAGAATTAGATGAAAAAGTGAGTGCCGGGGCCGAGCTTTTCTTGCTCGATGTAAGGGAAGAACATGAACACAAGCGTTTTAATATAGGAGGAATATTAATTCCATTAGATCAAATAATGCGTAAGGCTGGTGAAATACCAACAGATAAGCCGGTGGTTGTATATTGCCGTAAAGGTGTCCGAAGCCAGATTGCCATTCAGCGACTGGAAGGCAGGTTTGGTTTTACGAACCTGTATAATTTAGCCGGGGGAATAGAGAAATAGATGGTTTAATACTTTTTGTGTTGTCGGCATTTTGTACATTGTTCAAAATCGTTGTGTCACTCACTTTTACCGAAAATCTTTATTCAGCTATTCTAAAGCGACCAATTCACCTAAGGTCTTTCTTCTTACGCTCATTCAGTCTGTATTTCTTCATCCAGCAATAACTAATCGAAATTTACCATTAGCAATTCATGTCATTGATTAAGCTGCTACTGTAAAAGGCTATTTGTTTAACGGCTTCCCTATGTGCAAGGTTGGTTACTTTCTTTTCTTGAAAAAAAGAAAGTAACCAAAGAAAATTCAAGAAAGGAACGATAACAGCCCGTTCCTTTCATTGTTCCATGATTAAGCCGTTGTGCTACTGTGGCTTCAGCATTTGTTTTTCACGCTTATTCTATTTTTATGCTACGTTCTGCACAGATGAGGTATCAAGGCCCGATCTATCTTTCATGTTAGTGGACAAACCTATATTGAAATACCGGGTCGATAACTACCAATATCTTTCTTCTTTCGACCTTATAGAAAAGGCGTTAAGAAAATTAGCGGGAGAGGCGTTAAGAACTGTAAAGCAATCACTGAGACCATTGAAAAAAAATAAAATTTACCGAAGTAAATGAAATAAATGTTTCCGAAGCCGGTTTGTATTCTTTGTTCGTAAGTCCTACCAAAGCCCGTTTTTATTCTTCAAGGAGCCATTAGGCAAGAAAAAAAGAAAAACAAAACATAATCAGTAAAACGTGCCGTAGCCAGTTGTAAATAACTGTATCAA
>JAQBNO010000187.1 GCA_028288485.1 Segetibacter sp.
GAGGCACCTAATGTTGTACCGGCTTTTAGAAAATTCCTTCTATCCTGATTGTTCATGTTTTTGAAATTTATGGGTGTATATAAACCGGTTGTTTTCTATGCCCGACATTTATTCTTTTAATTTTCTAAATATTAAGGTCATTGTTGCTACATCTATCGCTTCCATATCTACTAACCTTAATGACTTTACCATTTTAAGGGTTGTCGTTTTGTACTTTAAGAAGTGCCGCGTTTTTAAGTGTTGCTGGTATGATGTTTTGTCCGCATACATTTCCAGTATCCTTACCTGTGTTGGGTTTTCTTTTTGATACATTGGAAAGATTGCAATAACTCCAGGTTCCAGTTTTACAGATGCAGCCGCTTCTTCTTTGAGTATGGCTTTGTAATCCTGGAGATAAGCGGAGTCAATTTCGATTTCTGAGATACGGATCATCATTTCTTGTTGCTGAGCTGAAGCTGTATGGTAACTAAGCATCGTAAGCACCAGGATTAAAAAAGAAACCAGTGC
Organism: Segetibacter sp.; assembly: GCA_028288485.1. Taxonomy (GTDB): domain Bacteria; phylum Bacteroidota; class Bacteroidia; order Chitinophagales; family Chitinophagaceae; genus Segetibacter. Next base: position 508 of record JAQBNO010000187.1, read on the forward strand.
TTTACAGACTTTGGTCTTTGAGCTTGCGTATTGCTTCTTCATTTCGTTGCCAGGTAAATTCATTATCAGTATTTTATTTTATTCTTTATTCATCTTAATTTTTCGTAAGCATTTCTTTACTTCTGTTTCAGCCTCGGTTGCTTTTTGTCCTTTTATAACAAGTAATTGTCCGTCTCTTTCCTTTCCACCTTTCATTTCGAAGCGTTCCAAAATTCTACTATTTCGACAAAGTTCTTTTACATTATTGAAACTGCTTCCTTTACCATATCCGCATTTGTATTAAACGGGATCACAGTTTTTCCAGTTCCGTCATACTGATGAAGAAAGATTTTCATTGGTGCCTCCAATTTCATTCCCCAGGTAGGGAAGCCTAAAAACACGAGATCCTATTTTTTCAATGTTGTCAATCTTTGTCTTCAACGATGCCAGCAAACGTCTTTCATTTTCCTCTGTTAGCTGTTGTAGCATAGTTTGATAGTTTGCAGGATCGGCTTTTCTAATTCAAGCCCTGCCACCGTGCCTCCTACTTGCTTGTGTATAATTTCTGCAACTGCCTTTATGTTGTTTGTTGCGGACTGGTAAACAATCAATACTTTTTTCGGCGATACAGCTTGTGCATTAGAGCAGCCTGATGTAAAACAGAGGGCAATTAAAACTGGTAGACAAAATGCGATTTTCATTTTAGTATTGGCTTTTGACATTTACTTACCAACTCTTTGTTGCAGGTGTGATGGATAACGGTCACCCTGTACCGGGATTGCTGAAAATGCAGTGTCTATTTCACTGATGTCTGCCGTAGAAAGTTCAATGTTTGCTGCTCCTAAGTTCTCTTTTAAACGATGGAGTTTTGTTGTACCTGGGATTGGAGCAATCCATGTTTTTTGAGCAAGTAGCCAGGCGAGTGCTATCTGTGCAGGTGTTGCCGCTTTTTGTTTGGCAATCTCTGCAAGAAGGTCAACCAATTGTTGGTTTGCTTTCCGGTTTTCCTCAGAAAAACGAGGAACAACATTTCTAAAGTCGGTAGGGTCAAAATTTGTATCTGCATTGATAGCACCAGTAAGAAAGCCTTTACCCAAAGGGCTGAAAGGAACAAAGCCTATTCCTAATTCGTGGAGTGTTGGCAAAAGTTCATTTTCTGGCTCTCTCCACCACAAAGAATATTCGCTTTGTAATGCTGCTACCGGGTGAACCCTGTGTGCTTTACGGATTGTTTCTACACCGGCTTCAGACAAACCAAAATGTTTAACCTTGCCTTCTGCAATCAACTCTTTTACCGTGCCTGCAACATCTTCAATAGGAACATTGGGGTCTACACGATGCTGGTAAAGTAAGTCAATCACATCAGTCTTTAATCGCTTGAGCGCTGCTTCAGCAACTGCCCTTATGTTTTCAGGACGGCTATCCATGCCTAACGCTGTTTTACCTTCTTTGAAGCCAAATTTTGTTGCAATCACTACCTGGTTACGAAAAGGCGCTAAGGCTTCACCAAGCAGTTCTTCATTCTCATATGGACCGTACGCTTCTGCTGTATCAAAAAATGTAACGCCTAATTCGACTGCTGTTCTTATCAATTGAATAGCGTCTTCTTTGTTTGCCGCAGGACCATATCCAAAACTTAAACCCATACAGCCAAGTCCGAGTGCAGATACTTCTAATCCACTATTTCCAAGTTGTCTCTTTTGCATTTTTTTTGTTTTTGTGCTGTTAGTATCCGGAAGTCGTATGTAGGTTTATCAACTTCCATTTGTTATTCTTCTTAGCATAAACCTCGGTATACACAAGGTTGTAAACACTTCCGCCATTTACTGTGAATTTTGCTTTGCCCACTAAAACTGCCGCAGTGCCATACACCTTTGCCGAAGCCTCTTTCTGTTCTATTTTGTTATAAACAAACCTTTTTGTTTTCAACTGATTTATCCAATTTTCTTTGGTAGTGATCTGCCCGGTGATGTGAACAAACACCAACTCATCATCAAATAAGCCCGCCAGCAAGTCAAACTTCCCTGATGTCTTCCATTCAAACTTTTTAAGGGATAGTTGCAGGATTTCTTCTTCTGTTGCCGGTTGTGCTAATGCATACATTGTAAAAAACATTGTTAGTAGAATAAATAAAACTTTTGGAACTGACATTTGTCTTCCGATTAAACATCGTGTAGCCTCTGCCGATGCAGATCGGCATCACTCACTTGTGCAGTTGATTTTTCAATCATCCAAACCCGTAATTTTTTCGTATCGCAAAGCTACCAAGGGCTACCAGGCGCGCTATTACCTAAATTACTGATTTCCCTACCATTATTCCTGTTTCGGGACTAAGCACTATTATAGTGGTGTTTGATTGGCTACTTTTGATTTACAAATACAGTGTGTTATGAATCAAATAATAAAAATTGAGAGTGTTGCCCAATACAATACTATGAGAGGTGTTCCAACCTTGCACCCTTTGGTTACCGTGTTGGATTTATCGAAAGCCAAACCAATGGCTGCCCGAACTTTTAATTTTGGATTGTATGCAGTGTACCTTAAAGAATTAAAATGCGGTGAATTGAAGTATGGACGAAATCACTACGACTACCAGGAAGGCACTTTGGTGTTTATTGGTCCTGGGCAGGTTTTGGGAGTAGAGCCGAAGGTTACAACATTTGAAGCCAAAGGATGGGCATTACTGTTTCATCCCGACTTGATTAAGGGTACACCATTAGGAAAGCAAATACAAGATTATTCTTTCTTTTCTTATGATGTTAACGAAGCGCTTCATATTTCTGAGCAGGAACGTCAAGTGGTGTTGGAATGTTTTAGAAAGATTGACTTCGAATTAAAACATGGTATTGATAAACACAGCAAGAAGCTGATTGTATCAAATATTGAACTGTTTCTAAATTACTGCATACGATATTACGACCGTCAATTTATTACCCGTGACCATTTCAATACAGGTTTTTTAGAAAGATTTGAAACGCAACTGCACCAGTACTTCCATTCTGATAAGCCGCAGGATTTAGGTATACCCTCTGTTGGCTTTTTTGCGAATGAACTTCACCTTTCAGCGAAGTATTTTGGCGACCTGGTTAAGAAGGAAACTGGCAAAACCGCGCAGGAATATATCCAGGCTAAGTTGATTGACATAGCCAAGGAGAAAATATTTGACCCCAACAAGACCGTTAGCGAAATAGCTTATGAGTTAGGGTTCAAGTATCCACAGCATTTTACGAGATTGTTTAAGCAGCAGGTAGGGCATACACCGAATGAGTATCGAACTACTCTTAATTAAGCGCTAAATGCTGCACCTAATGCTCGGTTTATAAAAGACTGAAACTTAATCTGCTCAATAGAATACAGAATCGTACAAGGGAGTGACCCTTCGATTCCTCAGGGTTAAACTCCACGATGTTTAATTCAAAAGTCTCCTGCTGGTTACATAAAACAACAACTTCTACCGAAGTAGCCTTCATTTTCTATCACCGCTGGGGGTTATTGTACTCTTCATCAGTAACATGCTCCAACCACACAACAGGGGCTCTACTAGGATTTGTGCCGATTGTAACATGACTTAATTCACTATCAGGAGCTGCACCGTGCCAATGCGGAGTATGCGGTTCGCACTTTATAATATCTCCTTTATGAAGTTCTCTTACCGGCTTACCCTTTTCCTGGTAACGGCCAATACCATTCGTAACCAGTAATATCTGACCGCCGGGATGATAATGCCATCTTGTTCTGGCGCCCGGTTCAAATGTTACGTTACCAACTGAAGTATTGAAGGTAGTATCGTTGGTTACAAGCATTTGAAGCCATGCTGTACCGGTGAAATTATTGTTTGATATTCTTGTGCCTTTCGGAAAGATTTCACCTTCATTTACTTTGCTACTGCCTTGCAAATTAATTTTCTCTGTCTTGTTCAAAACTGCTTCTAATACCTGGTTTGCTGTATTGCCTTCTTTGCTACCCACCGTTGTTTGCAGC
>JAQBNO010000196.1 GCA_028288485.1 Segetibacter sp.
TTGCACTGCAGGATCATGGAAGTGAAGCGTGGTTTAAGAATATTAAGATTAAGGAGTTGTAATTCAACGTCGTTGACTTAGCTACAGGTGATGCCGGCTGAACTTGCCGAAGCCCCCCTTACGATAGAAGTGATCCGGTACCGCTCGACAAGTCCAGGGTGACAAACTTTAAGTAAACGGCATCGAGTTCCAGTTAGTAAAAGTGGAATTTTTTATCTACTAAGCTTCGTCGGCACTATTAAACTCTCTACTAATGAACTCGTTTTTGCTGTCTTGATTTTTAATTTTTTTTGATACCGGCTTTTTGTACTATAAGAATCATCGTTGCTACGCTCAGTTCAACTTTTAATTCTTTGATAGAACTTAGCGTAGCAGTTTTTACCCCGAGCTAAGCCGAAGGGGCGCAATCCTTTCGTGTGCATTGCTGGTGGCAACGAAAGAGTAAAGCCGGTGCCTGTTTTTATGGATTGGTGTTATAATATTTGCTTCTGACAACAGTTATTGCATAAGGGACATCAGCGGCTTGGGTGCCACGCGAAGGCGAAAGCATTCTGAAACCAGTGAAGCGTTTCAGAAACAAAGTGCCGATGCAATCGGGAGAGTCCCGTTGCAATAACGAAGCCCGGCGGCTTGAGCTATAATGATCGCACTAAAAGTTCGTCTTGCATGGCCTGGGCCGCCCCTAATGTTTCTGGCGTCGCACTCTTATACTTTCTATTCTTTATTCGGCAAACATCGATGCGCGGTTTAACAAAAGAGCCGGTGAAAAAAGCGTTTTCAGCTTTACACACCGGCTCTACCGCAATAACTGGCTTGTTTTTTAAGCAACGATTTTTCATGCAGCTATAAAAGATAACGACGTCTGTTAATCAGTTATATCTTTTTCTTCAGAACCTGATGAACCCGATGCGGGGGGATCCCAAACGATCTGGTCAGCTTCTTCTACGGTTAAATCATTTTCTTCGAGGTCCTCTTCGTCTAAGGGTGGGTCGGTATCTTCCTGTGCTGCATCAGTCTTTTCATTTTGCGCTACGATATCAGGAGAATTTGTTTCTTCTTCCTGGCTGAATTTTGGCATTTTACTATCGTCTTGTAATTGCATGAAGGTGTAGTTTAATAAAGGATGATTGCAACTTTTAAGCCAGTAGAACAAGCATTTACCTGATTTATGAGGATTAAGAGGAAATTGCCGACAGTGTCAAAGTAATTAGCTTGATTAAGCAATACATTGTTCATTACTACTGTTACAAATACGGTTAGTTGCCTGAAGGATGCGGCACAAGAGAGCACCCTAATACTTCATCATGCAATAAATAATTCATTGGTATTGCATTAATAAAATATAGACAGTATTTTGGTTTCATTCTCTCACCTACTTTTTAAAGCTACTATATATGAAAAGAAAGTCTTCTTCATTTACTATTTCTATCCTGTTATTAATGATAAGTTTTAGTACAGAAAGCTGCTATCATTACAGGGTACTTACTACTGAGAGTGACCCGGCAACAGAATATCAATCGAAAGTGGTTTACTCGTACCTGTGGGGGCTGGTAAACAGTCCAAAAGACCTTGTTGTTCCAAACTGCAACAACAACAATGCTTTAGATGAAGTTCGGGTCAGCACTAATTTAGGGTACTCTGTTCTTACTGTTATTTCACTGGGCATCTTCTGCCCAATGGAAGTAAAATGGCGTTGTCACAAACCACCAAGAAGACAAGGAAATATGTAATTCGATTATTTAAATTTAAATCAACCATACCATATGTCAGCCATTCCAAAGTTCCAACCAACTAACTTAAAAGAGTGGGAAAACAGGCATCATAGTTTTAAACAACCGATCGAAAATCTATACGAGGTTATCAACAGCGATACAGGTGATGTAATTGAAGATTATAATAAAATGACGGTTTGTATCAAGGAAATGATTGGCAACGCAATTCAAGATAATAAGAAAATGAAGGTTCTCGGTGGCGGCTGGTCCTTGTCGAAAGTAGCAACCACGACCGGATGGCTAATTGACAGCAAACAAATGAATATGTCTGTAAATGTTAGTGACAAAAATTTTTCCCACCAATATTCCGGCGATAAACATGAAGTTCTGTTTGTTCAGTGCGGCAATTCCGTAAAAGAATTGAATGACTTGCTTAGAGAAAAAAACAGGTCTCTAAAAACTTGTGGCGCCAGCAATGGCCAAACAATTGTTGGCGCTATTTCTACAGGCACTCACGGCGCAGCCATTGATTTTGGATCAACGCCTGATTTTATAGTCGGTCTTCATATTATTGTAAGTGCGGACCGTCACATCTGGCTCGAAAGGGCATCTTACCCTGTTGTTTCACACGAATTTATTGGTCGGTTAAATACAGAATTAGTACGTGATGATGAATTGTTTAATAGCGCTGTTGTGAGTTTTGGCAGTTTTGGTTTTATTCACGGCGCTATGATAGAAACAGAACCGTTATACCTTTTAGAAACCTCCCGGAAAATTGTGCCTCTCGACCAAATGAAAGATGTGATGAACACGCTTGATTTCTCTCACACCACGTTTGGTCCACATCCCGGGGAAAGGCCGTTTCATTTTCAATGGGTGGTCAATCCGCATGATATTAAAACCGGCGCTCATGTTACCATGATGTATAAGCGACCATTTAAAGATGATTACATGGCAACAGTCAACGATCTTAACAAAGCGGGTCCGGGCGACGATGCCCCCATTTTTATTGGAAAAATTACCGATCTTTTCCCCAACCTAACACCTACTCTGATCACCCAGGTTTTTAAAACCTCTTATACGCCTTTTGATAATGTTTGGGGAACATGCGGAGAAATTTTCTACAATACCGACACAAGAGGCAAAGTTGCCAGCGCTGCTATTGGAGTACCCATTAGTTTCGTTTCCAGGGTAAATGAATTATTGATCGACCTGAATGAACAACAGCCTTTTGGAGGCATCTTTTCTTATCGTTATGTAAAAGGAACCAAAGCAACTTTAGGATTTACGACCTTCGACCATACGTGTGTAATAGAACTTGATGCAATCGACTCTGCAGGTACAAAAAGTTTTTATGCGAAAGCATGGCAAATCCTCGACAGTCATAATATTCCCTACACCTTTCACTGGGGCAAAATGAATAACCTCGACGCTTCAATTATTCGTAGAATGTACGGGGCAAAAGTTGACAAATGGATAAACGCCAGGAAAAACTTGTTGCCTCCATCTTCAATAAAAGTATTTAATAATGATCTGTTACATACATGGGGACTTGCGTGCGAGTAAAGGACATGGTGAATGGGCAATCAATGCCGTTGACTTAACGGATTATTGTCCTGTTGCCCTGCCTGGACCAAGTACTTAGAGTTTTTCATGTTTTACTGATCATGTTTTTTTTCTTGATCGCAGAAACAAAAAGATCAAGACTCCATAAAAAGGGCTAAAAATTAGCAGGAGCGGCCAAAATGAAATAGTTACAACGTAAGAATAGATTCAGAGTTCGGGAGGACTTTCAGGCAAACAACATCTCCCGGCACGAGTAACATCATTTCATTTACTTCGGTAAATTTTATTTTTTTTAATGGTCTCAGTGATTGCTTCGCAGTTCTTAACGCCTCTCCCGCTAATTTTATTAACGCCTTTTTTTATGACGTCAGTGAAGAAGGAGCTACACATTAACAGATAGTCTTTCAAAACCACTTTTGTTATGCTGTCTGGCGTTGCAGCCTTGCTACTTTAGCCATTTTAATTAGAATTCAGAGAGCAGAATATGCATGAAAAACAAATGCCGAAGCCACAGTAGCACTACTGCTTAATCAAGGAACAACGAAAGGAACGGGCGTTTCGTTCCTTTCTTGATTTTTCTTGGTTACTTTCTTTTCATTAAGGAAATGCGGAGCATTCATCGAAACCAATAAAACATAAATATCTCTGAGATAAAAGTAAGTGACAAAACTTGCATAAGAAAAGCGCGAAACAAATAGCGTTTCTTACAAGATTAACTTAAGTCAACGACATTTGATTCACCATTCAATGTCGTTACTTAAGCTACAACATGATGTCCGGCTGAGCCTCGAAGCCTTATTACAACAGGAGTAATTAGATACCCTTCGACAAGCTCAGGGTGACAAACGTTGAGTAAATAACCTTGATTTACCGTTCAACATTCACACTAAAGCCCGAAAGTTAACCTCACGCCGTCTTCAAAACTTACAGGTTGGTAGCCTAATTCTCTCATAGCTTTTTCAATTTTTAACCCAGACCGTTTGGCTCGTTTTACCGGTTCGGGGAAACTGTCAGCGGTTACCTCTATTATAAACGATGTATCTAATTTTAAAACATCCGCTGTCTTTAATGCCATTTCATAGGGAGACAAAACATCTTTTCCGGCAAGGTTATAAACTCCTGTTGCTTCCTTTTGAATTATTTTTTCGATACCACTGCAAATATCGCCAACATATGTGGGAGTGCGTAACTGGTCGCTTACTACTCTTATAGTTTTTTGTTGCTCAATATTATTTTTTACCCAATGTAAAAAACTTGGCCGCATTCCTTCCCAAGCCCTTCCATAGATAAAAACAGGCCTAACTATCGTACTTTTCTTGTCATTTTCTTTAACATGTTGTTCTGCCTGGCGCTTAGATTCGCCATAAAAATTTAAAGGACCAGTTTCGGCATCTTCTGAATGAGGTCCATTTTCGCCAAAAACAAAATCTGTAGACATGTAAATAAAATGACGCACTTCACTTTCCAGCAAATATTTTGTAGTTTCTACGTTTGTTAAGGCGCAAAAATCCTTATTGTTTTCACATTCGTCTGGCTTGCTTAACGCCGCATTATGGATGAGAACATCGACTATATAATGCCGTAGCAAACTTTGAACGGCTTCTCTATTCGTTAGTTCAACGTCGGCATATTCAATGTTCTTGTGTTGTGGTAATCTTGAACCTCCTCTTCCTGTTGCTATAACTTCGTATCCTTTATCTGCGAGGAACAAAGAGAGATGTTGACCGAGGAATCCGTTAGCCCCGGTTACCAATATTTTTTTCATTTCCTAAAAATAATACAGCAGAACCAGGTAATAAAATCACTTCTTTTATCACAACAAATAAAGCCCCTGCCAACCTTTTTAAAAGCACTTCTTCGGTTTGCAGAACATGAAAAATGCCGGATTATAGCACTTAAGATGAACGTAATGCGACGCAACGATGTTTGTACAACGTACCGGGGCCGGTAACAAAAAGACTTAAAGAGCGAATCTGTTTAAAAATAGTGATTGCAATAAACCTACCTATAAAGGAGGCAAAACGCCCATCCTCCACACGCACCTTACGTTAGCAAAAAGAACGTTATAACGTTGAATAAAAGCAGTTGTCTGGTCTGATTTTTTTGTCATCAAATTTCGGGTAACCTATACTTTAAAATTAAATTGTCTTCAAAAAACTCATTCCTTTTATTCAATTTTTCAAACATCTAAAGACTTTTTATGTATTATTTTTTACGCCTAAATTCCAGCAGAAAAAGGGGTGAAGGATTTGGTTTGGCTGTAATTGCTTAATTTTGCGCCTTCGTGTAGGAATTACACACCAATTTTAATACTGCTTACAAGAAAATTAAAAGAACTTACAGCTCATCATGGCGACAAAAGTTACTAAAATAGGTGTTTTAACTTCAGGGGGTGATAGTCCGGGAATGAATGCAGCAATAAGAGCGGTAGTACGAACAGGGATTTATAATGGGCTTGAAGTGTATGGTGTAATGAGGGGATATAGTGGAATGATAGATGATGACATTTTTAAAATGGAAAGCAAAAGTGTTGCAAACATTATACAACGCGGCGGAACTATTTTAAAATGTGCCCGCAGCGACGAATTCAGGGAACCAGCAGGAAGACAAAAGGCGTATGATAACCTCAAGAAAAGAGGGATAGACGGACTGGTAGTTATTGGCGGCGACGGTACTTTTAAAGGTGCACAAAAGTTTAGTAACGAATTTGATATACCCTGTATTGGTTTACCCGGCACAATAGATAAAGATATTGCGGGAACAGACTTTACCATTGGTTTTGATACGGCTGTTAATACAGCTGTAGAGGCAATTGATAAAATAAGGGATACAGCAGACGCCCACGACCGCTTATTTATTGTTGAGGTAATGGGGCGCGATGCAGGTTATATTGCCTTACACAGTGGTATTGCAACAGGCGCTGAAAACATACTAATTCCCGAAACAAAAACAAATATCGATGAACTGGTTGCATCGCTTTCGGAAAAGGAAAAAAGACGAAAACTGGTTAACCTGGTAGTGGTTGCAGAAGGTGATGAATTTGGTGGCGGTAACGAAATAGCCCGCATCGTGAAAAGACGGTTACCTAATATCGATACAAGAGTTTGTATATTAGGACATATCCAACGTGGAGGGTCTCCTACATGTCTCGACAGGTTGATCGCAAGCCGTATGGGATTTCACGCAGTAGAGAGTTTGTTACAAGGCCGGTACAACGTAATGGTAGGTATCGTAAACAATAAACTTTATTACACCCCCCTGGATCATGCAGTTAAGGCGAAACAAAAATTAAGTAATCAATGGCTCAAAATTGTAAAGATCTTAGCCAGCTAGTTTGCAAACCTTTATTTGCAAATACAATATTCTAAATAATTATAAAACTCATTAATATAATCCCTCAACATGTCAAAAGAAATTTCACAGCCGTTCCCTACGAAGCAAATGGACAACAAGGCTAGTTTTGAGCAATTAACGCACCGCACTAAAATAGTTGCTACTGTTGGACCTGCCTGCGACACTTACGACAAGCTTCTCGAGCTGGTGCATGCCGGTGTTAATGTTTTTCGCCTGAATTTCTCTCATGGCAGCCATGAAGACAAGGCGCAGATCATTCAGCATATACGTAATCTGAACGAGGCTGAGGGACTGAATATTTCTATACTTGGAGATTTGCAGGGACCCAAATTACGCGTAGGTGAAATTGAAAACAATGCGTTAAAGGTTGAAGCGGGAGACATTCTTACTTTCACCAATGAAAAGTGCGTGGGAACCATGGAAAGGATCTATGTTTCCTATCCAAATCTTGCGGGTGATGTAAAGCTGGGTAACATTATCTTGATAGATGATGGTAAACTGGAAGTGAAAGTTGTAGACATTGTTAGAAACGGAGATGTAAAAGTTGAAGTAACGCTGGGCGGAGTGCTTTCCTCAAAAAAGGGCATTAACCTTCCCGACACAAAAATTTCTTTACCAGCCTTAACCGACAAAGATATTGAGGACCTCGCTTTTATTATTGACCAACAGCTTGACTGGGTTGCACTGTCGTTTGTGAGGAATGTAAAAGACATTGTAATTCTTCGCAGCAAGTTGGATGACAGAAAAAGCAAGGCGAAAATTATTGCCAAGATTGAGAAGCCGGAAGCAATAGCTAACATACGCGACATTATTGTTGAAAGTGATGCAATCATGATTGCACGTGGAGACCTTGGGGTTGAAATGCCGGTTGAAAAGGTTCCAATGATCCAGAAGAATATTATCAGGAAGTGCCTGCACAGGGCAAAACCGGTAATCGTAGCTACACAAATGATGGAAAGCATGATTGACCGCGTAAAACCTAACAGAAGTGAAATAACCGACGTAGCAAATGCGGTTTTGGAAGGTACGGATGCAGTAATGTTGAGTGGTGAAACTGCGACCGGCCAGCATCCTGCACTGGTTGTACAAACTATGGTAAAAATAATAGCAGAAGTTGAAAAAGACTATCGTTACAATCGCGAGGAAGACCTAAAACCGCAGCCTCATTCGCCTTCGTTCCTTAGCGATGCTATTTGTTACAATGCCTGTAAAATTGCCCGTGATGTTAGCGCTGACGCAGTTATTGGTATGACGAAAAGCGGCTTAACTGCCTTTATTTTAAGTAGCTATCGACCCAAATCACCGCTGTATATTTTCTCGAAAGAACAATCTTTGATCAACCAGTTAAGTTTAAGCTGGGGTGTAAAGGCCTTTTATTACGCTCAAGAAGAAAGCCTGGATTCAATTATAAAAGACCAGATACAAATTTTAAAAGAACGCCGTTTTTTGAAAAGTGGCGATATAGTGGTGAACACTGGTAGTACGCCTGTACAGTTACACGTGCCGACAAACGTACTGAAAATAACAAAAGTTGAATAATCCAAAATATTGATGATGTAATCCCCAATAACTACACTATTGGGGATTTTTGTTTAAAGGCTTGTTGGAAGTTATAAAGAGTAGCGGTTTACTTTATACTAAAGCTGTTGATATTTTTTGGGCCGGCCATATTGAAGGTTGCGCATCACTGTTGCGTCGCACTCTTGTACAGTTGTACCTGTCGCAACCATAAGCGGGAAAACGTATCCCTTCGGTAAAAGAAAGAATTAGTAATGATTGGCTTTTACAATGCCAGTTGTCATTATCCTACCGTGAAGCAGTTAAAAACTTTGAACAGAAGCAGACTTTATTCCAGGTAAACAAACCTGCTGGTAATGTAAAAACAAACTAATTCCTGCATGCTGTAAAAAAAATAATTTTTATACAAGCATGATACTTAAAGTAACTTAGTTCGATCTTCGCCGCTTGTAAACGGGCACAAGTTCTGTCAACAATAAAAAAAATAGCATCTATGAAACGAATACCAATTATGGTTTTCCTGTTATTTTCGACCTCCTTATTTGCCCAAAACAGCAACATCATTCCTGAGCCCGTGAGTTACCAGGCAAAAGAGGGAAATTTCTTGTTAAACAAAAAAACAAAAATCGTTTTGAATGATGCTGGCGAACTTAATTCTGCTAACTTTTTCAACGATTACCTTCAAAAATTTTACGGCTTTAAGCTCCATATAGCTAACAACAAGTCCGAAGCTCCCGCTTCTAATTTTATATTGTTAACCACCAACCGGTTTGCACAGCCAGCTGAAAACGAAGCGAAGTATAAACTTAATGTCAGCCCACAAAGTATAAATATACAGGGCGATAGTTACCAGGGAACATTTTATGGCATCCAAACGTTATTGCGTTTGCTACCGGTGCAACAACAAAACCAGTTTACAATTCCGGCTGTTGCAATCGAAGATTACCCCCGCTTCAAATACCGCGGAATGCACCTCGATGTTGGCCGGCATTTCTTCCCGGTTGAATTTATAAAAAAATATATCGATTATATCGCTCTTTATAAAATGAACACTTTTCACTGGCACTTAACAGAAGACCAGGGGTGGAGAATTGAAATTAAAAAATATCCAAAGCTTACATCAGTTGGTGCATTTAGAAACGGAACGATTAAAGGTCGTCATCCTGGAACAGGTAATGACAGTACTAACTATGGTGGGTTTTATACCCAGGACCAGGTAAAAGAGGTGGTGAAATATGCGGCAGACCGGTTTATTACCGTAATTCCTGAAATTGAATTACCCGGGCATTCTTCTGCTGCAATTGCAGCTTATCCTGAATTAAGTTGCTTCCCAAAGGAGCCAACAAAAGTACATGCAAGAGTAGTTTGGAACGGTACAAAAGAAGGAAAGCAGGTACAACAGTCTTGGGGCGTATATGAAGATGTTTTTTGCCCTACCGAATATACTTTTAATTTTTTACAGGATGTTCTGGATGAAGTAGTAGCATTATTTCCGTCTGAGTACATTCATATAGGTGGAGATGAAAGTCCGAAGGAATTTTGGAAACGTTCAGAATTTGCACAGCAACTGATTAAAGAGAAGGGTTTGAAAGACGAGCATGGATTACAGAGTTATTTTATACAACGAATAGAAAAATATTTGAACAGCAAAGGAAGGAAGATCATCGGCTGGGACGAAATTCTGGAAGGCGGCCTGGCACCAAATGCAACGGTAATGAGTTGGCGTGGTGAGCAGGGTGGTATTGATGCAGCCAAACAAAACCACAATGTTATTATGACTCCAGCCAGTCATGTCTACTTTGACCATTCCCAAACTAAAAACGAAGATTCTGTAACTATTGGAAGCTACCTGCCAGTTGAACAGGTGTACAGTTACGAACCTATTCCTAAAGAGTTAGATTCAATTCAGGCAAAGTTTGTATTAGGTGCGCAGGCAAACGTTTGGACCGAATACATGAGAAGCCCCTCTAAAGTTGAATATATGTTGTTTCCACGTATCAGTGCATTGAGCGAAGTATTATGGTCACCAAAAGCAAAGAAAGACTATAACAATTTTCAGAAGAAACTGCTGAACGAATTTAAGCGTTATGATTTATGGAAGGCAAATTATAGCAAGGCTTACCTCGACCTTCAATCTACGGTTGAACCTACAAAAAATTCTACCGGAGTTTTATGGAAGCTGGCAAGTAAAAGCACCGGTGATATTTTCATCACCAATAAACTAACCAATACAGGTATAAAATATACAGAGCCAGTTATTGTAAACGGCTCAGGTGAATATGAAGCATCCGTTGTTGAAAACAAAAACATCGTATCAACGATTAAACAACAATTTACTTTTAACAAGGCAACCGGCAAAAAAATAACGCTTACGTCTCCCCCATCGCCAACCTACCCGGGCAAAGGAGGTGCCTATGGCCTGGTAAACGGTTTAAAAGCAGAAAAAGGATTTCCATCGGAAGAATGGTTAGGCTGGAGCAAAAATGATATGCACGCGGTGATCGACCTGGGCAAACCGGAAAACGTATCGAAAGTAAGTATAGATGTATGGCAACAGGAGCGAAGCATGATATATTTACCAAAGGCAGTAGAAGTGTCTACTTCTACTGATGGAAGTACCTGGAGCAACAGCGTCATCCAAAATAATACAAATAAGGCATGGCCAGGTAACAGGAAGATCGCATTAAATTATGATCAGCCGGTTGAAGCAAGATATATAAAAATAGTAGCTGCCAATAATGGTATTGTTCCTGAAGGAAAGCCAGGAGCAGGAAGAGACAGCTGGTTGTTTATAGATGAAATTGAAGTTGAATAAAAGGTAGCTTTTACTTTACTGTGCGTAACTCTGGCTAAAATTTCTGTAATACTGCCTTAACTCTTACAAAACTTAAGCTGTTACATCGCCATCTGTTACAGACTGTAGCTATGAAAAGATACAGTATCCCGACAGATCGGGAAGAGACACAACAGAAGCTAAATCGATATCCTTAGCTGGTAACATAAAAAAATCTTTAAACGTAACGTTTTATAAATAGTAGGAGTCTAATTCTATCTGTATTAAATAAATTCTAAAAACAAGCTATGCCAAACCCGCGATTGAATGTTGACCTGACTGATAGTTTCGAAAAAATTCCCGTAAAAATTTTCCCTACTCCAAAAAGTGGTTCTGCGTACGTTGCACAGGAAATCGCCAATGCAATAAGAGAAAAACAACAGAATGGAGAGCAAATCGTACTTGGATTAGCTACAGGATCAACACCCATCAGCTTGTATAAAGAACTGGTGAGGCTTCATAAAGAAGAAGGACTGTCGTTTAGTAATGTCGTTACATTTAATCTGGACGAATATTACCCGATAGAAAAAGAGGCGATGCAAAGCTATCATAGCTTCATGCACCGGCAGCTTTTTAACCATGTAGATATACAACCGGAAAACATTTTTCTGCCGGACGGCGAATTGCCAAAAGAAGAAATTAAAAAACATTGCCAGGAATATGAACAGTTGATTGAAGAAAAGGGAGGTATCGACCTTCAAATTTTAGGAATAGGAAATAACGGTCATATAGGTTTCAATGAACCTGGTTCAAGTATATATTCTAAAACAAGGTTGATCACTTTAGACAACAGTACCCGGATAGCAAACGCCAGGGATTTTCAAAATATTTCCCAGGTTCCGCGTCTCGCAATTACGATGGGAATAAGTACCATTTTAAAAGCAAAGAAGATCCTCCTGATGGCATGGGGCATGAAGGCGCCCGTTGTTGCACGGTCTGTTGAAGGAAATATTACTGAACATATTCCGGCAAGCATACTTCAAAATCACAACGATTGCACCTTTATTGTAGATGAAACGGCGGCAACCGAACTAACGCGCATAAAATCGCCGTGGCTTACCGGTGAACTTGAGTGGACACCCAATATGATTAAGAGAGCCGTTACAAACCTTTCTTTAAAAAGTGGAAAGCCAGTCTTAAGTTTAACGAATAACGATTACAATAAAAATGGCCTGGCGGATCTTTTGGTTGAAAAGGGAGACGCTTACGAGATTAACCTGCAGGTTTTTTACATGCTTCGCGATACCATTACAGGTTGGCCTGGTGGCAAACCAAATGCCGTTATTCCCGGCCATCCCGAGAGAAGTGAAATCCAGCCCAAACGCTGTCTTATTTTCTCGCCTCACCCCGACGATGATATTATTAGCATGGGCGGAACTTTTATGCGTCTTCACGAGCAGGGTCACGAAGTGCATGTGGGTTACCAAACCAGTGGAAATATCGCCGTAACCGATGAGTTTGTAACCCGCTTTCTTGACTTTGCCGTTGGTTTTGAAGACATGTTGGGCAAGGATACTAACGCCAGTAAAAATCTTTTATCTGAAGCCAGCAGGTTTCTTGCTGCAAAAAAACCTAACCAAAGAGATACAGCAGAAATAAGAGCTATCAAAGGTTTAATCAGGCGCTGCGAGGCTAAAGCTACCTGCCGCTATGTTGGACTACCCGATACAAGGGCGCATTTTCTCAACCTTCCTTTCTACGAAACAGGAACTATAGAAAAAAATCCATTGGGCGAAGCAGATATAGAGATCACGATGAAGATCCTTCGTGATATAAAGCCTCATCAACTCTTTTGCGCCGGCGACCTTGCCGACCCGCATGGAACTCATAAAGTGTGCCTTGATATAATCTTTGAAAGCCTGCGAAGGCTTAAAGAGGCAGGTGACGAATGGTTAAAGGATTGCTGGGTCTGGCTATACAAAGGCGCCTGGCAAGAGTGGGATATCGCGGAAATTGAAATGGCCATACCCATGAGCCCCGACCAGGTGATGAAAAAACGCTTTGGCATATTTATTCACCAGTCGCAAAAAGATATGGTGCCTTTCCAGGGTAGTGATAACCGCGAATTCTGGCAACGTGCCGAAGAGCGAAACGGTAACACAGCTAACTTGTATGCCCAGTTAGGAATGACTCAATATGCTGCAGTGGAAGCTTTCGTCAGGTATCATTATTAGTTACAACTGATGACAGGCAAAGAGATAAAGAGAGTTTTTAATACCAGCCGTTGTTTTTCATGGCATCATCGTTGCGTCGCAATCACTTTATCGGTAAACCAATGTGCGACTTTTTGCCCGTTACATTATAAATTCAAATATGCCTCTCTACCTGTTCTTTACATTATAAGCCAGAACTTTTAAGAGAGCCCTGATGTTACAAAAAGAAATAGCGACGAAAAACCGTCGCTATTTCTTTTATCTTTTACTTCTCCTTTAACGAACGCTAATCAAATTCACTTCATAATACAATACCGCATTGGCTGGTATATTGATATCTTTTTTTCCGTTACAGCCATATGCATAAACTGATGGAATGACCAGTTTTATTTTTCCACCTTTTTTTATCAAAGGAATTCCAATTTGCCAACCTTCAATAAGGCCGCTTAATTTCCATTCAACAGCTGTGGGAACTTTTTCAAAAATTGCTCCGTTCAGCAACTTCCCTGTATATGTAACAGTTACCATTGAATTAACGGAGGGCCTTGCACCATAACCAGAATCGATCACTGAATAATAAATACCGTTGGTACGTTTGATAGAGTCAATACCATTTGCAGTTGCAAATGCCAGTATCTCCGCTTCCTCTGCTTCAGGCTTTACAGGTGTACATCCTTTATCCTCTTTTGAACAAGCGGTAAAAAAAATAATAAACACACATGCCAGCAATAGAAAGTTCTTCATTTAATTTTGTAGGATTTGGTGTTAATTCTAATGCTTACTTTGACTCTAATTTGTTTCGTCTTGCTGCATGTGATCAGAAGATTTATGCAAATCTTTCTTGTACTTCAGCTCTGCATATCGCTGGTCATTCATTTCCCATTGGTGGCGTTTAAAAAAAACGCTGCAGAAAATAGCAATAATAACCACTGCAAGAATTATAACAGGCATCGTAGAGGTACTGTTTGCTTCGATATTGGCCCTTGTATACCAACCGGTAATAAAATTCAGCAAAATACCGATTGCTAAAATGGAACCGATTGGAATAATGAGGGATAACTGCCTGGCCAGGCTTTTTTCCCTTATCCTGTTCTTTTCCCAGTAAATTAAAAATTTTTCTTCCTCTTCCGTTATCATGTGGTAAAGGTAACATCAAAAAACCTACATTGCGGCTGCTTTAAAAAACAACAATTTTTGAGGGAAAACAGTAACATATTGCCTTAAAAATTGACTAAGTTTACCTAACTAAATTAACACGTGTGAAATTCGATGACCAACTGGCCGCTTTTCTTTATGAGAATAAAACATTAAAGCTTGAAGGGATTGGTACGTTTACATTAGATGGTAAAGTAAGTGTTCCAAATGAGCAGGAAAAAGAAATATTTTATCCTATTGAAGGTTTGTCATTCGATTATAATCCTAAAAGTTCTACAGATGAAAACATCATTACGTTTTTAGTTAAGAAATTACATAAGATAGAACCTTTAATAAGATCTGATCTTGAATCTTACCTCGCCAATATCAAACAGTTTTTAAACTTAGGTAAGCCCTATACTATACAAGGCGTAGGCACCCTTACTAAAAACAACCAGGGTATTTATGAATTTACTCCTGGAAATTTTTTACCTGTAAAAGAAGAGCTCAACCCAAGAAGAGAAAATGCAGAGCATAATTATCCTGTAAGGTCAAATTCTTCTACGGGGCGAGCATTTGTTGTAATTGTTATTGTTATTGCCGCTTTAGCTGCTTTAGGGGGTATTGGATGGGGGATTTCGAACCTGATTGCAAAACAACAAACTACCGAAACAGAAGAGGCGCCGCAGGAAGGACAGCTTGACACCATTCCGCAACAGGTTGATACAGCACCAGTGCCTCAGAGTGTTCCCCCGGTGTCTACACCTGCACCAGCTGCTGTAGACACAGCTACAGAAACAGGGGATTCTGTGCGATATAAGATGGTATTCGAAACAACAAGGTTTAGGGACAGGGCAAACATAAGAACCACACAGTTAAATACGTATGGCAACCGCACTCAATACGATACCATTCGCGTTGGAGACAGTTTGAGATATCGCTTATTTATCCCGGTACGAATACGCCCGGCCGATACCATACGTGTAAGAGACTCTCTCAGCACATTTTTGGGAAGAAGAGTAAGGGTTGTAACACAATAGTAGATCGATGATTTATAAGTTTGTAAGGATCAGGATGAAATAAAATATTTTCCACCGTGTTTTAGCTTCAAGGGTCTGCAGTACAAGTGAGTGACACAACGATTTTACAAACTTGTTCTACTGCTTGAAACCAAAACTATTCTCCTTCACCCACTTCCTTCTCATCAGAAATAATACTCCGGGTTCTAAAAACAAAAATCCCCTGCTGCTAACGCAACAGGGGATTTTATATTTCCAATTAATCCGAATAATCGATTAATCCTGGTTCTATTTTAATAATCCATTCCACCCATTCCACCTGGCATTCCACCTGGAGCGCCACCAGCAGTCTTAGGTTCTGGTCTGTCAGCAACAACACATTCAGTAGTTAACAACATACCAGCTATAGAAGCTGCGTTCTCAAGAGCTACACGGGTAACTTTAGTTGGGTCGATAACACCGGCAGCAAACAAGTTTTCGTAAACTTCTGTACGGGCGTTAAATCCGAAATCACCGGTTCCTTCTTTGATCTTCTGAACAACGATAGAACCTTCGATACCGCTATTGATAACGATCTGGCGAAGTGGTTCTTCAATTGCACGCTTGATGATTTGGATACCTGTAGTTTCGTCTTCGTTTATACCTTTCAAACCTTCTAAAGCTTCAATAGCACGAACGTAAGCAACTCCACCACCTGGTACGATACCTTCTTCAACAGCAGCACGGGTTGCGTGAAGTGCATCATCAACACGGTCTTTCTTTTCTTTCATTTCAACTTCAGTAGCAGCACCTACATAAAGAACTGCAACACCACCGCTTAATTTAGCAAGACGCTCTTGTAATTTTTCGCGATCGTAGTCAGAAGTTGTATTCTCGATTTGAGACTTAATTTGGTTAACACGGTTAGTGATATTTTCTTTTTCACCTTTACCGCCAACAACAGTTGTGTTGTCTTTGTCGATAGTGATAGATGCAGCAGTACCTAAGTAAGAAAGGTCGGCGTTCTCTAATTTGTAACCCTGCTCTTCGCTAATTACAGTACCTGCAGTAAGAACCGCAATATCCTGTAACATTTCTTTACGACGGTCGCCAAAGCCTGGAGCTTTAATAGCTGCAACTTTAAGTGTACCACGTAATTTATTTACAACCAAAGTAGCCAATGCTTCGCCTTCAAGGTCTTCAGCAATAATTACTAACGGACGACCACTTTGAGCAACTTTCTCCAAAATGTGAAGAATGTCTTTCATCGCAGAGATCTTCTTATCGTAAATAAGGATGTAAGGATTCTGCAATTCAGCTTCCATTTTTTCGCTGTTCGTAACGAAGTAAGGGCTGATATAACCGCGGTCGAATTGCATACCTTCAACTACATCAACTGTAGTATCAGTACCTTTTGCTTCTTCAACAGTTATAACACCTTCTTTACCAACTTTCTGCATTGCCTGGGCAATCAATTTTCCAATTTCACTGTCACTGTTGGCAGAGATAGTAGCAACCTGCTCAATTTTCTCGCTATCGTTTCCTACAGCCTGAGATTGTGTACGAAGGTTAGCAATAACAGCAGAAACTGCTTTATCAATACCGCGTTTAAGATCCATCGGGTTAGCACCGGCAGCTACGTTTTTCAAACCTTCGCTGATGATCGATTGAGCTAAAACAGTTGCAGTAGTAGTACCATCACCTGCAATATCAGCAGTTTTAGAAGCTACTTCTTTCACCATTTGGGCGCCCATGTTCTCAATAGCGTCGTCAAGTTCAATTTCTTTTGCAACGGTAACACCGTCTTTAGTTACTGAAGGAGCACCAAATTTTTTCTCGATAACAACGTTACGACCTTTAGGTCCAAGAGTTACTTTAACTGCGTTGGCCAATGTGTCAACGCCTTTTTTCATCTTATTTCTTGCTTCAATTTCGAAGAAGATTTGCTTAGCCATAATTATAAAATTTGAAAATTTTTAGTTTAATATTTCAGGTTTTTGTACCCAACTAATTAAAACTATTTAGCTTCCGTTGCGTCGCACTCTTGTACGATCTGTTTGCAACTCGGCTTAAAAAAGCCCCTGTAGGGGTTAGGTTTACACGATAGCGAGTATATCACTTTCTCTCATAATAAGGTATTCACCACCTTCCACAGTGATTTCCGTACCTGCATATTTACCATATAAAACAGTATCACCTGCTTTTACAGTTACCGGCTCATCTTTTTTTCCAGGACCTGCAGCGATAACTACACCTTTCTGAGGTTTTTCTTTAGCAGTGTCAGGTATAATGATGCCACCAGCAGTTTTTTCTTCAGCCGCAGCGGGCTTTACAATTACCCGGTCGTGCAAAGGGGTAACTTTTAAACTTTCAGCCATACTTTTAATTTTTATTTAGTGTAAAAGAATTGTGATTTCGTGTGTCCAGAGCATCGACAATTGTGCCATCAGTTATAAAAAAGTCAAATTAGCAGTTCCTGACATCTTTTAACCTTCCTGTTGCATTAATGACAGGACTGTCTTGAAAAGGTGACGACAGTTGGCAGTTGACCGGTGACGTAGAAGAAAAGATGACTTACGAGGAGGAGAAAAGATGCCGAATGACGGGACTGATGACAGAGGAAGAAAAAGATGGGGGTTGACGAATGATATGACAGTGATAAGAAGATAAACGATGATAGTGCAAGAAAAGGTACATCCTGACACTAGTCAGAGAATCTAAAAGCTGCATTAATCGCTAAAAGCATTATCCGGCCCTGGCATTCTTGAACCGGCCACCACCCTTCCGTCATCTGTCAGCCGTCAACTTGCCTACGTCAACTACCATCCGTAATCCGTCAACCTGCTTCCCTCCTGCAACTAATTTATAAATTTTCCCAAACGCAATTCTAAAAGGTCTCTAATTGCTATCTTCGCAGCCGAAATCAAAAAAAGTTCTTTAGGAAATGATCAGCAGAAGAAATATTAGGGTAAAAGTGATGCAGACACTTTATACACTAAATACAGTGGAAAGTGGTCAAAACATTTCAGATCCTGTTAAGTTATTACGTAAACAGATAGACTCGTCCAGGCAACTTTTTATATACCTACTATATGTTCTTACAGAAGTAGCACGCTACTCTGAAACAGACGCACTGAAGCGTGCCTCTAAAAACCTGCCAAGCCAGCAGGATCTAAATGTTAACATAAAACTGTCGGGAAACGAATTTCTTTGGAAAATTTTGGAGAGCGCTTCTTTCAAAAAGGCAATTGAAGATGACAAACCACATCTTATAGAAGACACGCCCTTTTTAATAAAGAAGATCTATAACGAGCTTACCGAAACGGAAGAATACCAGAAATATATTACAGCGCAAAGCCGTGACAAAAAGTCGGAAAAGGATATCATACTTTTTATTTTCACCGACCTGATGTTACCTTCCGAGAGCTTTACCGGGCAAATTGAGGAACACTTCAGCAACTGGGATGACGATGCAGAAATGATGAACCAGCTCATGCTGAACTACCTTCAAAAGCCTGCCAGTTACAACCTGCAGGAAATGGTTTCGCAGGAAAAATGGGATTTTGCAAAAAACCTGCTCATAACAGCGCAGGAAAAAAAGGAATATGCGCTCGAATTGATCAAACCGAAGCTGAAAAACTGGGACGCAGAAAGAATTGCAGTGCTGGATATGATATTAATGGAAATGGGTGTTTGCGAATTACTTTATTTTGAAACCATTCCTACCAAAGTAACCATTAATGAATATATCGACCTGGCTAAAGCCTATAGTACGCCTCAAAGTGGCCAGTTTGTGAATGGTTTATTAGACAACATTCATAAAGAATTGGCGAGCCAGGATAAAATTCATAAAGTAAATTATAAACAAAAGGCATAAGCAGTATCCTTTACGCAACCGTGTTCTTGAATATGAAAGTGTATCTATCAGTACTTTTAACGATAATAGGATTTGCAGCATGTACCGGCGAAGATGCTACAAGCAAAACACCAACTGTTTTAACTGATACTGCTAATTATACTACTATACAGTGGATAGATTCAGTAAAAGACGTTGGTATTGTAACGAAGGGCAGGATAGCTGAGATCCAATTCAAATTTGTGAATACAGGCGAGAAACCATTATTTATTATATCGGCTAAGCCAGGTTGCGGTTGTACTGTTGCAGATTATCCAAAAGAAGCAATTGTGCCTGGATCGGAAGGTGTCATAACAGCTAACTACGATTCAAATAAAGGCAGTATGGGCGACTTCAGGAAAAGTATTAGTATAACGACTAACACCAAAGGCACAGCCAATCACTTTATTTTCTTTTACGGCAAGGTGATGACTGTAGAGGATAGCGCTAAACAAAAACTTGCTGCCGATACAACACTACACACTAACTCACAACAACAATAGCAATAACTTTTATTAATACCTCTCTAAATTTTCAATCAATGCTTCAATTCTTCTATTTATTATCAGCTGATCCCAAAAGTGGGGGAACCGTTCAGTTACTTATGATGGGTGGCATCATGCTCGTTTTCTGGTTATTCATGATCCGCCCACAAGCTAAAAAAGCAAAAATGCAAAAGCAGTTTATTAACGATATAAAGAAAGGCGACAAAATTGTTACTATTGCCGGCATTCATGGGGTTGTAAATAAAGTAAACGACGATAACGCAACCATTCAATTAGAAGTAAACCCGGGAAGTTATATGAAAATTGAAAAGTCTGCTATCAGTCTCGAATGGAGCCAGGCACTAAACAAACCGGCCGTTGTAACTACTACAGATCCCAAATAATATTTCTGCGGCGATAGGCGAATAATTAAACTATTCTAAAAGACTCCGAGATCCACATTGAATTTTTCAATAGTGGTTTCGGATTTTTTATTTCAAATTTAAATAAAGCCCCTCCTGGGGTTTGGGGTAAATGCTAAAAATCGGGTTAACGGGCGGCATTGGAAGCGGTAAGAGTGTAGTTGCAGCCATCTTTAAAGTCTTAGGTATTCCTGTCTTTGATGCGGACCGCGAGGCTAAAGTAATAATGGAGAAAGATGAACAACTGGCTTTATCTATACAAAAAATCTTCGGCAAAGAAAGTTATACCGGCCAAAAGTTGAACCGGCCTTTCCTTGCAAACCTGGTTTTCAACGATCCTTTTAAACTGGAACAATTAAATTCACTTGTTCACCCCGTAACTATTGAAGCGGCGGATAGCTGGATGGACCTGCAAACCACTCCTTACGTAATAAAAGAGGCTGCGCTAATGTTTGAGGCAGGCTCAGCTTCCAGCCTCGATTATATAATAGGTGTTCATGCTCCGCATGCCATACGTCTTAAAAGAGTAATGGAGCGCGATCATGTTACAAGGGAGCAGGTACTGGAACGAATGAATCGCCAAATAAGCGAAGTTATTAAAATGAAACTATGCGATTTCGTGGT
>JAQBNO010000198.1 GCA_028288485.1 Segetibacter sp.
ACGCTTATGAAGATATTTATCTACGCCAGTTAGAAAATTATGCGAAAGCAGGAGACCTGGTGATGGTGATGAGCGTTAGCGGCAACTCGCCGAACCTGGTGAAAGCAATTGAATACTGCAAGAAAAATAACGTTCAGACTGTCGCTTTAGTAGGTGCTAAAAAAGGCAGGCTGGCGGAATTAGCCGATACCGTTATTACTGTAGATTCAACTCATTACGGCCGCGTCGAAGACTGTCATATGCATATCTGCCACATGATCTGCTATGCATTCATGGAGAGACCGGAACTACAACAGCAATAAGTATTTGAATACATGGCCGAATTTCTGCCAGGCCTACCGGGTAAAAGTTTATGGGAAGTTTTTAAAAGCAATTAAAATAAAATATCTTTAGTAGCAGTGCACTTTCATCCTTTTATTTACAATGGTTTCAAGTCGGCAGTAAACCTGCTGTTTTTTCATGGTAAAAATTAACTGCATTAAACCGAGCATATGGAAAAAGCTATTTTCGAAGAGTATGTTGAAAACCGCTATAAAGATCAAATGAATTATTATAGCAAATCGGCATCGAAAAATCAAAAACGTTACAAGCAGTACCAGTGGGTTTTAATTATACTATCTGCAACCACGCCTGTATTAGCCGCACTGAATGGGAAAACTTTTGGAGCAGCTAATGACAGCTATACTATGGACCTTCAAATGCTCGTAGTGATCTGTGCCGCTATTGTAGCTATATTAACTACTGGTTTAAAAACGTTCAATTACCAGGAACTTTGGGTCACTTACCGTGCTACCTACGAAAAACTTAAACCGGAAATTTATTACTACGAGTTTAATATTGGTCCTTATAGTGCTACCGGTATTGATAAGGAATCTCTTTTTGTCACCCGCGTTGAAGCAATGTTGGATGCAGAACATACCTCGTGGCCGCCGGCTAAGAAAATGCAGGATAACAATGGCAAAGCCGATCCTTCAATTCCTTCCCAGGAGGTCATGAAGAAGCTGTAACACTTTTAAACTGCCTGCATTGACCTCATTTTAAAATGTCTCCATCTATCAACTTCGTATAATACAAATGTTACAGAGCCGGGTGATTTTACAGCAATAAGGCTGAATAAAGAAAACCCTGCTGAAGAGTGCGACCCTTCGCCAGGCTCAGCATCAACTGCCATGCTGCTATGAAAAGCTACCTGTGAACCGAGCGTGGCAACAATGCTTCATCGAGCCTTAAATGGTGGCTACACAAAAAGTCCCTCCTCATATATTTTTGCCTAGTGCATTTATTCCCCAACTTCCTTATCGAATAATTCGAGCACTTCATTCCAGTTGTTTACCCGTGTATGCGACTCTATACCTGCATTATGGCCCGCTGTAAACATCAATGTTTTTCCTTTACAAACGTCCAGGTTTCGAACATGGTCGTCGATCATATAATCGGTGCCAATGATACCTTTATCTCCGCAAAAAATAATATTCTTCCAGCTGATAAAAGGGAAATGCTCGTGAAGCCATTCATACTTTTCAATCAACGACTGCGGGAACTCCATCGCTGCAGAAACGATATAAATATCATACTTCTCCGCCAGTTTCAAAACAGCTTCTTTTGCACCTTCCATAACCGGTATCGATCTAAAAAATCCGGGCGAATAAACATATTTTCTCACTGCGTTGTCCGGTAAACCTTCCATTTCCGGCTTTCCATGAAATGCTTCTTTTCCTATTCTTATGCCGAAATCTTTCTCATACCATGCAATAAAGTTTGTGATCGTGTCTGCAATCACTCCATCCATGTCAATTGCAATTGATTTTCTCGTTGAAGTCATATGTAGTTTTAAAGCGCAAATATAAGCCTACCTGTTACAGAGCGTAGTTGTTGATGTGGTAGCCTTTTGATGCAGGTTGGATAAGCAAACTAAGAAACGGCTGCTGTTCCTGTTTTTGGATACAAGCTACATTTACAAAGCGTCTCCGTTACCTCCGATGCATTGGACCGGTACAGAGGTAGCTTTCCATAGCAGCAGCGAGTCGGTTTTTATCCTGAGCCTGAAGGATCGCAATCACTTTATCGCCATCTTTTTGAGAAACTTCAGTTTCCTGTTCCAGGTGTCCTCTTTTATTTTAATGCCTTGCTATTGTAACGTTGTGCGGCTTCCTGAAACCCCTTACCTACGAATGGAAAATGATTAAAATGGTTAGCGGAGTTGTCACATCTTGTCGTACATTTCAATTTAATAACTAACGAACAAGCACATGAAAAAGCTCGCCATCATAACGGTAATACTTGCTTCCGCCCTTGCATTTACATCTCCACCTAAAACAATCAGTCTTTTTAATGGTAAAGACCTCGCCGGCTGGCACGCAGATGTTCCTGCAATGGATACAAATAAACTAGCTAAAACTCCTTTCATTATACGCAAAGGAATGTTGGTAAGTATGGGAACTCCGGGAGGCCATCTGATTACCGACGCCGTTTACGAAAACTACAGGGTACGGGTTGAATATCGTTTTGCCGGTGTTCCCGGCAACTGTGGACTTCTAGTTC
Organism: Segetibacter sp.; assembly: GCA_028288485.1. Taxonomy (GTDB): domain Bacteria; phylum Bacteroidota; class Bacteroidia; order Chitinophagales; family Chitinophagaceae; genus Segetibacter. Next base: position 2,542 of record JAQBNO010000198.1, read on the forward strand.
ATGCTTCCACTCCGCGGGCTCTTTATCAAATGTTTCCCAAGTCTATAGAAGTACAAATGATGACTGAAAATGCAGGTGATTTTTGGTGCATACAAGAAGATATAGCTGTTCCGGACATGGAAAAACGACGGGGGCCAAAAGCTGAATGGGGCGTAAACGGCAATAAAAAACGTCGCATTCTAAACTTGACAGATGGCTCTGAAAAACCTGTAGGAGAATGGAATACCATGGTTGTTGAATGTGTGAAAAACTCTATTAAAGTTTGGGTGAACAACGACCTGGTTAACTGTGGGTATAACAGTACCGTGTCTAAAGGACATATTGCACTGCAAGCTGAAGGTTCTGAAGTCGAATTCAGGAAGGTTGAACTAACACCAATCGATAAGCTAACCGGTGATAACTGTGATGTAGTAAAGTAAAAAGGGCTGTAAAAACACCATCTTTATCGGCTTTTGAAACACTTTATCGGAAATGTGAAACAGGGAGATCTAATTTTGTTTTGAGAAGAACACGGAGCACTAAATTCAGAGCATAAAAAACTTCAAACTTTCCAACCTGTTGTTATGCCACATTTTGATCCACGAATTGATGACTACATTTCCAAATCAGCGGAATTTGCAAAGCCTGTCCTGAATCATTTGCGCGATATTGTTCATACAGCTTGCCCCGATGTAAAAGAAACAATGAAATGGAGTTTTCCGAATTTCGAATACGCCGGCAGCATCTTGTGTAGCATGGCCTCATTTAAACAACATTGCTCTTTTGGATTTTGGTTAGGCTCATTAATGAGTGACCCAGATAATTTGTTACAAAAAGTAGGTGAGAAAACCTCGATGGGTAATTTTGGCCCAATCAAAAGCATAGGAGATATTCCACCCGCTGAAATGATGGTTAAATACATTAAGGAAGCGATGGCATTGAATGAAAAGGGAACCAAAATAAAAAAGAAACAAGCTACGCCTTTAACAAAAGAAATTCAAATACCGCCTGCTTTATCAGTTGCTCTTGCAGACAATAAAACTGCGTTGAACACTTTTGAAAAATTCAGTCCTTCACATAAAAAAGAGTATATAGAATGGATTACGGAAGCCAAAACAGAAGCTACCCGTGCAAAAAGAATAGCTACAACTATAGAATGGCTGGTGGAAGGTAAAAGCAGGAACTGGAAATATAATAATTGCTGAACCGGTTTCGAAGCAGAAGAGTTTTAATGATAAAGGTAATTTATACCTTCATGGCAATAGCATTCGCATGCTCCCTGTATTGCTTGCAGTACAAGGAGGTAAGAAATGGAGGCAGCGGTGATAAGATTTCGATTCGTTAGCCATAAGAGAGAAATATGCTTCTTTCCCTGCTTTGTCGCCCCAGGAATCACTAAAGAACTTACACGTGGAAAATGGGTTTGAAATTAAGCGCGTAGCTGCAGAGCCGTTGGTGAATTCTCCCGTGATTATAACGTTCGACCAAAATGGTTGTATTTTGGGTAGCCGAAATGCAAACTTTTATGGGCGACACAGCAGGAACAGCAGAAGAAGCGCCTCCAAAGTGAAATTGCCAATTTTAACGGATAAAACGGCGATGGGAGTAGTGGATGAGTTGAAAGGATTCTTAGACTCCATGGTTTTACCGCGTGCTATCTGCCTTATTGAAAATGGAATTCTTATTGACGAATCTCCCAATCTCTGGTTTTACCGAATTTAACATGACCAACCGGGAAAGAGAACGCTTGTTGATTCTGCTTATGCGGTTAGCGGAAGTGTAGAACACGAGCCAAGTTATATTGCTCGGGTTAGACAATTGGATCTGCCATGCAAAGTCTTCAAAAAGATATCGTAAAAAAGGAGATAAATGGATCATAGAGAGAACCGGGTTTCGTGGACCATGAAGATTAGCCAAAACGATTTTGGCCGGTTATACTACAACACCAACACG
>JAQBNO010000036.1 GCA_028288485.1 Segetibacter sp.
GGAACATACAATAAAAAGAAGAGAAGACCTAAAATTCCCAGCCCCGCTAAGGAAGCAAACCCGATTCCATAACCGAAGCTTTGTACTATATAGCCCGCGACAATGCTGCTAACGGCGGCGGCAAGACCTATTGAAGAGTAAACAACACCTTGTAAGAGGTTAAACCTACCGGTTCCTTTACTAAGGTCAGCTATCATTAATATACTCACGACTCCAAAAATACCTGCTCCAATTCCATCGAGGAGTTGAATCGCAGTGAGTACTATCGGCTGGTCAATAAACGCGAATAACAGGGCCCGCACCGGTAAAAGGAGAAAAGCAACAATCATAATTTTTTTTCTGCCGTTTTCGGCTTTATGGCCGCTATAAGTAGCTACAAAAGCCATGACACCCTGGGCAACAATAATTGCCCCGGATAAATACAGTGACGAGTTTTCTTTGTCAAGTAGTCCCATCTTCTGTCCGACGAGGGGTAGCATTGCAGCATTTGCCAGGTGAAAAAGAGCCATTGAAATGGTAAAAAACAGGATATTCCTATTCCGAAACAGTTCCTTTAAACTTGCGGCTCCGGCATGGGTTTGTTCTGTGTTTACTGCCCCTCTTGCCAGTTCATGGTCAATATCCTTTTCGCGAATATATAAGACTGCTGCAACAAGGGCTGCGCATTGGAAGATAGAAAAGTAAAAGATTCCTTCATAGGAAATAAACCGACCAATAAGACCCGCTAATACAGCGGCGATCATATTTCCCAAATGGTTAAAACTCTCGTTACGGCCTATTCTTTTGGGCAACAATGCATGTCCCACCATACCGAGGGTAATGGCTGCAACACAAGGGGAATAAACGCTTTGAACAAATCCTACAACAGCCTGCGACAGGAATACCGGCAAAAACCCGCCGGTAACAATAATCACAAAACAGCAGATCGCGATAACGATCGAAGCGCTCATTAGCAGTAAACGTTTATACCTCGTCCGGTCTATCAGAGCACCAGCAGGTGGTTGTACAAGTATGCCAACGATCCCCGGAACTGCAATTACCAAACCGATTTCGTCGGCCTGCCAGTTTTGAACTGTTAGTAAATAAACGGAGAGATAAACTCCAACTCCATCCTTAACATCTGCCATGAACAAGTTTGCCCAATCCAGTCCTTTTAAACTCCCTGACGATGATTTCATATACCTATATTTATTCTTCTTTAATCAATCTGTTAGAGTTAGGTTTTGGCAGATGGCAACCCCGGGTAAGGTTGAGGGAAGCCGGGTGAAATAAGGAAGACTTCTCCCGGAAAGCAGTTCTTTTTAAAGAGTAGTTTAAAACGAAAGACGTGCCAGTTGCACTTGCATAGTTAAAAGGATTTTACAGCCTGACAAGAGTGTTTGAAATCGCATTTAAAAAACGAAATTGTACATTTTTCCTCGTATTAAGAGACGCCCTTTACTTTTATATGGTCGTTAACTTTAATGTGTCCAATTTTAGCTACAAATAATTTTCCCCCCTTTCTGTATTCAGTACCATAATATTTTTTTTCGCCTGCATTGTCCTTATTGTAATTAGTACTGTTCTTAATTTCTTTTGTAGATCTTAACCGTTGCTACTTACATGTGTTTAATTGAGTAAATAAAACATTTAAGAAAACGTGGAAGTGATTAAGGTTATCGTTTGCAAATAATGGCTAAATCGATAGTATCCTACGGTTAATACGATTGAGGACATCGGCAGTTCGGGCCACTTTATCACTTGTGGATTCAAAATACATACAGACCTATTTCTAAGTCTTGTAGTTGCCGACAGAAGACGAATAAATTGGAATAACAAAAATTGCTGAAAGCAACATAGCAGCAATGCCCGCTACGTTTCCGTTTTCGTCAACGCTCAGGCACATTCAACAGTACAAGACTGCGATCCTTTGGCTTTGCCCAGGGTAAACTGCTCCGCTAAGTTCAATGAGAAATTAAGTGTTGAACTGAGCGTAGCAACAATGCACAATCTTGATTCTGTCGCCCGAAACCAAAAAAAGTCGCACTCATCCAGACCAGCTTACTCGGTCACCCTTTTCCAGTCGCTAATTTTGTATAACTGTTGTTTAAAATTACCGGTACGGATTGCATTTCCACTTTTACCTTTCCACGTGAGAGTGAGCCAGTTGTACTGTCCGTTTTCGAAATTATAATCGGTGCTGTTGTCTTCGAAGAGTTTCACGGTAGCGGTAGGGTTGCCATAAATATTACAGGTAACGTTGAAAACGGTGGAAGGTGTAACATAGCTGACAGGATCGGCAAGCGGAAGCAGGGTATTGTCTTTTACAAACATCGGAATTTGGTCGAGCGACATAGAGATAGTGTATGACTTTCCACCTTCATATTTTTTGTTGGTATTGTAATCGTACCAGGTACCGGCAGGAAGATAAACGGTTCTTTCGGATGCACTATCTAAAAAAGGTGCGCACAATAAACTTTCACCCATCATGTATTCGTCATCTATCTTCCACACTTTTTTATCGGTTGGATAATCCATCAGCAATGCGCGGAATGGAGGTGTACCTTCGAAGTGATACCGGGCAAAAGCGGCGTATAAATAAGGTAGCAGCCTCATGCGCAATTGGATCAGTTTTTTCGCCTTCTGCTCGAGGTCCTTATAGTTCGGCAGCAATTCGTTTTTATTGTTCTTGTCTATGTTGTGTTGCAGCCACGGCGGCAGGTTCATATACCAGCAGTTCACCACCATATGAGCAGACATGGTGATGGTTTGCAGCCGCCTGATCAGTTCCGCATCATTGGATGTTTCCCTTATCTCGGGCGACCAGTTAACACCTGAAAAACCTGAATTCACGATCATTCTTACAAAATCGGCGTGGCTATACATGTCGGAATACAATGCTGAAGTGTACGGCGCAGCAAAGAGGTGAGAAGCCCTTACATCGAACATCGTACGCTGGTTATTTTTGCGATACAGGTTTAGCATGGTTTGCTGGTACAATAAGCCATACAATTGCCGCATCTGTTCGCCATCGAGGCCCGACGGGAAAGTTGCTATATCAGGAAAGCTCCATTCCCTGTCGGCCTTACTGTAATCAGCGGCGTCGCATTCGTCGAGTTTGAAAGCTGCAATACCTTTTTTTACAAAGCTGTTTTCGTGGTAGTCGCCGAAAATTTTTCGGCCGCCTGTTGAAATGAAATCTGGTACAGCGCCTCCCCAAACAGTATAATTAGATGAATAAGGAGCAATCTTTTCGAAAATAGGGGAGGTGGGATGGGTATAAGCATGTTCCCAAAGGTTTAACTTGAAACCATTTTTGTTCATCTTATTAATAAAAGAATCGGGGGCCGGAAAGTTTTTTGGGTTCCAGGCAAATGAACACGAGTACGCTGCGGTCTGCCACCCTGGCTCCAGTCCAAACATATCGCACGGTATATTGTTGTCGCGAAAATATTGCCCTGATTGCTGCACCTGCTGATCGGTAAAAGTGGCCTTTGCCCGGTATTTAAACCCCAGTCCCCACATTGGAGGAATGCCGCCGCCGCCTGAAAAAAGGTTGTAACGTTGCATTACCTGCATCATTTGCGGTCCGGCAAAAACGTAAATTTCCATGCCCTTCGTGCCTTCTACCTGGATACTCACTTCATTCGATGGTGTCACCGCCTTTCCGTATAACTGAACGGTATTCAGCACTATTTTTTCTTCCTTCTGGTTTGGTTTCTTATTAATAAGCCGTTCGTCGAGTTTGCCTTTCGATGCCATGTAAAAGGTAACGTACCTCGATGAATTTACCAGTACGCCATACCCCTTTGTTGAGATATAAAATGGCATGGGCGCATGCCCGAGACCGGTGTTGCCAAGGATCCAGCTGTTTGTTCGGATTTCGCGCCGCATCCCTGTTTGATCAAATGTATTTGTTTGAAGTCCGAAGCCATAAAACCGTTCTGACGTGTCGATTTTTATATCGGCCATAACTCCTTTCGGCATTTGTTTGAAACGAATATTTTTTACATCAACAGGAGGCGTTTTTATCTGCTGCATTTTGTTGAGGCCATCAGTAGCGGGTGGATTTTTAAACTCTGTTGGTAGATGACTTTCGGGAGTACCATAAGTTATTTTCCAAATACCATTGGCAACTTTTTGAACGGTTTGAGCATTAGCGGGCTGGAAAGTAAGTAGCAGAACACTGACAAGGAGCCTGTGGGAGTTTTTCATGGGCAATACATTTATAAAGAATTGAAAAGCTAAGATTCTAATCTAATCGTTTAAACTTTTTTGCGCGGCCATTCAATACGCTCACCTGATAATCCCTTTCGAACAACTGCACCACGGCGCAATAGTAAGTCAAAAAAAGTGAATGTAAATTATTTTGCAGTAAATGCTGCGAATAAATGACGGCAGTTTTTTTACTTAGCTTTCCTGCTACTTTCCGGCATTGTTGTGTCACTCCCTTTTACAGTCTTTTCAGTATTGGGCAAAAAAAAGAATATTAGTTTGTAACAGGATAACGGTCAGCTTGTAGAGCTAAGGAGTGATTTTTTCGCGCTATTTAACCGGTTGTTCAAAAGATCCTGGTTCATCGATACGAATAAGGGGAAATGTTGGGGACTTATCAAACAGCGTCTGCGATAAGCACGAAAGGAGAGATATATACAGGGCAGCCGACCGGCAAATTTTACGGGTTCGCGTGAGCCGGAAGCGGCGTACAAAATTTTTGTATTTTCTTATACAGTTCCTGCGCCTTGAATGGCTTCGTTATATAACCATCAAATCCTAGATTCAGTAGTTCGTTCTTCATTAGGTCGTCCACCAGTGAAGCTGTGAAGGCTAAAACAGGAATACGGGGATATAATTTTTTAATTTCAATTATCGCTTCATATCCATCCATTTCCGGCATTTGCAGGTCTAATAAGATAAGATCATAGGCGTGGTTTTCGGCCAAAGAGTCCATGCCTAGTTTGCCGTTCACAGCAGTATTTATTTGGGCCTTCCAATCCTTCAGTAATTTGGAGATGATCATCAGGTTGATAGGGTTGTCTTCCACTACCAAAATTTGCATTCCCTCCAGGTCATATTCATTTTCTTTCTCAATCTCTACAGGAACTGAAGCAGTACTTACACGCTCGAAAGCGCAAGTAAAAAAGAAGGTACTTCCTTGTCCCGGTTCGCTGGTTACCTCTAATGTGCTTCCCATTAATTCGAGCAGCCGCTGGCTGATGGTAAGACCAAGGCCCGCCCCTTGCTGTTTCCGGGTATTTTCGTTGATGACCTGACCAAAGCTTTCAAATATTTTTTTCTGGTACCGGGCATCAATCCCAATGCCGCTATCCTGCACTGTAAACCTTACACCAATCGTTTTGTAATCTCTTTGTAAAGTTTCGGCCATAAGTTTAACCTGCCCCGATTCTGTAAATTTTAAAGCATTTGACAGAAGGTTGTTTATTACCTGTACAAGACGCAGATCGTCGGCCATGATATTTTCGTCAAGGCTATTATCGATTTGAACTTTCAGGGCTACATTTTTTTGTTCAAACCTGTAATAAAAGGGTTGCACCGCCTGGTTCAGCAATTGCTTTACATTAAAAACGATCGGGTGTAGTTCTAATTTTCCTGCTTCGATTTTATTAAAGTCAAGTACATCATTTACAAGACCCAGCATTTGGTCGGAGCAATATTTTAAAAGGTTTAGGTACTCTTGCTGACCAGGAGTAAGTTCCTCTTTTTTAAGCAGGCCGATAATTCCGCTGATGCCGTTCAGGGGTGTTCTTAATTCGTGACCCATGTTCGATAGAAATGCAGTTCTCGTATGCATAGCATTTTCTGCTTTCGCAATTTGATCAAACAGGGCTGCCGCGTATTTTTTTTCAAAATAAAAACTGAAGTAAACAAAAATAATGGCCACCGTTAACGTTCCGGTTGTATTTAGGTGAAACATACTCTTATAGGTCTCATCCGAAATATGCTGCCAACTGCTTTTTTCGGGGCAAAATAGAATGCAGCAACAAAAAGCTGAGCAATCAACGATGAAATAAAAAATGAGTTCCTTTTTGTACGGTTTGTTGCTCTCGGTTAATAACGGCAGGGCAAACAAAATCGGTATGAAATACAGGTAACCTCCTGCCGCAAGTCCCTCGGCAAAAGCAAGCAAAAGAACAAAAAGCATTATGGTTGTGAGGATAATCGGCTTTGTGTATTTTTCATAGCCCCTGTTATTAAACCAAATGCCGATAAGTGTGAAAACCAATAATAAGCCAACGAGTAGAGCCGACAAATAAAGGGAATAAAACAAGTATAGTAGTAGTGTAACAAAACATACACCTACACAAACATAAGCCAGTTGATAAGTGCGTTTAGAAACTTCCTTAATGTCAGTCATCTCCGCCACCTTTATGCTTGTCTTATTATTGGGACGGTTCATAATAGAAAATTTGATCTGTTGAGCATCTCAAATTGTTTTTTGTATCTGTTTTTGAAAGAATAAAGTTCGTTGATCATTTTTTTGATCCTTTCATTACAACAGATCCAATTAGGCTTAGCCGTGTTTATTTGTTTATTAATTTTTGCTCGTTCATTTCAACAGTCAAAACAAGAAACGGATTAATGTGTATTTTCAGTATGTAGGCATTCTTTTTTCTGAATTCCTGAATCCTTTCCCGTAAATGCTGCATTGAAGATTACAGTAAAAAGAATAGAAATTGAGTCTTTACCTCGTCGACCTTCTTTTAATACAAATCTTGCCTGTTTCCTGTTAGCAATAATAACGGCAACCTTAAAGACCTTATTGTTCATTTTTTTGACAGGGCACACAAGACTCGCGGCGGTAAGAAATTGATTTTTTTAATTCTTTTTTTCCCAAAATCTGCGGTCGCGGCTGAAACAATAACTTTGATCATATAAGTGTGTCGTATCAAACATGCTGGTTGATCCGCTTTTTTAATTTCTCAGTTAAAGCTTGCTGGTATTCAATACTGCGTCTGTAATAATCCTTTATCGATAATATCTGGAACGTAATGTTATAGCAGAGCATTGACTACTTAATCCGCCAATATGCCGTGAGCCGCTGTTGTACTTACAATGAGTTGGCTTTTATGTCTGCCACCACATAACTCTTAAGCCCTGGGCGCCATTTACTATCTCCGGATTGTCAACTATTATTTTCAACTCCTTATAAAAAAGCAAGGTTTTTATAAATTTTCTTTTAATTTTCATCTCGCTTATTTCCCGGCTAACATTGCTATGTTCGCTACATACTTTAGTCAATATCATGGCTGTCGATAACAAGGACTCTTTTATAACGGAAGGTTTATTTTTCAATTCACTTTCCCCGTCTCCTTTTATATCCGTGAATCATATAGCTGTATAAAAACTTCGATTAAACAGACCAAAAAAACGATTATGACTCCATCTGAAAAATTCTTAACCAAATTGGGTCTTAAAGACCCGGAAGTTAATGAGCCTGCCGATACAAATCCTGTTAAGGAAAATAGCCGGCGCTCCTTTTTTAAGAAATCTACTTTGGGCGGCATTGCCTTAGGTAGCTCTTATTTGTTTAGTCCTGTGGAAGATGTAATAGCCCAAACTACCGGGGGCGTAAACAGGTTTTCATCTCCGTCGGATCTGAAAATTACCGATATGCGCTATGCCGTAACTACAGTTCTTGGCCGCACTGCTATGATACGTATAGATACAAACCAGGGCATCTATGGCTTAGGTGAAGTAAGAGACGGAGCCGACGAAAGGTATGCGTTGATGTTAAAAAGCCGGATCCTCGGCCTAAATCCCTGTAATGTGGAAATGATCTTTAAGATCGTTAAGCAATTTGGAGGACCGTCAAGGCAGGCCGGTGGAGTGTGCGCAGTGGAGATGGCGCTGTGGGACTTATGCGGCAAAGCGTATAATGTTCCTGCCTGGCAGTTATTAGGCGGAAGATACCGTGATAAAATAAGGTTGTATGCCGACACTCCGGAGGCTGACTCTCCTGAAGAACAGAAGAAGCTAATGGAGTTTCGTATCAAAGAGCAGGGATATACCTGGCTAAAGATGGACCTGGGCATAGGCGAGCTGAAAGACATACCAGGTGGAGTGGTCAATTCAAAGTTCTGGGAAAATGAAAAGGGGGTTCTTCAGCAATGGGGGGCCAGCAATTATATGTCATATGGCAATGCCCGGCACCCCTTCACCCAAATACAAATCACCGACAAGGGTTTGGATGGATTAGCAAAATTAGTTGACAACGTTCGCGGTATGCTCGGTTACGATATTCCGCTTTCTACAGACCACTACGGCCATTTCGATTTAAATAACGGAATAAGGTTGGGCAAAAAGGTTGAGCAATACAGGCTTGCCTGGCTGGAAGATATTGTTCCCTGGGATTATCCCGAGCAGTGGAAAACAATCTCTGATGCTTTAGAAACACCAACCCTTACCGGTGAAGACATTTACCTGTTGTCGGGATTTAAGAAGTTGATAGATACCCGCGCCGTCGACATCATTCATCCCGACCTCGCAAGTTCAGGCGGCCTTTTAGAGACCAAACGCATCGGAGATTACGCTGAAGAGTATGGAATAGCTATGGCACTGCACCAGGCCGGTACACCTATATCATTTATGGCCAGTGTACATTGTGCAGCAGCCACCCAAAACTTTTTGGCACTCGAACACCATTCAATCGATCTTCCCTGGTGGGAAAGTTTAGTGAAAACAACGGATGGCAGAAAATTAATCACCAAAGGTTTTGCCAACCTTCCTCTTACCGCCCCGGGTTTAGGAATTGAGTTAAATGATGAAGTAGTGAAACAACACCTGCACGCTAAGGATAAGAGCTACTTTGAGCCTACTCCGCAATGGAATGATATCCGGTCTCACGACAGGATTTTTAGTTGAGGTGTAAAAAGCAGTTCGAATGGTTCAAATAATAAATGGAGTTTCTTCAAACAATTCAAACTTTTACAACTGTAAAAAGCAAAGCTTAACGTCCGGCTATGAATAAAAAATTGGTATTAATTACGGCACTGACCTTATCAGCACTTTTTGCCCAATCCCAGCATGTCGGCTCTCCTCCCGAGTACGTAAAAATGCTAACATCAAAATGGGAAGGGGAGCGTTCTGCTGATGGCCGGCCTAAAGTTGCAGATGCTATTCTTGAACGTTTGCAAAACTGCACTCTCGAGCAGATCTGGGGTTATTTAGGCAACAGGGGATTTCGTAACCAGGTCGAAAAGAACTGGATCATATTAAAACCCGGCGAGACCATGGTTGGGCGGGTAGTAACGGCCCAGTTCATGCCCTCCAGGCCCGACCTCGACACCTTTGTAAGGGTACAGGGTAGAGCCGAAGGCCGGTCGCAACATGGAGGGATAAATATCTGGCCGATTGATATATTGACAAAGAATGATATTTATGTGGCTGATGGTTATGGAAAGATTAAAGACGGCACGCTCATAGGTTCAAGCCTGGGTAACGCTATTTTCGGCAAAACCGGTAAAGGGGTCATCTTTTACGGATCTATTCGCGACATGCAGGAATTGAAGGAAACGAATGGCTTCAATGCCTGGATAAAAGGAAGCGACCCGTCGTACATCAGGGATATGACGCCTACTTCTATTAATGCACCTATTCGACTTGGCGAAGTGACTGTAATTCCCGGTGATGTGGTTTTTGCCAACGAATATGGGGTGGTGTTTATACCCGCCTACTTGGCGGAGGCTCTTGTTACAGCTTCAGAAATGACAGGTCTGCGTGATGAATTTGAAAGAGCGATGCTGCAGTCCGGTAAATATCCTTCAGGGGAGGTTCACGGCGACTGGGCCGATAAGATCAAAGATGAATTCAGGGCCTGGTTTAAGAAATATCCAAAGAAAACAGCGATCACTTCAAAAGATATCGAAGCCTATTTAAAGAAAGAAGGGCATTAATTCGGTTAATTAGTAGAGGTTGACTTTAACGACTAAGCCTGAAATTTTTAGTAGCTGCTTCTGCTTAAAATGTTTTTCTTTGGGTGGCCAGCGATAGTTTTCATAGCATCATCGTTGTGTCACTCACTTTTACTGTAACTTATGAAGCGACAGTTTACTGTATTTGACATCTGCCAGCTTCCTGTTTTAGTAAGTGCATCATGTTTATAGAAAAAAGCAGAAATTATTAACGACTCGCGGGGAGTCCCGTGAGAACATAAACGTCATCTGGAGCTTTACTAATTAAGGTTGCGTTTTCTATAAACACGTAGCTCCTCCGGGGCTTAACTCACGACAATGATATAGCAATGAGCAATTTTTGCAAATTAGGAAAAAGAAACTTTTCGGGTCAACCCCTATTTTTTGATTAAAACCAGCATTAAAATAATGAAATGCACAGGCCGTTTATTATTACCATTTCTCATCTGTTTTTGTATTACAGGTTCTTTGTTTGCTCAAACCATTTCAAAGGACGAATTGATTTTTCTGACTTCAGAATGGAAGGGAGAAAGGTTTGCGGATGGCCGCCCGAAAATACCGGATGGACTATTGGAAAGGGCCAGGAATATAGTGATTGACGACGCCTGGACTGTATTAAAAAATGAAGGCTATACCAACCAGTTTGAAGGCAATTGGAAAATGGTGCAAAATAATGTTCCTGTTATAGGCAGAGCGGTTACGGCCATGTTTATGCCCAGTCGCCCCGATATAGAGAAAAATATTAAGGAGCGTGGAACTTCAAGGCAGGGGAGAAAAGGCAATACGAATGCATGGCCGATTGAAACACTTACAAAAGGCGACGTTTATGTAGCCGACGGCTTTGGAAAAATTGGCGGAGGAACGCTGATGGGATCTACTTTGGCTAATGCAATTTTCAGTAAATCAGGTAATGGAGTCGTTTTTAACGGGGCAGCACGAGACTTGCAGGAACTGCAGAATATCAAAGGCTTCAATGCTTTTGTTCGCGATTTTCATCCCTCTTTCCTTGAAGAAATGGTTTTGATGGGTTTAAATACACCTGTTCGAATAGGCGCTGTAATGGTATTGCCCGGCGACCTGGTAATAGCACAGGGAGAAGGTGTTCTTTTTGTTCCGGCTCATTTAGCCGAACAGGTTGTCGGTACGGCAGAGTTCGTACTGCGGAAGGACCAGTTCGGATTTGAAATGGTTAAATCGGGCAAATACACCACAGGCCAGGTAGACAGCCAATGGTCAGATGAAATTAAAACGGCTTTTCTTAAATGGCTGGAGCAGCACCCGGAGCTCGGTAAGATGACCCGGGCCGAACTCGATAAAATAATGAGCAAAAGAACCTGGTAATTTAATTTTACTTTACAAAGTTCCAATGTCATCCTAAAACTTAACTGCTCCGCTGAATACAAATTCTTAAACCTTGCCAAGTAGAGTTAACCGGAAACTCAAAATGAAAAAATATCCCAGGCGACATTTTCTGCAAAATACTGCCGGCCTTATTGCAATGGCTTTGGCAGGAACTGCCGTTGATTTTAAAAAATACAAACCTCTTCTTTCTTTTTCGACACTCGGTTGCCCCGACTGGAGTTTTAGAAGCATAGTAGATTTTGCTGAAAAAAACGGCTATGATGGAATAGAGGTACGGGGCATTCAGCGACAACTACACTTACCTAAATGTCCTGAATTCAGCACGCCGAAGAAGATTGCCGAAACACGTAAAGTCGTAAAAGACAAAGGAGTTAAAATAGTTAACCTTGGGGCGTCCTCTTCTCTTCACTATAGCAATGCGGTGGAACGCAAAAAGAACATAGACGAGGCAAAAGAGTTTATTGATCTCGCAGCAGCATTAGGATCCCCTTACATCCGTGTTTTCCCAAATGATTTTCCACCAACCCAGGAACGCAATGCGACCATTGATCTGATTTCACAAGGTTTATTGGAATTGGGTGATTACGCTAAAGGAAGCCTCGTTACAGTTTTATTGGAATCGCACGGACAGGTTGTAAAAAGTGATGATCTTGAAACAATCATGAAGGCTGCTGAACATGACCGCGTGGGTTTGGTATGGGACATTGTAAATATGTGGGTAGTGACAAAAGAACCACCTTCACTTGTTTACTCGAAGTTGAAAAAATATATCAGGCATACGCACATTAAAGATTTAAAGGTCGTTAATAACAAAGAACAATACACGTTATTAGGCAAAGGCGAAACGCCAATTTTTGAAGGCATTGATGTATTGAGCAAAGGCAACTACAAAGGCTATTATAGTTTTGAATGGGAAAAACTCTGGCACCCGGAAATTGTTGAACCAGAAATTGCACTTGCCGACTATCCAGAAGTAATGAAGGCGCACTTTGAAAAAAAATAACCATTTCACTTCAACCTTATCTCTAACCGATCTGTCATTACTGCCATTCTTTTTATACTTCAGTCTTATTTCATCATTGGTCAATTTTTCTTTTTCAGCAGCACTAATTTTGCTACGGTCGTCGTAGCTCATTCTTCATTGTCCCGATGGGTGTTGGTAAGCGTTGTATTGACGCAATCTTTCGTTGCTATTACTAATAAATCTTCCCCTCAAAAACAATTTTTACTTAAAGGCTGAATAGAATCTATACCAGTACAAGGGAGTGACACAACAATGTTGCGTAAAGTACTAAAGTCAGCTACCAAAAAAACAAAACTATATTCTAAAAGATTTGAGTTGAGAAGCATCAAATATTCCATTGTCACGCTCTAAGTCGTTTAGGCGTAAAAGTTCACCCAACAAAACATGCGGTTCTAATTTACTTTTGTATGGGGTTTTCTTATCGGATCCTTACCAAAATTCTGAATATTCTAACTCCTGATTGAAGCTCTGGCTTTGATCAGGAGTTATAAAGATAAACTAAACTAAATAAGGCTAATACTATGGAAGAATTTATAAAAATAACTGAACAACCGTCGAAATACAGGCACCTGGAAAAAATGGCCCTGAAGGAAATTCTTGCTAATATAAATAACGAAGACAAGACTGTACCGAAGGCTGTTGAAAAGGTAATTCCTCAAATTGAAAAGCTGGTAAGTGCGATCACTGACCGAATGCTGGCCGGCGGCCGATTGTTTTATCTAGGAGCAGGTACCAGCGGACGGCTGGCAATTGTGGATGCAAGCGAGTGTCCACCAACTTATGGTGTGCCTTATGGCCTTATTATAGCGTTAATTGCAGGTGGAGAGAAGGCGATAACACAGGCAGTGGAATTTGCCGAAGACAACAGTGAAGAAGGCTGGAATGATTTGCAAAAACATTTTGTGAGTGAAAAGGATGTTGTGATAGGTTTGGCAGCCAGCGGAACTACACCTTATGTGGTGGGCGCGCTGCAACAATGCCGGAAAAGAGGCATAAAGACGGGGTGTATTGTCTGCAACGAAAACAGTCCTGCAGCTTCTGTCTCTGATTTCCCGGTAGAAGTAATCGTGGGGCCGGAGTTTGTTACAGGCAGCACCCGCATGAAAAGCGGAACGGCCCAAAAACTGGTGTTGAATATGATTTCTACCACGGTTATGATACAATTAGGGAGGGTAGAGGACAATATGATGGTGAATATGCAGTTAAGTAATGCGAAGCTTGTTGATCGCGGAGTAAAAATGGTAATGGAACAATTGAACGTTGGTGACTATGCAGCTGCAAAGTCGCTGTTGCTTACCCACGGCAGCGTGAAAAAAGCAGTAGAAAGCGCCAAGTAGAATTGTGTTATAAATATTATGTAACTTAGTATCATTAAAAAAAACATCTTATGAAGTATAAAATTCTACCTGCTTTAGCCATCTCGGCTCTCTTACTTTCGTCTGAAACAAACGCCCAGAAAAACACTGCTTTTGCTGTAACCGGCCAAGCAAAAGGAAATTTTACCTGGAATGTGATCAGGGAGATTGACCTTACTACAGGCGAGGTTTTACGAACCGTTTATGATCCGGCTACCAACAAAAACATTCACTTTAAAGCGGTTGGAGGAGCTGCATTAAAGGAAAATATAAAACGTTCTGCAACAGGTAATGGAGTAGCTGCTGCAGCTTACGATGCTTTACACAACCGCCTTTATTTTACCAACATGCGCGGGAACGACTTACTGTATTTCGACCTGGCTTCTAATGAAACGAACGTAGTCGTTAATAATGATCCTTCCTTTAATACCGGTAATAAATTTGATGAAGGCAATGTAATCACCCGTATGGCTTTCGCATCGGACGGTTTTGGTTATGCTATAACAAACGACGGTAAAAGCCTGGTCCGGTTTACCACCGATCAAAAACCAACTGTTTCAAATCTTGGTGAGTTGATCGACGGTAAGAAAAACGGAACAATGAGCATTCACAGCCAATGCAGCAGCTGGGGAGGCGATATGGTAGGTGACTCTTATGGTAACCTGTACCTGGTTACTTATCGTAATCACCTGTTCAAAATTAATCCTCAAACAAGAATTACCGAT
Source organism: Segetibacter sp. (assembly GCA_028288485.1). Lineage (GTDB taxonomy): Bacteria > Bacteroidota > Bacteroidia > Chitinophagales > Chitinophagaceae > Segetibacter. Next base: position 14,378 of record JAQBNO010000036.1, read on the forward strand.
TATCTCGGGCAGGTTAAAGGCTTGCCTGCAGAATTTACCAGTAATGGAATGGTAGTAAATGATGAAGGTGAGGTAATTGTTACCAGTGCAACTATCAGCGATAATTATTATAAGATCAACATTTCTACTTTAGACGCTTCTGCAGTTAAAAAGAAGGATGATAAAGTGTATAATGCGTCTGACCTCGCCAACAGTAATCTTTTGTATCAAAACAAAGAGATAACAAACAAGTTTCTGGTGGGTGAAGTTAAAGGCAACCAAATGGTAAGCTTTTTTCCGAACCCTGCAATAAATAAAACATTCAATGTTCAGTTTGATAAAGTTCCTGCCGGAAGATACAACCTCGCTTTAAGCGATCCCTCAGGCCGAACTGTTTTAAGCAGAGCATTAAATGTTGCGGTAAAGGGACAGGTGGAAAGAATTTCACTTCCACGTATTTCAGGAAGCGGAATGTACCTTGTAAAATTGACCGGTGGCGATACCAAAGTAATATACAGTGACAAAATAGTTATTCCTTAACGATGAAAGTTTTAGAAAAAAGGGTCGCCAAAAGCGGCCCTTTTTTTGTTTCAGGCATAAAACTAGCCCGACAATTACAGAAAGTTGTATATTATAACAGCATTTCAGCAGTCAGTGGGTTAATATTTGAAAGTCTATTTTTACTGTAATTGATATCGTTATCTCTATTACCTTCGCTGTTGAAAATTAAAAAAAGAAAGACCGGTTTGTAGTTATGCACGACATTGAACCTTTTTTTAACTGGAGGCATATGTACACAGCCGAAGAAGATGAAAAGTCGCCTTTCTTCGGTCGTACCTATAGTGAATTTGAGTATTCCCAAACGGTATACAACTATTATATCCATCCGCAGTGGGACGATTTTGGAAGTAAAACTTTATACCTGAAAGTATTATATGCAGATTACGGAGAAAACTTTGCAGTAATTGAATTAATAGGAGAGTGGAACGACGCAATAGAAAATGACATCATGACGTTAAAGCGGGATGTAATTGACGATATGTTTTTTGAACATATCACAAAGTTTATACTCATAACCGAGAACGTCCTCAATTTTCACAGTGGCGATAAGGATTATTACGAAGAATGGTTTGAAGAAGTAACAGATGAAGGTGGATGGATTGTCGCATTAAATATGCCCGAGCAAAGCCAGTATGATTTCAAGAGAAAAAAGCTGAATTATTTTGTCGAGTTAATGGAGATTCCTAATTGGCGGGTGTATAAACCGCAACATTTATTCGATAAAATCGATGCAGATATCAGCAAGAGGATAGGATGATTTTAGATACTATTAACAGAATTTATAATGCAGGCAACTTTTTTGTCGTTCCTGCTGTCAATATAAGAGAAAATATGAAAAGAAACGTCATGCGAATAAAAGTGTACCCTTTTGTGTCTATCGTTGTTATGATTTTTTTAGCTTCTTGTGGTAAACCAAATGATTACAGCAATATATATAATACCGAAGTTGTAAAAGAATGGAAGCTCCAGCTTTTATCTGTCAATGAAAATCATCCTACTCCCCAAATAGCCGATTCCTCTATTCTTTATTTTCAGCTCAATTCTGATAATAGTTTAAGGTTCGATGTCTTTATAGACAGTTTCCAATACAGGGGCGATGCAATCACCGCTGTTCAACTAAATTTAGGAGACCCTGTAACTGATGGTCCGCTGATCATGAATTTCCCTGCAAGAATTTCTCCTGGTGGTGTAACAGGTATTATATACAATCTTAGACAAGGCCTTATAGATACCCTGAACAATGATAATATAGAAAAGTACATTAATATTCTTACAACAAAAGCACCTACAGGTTTGGTTCGCGGACAATTAACTCCGCAAATTCTGTATGCTGCAAATGTAAACCTAACAGGAAGCGAAGTGGTTCCTACTGTAAATACCAATACTACAGGTACTGCCTACATTCGCGTCGGCGCAAATAATATCCTGTATAGTAAGGTGATTATTAACAACGATGTTCCGGCTGATCCTATTACTTCTGCGGCTCTTTACCAGGCTGTAGCTGGTTCTAACGGTCCATTAATCAGAACGCTGGTTTCGAGCCAGGCCGGCTTTGGTACAGCTACGAAAACAACGCTCACCCCTTCAGAGACTAATAATTTATTAAGTACCAACTCTTATCTTGTTGGCAGTTCCGCAGCTTTTCCTAATGGAAAAATCAGGGGGCAATTCAAAAAGTAATTGTTGATAATATCGAAGAATTGATAAAATACTTGCGCCGGCCATTAAGCCGGCGTTTTTTGTTGAGCCTCTTGAACATGAAGATTTTTGTCTCCGGCACTAGTGCTTACCTGAGCATTCATTGCGTCGCACACTTGTACTGCAGCAAAAAAATCGAAAGGCTCATTTTTGTTTGGCTTTAAAGCCTCTTTAGTGGCTTGCGGTTACTCTACTAACGAACTCGTTTTGCTGTCTTGATTCTTAATGTTTTTTAGATACCGGCTTTTTGTACTATAAGAATCATCGTTGCTACGCTCAGTTCAACTTTTAATTCTTAATAGAACTTAGCGTGCCAGTTTTTACCCGGAGCTTGCCTGAGGGCAGGGTGAGCTAAGCCGAAGGGTGCAATCCTTGTGTCTGCCTTGCCAGTGGCAACAAAAGAGTAAAGTTGCTGCCTGTTTTTATGGCTGGTGTTATAATATTCGCTTCCGACAACAGGTATTGCATAAGGGACATCAGCGGGTTGGGCACCAGGCGAAGCGGAAGGCATTCTGAAACCGGAGAAGCAGTTTCAGAAACAAGCGGTTGGAGTCCGTTGCAATAAGAGGCTACGCGGCTTGAGCTATAAATGATCGCACTAAAACTTTATTTTGCACGGTTTCGCGGCCGCCGCTGAAGTTTCCTGCGTCGCACTCCTGTACTTGTAGTATTTTACCTCTGCAAACCTTTACGATTTTAAAACATAATATTCGCTTAATCTTGAATTCGCCTGAAGTAATAACTTGCAGCTTTATTCACGTAAAAAAACGGTTGTTGGTGAAAAGTGTAACTTGCTCTATCTAACAACCGATAAGCCTCTTATGAAAAAATTTACCTTTTTTACTTTTTACACTTTCCTTGCCATTGTTTCTTTCGCTCAACCAAAGAGCGCCTCGTTGCAAAATCAATTGGCAAAAAAGCAAGTCCGTCTTCCCAACGGCTGGCATCTTTCTCCGGCAGGCCGTTCACTACCGCTGGGCGATCTGCCCCTCAATATGGCAGTTTCACCTTCCAAGAAGCTGATAGCTGTAACCAACAATGGACAGAGTATTCAAAGCATCCAGTTAATTGATCCCGTTACAGAAAAGGTGTTGCATGATGTTATTATTCCAAAGTCGTGGTATGGACTAAAGTTTAGTGCAGATGAAAAGTTTTTGTATGCATCTGGCGGCAATGACAACTGGATCTTTCAATATGCGGTGATCGGCAACAAACTTCAATTGCGGGATAGCATTATTCTCGGGAAAAAGTGGCCCGAAAAAATCTCTCCGGCCGGTATTGAAATAGATGACGCTCAAAAATTGATGTACATCGTAACCAAAGAAAACAACTCCTTGTATGTTGTTGACCTTGGTACAAAAAAAATCGTTTACCAGCAGGAACTAGGTAAAGAATCCTATGCCTGTTTGTTATCACCCAACAAAAGCGAGTTATATATTTCACTTTGGGGTGGCGATAAAGTGCTGGTGTTTAATACAAGACAAAGAAAAATAGTGGAAGAAATTCCGGTAGGGGATAACCCGAACGAACTATTATTGAATAAGAATGGGAACGTTTTATTTGTCGCCAATGCCAATGACAATAGTGTTTCTGTAATTGATATAAAAGCCCGTAAAGTACTTGAAGTTCTGAACGCCGCCTTATTTGCAAATGCACCGGAAGGCTCTACTTCTAACGGGCTTGCTTTGTCTGTATCAGAAAAGAATTTATATGTTGCAAATGCCGACAACAATTGCCTCGCTGTGTTTGATGTATCTGTGCCCGGAAAGAGTAAATCAAAAGGTTTTATTCCTGTAGGCTGGTATCCGACCAATATAAAAGTTATTGGTAAAAAAATCTTTGTTGCTAATGGTAAGGGCTTTTCTTCTTTCGCTAATCCTAAAGGACCCAACCCAATAGCTACGCAGCAACTGGTAACTCGCCACCTGGGAGATACCTCTGCAGAAGTACGCGCCGATTACATTGGCGGATTAATGAAAGGAACGATGTCAGTTATTGATGAACCTTCAGATGCTGCACTTGCTGTTTACTCAAAAGCCGTTTATAAAAACACACCTTATACAAAAGCTTCCGAGATGACTGCACAGGGTGAAGTTGGAAATCCGATACCTATGAAAGTGGGCGCCGCTTCGCCTATAAAACATGTTTTTTATATTATTAAGGAAAACAGGACGTATGACCAGGTTTTGGGCGATGTGCGGGAAGGAAACGGCGATACAAGCATTCTTTTATTTGGCGAAAGAATTACGCCAAACCAACACAAGCTGGTAAAAGAGTTCGTACTGCTCGACAACTTTTATGCCGATGGAGAAGTAAGTGCCGATGGACATAACTGGAGCACATCGGCAATGGCGACTGATTATCTTGAAAAAAATTGGGTAACAAGTTACGGGGCACGCGGGGGTAGTTATCCTGGTGAAGGAAAGCGTGAAATAGCAAATCCTAAAAGAGGTTTTATCTGGGATTATTGCAAAAGGGCCGGTGTAAGTTTTCGTACTTATGGCGAGTTTGCCGACAATGGAAAAGCAAACATCCCGGTTTTGGAAAATCATTTCTGCCCATACTATACCGATTATAATTTGAGTGTAAGAGATACGGTACGCTTTAATCAATGGCGAAGAGAGTTCGATTCACTCGTAGCTGCTAATGCTGTTCCGCAATTTAATTCACTTCGTTTCGGTAACGATCATACCGAAGGTTTACGTCGTGGCAGTGCAACACCGTTTGCTCATGTGGCCGACAATGACCTGGCAGTTGGGTTATTTGTCGAGTATCTTTCAAAGAGCCCCATATGGAAAGAAAGCGTTGTATTTATAGTAGAAGATGATGCACAGAACGGCCCCGACCATGTAGATGCTCACCGAACCACTGCTTATCTTGCCGGGCCATATGTAAAGAGAAATTTTGTGGACCACTCTATGTACTCCACCTCCTCTATGTTACGCACGATGGAGTTAATTTTAGGTCTTCCGCCAATGAGCCAGTACGACGCGTCAGCAACACCTATGTTTAAAAGTTTCACAGCCACACCCAATTACAGTACCTTCCAATCGGTGCCCGCCAACATAAACCTTAATGATAAAAATACAGCTACAACAGCAACAGCAAAGCTGAGCGATGAGATTGACTTAACTAAAGAAGACAGGGTGCCTGATTTATTGTTTAGTAATATAATATGGAAAGCGGTAAAAGGAGAGGACAGTATAATGCCGGCACCACGTCGTAGCGCCTTTGTAAAAGTTGCAGATACTGATGACGAAGAGGAAGAAGAGAAAGAAATGAAATTGAAACGCAAGTCAAAGAAAAAATAAATTATAGCTTTAAAGAGAATGTGGATTTTTTTGTTACGACATTTATAACTCGTTTCAACATCGTTGTGTCACTCACTTTTGCTGGCAGAAACTTTATTCAGCTATTTAAGCGCTTTGTTCTTTAATTTATTACTGGTGTCAACTCAAAAGTGAATCGTCAAATAACAGAATGAGTGAACCTTTTTGACGTTTTACTTTTGTCGTTTTACGAAGCGATAATTTTAATTTGACTTCGCAACCGTCTCTTTCCAGGTACTTAACAAACGTACAAGAGACGCGCCACCACCGGAACGATTTAAAGTAGTAGCAATAAAGCCGGCCTCATAAAAATGATTGCATTTCCCGGAATTACAATGAGAAAATTTACCGCCTTTGCCATGCTGTTTTTTGTAGCCGCGCGAACTTCTTATGCCCAACAGGATACGAGCACACAATTATTAGATGAAGTCGTGATCACCGCACAACGCACACAACAAAAGGAATTGCTCGTTCCATACAGTACCAAAACTATAACAAGGGCCTATACAGAAAACTTTCAGCCCCGTACTACTCCTGAAGCACTTACGGGAGTGAACGGCGTGTTTATTCAAAAGACAAATCATGGCGGTGGCTCACCTTTTATAAGAGGTCTAACCGGTAATCAAACCCTGATCCTCGTCGATGGCATTCGCTTAAACAATTCTACTTTTCGTTATGGCCCGAATCAATACCTGAACACTATCGACGCCTATACCATACATAGAATGGAAGTGGTAAAGGGAACCGGTTCTGTTCAATATGGTACGGATGCTTTGGGAGGAGTGTTGCAAATTTTTACCAAAGAGCCGGCCTTTAGCGACGCTAAACAAAAATGGTCAGGAAGGGCACTGGGAAAATACATGACCGGTGATATGGAGAAAACGATTCGGGGTGAAGCAGGTTTTAGGTCACAAAAATTTGCAGCACACGTGGGAGCCACTTACCGCAACTTTGGTGACCTCTTTGGTGGCGATACAACAGGTAAACAATCGCCGTCAGGTTATAAAGAGTTTGCTTTTGATACTAAGCTGAAATTCCTTTTACAACCCAGGGTGGTACTAACGCTGGCTAACCAGTTTTTGCAGCAGCAACATGTACCGGTGTACCACAAAGTAGTTTTGGAAAACTTTGCAGTAAATGAATTTGATCCCCAGTTTCGCATGTTGAACTATGCCAAATTGACTATTGGCGGTAACAGCAATCTGCTTGGTAATATCGAAATAATTGCTTCGTGGCAAAAAAGTATTGAAGGGCGAAACAGCCTAAAAAATGGCAGCACAACGCTACGGAAAGAGAAAGATGAAATAAATACCCTTGGCCTTACTACAGATATATCTTCCCGTCTCTCGGGAATTTGGACAGCCAATTCCGGAGTAGAGATCTATAATGACAGGGTGGGCAGCACCCGGGAAGATATTAATATTCAAAATAACCGGCGAGCATTGTTAAGAGGTCTTTACCCTGATGGTTCGGGGTATACAAATTCTTCTGTCTATTCTTTACATCATTTCAATTTAAATAAATGGGCAATTGAAGGTGGACTTCGTTTAAATACTTTTTCCATTCGAATTTCAGATACTACTGTAGGTAAAGTGACAATTAACCCTTCCGCATTTGTTTACAATGCTGCTGTCATGTACAACATTTCAAATCAACATCATTTGTATGCAACAGTGAGTTCAGGTTTCAGGGCTCCTAATATTGATGATTTGGGTACGCTCGGCATTGTCGATTTCAGGTATGAAGTTCCCACAACTTCTCTTAAACCTGAAAAGTCGACGAATACAGAAGCAGGATATAAGTTTAAAACGAAAAAGTTTGGCGGAACTGTAGCAGGCTTTTATATGCACCTGGACGATTTAATTACGAGGTTGAAAGTTGAGGGACATATCATTAATGGCTACCAGGTATATGCAAAGGAAAATGTGGAAAAGGCATATATAAAAGGATTTGAAACAGAAGTTTATTATGATGTTTTAAAAAGTCTTACTCTTACCGGTAACCTTTCCTATACGTATGGACAAAGTCTTTCAAAAGCTGAACCCTTACGTCGCATTCCTCCTATGTTCGGTCGGGTGAATACTACCTGGCACAAACAAGAGTGGTTTGCTTCAGCAGAGTTGTTGTTTGCTGCAAAACAAGAGCGGCTGGCACAGGGAGATAGAGAAGACAACAGGATACCTACGGGTGGAACGCCCGGTTGGAATATTTTAAACGTTTACACCGGCTATGAATTGAAGCATGTTAAACTGAATGTTGGTTTGCAAAATTTATTCGATGAAGATTACCGCACACATGGTTCGGGCATGAACGGTGTGGGAAGAAGCGCATGGATAGCTGTTGCTATAAAATTGTAAATTAAAATAGTCCAGTCATTCAATATCCAGTGGTAAGTTGCAGGTAAAAAAGTACTGACGAAAAAACCTGTCGGGTCAATTGAACGAAAAAACGTTGAGCCGCGAAACTAAATAATTTTACTTCACCTTTTGTTAATACAACTTTGCTTTCCAAACCTAAACTGCCTATTACTTTTGTAAATTCAAGTAAAATTTTAAAGCTTATGAGTCAAATGATTAGACGATATTTAAGGCCTTTTTTCCTGGTAATGTTTGCATTAATCTATACATCGATTTTGCATGCTCAGCAATCGCGAATTAGTGGTACTGTAAAAGACAGCGCCACCAACCGACCTGTTTCTGGTGTTTCAGTTGTAAATAATGCTGCTAGAAGCTCCGGAACTTCTACCAGTGAAACCGGTGAGTTTACGATTGTTGGCAAGCCCGGCGATCGATTGACCCTTACTTCGGTAGGTTATGAAAGTGTCACCGTAACGGTGGGCAACGAAACACAAATAGAAGTAACACTTTTGGCAAAAGCGGGTCAGTTAAACGAAGTAGTTGTGGTGGGATATGGAAGCACTACTAAGAAAGACGTGACCGGCTCGGTTAAGTCGATAAAAAGCGAAGATTTTAACCGTGGTATCATTAATTCGCCTGAACAATTATTACAGGGTAAAGTGTCAGGGGTAAATGTAACTTCAGCCAGCGGTGAACCAGGCGGGGCACAAAATATCACGGTCCGGGGCCCCGGTGGAGTAAGAACCGGAAGTACCCCGCTGTTTGTGGTTGATGGTTTCCCTTTAGATAATTCAGGCACGGGAGGCGCTACCAACCCGCTTACTTTTTTAAATCCCCAGGATATTCAAAGCATTGATGTATTAAAAGATGCTTCCGCAACAGCTATTTACGGATCAAGGGGAGCCAATGGCGTAATTATAATTACTACCAAAAAAGGCAGGGCGGGTTTTAGTACAGTTAATTATGGGTTTAGCATGGGCGTAGCGACGATGGCAAGAGCATTGCCATTGTTTTCGGCTGACGAATTTAAGAAGCAGGTAGTGGGATTGGGTGGAGTGTTAGATGATCAGGGCGCCAACACCGATTGGCAAAAAGAAATCACGCGCTCTGCAATCACCCAAACTCATAATCTTTCATTAAGTGGCGGAGCAAATAAATTCACTTATTATGCATCGCTTAATATGCAAAAGCAGGAGGGTATAATCAAAGGAAACAGGTTTGATACCTACAGCGGCAGAATAAACTTAAGTCAAAAATTATTGGATGATAAGCTGACAATAGAAGTTAATTTAAATGCTACTAACACTTACAATGAAAGACCACCCAGCCAGGGCATGATTGGCAGCGCGCTTGCAGCAAACCCTACTTACCCGGCCTATGCTCCTGACGGCACGGCGGCAAGATACCAGGGTGTAACCAACCCGCTGATTACATTAGCCCTCGATAAAGAATATACGACGAAAGACCGGGTGCTAGGCAATATAGCCGGTAGTTTAACCCTGGCAAAAGGGCTCGTTTACAGGCTTAATTTTGGTATTGACAACTCCACATCTACCAGCGATAATCAGTCTCTTCCCAATGCCCTGCCTGCGCAAATAGGCGGGTTGACCACGATAAATAATAACAACAGGAATAACCTGGTGGAAAATTACCTTACTTATTCCCGCAGGATGAATGACCATAATATCTCTGCACTTGCCGGTCATTCTTACCAGAAAATATTTGTGCAAAGCCGTGCAACAAGTATTACCGGTTTTCCTATACTGGATATAGAGCCTCGTTATAATCCGGGACTTGGACAGCAGCTTACCCTGGCTAATAACCGTCCTACAGGTTATGCTTTCATCAATGAGCTTCAGTCTTTTTTCTCCCGTATCAATTATCAATACCAGGATAAATACCTGTTAACCGCTACATTTAGAGCGGACGGATCCTCAAAATTTGGCGAAAATAATAAGTATGGTTACTTTCCTTCCTTCTCTGCGGGATGGATTGTATCGGAAGAAAAATTCATGGAGTCTTCCATATTCAATAGCCTGAAACTAAGGGCGGGTTGGGGACAAACGGGTAACCAGGAAATTCCGCCAAAAATTACGCAGGAGTTATATACTTCTGTTGCAACAGGTTCTTCAAGTTATCCGCTTTTTCCAATAGGCACTTATCCAGGTGGTACAACCGTAACACGTCTTGCTAATGAAGATATACAGTGGGAAGTGTCTACACAAACCGATGTCGGGCTGGATTTCTCACTTTTAAAAGGGCGCCTTACAGGTACAGTAGATTATTTCCGCAAGGTGTCGAACAATATACTTCTTCAGATTGTACCTGCCGACCCGGTACAACCGGCCAGCACCACCTGGTCTAATATAAAAGATATGACCGTTACCAACAAAGGTCTTGAGCTTGAATTGAATTATCAGCATACTGCTAAAGGTGGCTTTGGCTATAATGTAGGTGGTAATGTCACCTTCATTAATAACGTTGTAGCAGGATCGCCCTATAGCATTTTATCAACCGGCTCGGCCTCGGGATCGGGTATTACCAGCGCTACCATAAATGGTTATATTAATGGACAGCCTATCGGTACTTTTTTCCTGAAAGAATTTATAGGCTTCGATTCCGTTGGTAAAACCAGGTTTACGGATGTAAACAAAAGCGGCGGACCTGCAAACGATAACGACCGGGTCGCCTTGGGCACAGCCTTACCTACCTTCATGTACAATTTCAATGGAGACGTGAGCTATAAGAACTTTTATTTTTCTGCGAATTTCAACGGGGTATCGGGTAATAAAATTTTTGATAATACTTCCAATGCATTCTTTAGCAAAACGCGGTTAGCGAAAGGCATTAACACAACAGCAGAAGCTGTTCAATTTCGTGAAGAATCGACAAGCAATACCACAGACGTTTCATCGAGATACCTGAAAAGCGGGGCTTACCTGCGATTAAACAACGCATCGATAGGATATACATTTAAACCAGAAGCTTTAGGCCTTAGCCGGTGGGTATCAAACCTACGTTTATCGCTTACCGGTCAAAACCTTTTCGTGATAACCGATTACGATGGCTACGATCCTGAAGTAAATACAGATAGAAGCGATGGCGGAATTTCATCGTATGGTATTGATTACCTCAGTTATCCTAAAGCAAGATCTTTTATTTTAAGTTTAAATGTTGCATTAAAATAGTTTTATATGAAAAAGCATCTGATTTTAATAATGGTAATAAGTACACTCCTATATAGCGGGTGTACAAAACTGGATGAAGAAATTTTAGATGAGGCGCCACCAACAGGGCAGTCAGATAAGGCAACAGCCGAAGGCTTCATCGCCCCGGTTTATGCTAACTTACCTGCCATCTTTCAGCACACCAATTATTTTGCACTGCAGGAGATAAGTACCGATGAAGCCATCCTGCCGTATCGTGGAGGTACCGACTGGGGGGATAATGGTATTTATATCGGTATGCATACCCATAGTTTTTTTACAACCGACAATAATATCAGGAGTACCTGGAACCTTATTTTCCAGGGTATCTCAAGGGCTGTAGCCGCTTTAAATACATTGCCTTCTTTAAATGATCCATCTGTTAAAACCTTTGTAGCAGAAGCAAGGGCCATGCGGGCTTATTACTCTATGTTGAGCCTCGATTTATATGGAGTAGTGTTTGTAAAGGATGACCCAAACGCCAATTCAAAAATACTGAGGGGTAAGGATGCGGTAGATTATGTGATCGCCGAATTTTTAAAGGCGGAGCCAGACCTGGATGCTGTGCCGGTAACACATGGCAGGTTGAGCAAGCCCGCCGTCTGGAGCCTGTTGGCAAGACTTTACCTGAACGCCGCCGTTTACAGGAATGTATACGCCGCCAACATCGCCTTTGCTAATGAAGACATGGATAAAGTGATCGAATATTGCGATAAGGTGCTTGGCTCAAACCAATACCAATTGTCCAATGATTACTTCTCCATTTTTAATGATAACAATAACACCAACAAAGAAATTATTTTTGCAGTAGATCAAAGGGCCGATCTGAATGGCCACAACCGTATGGCATATTTTTCCTTGTCGGGCGACCAGTTTCCCCTTCCCGAATTTCCTGCCGCAAATGGTACCGATGGCCCAGGCATTACACCTGATTATTACAGAACCTGGGTGAATGCATATGCCCCGCTCGACCCTTCTGTCGACCCCCGCTTTCATAAGCAGAATCTCGGTATTTATACTAACCCCGCAGACTCATGTGTACCAGCCGATAAATTCCATATTAACAGAGGGATACTACGGGGACAGCAGTATGGGTTGGTTAAGAATGCCAACAACACGTTTATACGTTGCGCTAATGGGAATATGAAAGTGCTGCCGTTGTATAATGTTTCGAGAAACAGGCCTACGCTGCCCGTTATTTTCACTGAAAAAATTGATTATACCCAGGCGGGCAGTGACTACAGTTCAGGATACCGTGTAGAAAAATATGAGTTTAGCAGAAAGTCAGTAAGCGGCAGAAACTTTGGCGAGGCCAATATTGTAATTACCCGGCTCGCCGATATTTACCTGATGCGTGCTGAAGCTAAACTAAGAAAATCAAACGATGCGGCGGGGGCCCTTGCCGATGTAAATTTTGTTCGGGCATCGCGAAACAGTACTACACCTCCACCTGCATTAACTGCTATGAATTTAGATCTTTTGTTTAGAGAGAGAGGGTTTGAGCTGTACTGGGAAATGGTTCGCCGGACAGATATGATACGGTTTGGCAAGTACGAAGACACATGGACAGAAAAAACAAATACTGATAAACAAAAGAGGTTATTCCCAATACCTCAATCCGCCATCGATGGGGCGTCAAACATTCCCGGTTATTTAGTACAGAACCCAAGCTACTAAAACAAAGGTAGTGTCATGTAAAACGTGACACGTCAAAGGGAAAAATGAGAAATTCATTTTTCCCGATTATCGATCACTTTTGAGGTTTGACAGAGTCACAATTTTAAGTTGACTTGTCACCAGTATATAAAAAGGCAGCAATGATCTATTTTCATCGCTGCCTTTTCGTTTTACCAGGTGATGGAAAAGAGACGCACTTTTTTGATCACTGCTGAATAATTACTATTTGGCATTATTCGAATGTAGCGGAACACTGGTACCTGCAAACAACAACTGAGCACGGGAAGGGCGGGATATCTTACTGCCCGCCGGGCGAAGAATGTTTCTTTAACAACCGAAAAGGATGCTCCAAAACGGTATGCAGATGAACGTAAGCAGCCAAATCATCGTTGTGTCATTTATACTTGTAATTGCTCTTCAGCTTTATTTTGGTAAAAATCCTTCAGATCGTTTTCCCGTGGTGGCAGAAGTGACAATTAAATAAACGTTGCTCGTAGTAGCCTTTGATCTTATGTATGGCTGCTCTATTGCAAATGCAGGTAAGTTACGGTAGCTATATCAGCTTGATAAAAGTAACGGTGTAATGTGGCGGGTCTAACGGTTCTCTATATGAATAACCGGGTAAGACAGTTGCTTAAAGAGAAAAAGTACAAGTGTGCGACGCAACAAATGCTTTATAGATATTCCATTGCCCGCACCAAAAAAAGGCTTCTTCAAGGAATCTTTCCGCTGCACAGGTCGTTATTGCCGAGTGAGGAATTGCAAATTTAGTTGGCAATTTTTGCAATAGTGTGGTTGTAAATAGTAGTAAACAGGTCTGTAGGATTGAAAGGTTTGGAGATGTATTCAACCATTCCGGCTTCGAATATTTTGTCCTCAATGTCCATTGCTGCCGCTGCTGTGAGCGCTATAATAGGGGTATGCTTATTAAAGTTACGAATGGCGATGGTGGAGTTATAGCCGTCCATGACAGGCATTTGCAGGTCCATTAAGATAATATCGTATTCCTTGTGCTGCGCTTTATCGACCGCGATTAAGCCGTTTTCGGCTACGTCGATTTTTGCATTCCAGTTTAACAACATGTTTTTTGCAACAAACACATTAAATTCTACGTCTTCAACCAGTAATACTTCTATTCCCTTAAGATCGCGTTTAACGGGAGCTTGCAAAATTTCTTCTTTTCCTGTTTTTTCACTCGGTTTAAATGCAAGTGTAAAAAAGAATTTCGACCCTTTATTTATTTCGCTTTCCACGAAGATCTCACTTCGCTGCAAGAGTAAAAGGCGTCTTGTAATGGTCAGTCCCAAGCCAGAGCCACCAAACTGCCGGGTAATGTCGGAGTTTGCCTGGGTGAAGTTTTCAAAGATGAGCTGTTGTTTATCGGGAGGGATACCAATACCTGTGTCAAGTACAGCAAATTCGATGTGGACCGACTCAGGGGTCGTTTCCTTTAACTGAACTTCTACTGTGATTTTTCCGTTTACAGTAAATTTGACTGCATTGGAAACAAGATTATTTAAGATCTGGTTTAAACGAACAACATCCCCTTTTACAAATCGGGGGATGTTGTTGTTAATGTTTAATTCAAGTAGGTTGCCTCGCTCTTCTGCGCCAACCCGGTGCGCTAATTTGAGATTATCCAATTGCTGCCGCAGGTCGATTTCCTTTTCGGAGAAGAGGATCTTTCCTTCTTCTATTTTTCCAAAGTCAAGAATATCGTTGATAAGCGTTAGCAGGTTGGTAGAAGAAATATGTAAGATTCTGAGAATTTCTGTTTCCGCCGGCGCCAGGTCCTTTTGCTGAAGCAAGTGAACATTTCCAATAATCGAATTTAGTGGAGTTCTTATTTCATGACTCATGACGGAAACAAACTCACTCTTTACTTTTGCCGCTTTTTCCGCTTCCTCTTTTGCACGAATCAACTCATTCTCAAGTTCCTTGGTTCGTTCAATCTGTTTTTCGAGGTAAAAGATGATGCTGATTAATTCATCTTCATCTGTTTCTTGCAAGCCCACCGCACTTTTACTGTCTAACGATATGATCGCTTCTTTTAATTTCCTGATTGACTGGTTCTTTATTTCGTTTTGGTGTTGTAAATATTTTGTTACTTCCTGGTACTCTTTTTCGCTAATGGCAAAAGCATGTTCCGCTAATCTTTTATCTTTTTCAAAATTTCCGTACGTGGTACTTATGGCTGCAAGAAAAACCTTCATTGACGGGTCGGCGGCAAAGTGTTCCGGGAGCAGTCTTTTTATTTGTTTTTCAAGTACCGTATGGAAGCTCATATGAATATTACGATTCAGAAAAAGTAGTGATAGCCATTACCTGGTTATGCAATTCACAACTGGTACCTGAATTTGCCGGTGCAATTTCTCCATAGGAATAGAAACCGGTGACACATGTTTTTTTACCCAGGGTATCTATTGCCGCCTGCACCTCTTCCTCTGTTCTGTCATGAAGAATTATTTTTCTTCCGACGCAACTAACTAAAATAGCCAGTTCGGGTTCCTTGTTTTTATTTTTCTTCAGCGAATCCTCTGCAGCTACAGAACATCCTGCTATTAATTTATCGAAGGTTCCCTTCATTAATCTTACTTTACTTCCAACAGGAAGGTTTCCGGCTGAAGTGAGAGATTGATCTTCTTCACTTACTGCTAAGATTGTTCTAACCAAAAATTCATCTGAATCGGTGCGGATCGAAAAAGGGAAGTGTAATGCTGATCCCGGTAATTGGTCCGCATATGGTCCGAGATATTCTTTATAAAGATCGAGGGCATTTTTGCCGTCTAATTCAAACAAAACATTCTTTTCGGATTTGGTAATGGTCCTTTCACGACCGAATTCATCCCATCCGCCAAAATAGCCACTACCTATTTCCAAACTGCTTCCATAAAAACCAACTGCAACTATTTTTCCTTCAGAAGGAACTTCATTTAGCCCTACAAAAGTCTTTTCGAATCTTGCTCCATCGCCTGCCATGCCACCTGCAATAGGAACATGCTTGCTATTAAGATCGTTTAACCCCAAAACCAAATCTGCACCATTGATATTTGTACCGTCAGAAAGAACAAACACACCGCAAAGGTCATCGGCCTCAAGTTTTTGCATTAAATGCTTGCCTATATGGTAACTATCCTGGTGATCTTTATAACTAGTTTCAAAACACTCTACCCTTGTTTTCTCAAATTCAATTGCTGTAACTACTACACTTTCGTGCACGGTGTTGCTTAATATTTCACCGGATGATGAAGAGAATACAAGGTCTGCGTTTGGATAAGAAGATCGGATGTGAGCAGTGATTTCAGGAATAGTAATGTAGTCTTTGGAACCAAAAACGATTACTAATTGGCATTTACCGTTATCGAAAGAAGGACTTAAAGAAGTGCTGCTCCATTCGTTGTTGTTAAATAAAAGCTGTTGGGTTTTCATTCGTTATTTATTTAACTGAAATAACGGTTCAACACGTTTTTATATTGTTTATACTTCCGCGCTAAATCACGCCGGTGCTGCTTGCGATGTTCCCGGCTGGTGCTTTCTTGAACAATATCGAAGGAGATTGAAAATGGGTAATGATATTAGGAGCTGGAAGCTACCCAAACTAAAGTAAGGTTTTCCATCAACTTATAATGGAGTAAAAGTTTCTTCTGAAATCCCTGTTTAGCAAAAGCCGCTTCTATTTCGCCCTGGCTTTCTAATTGAAAAGGAAACGTTCGCATCATTTCACTGAAGTGGACTTCACCGGCTCCATACCATTTAAACATAGCTTCTTTCGCACTCCACAGAATACTTAGCAAGTTGAGTTGTAAGTGAGGCAACTGTGAGTTTACAAATCGTAACTCGTCAGCATGCAGAAATTTCTTTTTGATTCTTTCGAGCCGTGGAGTGATAAATTCCACATCTACGCCAACTCTTAAATCAGAACTTACAATGGCTGCCGCAATATTTCCGCAATGTGAAATAGAGAAATGATATTGTGCGTTCGGAAGAAATGGTTTACGTGTATCTGCAATTTCAATTTCCCGGTGCGGGAAATCGGGAAATAGGTAGGGTAGTAAAAAGCGCCCCGCCAAATGTTGTAACCGTTTGTTAGGATGTGTTATATCGTGTTGTAATGGCACTTTTACCCGGAAGAACGCTTCCGGTTCTTCAATTCGCCAAACCGCCAGCTTTGTATTTTCGTTGATATTTTGTTGATAAAAAAGGGGCACTGAAAGTTTTACGGTTATAGTTTGCAGATTTACGATTTATTTGCAAAACAATTGGAGAAATACTTGGAATTGCTTTAAACGTCTGGTCTGTTTGCCCAGCATTGTTCTGTAATTCTAACGGCTCCTGCTCACTGGAAGCAACGATGATGCCTGGCGAGATGTTGCCGGTACACAAAAAGTATTTCAAGAGTTTAAAGGGATTGCTATTCATCTGAATTTTAAAGAAGTAACAATGATCTTATCTGACGAACGTATATTGGAAGAGATTGGAAAAGGAACAATAAAAATTGAACCTTATGACAGGGAATGTCTTGGCAGTAATAGTTACGACGTGCATTTGGGAAAGTGGCTTGCAACGTACAAAGAGCACATTCTCGATGCAAAAAAACACAACCAGATCGAATACTTTGAGATCCCGGAAGAAGGATTCGTTTTGTACCCGCATATTTTTTACCTGGGCGTAACAGAAGAATATACAGAAACACATGCGCAGGTTCCTTTTTTGGAAGGCAAGTCTTCTACAGGCAGGTTAGGCATCGACATTCACGCAACAGCGGGAAAAGGAGATGTAGGTTTTTGCGGTAATTGGACTTTGGAGATCTCGGTAAAGCAACCGGTAAAAGTTTATAAAGGGATGCCCATAGGCCAACTCATCTATTTCCCCGTAGTTGGCGAAGTGTTGGTTAAATACAATAAGAAGGCGAGTGCCAAGTACAGCGGGCAGGGAAATAAGCCTATTGAAAGTATGATGTGGAAGAATACTTTTTAGATCTTTCCGTATTTTTTATAATAGCCAATTAACCAGCCTACGACCTGGCTATAGCTTTTCATGCCGGCGCTTTGTTGGTTTGCCTTTAAATAGCGATCGTAGAATACCTTTATAATAGGTTCAATCACATTATTACTTTTTCGCCAGTATTCTCTAACTTCTGCTACGTCGGTTTTTACAAGCGTGTCGAGATTGTTGTAATTAATTTTTGCTGCAACAGAATCTCTTAAAGCCAGTTCATGATTGGCATAATTGAATAGGTCGAAATAGGTAGAATAATGAAACAGCACTTCTTTTGACCCCATTGCTGCAAGATATCCAACAAAATTTGCTTCACTTTCGCTGGCATAACCTACCTGGTGAGCCATTTCGTGGCAGGTAACATAAGGGATCAAAAACCGCGGCTGCGTTAAGTTTAATTGAGCCTCGCCTGTAAATGGATTGTAATAACCGAGGAATCCGAGGAAATTACCTAATCGTCCATACATCGATTTCTTTATCGATTCTGCCTTATATTCTAAAAAAGGAAAACCACTGGCGGCGGCTTGATAAGCTTTCTTTGCTTCGTTGAAAACAGTATCGGTAGACTCGTAATTTATTTTACCCCTTCCTAATAATAACCTGTTTTCATTTACCTTCTTAACTAAGATCCCTGTTATCAGTTTAAGATCCTCGTCGTTTTGCATGGCAGGGTTTAACTGTAATTGATACGCTATTCCCGGACGGTTATAATTCAGTCCCCACGATAAATTAAAATAAATGTAGATGCCGGAAAGTATAAAGAAAGCTTTTAGGAGCCCTTTTTTATAATTAACCTCCCGGGTCTTACGCCGTATCAGAAGATTAACAAATTTTAAAACTTTCACGAACAGGTATATTCCGGCACTGATATAGAGCAGATCGCCAAGGCTAAATGGTATCCATCCAAAGAGTTTCCGGTAGAACCAGGAGATATTGGGGTACAACCCGCGGCTGTAATTTTTTTCGATCCATTCAGGGTAAAAAGTAACAATCTTTATAAGTACTATGAATACCAGGATACAAACGGCGGAAATAATTGTAAGTATCCTGTTATCCTTGTTTGTTTTCATATAATAAATGGCGAAGTTAAGTTGAGCGCCTTAAATTCAAAATGTAATTTTGCTCTCGAAGCGATGAATGTGTACAGGTGTAATCCGGTTTTTAGGAAAGGTTAAACGTCTTTTATAACTACTTATTACAATTTTCTACTTGGTTATTGAGTACAAACCCCTACCTTTGCGTGCCCAAAAAAATGAGTATGAGCCATCGGAGAGAATATGAGATTGCATTTGTTGGTTTGAAGCCGGGGGAGCATCATTTTACGTACGAAATCAATGATCGGTTCTTCGAACCTTTCCAGGAGCAGGACTTTACGAATTGCCAGGCAACTATAAAACTGACGCTTGATAAAAAGATAGGTTTTATGCTGTGCAAGTTCGACGTGGATGGCCGTGTTGAATTGATTTGCGACAGGTGTGGGAATAATTTGAAGTTACAGTTGTGGGATGAATTCAAGATCGTGGTTAAAATGGTTGATGATCCTGAGGTAATGAATGAACGGGAAGAAGACCCGGACATTTACTACATTAGCAAGGGCGAAAGCCATTTGCATTTGGAAGACTGGATGTATGAATTCATCAACCTAAGCATACCAATGCAGCGGAGATGTAAGGAAGAAGAGGTGGGTGGACCGCAGTGCAATTTGGAGGTGCTTGAAAAGCTGAAAAAGATGGAAGAGGATATTAAAACAGCAGAAACCAGTTCCATCTGGAAAGGACTCGATCAATTTAAAGATTTACAATAAGGTTTTTTGATATTTTTTAAAATTTAAGTTATGCCTAATCCGAAGAGGAGACACTCGCAGCAACGCAGTGCTAAAAGAAGAACACATTATAAAGCCGAGCCGGTTACTTTGAGCAAAGACTCTGTAACGGGCGAATTACATGTACGCCACCGTGCACACGTAAGCGAAGGAAAGTTGTATTATAAAGGCCGTGTAGTTGCCGAAAAAGCGCCTTTAAAAGCTTAATATAAAATTGCAATTCATAAAAAAATTATTCATACCTGCAAAGGATGAATAATTTTTTTATTGTATAAAGCCATTACTTTTGTTTGCGAACGTCGCGGTTCACGTAACTTAAATATAAGCTTTGTATGAATATCGGAATAGATATGATGGGTGGGGATTTTGCGCCGCTTGAAGCGGTAAAAGGTCTCCAAACTTATTTATCTACGTCCGGTTCTCCTGCCCAATTATTTTGTTATGGCAATGAAGCACAGTTAACAGCTCTTTTAACCGAATTTTCTCTCACGGCTCCTGAAATAATTATTGTGCATACTCCACAGGAGATCGACATGCACGAACACCCTACCAGGGCGTTTAAAGAAAAACAGCAGTCGTCTATAGCTGTCGGCTTTCACCAGCTAGCTACCGGTAAGATCGATGCATTTTTAAGTGCCGGAAACACGGGTGCGATGCTCGTGGGCGCCCTGTATAGCATTAAAGCCATTAACGGTGTTCAGCGTCCTGCTATTGCAACCATAGTTCCTAAAACAAATGGTGAGAACGGTATTTTATTAGATGTGGGGCTAAATGCAGATTGCAAACCGGAAAATCTAAACCAGTTTGCCATCTTAGGAAGTCTGTACGCTAAAGACATTTTTGATATTCCGCATCCTAAAGTCGGATTATTAAACGTAGGTGAAGAGGAAGGCAAAGGAAATATTCTTGCACAGGCTACCTACCAATTATTGAAAGACAACAACGCCATAAATTTTGTTGGTAATGTTGAAGGGCGAGATGTTTTTTCCGACAAAGCAGATGTGATCGTTTGCGAAGGGTTTACGGGAAATGTAGTATTAAAGATGGCTGAAAGCCTGTACGGTACGGCGGTGGAGCGCAACATAAAAGATGATTTTATGCTCCGTTTTAATTATGAAAATTACGGCGGAACACCGGTTTTAGGCGTAGCGAAGCCGGTCGTGATCGGTCACGGAATTAGTAGCGCAATTGCTTTTTCTAACATGATCAAACTTGCAGAAAAAATGGTAGTGTCTGATATCTGTGGCGACATCGTGGAGAGTTTTAAGTCGTAGTTTTTTTTAGCCCGCATTTGTCTTACCCTTTAGCAGCCGTTCCCGCCTTTGGCGGACTCTTCAACTGAAAACCTTTGATTGACCCTTTTACTCAATCTGTTATTTCTACGATTAACTCCGGGAGATTCTCAATCTTCCGGAACAGAAAGGTCAAATTTAAAACCAGGCAAAACATTCTCTCCTGAACCTTTTATCAAAACCTATTATCTCGGCAACAGTTCCATCAGCGGGGTAGATAAAAGTCGATTGTTCTTTTGCTACTATCAGCCATCCAAGTTGAGTTCGGTTTTGTATCCACTTTTGCATTTTTGCTCGTGCTGTAACAAGCTTATCTCTGGTTGATAGTACTTCTAATAAAAATGCAGGGGCAAATGGTAAAAACGAAATTTTTTCCTTGTCCGAAAGTTGATTCCACTTCTCCTTCTTTATCCTGGCAGCATGAGGGCTTCTCAATGAACCAGCGAGCAGCTCAACCTGTAGAGCTGTCAAAGGCTGCTCCTAAGCCAGTTTTTGTACTCCTACTTCTATTGGGGAAGCAATTTTTAAATGTTTTCTTCCGGTTTCACGACTACAGGAGGCATAATAAATATTGATTATTTTCATCTCTCTCAATCCGCCTATGATTGGTTGCTATACAAAACGCATGAAACTCCTCTCTGCTCATTTCTTCCCCGCCAGGTAGATACACCGGCATTTGACATTCCCCCACAAACGAAGTCATATAGAAATCTTTATTCAAATTTATTGTTTCTTTCCAAATCTCCCTTTAAGTAACTTGCAGTAAATGCTCTGCTATGGATTTTGGAAAAGTGGCTCTTGAGGAGCTAAAAACAATCAACCTCTCCTTATCTGGTGAGCCTCAATGGAATAGCAAGATTTTAAAAGGGAAAAAAATATCCAGCCCAAAAATTTATGTTGGCTGCGCTAAATGGGGTCGGACTGAATGGTTAGGTAAAATTTACCCCGAGGGAACCAAAGAAGCAAAGTTCCTCGATCATTACGTACAGCATTATAATTCTATTGAACTGAATGCAACCCATTATAAAACATACCCGCCAGAGGGAATAAAAAAGTGGGCAGATAGAGCGGCCGGCAAGGATTTTCTATTTTGTCCCAAAGTGCCACAAACTATCAGTCACTATAGCTCATTTGTAAATATTGAAGATAAAACCAACGATTTCCTTAAAGGTATTGTTGCATTTGGTGACCACCTCGGCCCAATTTTCCTACAGGTGAGCGATCGGTTTTCTCCCAAAAAGAAGGAAAGCCTTTTTAATTACCTTGAAAGCCTTCCTACCGACCTGCAATTTTTCCTGGAAGTGAGAAATCCTGAATGGTTTGGAACTAAAGAGGAAAGTGAGTATACACTAAAAACATTAAACAAATTAAACGTCGGTTATATCATTACAGACTCAGCTGGTCGGCGCGACTGTGTACACATGTACTTAACCATTCCAAAAGCTTTTATCCGCTTTGTTGGTAACAGCCTTGATCCTTCTGATTATACGAGGATAGATGACTGGGC